>CAZCUW010000195.1:0-1511 GCA_964502035.1 uncultured Sphingopyxis sp. | reverse complement strand
ACCATGCCGATTTCATAATCTTCGGTCAGGCTGTCGCGGCGAAACGGATCGCCGCCGCGCTCGATCGCGAGCAACGCCAGCGCGCTGCGCGTCAACGCGCAGCCGACCCCCGCCGACGGCAAGGGCAGGCCCAGGCGCGAGCGCACGACCAGTTCCTTGCCATGCGCCTCGGCAAATTCATCACCATAATGACCGCCGATCCAGCGCGACCCGTTCCGGACCACCGGCGCGACCGGAATCTGCACCATCGCGTGATCGCCCAGATAGCGGCGATAGAGGGCAAGTTCGCCGGGATGCACATGATCCTCGGCATCGTGCAGAACGACCGCGGCAAAGCGCAGGCCCTCCGCCCGCTCATCCTCGCCCAGCGCCGCCCACAGCCGGTTGAGATTGTCGCCCTTGGTGGTCGGTCCGGCGGCGGCGCTGATCACCAGCCGCAGCCGCTCGTCGCGCACGATCAGCGGCGATATCGCAAACAGCGTCGCGGCATCATTCGGATAACAGCCGACATACAGCCGGAAATCCTCGCCATCCCAGGCCGCGAGGGTCCGTTCGATCATCGCGGGCAGCACCCGCGCCTCGTCCCACGCCGGCACAAAGATCGCCAGCGTCCCGGCCAGCGGCGGCGTATCGCCGGGACTACGCCGACGTTCGGGGCGCGTGCCCAGCCACAGCGCATCGAAAAACAGATCGTCGAGCCCGATCAGCAGGATGCCCACCGATGCAAACAGCATCAGTTCATGGCCAGCCCCAAGTACCAGCCATTCCAGCCATGCGGTCGATAGCTCCACCCACCAGCCTTGTGCCACCGTGGCAGCGCGCCACCCACACCGCCATTGCTATCGCGCGGCATGGATTTGTAAAGCCGCGCCCATGCCGTTAGGGAGGCCCCGACGCCCCGCCAGACCATGGAGACAATCAGCGCATGCGCACCGGTCATCCGCCTCGTTCGGTTTTGCGGGATTTTCTCGCGAGCGAGAGCGCCGGCGGCATGCTGCTCATTTTCGCCGCCATTTTGGCGATGATTGTCGCCAACTCGTCGCTCGGCACCGTCTATCAGGACGCGATCCATGCGGTGACCGGCCCGGTGCTGACCGACAAGCTGGGGCCGATGACGGTTCATCTGTGGATCAACGACGGGTTGATGGCGGTGTTTTTCCTGCTCGTCGGGCTCGAGATCAAGCGCGAGTTCGTCGATGGGCGGCTGGCAAGCTGGGACCGGCGGCGGTTGCCGTTCATCGCCGCCGCGGCGGGGATGGCGGTCCCCGCGGCGCTTTATCTGCTGTTTGCCGGTTCGACCCCGGGGCTGGCGCAAGGCTGGGCGATCCCGGCCGCCACCGACATCGCCTTTGCGATGGGGGTGCTGGCGTTGCTGGGCAAGCGCGCGCCGATCTCGCTCAAATTGTTTCTGGTCACCGTGGCGATCGTCGACGACATGGGCGCAGTCGCGATCATCGCGCTTTTCTACACCGCCAAGATCAATCTGCTCGCGCTCGCCGCCGCGGCGGCGA
>CAZCUW010000194.1:0-1650 GCA_964502035.1 uncultured Sphingopyxis sp. | reverse complement strand
CCGACGGCACCGTCGGGCTGACCGCCGAACTGCGGAAGGGCGGCCAATGAGCGCGCGCAGGCGTTGGGGGATTGCGGCGCTGGTGCTGGCGCTGATCCTGATTATCGCGACCTTTCCGATGCGGCTGGCGCTGGCGTGGTCGGGGGCGACCGATGCCGGGGTGACGGCGCGCGAGGTGCGCGGGTCGGTGTGGTCGGGCGAGCTGGTCGAGGCAAGGCTGGGGGCACTGCCGCTGGGCACGGTGCGCGCCAGCCTGTCGCCGCTGGCGCTGCTCGGCGGCGATACCGAACTTGCCTTTTCGCGCACCGACGAGCGGCTCAGCGCGCTGGCGGGGCGGCTGCACGGCAGCAACCCGCGCGGAGTATCCGAGGTCAACGGCACGACCGCGCTGGCGGGCGGGCTGGGGATGATCCCCGTCGATACGATCCGTTTTGAAGGCGCGACGCTGCGGTTCGATGCGGCCGGGAAATGCGCCAGCGCGAGCGGGCGCATCCAGTTGGCGGTGACCGCGCCGATCGCCGGGCTCGACCTGTCGCGCGGCCTGTCGGGGCCGCTGCGGTGCACGAACGGACGGGCGCAGGCGGTGCTGGCCAGCCAGTCGGGGATGGAGCGGCTGACCCTGTCGTTCGACGGCAGCGGCGCGTATCGCGCGCAATTCGCGATCAATGTCGATCGCGATCCGGCGATGGCGGCGGCGCTCGCGGCGCTGGGATTCCGCGCCGGTTCAGGCGGTTTCGTGCTGGCGACCACGGGCCGCTTCTGACGTGACGATCCTCGATGCCTTGCCCTTTGGCATGGGCGTCGCCTTTGCCGCGCTGATCGGCCTGATCCTCGGCAGCTTTATCGCGACTTTGGTGCTGCGCTGGCCCGCGGATCGCTCGGTGCTCGGGCGCTCGCAATGCGACGGCTGTCAGCAGCCGCTGAGGCCGTTGGACCTTGTTCCGCTGGTGTCGGCGCTCTGGCTGCGGGGTCGCTGTCGCCGCTGCGGTGCGCCGATTGACCGTTTCCATAGCATTGTCGAACTCGGCGCCGCGCTGATCGGCGGCCTCGCTCTTGCGGCGATGCCGGGGACACAGGGATGGCTGTGGGCGCTGTTCGGCTGGCTGTTGCTGCCGCTCGCGTTGCTCGATGCGCGGCATTTCTGGCTTCCCGACCGGTTGAGCGCGGTGCTGGCGGTGGCCGGCCTGCTGCTCGCGGGTCCGCTGCTCGGGACGCCGCTGCTCGATCGCTGGATCGGCGCGCTCGCTGGAGGGGCGGCGCTGGCGCTGATCGCCTGGGCCTATCGGCGCGCGCGCGGCGGCGACGGCATGGGGGGCGGCGATCCCAAGCTGGTCGCGGCGATCGGGTGTTGGCTCGGCTGGCAGGCGCTGCCGCTGATGCTGTTGCTCGCCAGCCTTGGCGGCATCGTCTGGGCGCTTATTGCCGGGCGAAAAGGGGACCAGCCGCTCGGCCAGCGGCCGGTCCCCTTCGGTGTCTTTGCCTGCACCGCCGCTTTCGCGGCGGTGCCGCTGTGGCCGCTGTTGATGCAGTTTCAGCGCGGCTGAAACTGGCGCGGCACCGGCCCGCTCCCCCACCCGACCTCCCCAACGATAGTAGCCTAGGCTCAGGACCCATTAAACATATTGCGCTGTGTTTGGGTTGGTGATTCAA
>CAZCUW010000193.1:0-1664 GCA_964502035.1 uncultured Sphingopyxis sp. | reverse complement strand
GGTGACCCCGACGCAGCCGGCGACGGGCTCGACGCCGTCTCCCGCCGCGCCGCGGCGTTCGCCCGGCGCGACGGGCGGCAATCCGTTGTCCGACGGTCCCTGAACGCCGGGCGCGCGCCCGTCATCGGCAGGCGGCAAGCGGAAAATCGATGAAGGAGCCGGGGTTGGCGCCGGGGTCGGGGTGCTCGTATCCTGGGCGAGCGCAGGCCCCGCGCCTGCCAAAGAGAGCATCAGCGCAACCAGCGGCCACGCCGCCGCCCTGCTTGCCTGCCCCATCTTCCTGTCCGTCATTATCGTTCCGCGATCCCGAATATTGCATTTTGGTCGGCGCCGCTGAATTGGCGCTGAACTCGGCCGTTTCCCCATCCGATCGATGACATCCGATCGGTGACAAGCGCCGCGCTGCGCCCTAGACGGTTTCCATGAGTGATTCCAGCCATCCGCCGCTCGCGCCGAAACATCTTGGCCAATCGAGCGACCTTCCTGCCGCGCCCGAGGCGGCGATCCTCGACTATGTCGCCAATCCGCGCGTTGGCGAGCTGTACCTCGTGCGCTTTGCCGCGCCCGAATTCACCTCGCTCTGTCCGGTCACCGGCCAGCCCGATTTCGCGCATCTGGTGATCGATTATGCGCCCGGCAAAACGATCGTCGAATCAAAGAGCCTGAAGCTGTTCCTGGGGTCGTTCCGCAACCATGCGGGGTTCCACGAGGATTGCACCGTCGGCATCGGCCGCCGCCTGTTCGACGAGATGCAGCCTTTATGGCTGCGCATCGGCGGTTACTGGTATCCGCGCGGCGGCATCCCGATCGACGTGTTCTGGCAATCGGGTCCGCCGCCCGCCGGGCTGTGGCTGCCCGATCAGGGCGTCGCGCCCTATCGCGGGCGCGGATGATCGATAAGCGGCACCGGCCCGCTCCCCCACCCGGCCTCCCCAACGATAGTAACCTAGGGAGGCCGGGTGGGGGAGCGGGCCGGTGCCGCCTTAACACAATCGATAATTCATCTTTCCGTCACAATTTATTGACATTAGTGTCAACGATATGACCGCAGCCTCGCTCCCGCACGACCACCCGATCGCCGTTGGTTCCGACCACATCGATTTCATGGGGCACGTCAACAACGCCCATTATCTGAGCTGGGTGCAGGATGCGGTGCTGTCGCACTGGCGCCACATCGCGCCGCCCGACGCGGTTGCGGCGCATCTGTGGGTCGCGTTGAAGCACGAGATCACCTATCGCCGCCCCGCCTTTCTCGACGATCAGGTCATCGCGACCGTCATCCTGGAAAAGGTGCAGGGGGCGCGCGCCTTTTACGAAACGATCATCAAGCGCGGCGAAGATGTGCTGGCCGAGGTGAAGTCGAGCTGGTGCTGTATCGACGCCGAAACCTTGCGCCCGGCGCGGCTGGCGAGCGAGGTCGTCGCGCGGTTTTTTCCGGGTGAGAGGGTTTAGATCCGACCTCGCAATGACTGCTTTGGGGTGGGGAGCGGACGGGCGAAATCACGCCCTCCCCTTCAGGGGAGGGCAGCGAGACTTACGAACTTGTTCGTTAGTCGCAGCGGGTGGGGGCCAGCGGCCTTGCGCAAGGTTGCGAATCCCCACCCCACTACGACTAGGCTCAGGACCCATTAAACATATTGCGCTGTGTTTGGGTTGGTGATTCA
>CAZCUW010000192.1:0-1812 GCA_964502035.1 uncultured Sphingopyxis sp. | reverse complement strand
CGCCGACGACGGTCGCGGTGGCGCTGATCGTCGGCGGCGTCGTCATCCTGGCGATCGAGCGCATGGTCAAGGTGGTGAAGGTCGAAAGCGTCGAAGCGATGCCGCTTCGGACCGCGATCATCATCGGCGTTGTCCAGTGCATCGCGATGATCCCGGGGGTCAGCCGGTCGGGCGCGACGATCATGGGGGCGCTGCTGATGGGGGTCGAGCGCAAGACCGCCGCCGAGTTCAGCTTCTTCCTCGCCGTCCCGACGATGATGGGCGCCACCGCTTATTCGCTGTGGAAAGACCGCGACATATTGGTGATCGACGACCTGACGGCGATCGCGATCGGGTTGGGCGTCGCTTTTGTCGTCGCGCTGGCGGTGGTCAAAGCATTGGTTGCGATCGTCGGTCGCTTTGGGTTCGCGCCCTTTGCGTGGTACCGAATCATCCTTGGCACCGTCGCGCTGATCTGGCTCGCTCTCAGATAGGACCGATACGGTATTAACTTTGAAAGATAATTGCGCTCGACCTGGCACATCACTGCATTGAGTGCAATTTTAGGACAGCAAACATTCCCTAAACGCAACTTCGGCCGTGACAGAGCCGGTCCGCCCATGCATTTGCCCCGCATCGAAGGGGAAATTGCATGGCTGCCGATCGCATGCTCCGGTTTGTGGAGCGCGAACAACATTATCCGGACAAAAGGTCCGCCGACGACCGCGCGCAGGATTTCCGCGAAATCGCCGAGCGCTACGCCGCGCCCGACGCCGACGAACAGGCGGCGCGCTGCTCGCAATGCGGCGTCCCTTATTGCTCGGTGCATTGCCCGCTGCACAATCATATCCCCGACTGGCTGCGCCTGACCGCCGAAGGGCGGCTGCGCGAAGCCTATGAGCTGAGCAACGCGACCTCGACGATGCCCGAGATCTGCGGCCGTATCTGCCCGCAGGATCGCCTGTGCGAGGGCAATTGCGTCATCGAATTTTCAGGGCATGGCGCGGTGACGATCGGCAGCGTCGAGAAATATATCACCGACACCGCCTGGGCCGAGGGTTGGGTCGAGCCGCTGCACCCCGGCGCCGCGACCGGCCAGTCGGTTGGCATCATCGGCGCCGGCCCCGCCGGCTTGACCGCCGCCGAATATCTGCGCGTCGCGGGGCACGAAGTCCATGTGTACGACCGCCACGACCGCGCTGGCGGGCTGCTCACCTATGGCATCCCCGGCTTCAAGCTGGAGAAGGAGGTCGTGACGCGGCGCATCGACCGGCTGGCCGAGGGCGGCATCCATTTCCATCTGGGGTTCGAGGTCGGCGGCGACGCGACGCTCGACGCGCTGCGCCAAAAGCATGACGCGCTGCTGATCGCTACCGGCGTGTACAAGGCGCGCGAGATCAATGTTCCCGGCAACGAAGCCGAGGGCGTCATCGCCGCGCTCGACTATCTGGTGGCGTCGAACCGCAAGGGCTTTGGCGATGCGGTTCCGGCCTTTGACGACGGCCGACTGAACGCCGCGGGCAAGCACGTCGTCGTCATCGGCGGCGGCGA
Source organism: uncultured Sphingopyxis sp. (assembly GCA_964502035.1). Lineage (GTDB taxonomy): Bacteria > Pseudomonadota > Alphaproteobacteria > Sphingomonadales > Sphingomonadaceae > Sphingopyxis. Next base: position 282 of record CAZCUW010000192.1, on the reverse strand, counting down.
CACCGCGATGGACTGCGTCCGCACCGCGGTGCGCCAGGGCGCAAAGTCGGTCAAATGTCTGTATCGCCGCGACCGCGAGAATATGCCGGGGTCGCTGCGCGAAGTGTCGAACGCCGAGGAAGAAGGCGTCGAATTCGTCTGGCTGTCGGCCCCCGACAGCTTCACCGCCGACAAGCATGTCAAAGAGGTCGCGGTCGCGGGTATGCGCCTCGGCGCGCCCGACGCCAGCGGCCGCCGCAGCCCCGAGGTCGATCCCGGCCGCACCTTCGACCTGCCCGCCGA
>CAZCUW010000191.1:0-1845 GCA_964502035.1 uncultured Sphingopyxis sp. | reverse complement strand
CGCTTCGCTCGCAATGACGGATCTCTAAATCCGTCGGCAATCGTTCGGCGGCGGGTTGCCGTCGAACCGCGCGCCGATCCAGCCGATCGTTTCCTGCGCGCTGTCGCGTGCCGCGTCGACATGCCCGCCCGTCATCTCGATCCAGCGCAGCGCGGTGCCGCGGCGGCAGACGGCTTTGGCGAATTTGCGCGTGACGGCGGGGGCGATGATCGTGTCCTTGCTGCTTTGCGCGATCAGCAGCGGTCCCGGCACGCGCGCCGCATCGACGCTGTTGGCGCGGGCGAAGCTGCCCCACGGCTCAATCCGGGCGATATCCTTGTTCTTCGTCGCGCGCGCGATGGTAAGGACGCCCAGGATCATCCCGAACTTCGGCTTTTTCTCCAGGCTGATGCAGTTGTTTTCGGCGAGCCGGTGGATGATCCCCTGATTGGCGCGGTTGGTGATGCCATCCATCGAGAAACCATAGAGCGTTGACCAGCTGTGCAGCGTGAAGGACAAGAGCAGCGCGCGCGCATTTTTGTCGCTGCCGTCGCGCAAATTGGCGGCAAGGTCGGTCGGCGGCGCCGCGGCGGCGGTCGCGACGAGGTTGAGGTCGGGGGCGTAGGTGCGCGCCGACATCGCGGTCCACAGCGCCGCATGGCCACCCTGCGATTCGCCCCAGACGGCAAAATTGCTGCCCGCCGCGGCGCCGGGAATCTCGCGCGCCGCGCGCACCGCGTCGAGCACCGAATTGGCGGTGTCGGGTCCAACCAATATCGGGTGCATCGTCGGGTTGGCGAGGCCGATATAATCGGGCGCGACCACGACATAACCGCTGCGCACCGCATCGATCCCCGCGGTGACATCGAAAAAATTCGGGCTGAGCGACGGGGCGCATTTTTCGGCGACGCCCCACGCCCCGTGGGTCCAGGCGATGACGCGGCGCGGGCGCGGCGGGACTGCCTCGCGCGGCGCGGCGACGATGCCGGTGACCTGAAATGGCTGCCCATATTGGTTCGTGGTCCAATAGCGGACGCGCCATGCCTGCACCCCGGCGGGCGTATCGACGATCGGTTCGGCGGCGATCAGGCGGCCCGCCTGCTGCGCCGCGGCGGGCAGCGCGAAGACCGACAGGATAGTGAACAGGACGGCGGCAAGCAGATGGCGCATGGACGATCTCCCCGGATGCGCCACGCTATCACGTTCAATCGAGTGCGTCATCCCGGCGAAAACCGTGATTTCGCCGTTGGTGTCTGACCCTACGGCGAGATCACGGCTTTCGCCGGGATGACGACAGATGGGGGCTTTATTCCGTCGCCGCCGCCTTCTTCGCCGGAGCCTTCTTCTTTGCCGCCGGCTTCTTCGCCGCAGCCTTTTTCGGCGCCGCCTTCTTCTTCCCTTTCGCCGGTCCCTTCGCGGCGCGGGCGTCGATCAGCGCAATCGCTTCCTCCAGCGTCAAGGCGGCGGGCTCCATCGACTTGGGCAGCGTGGCATTGGTCGTGCCGTCGGTGACATAGGGACCAAAACGCCCCTCCATCAGCTTCATCTCGCCGCCGCTGGTCGGATGCGGACCGAATGTATTGAGCGGTTCGGCCTTCGTCCGCCCGCGCCCGCCGCCCGCCGCCGCCTCGGCGATCCGTACCACCGCGGCGTTCATGCCGATGTCAAAGATTTCGGCGGTGCCGGTCAGCTTCGCATATTTGCCGTCGTGGAGCAGATAGGGGCCGTAACGCCCCAGCCCCGCCATGATGACCTTGCCGCTTTCGGGGTGCGTCCCGACCTCGCGCGGCAGGCTGAGCAGCCGCAGCGCATAGTCCAAATCGAAATCCTCAGCCGGAATGTCCTTGGGAATCGACGAGCGTTTCG
>CAZCUW010000190.1:0-1952 GCA_964502035.1 uncultured Sphingopyxis sp. | reverse complement strand
GGTCCGCACGCCGATGCTTTTCAGCGCCCGCATCTCGCCCATGTCCGCGACCCCGCCGATCAGCGCGCGGGGGGCGGCGGATGTTCGCGCCAGTGTCCGCACCAGAGCGCGGGGTCGAAAACATCTCGCCCGGCTCGGTCGCGGGCAGGTTGCGGATCGGGCGCGGACGACCGACGCCATTTTGCGGATCGGGACGCGGGCGACCGCTGTTCCAGTCGGGACGCCCTGGGTTGCCGCTGCCCGGCGGCGGGCGGCCATTGCCGTCGCCCGGCCCGCGCCCCGGACGGGTGCCGCGCGGGCCACCATCATTGCCATCACCGCGGTTCCAGCCACCGGGGCGGCCCGGACGTCCGTCGCCAGGACGCCCGTCGCCATCGCCGCGGTGCCAGCCGCCGGGGCGGCCCGGCTGGCCATCGCCGCGCCCGCCATGATGTTTCCACCAGGCGCGGCGGCCGCCCCAATAATTCAGGTAGCGATCGCGCAGCGGGTAGCGGTTCCGATAATTGTCGAACATCCACATGCCATAGCCGGGGTAATAATAATCGTCATACCAGCCGCCGCCAAAGCCGATGTTGACGAACCCGCCGCCGTAATCCGACGCATCATAGCAGTCATAGCCATAGCCGTCGTCATAGGCATAGCCGTCATAATCATAATAGGCGTTGCCATAGCGCGCCGCGCAGTCGCTACCCGAGGCATAGCTCGCGCCATAAACATCGCCATAATAGCAGCCGCCGAGCGTGGTCGTTGCGACCGCACCGAGCGCGATGGACAGAGGGCGCCTGAACCTGATGGGCATCGAGCCGTTCCTTAAAAAGCCGCGTCCGGATAGAGCGGTCATCTTGAGCGCGAGGCTGCCCCAGTCGAGTTGAATTTGCGGTGAATGGTGTCCCACATGCTCCAAGGCGTTACTTGCATCACTGTCAGTAGTGCGTTACGCAAGGCGGTGAAACAGCAGGAACGAGGATGTGACCCGATGAATGCGCCCACCAATATCAAATGGCCCGAGGCCCGTTTCGGCCCCGAGACGCAGCATTGGCTGCCGCGCAATCCCGATCATGTGCTCGACCATATTCCGGGTGAGGACGGTCTGCCGGTGATCGGCAACACCCTCGAACAGCTTGGCGACTATCGCAGTTTCACCACCCGGATGGTGGCCACCTATGGGCGCGTTTATCGCAACAACAGCTTTGGCGGGCGCAGCGTCGCGCTGCACGGTCCCGAAGCGAACGAACTGGTGATGTTCGACCGCGAGAAGATTTTTTCGTCCGAACAGGGCTGGGGACCGGTGCTCAACCTGCTGTTCCCGCGCGGGCTGATGCTGATGGATTTTGAAAAGCATCGCGCCGACCGCAAGGTGCTGTCGATTGCGTTCAAGCCCGAACCGATGCGCCATTATGCCGAGGCGCTGAACGACGGGATCAAGGATCGCGTCGCGTCGTGGAGCGGCAAGACGTTCCAATTTTATGCAGCGATCAAGAAACTGACGCTCGATCTGGCCGCGACCAGCTTTTTGGGCATCCCCTTCGGACCCGAGGCCGACAAGGTGAACAAGGCCTTTGTCGATATGGTGCAGGCGTCGATCGGCGTCGTCCGGGTGCCGATGCCGTTCACCGCGATGGGCCGCGGCGCCAAGGGCCGCGCCTATCTGGTCGATTATTTCGGCCGCATGGTGCCCGAACGCCGCGAGGGGACGGGCGAGGATATTTTCAGCCAGATCTGCCGCGCCCGCGATGACAATGGCGACTATCTGAGCGCCGAGGCGATCGTCGACCATATGAATTTCCTGATGATGGCGGCGCACGACACGATCACCAGCTCGATTACGTCGATGGTGTGGATGCTCGCGAAACATCCCGAATGGCAGGACAAGCTGCGCGAGGAGATGCTGGCGGTGTCGCCCGCGGGCGAGGGTGTCGGGCACAACAGCCTGGGCGAGCTGGAAATGACCG
>CAZCUW010000189.1:0-2014 GCA_964502035.1 uncultured Sphingopyxis sp. | reverse complement strand
GCGCGCCGCGGCGTTCGTCGCGTTTATCGGACAGGTCGGCGGAGGGCGTCGCAGCACCGCGGCGCGCGCGCAAAAGCGACGTTGGCGCATGATAAGGATTGCGCAATCGGGCGCGGGTGCGTTTATGAACAGCGATCATAACAGGAGTGACCATGCGCGTATCGCTACCCCACCGACTGCTGCTGGCGACGCTCGGCCTCGGTCTTCTGTCCCCCGCCACCATCGCCGCCGAACCCACGCAGGGAACCGCGTGGCTGAACCGCCAGATGGCGGCGCTCGCCCAGCGCCATGGCGCCGATGGCTGGCACGTCACGGCCAGCGGCCTGCGCTGGCGCCGCATCGCCGGCGACGGCAACGGGGCGCGGCCCGGTCCGACCGACATGGTCACCGTCCATTATGTCGGCACCCTCGCCGATGGTCAGGAATTCGACAGCTCGATCAAGCGCGGCGAACCGACCAGCTTTCCGCTCAATCGCGTCATCAAGGGCTGGCAGGAAGGCGTCGCGCTGATGGGCGTCGGCGACAAGGTCGAACTCGCGATCCCCTACCAGCTGGCTTATGGCGCCGACGGCAAAGGCCCGATCCCGGGCGCCGCGACCTTGTTGTTCACGGTCGAACTGCTGGGCATCGAACCGGCGGTATAAGATTGGGAAAGACCTGGAGCGGGTAGCGGGAATCGAACCCGCCTAGCTAGCTTGGAAGGCTAGAGCATTACCACTATGCTATACCCGCTCACCAAGGTCGGCGGCGATTGCCATCTTGCCCCATCTTCGTCAAGTGCGGCGTCAACGGCGTCGTTGAGAACATCGTGGCAACATGCTATATCGTAGTGGTGGAAGAAGCCGCAGAACCCGCCCCTGACGCGCCAACCGACGCCGCGGTCCGCAAGATCATCCATGTCGATATGGATGCCTTTTACGCGTCGGTCGAACAGCGCGACGACCCGGCGCTGCGCGGCAAGCCGGTCGCGGTCGGCGGGTCGTCGCGGCGCGGGGTGGTCGCCGCCGCCAGTTACGAAGCGCGCAAGTTCGGCGTCCGCTCGGCGATGCCCAGCATCACCGCCAAGCGCCAATGCCCCGACCTGATCTTCGTGCCGCCGCGCTTCGACGCCTATCGCGAGGTGTCGCATCAGATCCGCGCCATTTTCGATGACTATGCCGACGAGGTCGAACCGCTGTCGCTCGATGAAGCCTATCTGGACGTCAGCGCCGACAAGGCCGGGCTGGGCAGCGCGACCGCGACCGCGAAGCTGATCCGCCGCCGCATCCGCGACGAAACCGGCCTCACCGCCTCCGCCGGGGTGTCTTACAACAAGTTCATCGCCAAACTGGCGTCGGACCAGAACAAGCCCGACGGGCTGACCATCATCCCGCCGGGCAGGGGCGCCGATTTTGTCCAGACATTGTCGATCCGCCGCTTTCACGGCATCGGCCCGGTGACCGCGGCGAAGATGGAGGGGCTCGGGGTGTTTTCGGGCGCCGATCTGGCGGGCCAAGACCCCGTCTGGCTGACGACCCATTTCGGCAACAGCGCCGAATGGCTCTACAACCTGGCGCGCGGCATCGACCATCGGCGGGTCAAGTCGAACCGGCCGCTGAAATCGCTGGGCGGCGAGCGCACCTTTTTCAACGACCTCACCACCGACACCGAAGTCCGCGAGGCGCTGGCGCATGTCTGCACCGTGGCGTGGGATCGCGCCGCCAAGAAAGGTGCCCGCGGACGGACGGTGACGCTGAAGCTGCGCTACGCCGATTTCAAAACGATCACGCGCGCGAAATCGGTGGCGGCGCCGATCCTCGACGGCGCATCGCTGCTGGCGGCGGGCGAAGCGATACTGGCACCGCTGCTGCCGACCGAACAGGGAATCCGCTTGCTGGGGCTGACGCTCAGCAAGTTCGAGGGGGAGGAGGATGAGCAAGACGGCGCGGATCGGGCCACGAACGATCTGTTGAGCCTGATCTAGGTCACCGACTCGTTATGGCGCAACCATATCCTGATGGATGCGAGTTGGACT
>CAZCUW010000188.1:0-2134 GCA_964502035.1 uncultured Sphingopyxis sp. | reverse complement strand
GCGCCGCCGGCATCGCTGATGACGATCGGGGTGCCGCAGGCGATCGCCTCGACCCACGCATTGGCCAGACCTTCGCTGACCGACGGCATGACGACGGCGTCGGCGGCGCGATAGAGCAAAGGCAGGTCGGCATTGGCGACCGGTCCCATGACATGGACGCGGTCGGCGACGCCGAGTCGCTGCGCCAGCGCGCGATAGCGGGCTTCGGCTTCGCCCGCGCCCGCCAGCCGGTAATCGACGCCGGGCAGCGTGGGTAGCGCTTCGATCACGAGATCCTGCCCTTTGCGCGGGATGAGCGCGCCAACGGTCAGGATCATCGGGGCGTCGCCGATACCCAGCGCGGCGCGCGCGGCGGCGCGGTCGCCGGGCGCAAAGCGGGCGGTATCGATGCCCGTGTAATGGACCGCGATCTTGGCAGGATCGATGCCGATCGCGGCCATGTCGCGGCGCATCGCGTCCGACACGGCGAGCAGGCCCGCAGCCTTGTCGGCCGCCTCGATCAGCTGCGGCGCGGTCGCGGGATCATCGCCGAAATGGCTGATGTCGGCGCCGCGTGCCTTGACCGAAAAGGGGAGGCCGAGCGCGGCGGCGACGCGCATCGCGGCGGGGCCGTCGGGGTAGAAAAATTGCGCATCGACGACGTCGAACGCCTGGCCGGGCACCGCCGACAGGACGGCGCGCGCGACCATCGCCGGGTTGAGGCGCGCGCCGAGGCGCGGGATCAGTGCGAAGCGCGGGCGGTGGACGGTGAGGCCGTGCCAGCTTTCGGTCCGCGGCAGGTCGCGGAGCTTGCTATAACGTGGGTGGAGCGACAGCGGGAAGGGCGGCAGACCGACCGGCGCGACGATGGTGAGCTCGACCCCCGGCTGCGCGGCGAGCGCGCGCAGGCTCTTTTCAACAAACAGCCCGAAGTTGGGCCGCGCCGCGTCGGGGAACAGCGTCGCGATCGACAGGATGCGGAGGGGAGTCATGTCATTGTCCCCTTCGTATCGTCATTGCGAGCGTAGCGAAGCAATCCAGAGCGGCCCACCGCTGCCCTGGATTGCTTCGCTACGCTCGCAATGACGAGCTTTGGGATCACAGGCTGCGGATCAATCTGACGGCGACCGCCGCCCATGGCGGGTTGCTGACGATCTGTTGCCGGCCCCCGGCGCCGAGCGGCAGCAGATGCAGTTTCTCGCCATCGACGTTGAGCAGGCGCGCGAAAAAGAAGCGTCCGGCGGGGCGCGGGACGAGCAGGTCGCGGTTGAGTGCGCCGGTCCAGTCGCCCGCGATGCGGCGGCACCAGATTTCGTCGCCCGCGCGGTAATCGCCGATCGACGAGGTGACGCGCACTGCGACCATGTCCTCACCCGGGCGCGCGGTGAGCGCCTGTTCGACCCGCGTCGGCGCCTGCGCGCCATCGGCGCCGAGGTGCGCGGTGATCGTCAGCTGGGTATCCTGCGGCAGCTGGACCAGCTCGGCGGCATCGACCCCGAGCGCCGCGGCGATGCGGTTCATCCAGCCGAGCGAGAGGGTGCGCGTGCCGGTTTCGAGGCGGCCGATCGTCTGCGCGGTGGTCGGCGGATCGCAGCGCGCACCGACCTCTTCGAGCGTCAGGCCCTTGGCGCGGCGTACCGAGCGGATGCTGTTGATCATCGCAAAACCTTCAAATAACCAAATCGGTTTCTTCTTTCCTACAAAATATTCCAGTGTCAAGGCCTGTCTTCTGCCCGAGGAGATTGGAATGATCGCACGCCAGCTTGCCACCCGCCTGCACCCCGACGATCATATCGACCCCGGCAAGACCGGCCCGCAGACGATGCGGCATGTGACGATCAATATCGCCGAGAGTCCGATTGCCTGGCTGGCGGCGCGCGGCCACCTGACGCACGTGCAGTTGGGGGCAGGTGAACGGCTGCGCGCCGATTACGAGCGCGCCGGGCTGGCGGCGCGGGTGACGATGCGCTGGGATTCGGCCGCGCCCGCGAAGAGCCGCGGCGGCGCGCGGGCGTCGGATGCGTCGCTGGCGCGGATCGACGCCCACCGGCGCTTTCACGCCGCGCTGGATGCGGCGGGACCGGGGCTGGCCGACATTTGCTGGCGGGTGATTTGTGCGGGTGAGGGGATTGCCGGGGCGGAGAAGGGGCTGGGG
>CAZCUW010000187.1:0-2190 GCA_964502035.1 uncultured Sphingopyxis sp. | reverse complement strand
ACCGCGGTCATCGGCTCGACCCCGGTCACATCGACCTCGCCGAGTTGCTCGACCCAGCCCAAAATGCCGTTCAATTCGCCTTCCATCGCGGCGGCTTCGGCATCGCTGATCGCGATGCGTGCCAGCGACGCTATTTTTCTGACCGTTGCCTGATCGATTGTCATTGGGTTCCTGCCTTTGCGGGGAAGCCGCGCCGCTAGCATTCCGCCAGCCGCGCTTCAAGATATGCCTACACCAACTTCGTCATTCCCGCGAAAGCGGGAACCCAGCGAGCCAGCGTTGCAACTGGGTTCCCGCTTTCGCGGGAATGACGAAAGAAATATCGGGTCAGATCTACTCAAATGCCCCCGATTCCGGCACCCCATTCACCAAAATCCGCCGCTGCTCGACCGTTTCGACCGTCACCGTCGCCGTCGACAGGTCACCGTCCGGCTGCGCCGACCGGGTCTCGCGGCCCATATCGCCCTGCACCCAGCGCCCGTCCTTGTTGCGCGACACAAAATCGAAATTCACTGCCTCGCCCGGCTCATTCTGCCCCAGCACCCCGATCCGCTCGGCGCCCAGCCACACCGCGACGCACGCCTTGGCGCGGCTGCACATATAGGTGCCGGCGATCCGCTCCAGCGCCTCGGCGGGCAGTGTGCGGTCGGCGGGTATGACGCGCAGCCGCTCGGCAAAGGGCTTGAGCAGCACCGGCCCCTGCGGCCCGGTCAGATCCCAGCGATTCTTCGCCGCCAGCGCCGCCTTCGCCGCATCGGCGCGATTTTTTTGCGGCGAGCGCGCCAGTTGCGCCAGCGCGGCGCGGCCTTCGGGTCCGAAATCATAGGCCATCGCCGCCCAGTCGAACTTTTCGGTCGGCGTCGTCCCCGACATCAACCGCGCCAGCTGGTCGCGGGTCGAAATCGCCCCGAAATCGACGATCGGCAGCGCCAGCAACAGCGCGAGCAAGGCCACCCCGATCGCCAGCTTTTGCTGCAACGGGCGCAGCACATCGTCGAAATCGCGCCGTCCCTTCACCACCGCCCACAGCCCGGCCAGGCCATAAGCCAGCGCGATCGCCGCCGCGATCACCCCCCAGATCCGCTCGGGGGTCCAGCCATATTGAATCACGCGCAAATGCATCGAATAAGTGGCGATCCCGGCGAGCGGCAGCACCGCGACCGCCAGCACCGGCGCCGCCCAGCGCAGCAGCGGATTGGCGGCGCGGTCATCGCCGCCATTGCCGATCACCGCATTGGCCAGCAGCACCGCAAACGCCGCCGCGGCCAGCATCAGCGCCGCGGTCGAAAAGCCCGACGCCCACAGCTTCGCCAGTCCGGTGCCCGCGAGCGACAGCAGAAAGATCACGAGCGCCGCGGCCAGCACCGGCGCCAGCACCGCGAGCACGATCATCACCAGCCGCTGCAGGGTCGAAACCAGCCTGTCGCGCTCGCGCAGCAACCCGACCGCGCCGCCGAACGCCGCGCCGGCGAGCATCCACCCGAACCATTCGTCATTCAGCAGGTCGCGGATCAGGTCGATCCCGATCAGGTGGAACATTTCCGAAATCAGGACGATCAGCAAAAAGGTCACGCCGACGAACGCCAGGCTGGCGGCGCCGATCACCGCGTCGGTCCACGCATGGCTGTGCAATCGCGCATATGGCATCTGCCACAGCTTCCAGAACCGCCAGTCGGGCGCGACGTCGCGCCGCGTCTGGAACAGCGGCGTCGCCACCAGCACCGCGAGCAGCCCCGACCAGAACGGCCATTGGAACGGATTGCCCTGAAGATTATACCCCGCCGTCTGCCACGCGATCAGCCCCAGGATCGTGCCCCAGCCCAGCGCAAAACCGAGCGCCCAATGCCAGCGGCGCAGCTCGACGCCGAGCACGAACACCACCGCTGCAACCGCGACAAAGGTCGCCAGCGCGCTGCGCCACGCGGCGAGCGCGTCGCCATAATCCTGATCGACCAGCGCATGAAACGCCAGCCCCGCCGCGGCGCAGATCGCCGCCATGATCCACGGCCGCAGCGGCCAGGGCAGGTCATTATCGTCGAGGCGAGCCGACATGTGCGGCGGATGATGGGGCGAATCGGCGAGCGCCGTGCTTGCGGGTGCGTCGGTCATTCCCCACATCTGGGCTTGTTTCGATGACAAGCGCAAGCCAAACAGCGCACCAGTCAGCCCCCCCCCTTCCCCTCCCCATGG
>CAZCUW010000186.1:0-2236 GCA_964502035.1 uncultured Sphingopyxis sp. | reverse complement strand
GTGTCCGCGTTACCGCGTCGAGCAAGGATGCCGCGCTGCGCGCATCGATGCGCGCCGCAAGCCAGGTCGACCTGATCGCACCGGCCAGCGCCGCTGCCGAGCATGCCGCCGAACTGGCGCAAGGCCCGGAAGCCGCGATGGGCGACGATCCCTTGGGCAAGGTTCAGGGCGAAGACTTCACGACCGATGACGTGATGGTCGAAGAGCGTCCGGAGGGCGAGGGCGAGGCGTAAGTTTCACCTCCGCCTTTGGCTGACAGAAATGAGCCCCGCTGGAGCGATCCGGCGGGGCTTTTTCTTGCGTTTTCGAGGTCATGGGGAAGCCGACCTAGGCTTCGATTCTTAGCCGGGGCCAATGGGCGACCCAAGCCTTGGTTTGCAGCCGCTCTTCGAAGATGAAGCGCTTCTCACCCGAAAAGTGCGGCGTGGGACGGAGGGCCAGATTGAACAGGTCGTCGAGGCCCAACGGGGCGGCTATTTCGCAATCTTCTGGTCCTCGTCGTCTGGCGGCAACCGCTGTTGCGGTTTCAGGCCAATAGCGCATCGCCTCGACTGCCGAAGCATAGGGCGCATGGCCATTGCGGATGTGCATTCGCGCCTGATTCTTCACGGACCACGTAATGGAAGGCTCCGCTGCCCGTAACCTTGCTTCGTGCTTCCGGTCCTCGGTTGGATCGATTCGCTCCGGATCGTGCCAGATGACATCGACGTCACCCGTTGGGAGCGAGGGGGACCGTCGATGCAGATGGTCCCAAACAGCGTTTCTGACGAAACCCGCCCCGATCCAGCAATCCGGCAAATCGAGGAGGCGAACCAGGTGCAGCAGGTGCCAGCGCATCGGGTCAGCGCGCAATATCAAGCTTGTCAGGGATGCGGCATCCATGGCCGCAGGTTAGCGACCGTATCGATGATATGGAATATGTGCGTGGGCCGAATGCCGCCATTCCAACCCCAAATAGAAAAGGGCCCACCGGGGTGGCCGGTGAGCCCTTGGTTGCTTGGGGATAGGCGGGCCGGTGCGACTGCGCCTGAAAGGCGTCCGGCCCTGATGCTCTGTCCTTAAGGCGCGAGGATCGCGACCGCGAGGTACAGCAGCAGTGGCAGGCCGAAGCCGAGCAGCGTCAAAGCGACAAAGCCGACGCGCGTCCACAAGACGTCGAAGCCGAACTGGTCTGCCATCCCGGCGCAGACGCCGAAGATCACACCATCGCGACGATTCTTGCGAAAACCCTGTTTCATTTCTTTCCTTTCCATCCCGGCCGCACGGCCGGCGTTGATTGTGCGCCGCGGTTGATCAGGCGATCAGATTGCTGGGGCCGACGGCGGCGAGGAACATGATCGAGCAGTACAGCGAAGCAACAGCGGCAATCGCATAGCTCTTGAACGAGTCGACGTTGAAATGGGCCATGATATTTTCCTTCCTTGAACCTTCCATCCGAACCATTCGGTGGATGCCGACACTGTTGCAGGGACCGTGCCAAATTCGTTCATTGGCGGTTAAGCGGGGTTTTTGGCATCGCGACAGATTATTTCAGCGCAAAAATTACACCGCAATGGTGAAGGTTCCCGTTAATCGGAAAAATCTTCGCATAAATTCCTGGTTGGACCATGCGCTGTTGTTTGGCGGCGTTTGGACGCGAGGGCGGGATGCCGACCGTCGCCGGGATGACGGTAGGAGGTGCGGTGCGGGCGGGTGTGGGCTGGCGCGGTCGGCGTAGCTGCGGTAGGCGGCACATAGGATGACGCTGACCCGCCTTTCGTTGACCGATTTTCGCAATCATGCGGGTGCCGAGCTGGCGGCGGGGCCGGGACTGGTCGCACTCCACGGCGACAATGGCGCGGGCAAGACCAATATATTGGAAGCGATTTCGCTGCTCGCGCCCGGCCGCGGGCTGCGCCGGGCGGCGCTGGGCGAGATGGTGCGCGACGGGGCGGCTGGGGGTTTTGCCGTGTTCGCCGAGGTTTCGGCCGCCGCCGACCTGGCGCCGGTGTCGCTGGGGACGGGGATCGAGCCCGCGCACCCGGGGCGGCGCATCGTGCGGATCAACGGCAGCGCCGCCGCCGCGGCGTCGCTGGGCGAATGGCTGGCGGTGCTGTGGCTGACCCCGGCGATGGACCGGCTGTTTGTCGAGACCGCGGGCAATCGGCGCCGCTTTCTCGATCGGCTGGTGCTCGCGCTCGATCCGCGCCACGCCCAGCACAGCAACCGGTACGAGGCGGCGCTGCGCGCGCGCAGC
>CAZCUW010000185.1:0-2274 GCA_964502035.1 uncultured Sphingopyxis sp. | reverse complement strand
TTTGAATCACCAACCCAAACACAGCGCAATATGTTTAATGGGTCCTGAGCCTAGGTGGCGCGGTGATGCCGAGGAGCGAGGGAAATGCCTGATCGGTCGCTTTGGACCGGGGCGCCGTGTCGCCGACGATCGTCAGCTGATGAGGCCGGCATGGCGCGCCTTGTCCGCCAGTTCGGTGCGTGAGCGGGTGGTGTCGGGCCACAGGACGCGCTGGCAGCGCGCCTTGGGGTCGGGGGTGCCGCGCGCGAGGTCCGTGTTGCCGCCGAGCCGGTCGGACGGGCGGATCAGCGTCCAGCCGAGCGTGTCATAAGCCGCGGCATAGTCGAGCAGGTCGCCGGGCGGCAGTTCGCCATGCCCGTTGCTGCCGTCATGGGCGCCATAGGGGAAGATCTGGGTCATCAGCGCGGTGCTGCCGATGATGCCGTGCGGCCGGACCGGGAAGGGGCGCTGCATTGCGATCAGTGCCACCTCGGGCCGGGCGGTGTCGGTCCCGACGCGCAGTTTGACCTCGATCTCGCGGTCCGCGATCGCGGGTTGGCGCGCAGATTCCCAGATGTAGGAGAGTTCGAGTTCGAGCGGGCGCCAGCCGGCTTGGCGGACCCGTGCGATCTCGTCGAGCGGGGTGAACTCGGGCTCGGCGGCGCGGCCGGGCGACACCGACGGAAGCAGCGCGGTCATCAGGAAGGCAAGCGACACCACGAACAGTTTATGCACGACCATGTTTCCGTTCTTGCCGGACTGCCATCAGCCGGTGGCGATCATCCTATGGCGACCGGTAAAGCGCCGCCGTGATCGCGATCACAGCCGCGCCGTCGGATCAGCGCGCGGCGGGCGATGCAGGGCGGGTCCAGCCTTTGCGGTATTTTTCGAACCAGGCGAGGATTGCCGCGGCCTTGGCGGCCGATTGCGAGGGCCGCGCGGCGATGCCGCCGTGGCTGGCGCCGGGCACCTTGATCAGCGCGGTGGGGACACCGCGCAGGCGCAGCGCGGTATAATATTGCTCGGACTCGCTGACCGGGGTGCGGTAGTCCTCGGCGCCGACAACGACGAGCGTCGGGGTTTCGACATTGCCGACCAGCGACAGCGGCGAGCGCGCCCAGAACAGTTCGGGCTTTTCCCACGGCATCGCGCCGAGCCAGTAGCGGCCGAAAAAGGCGGGGCCGTCGGCGGTCAGCGCCTGCGTCGTCCAGTTGATCACCGGCTTTTGCGTCACCGCCGCCTTGAAGCGGTTCGTCTTGCCGACGATCCAGCTGGTGAGGACGCCGCCGCCCGACCCGCCGGTGACGAACAGCGATTCGGGATCGGCGATCCCGAGTTCGATGGCGCGGTCGACGATGCTGATCAGGTCGAAATAGTCATTGCCGGGATAGGCTTTGTCGATCTCGTTCGCGAAGGCGGCGCCATAGCTGGTCGAACCGCGCGGGTTGGCCGAGAGGACGGCGTAGCCGGCAGCGGCGTACAGCTGGTTGTCGGTCGAGAAATGCGGGCCATAGGCGGCGAACGGGCCGCCATGGATTTCGAGGATCAGCGGGACCTTGGTGCCATCGACATGGCCGGGGGGCAGGGTGAGCCAGCCTTCGATCGGCTTGCCGTCGTGGCTGGACGCAGTGGTGATCTTGCGGACTTCGCCGAGTGACTTCACTTCGCGCAAGCTCCGGTTGAGGTCGGTGAGGACGCGCGTTTTGCCGCCGCTGGTCAGCTGGACTTCGGCAGGGCGGGTCGCGGTGCCGCCCGTGAAGGCAATTGCGTCGGTTGCCGCCACCGAGAAGCTGCCGCCGGTATAGGGGCGGTCGAGCCCGCCGCCCGACAGACCCTTGGCGACGTCGCGCACCGTTCCGTCGAGGCCGACGCGCGCCACTCTGGTTTCGCCATGATCGTCATATTGGACATAGACGCCGCCGCTGTCGCTATCCCAGAGGACCGCGTCGGCGCTGTAATCCCAATTGGCGGTCAGGCTGCGGCGGCCCGAGCCGTCGCGGTTCATCACGTAAATCTGGGCGTTTTCATAGGCGCGCAGCTTGTCGTCGAAGCCGACATAGGCGATTTTCTGGCCATCGGGCGAAACGACGGGATTGCCGTCGGGGCCATCGCGGTCGGTGAGCGCCGTCACCTGGCCGCTGGCGATGGCGAGCGCGTAGATTTCGCCTTCGACCGGATCATTTTGCCAGTCGGGTTTGCGGTTGGCGCCGAAATAGAGCGTCTGCCCGTCGCGCGACCAGCTGAGCGGTCCGCCATCGTGGTAGGGGCCGAAGGTCAGCTGGCGCGGCGCGCCGC
>CAZCUW010000184.1:0-2284 GCA_964502035.1 uncultured Sphingopyxis sp. | reverse complement strand
CGGCGCATCTACACCGGTGACGGCGAGATCGTCTCGGTGCGACTTTTGACCGAGGCGCCTCAGGAAATGCAGGCGCGCAAGCCACCCTATTGGCAGATCGAGTTCGAAGGCTGGAACCGCCCGACGCTCTACCTGTCGCCGACGACCGGCGAGCTCATTTCGCGCCGCCACGCATTGTGGCGCGTCTTCGATTTCGCGTGGATGCTCCACATCATGGACTATGATGAGCGGACCGACGTCAACAACCCGTTGCTGCGCATCGCGACCTGGAGCGTCTTCGCGATGGCGCTTTCCGGTGCGTGGCTGCTGATCTGGTCCTTCAAACGCCGCAAGAGGAAGCAGGCATGAAACGCATCCGACTGACGCCGCTCTTCTTCCGGCGCATCCACAAATGGGTGGGGCTGATCCTGGGTCTCCAGTTTCTGCTCTGGGCGCTCAGCGGCTCGGTGATGGCGCTGCTCGACAAGGACAAGGTCGGGGGACACGGCGGCGGGATGTCGCATGCGCACCCTTTGCCGGCCGGAGAGTATTTCGACATCGCCAGCTTGCCGCGCGGTGAGCCCGTCACCGGGGTGGTTTTGCGCGATCTTGGCGTCCGACCGATCTACGAACTCCGCACCGCCAAGGGCGTGCGGCTGGTCGACGCTACGAGCGGCGAGGATATCCGCGTCGATGAGGGGATGGCCCGCGAAGTCGCAACGATGATGAACGAGGCACCAATCCGCAAGGTGAGCGTGATTGCCAAGCCAAACCTGGAATCACGCGACCATGAAGGTGCGATGTGGCGCGTCGACTTTTCCGACGCCGAGAACAGCAGCGCCTATGTCTCGCTCGACACGGCGCGCTTCCTCGTGATGCGCGGCGATACCTGGCGGACCTGGGATTTCTTCTGGATGCTCCACAACATGGATTATGTGAACCGGAAGAGCTTCAACCACCCGTTGATCATCTTCGTCGCTTTCGGGGCGCTGTGGCTTTCGGGGACCGGTTTCTATCTACTCTTCAAAAGCTTCAGCCGCGCCGATTTTCGCTGGCTGCGCCGTCGCCGCAAGCCCGTCGTTACCCGCAGCACGGCCTGACGCGTCAGTCGTCGACCGAAAAGGCGGCGGAAAGTTCGAAGCGCGTGCCGGGATGGGAGAGCCAGGCGTGCGACACCAGCCGACCGTTGCTCCAGGTCCGCCGCGTCATGCGCAGAACCGGTTCCCCCTCGTTGAGACCGAGCATGCCGCGCGTGCGCGCGTCGGGCATTTCCGCGCGGACGCGGTGTTCGACCCGCTCGAGCGGCGCGGTGCGCGTCAAATATTCGTTGGGCGTGAGCTGCGTAAAATCTAGCGTGCCATAATCCGGCGCGGCGGACGCAAGTACGAACCGCTCTTCGAGCTGGATCGGGAACTCGGCCTCGTGGTGAACGATGATCGAATGGAAGATTTTCGTGCCCACCGGCACCTCCAGCAGCGCGGCGGTTTCGGCGCTGGCCTTCTCCTCGACATTCTGGATGACTCTCGCCCGGTAGTCATGACCGCGTCCGCGAATTTCCTCGGCGATATTCCGGATCTCGATCATATGGCCGATCGGCTTTGGCTCGGCGATGAACGAGCCACTACCCGCGCGGCGGACGATGATACCTGCCGATTGCAATTCGCGAAGCGCCCGGTTCGCCGTCATGCGCGAGACGTCGAATTGCCCGACCAGATCGGCTTCCGACGGCACGCGGTCTCCCGGTTTCAAACGGCCTTCGCGGATAGCATCATGGATGCTTTGCTTGATCGCTGCGTAGCGCGGTGGGGCATCCGGGGAAGCGCCGTCGGCAGACCGCTGGGCGCTGTTCGAGTTCAGTCGAGGCATAAGATCCATCACCCGTCTATACAGGTGAAACCATTCAGATTCCAAGCGTTCCGACGTGAATTTCCGTTAGGCTCCTTCCAAAGTCATATGACTGCAAGAAACGATTTACGGCATCGGGGCGACTGGTGCCTGATGCCACCGATTTGTGACGCAAGTCATCTCGCCAAATGACTATTGGGCTTGCCCATGCCGGCCAAAAGCTCGGCTACCTTGAGTGAAGCTGGGCGGTTAATCAGGGCCTGCTGATGCTGTGGGCAGCGGAGGAAGCTCGTTCAGGAATTCGCGGATGGCAGGCGCCAGGCATCGAGCGAAATCCTCGGCTGTCACGATCGCATCCGAGATTGCTGCCGCAGCCAGCTTGCCGTGCGGCAGCAGGTCAGCGAGCTGCTCCGCTAACGCTTGTGGATGCCTCTCGTCCATTCCTGGAATGATCAGCGTC
>CAZCUW010000183.1:0-2527 GCA_964502035.1 uncultured Sphingopyxis sp. | reverse complement strand
CGCATGACCCCTTTCCCCTGGTCCGACGTGGCGATCATCGCCGTCCTGATCCTGCTCAACGGCGTTTTTGCGATGTCCGAACTGGCGATCGTCTCGGCGCGCGCGCCGCGGCTGCAGGCCGCCGAAAAGCGCGGCAGCCGGGGGGCGGCGGTCGCCCGCCAGCTCGCCGCCGACCCGGGGCGGTTCCTATCGACGGTGCAGGTCGGCATCACGCTGATCGGCATTCTCGCGGGCGCCTATTCTGGCGCCAGCCTGGGCGGCCCGGTGGGCGACCGGTTGCAGCCGCTGTTGGGGCTCGACGACGAAACCGCGCTCACCGTCGGATTCGCGTTGGTGATTGCGGTGACAACCTATTTCTCGCTGATCGCGGGCGAACTGGTGCCCAAGCAATTCGCGCTGCGCGCCCCCGAACCGATCGCCATTTTCATGGCGCTGCCGATGCTGTGGTTGTCGAAAATCGGCGCGCCGCTGGTGTGGCTGCTCGATCGCAGCTCGGCGCTGGTGTTCCGCCTGCTCGGCCTCAACCGCGAATCGGAGGATCGGGTGACCGCCGAGGAACTGCACCTGATCGTCGCCGAGGCGTCGAAATCGGGGGTGATCGAGGAAAGCGAGCGCGCGATCATTTCGGGCGTCGTGCGCCTCGCCGATCGTCCGGTGCGCGAGGTGATGACCCCGCGCATCGATGTCGACTGGATCGATATCGCGTCGGACGCCGACGCCGTCCGCGCGATGCTGCTCGATACGCCGCATACCCGGATCCCGGTGGCGCGCGGGTCGGTCGACGACATCGTCGGGGTGGTGCAGGCGCGCGATATCGCCGCGGCGCTGTTTCGCGGCGAGGCGCTCGACCTGGAGCAGTTGATGCGCCCGGCAAAGGTCATCCACGACCAGATCGACGCGATGGACGCGCTCGAAGCGCTGCGCGTTGCCGATGTGCCGATGCTGTTGGTTCACGACGAATATGGACATTTCGACGGATTGGTCACCCCCGCCGACCTGCTGTCGGCGATCGCCGGCGAATTTGCGTCCGATCAGGATATCGGCAGCGAGCCGTTCGTCGTCGAGCGCGACGACGGCAGCCTGCTGATCGCGGGGTCGATGCCCGCCGACCAGATGGCCGAACGGCTGGGGATCGAGCTGGGCGAGGACCGCGATTATGCGACCGCGGCCGGCCATGCGCTGGCGATCCTGAAACGTCTGCCCAAGGAAGGCGAGACTTTTACCGACAGAGGCTGGCGGTTCGAGATCGTCGACATGGACGGGCGCAAGATCGACAAGCTGCTGGTCACCGAGATCCGCAAGCCGAAGGATGATTCGGACGAGGCATAGGCGCGCTGGCCGCTGTAAGCCATGTGCTGGGAATAAGGTAGGGCCGCGGTTTGTTCGCGCTGGAACGATGTCCGCTTTGCGGTGGCGAGCAGCCATTTCCGTCTTCGGTTATCGCGGGTCGGCGTCGCGATCCGGTCGGCGCATCGATCGGTCATCACGCCAAAGTTCAGTAAAGTTCAGCCTAGTGCAGCACGGAATCTCTCGCGCTCGGCGGACAGATGGCGGCTGCATCCTGGCCGTATCCGGAATCCGGGCGGCGACCGCGTTTGCTTACAAATTGAAAGAGCTGACACCAAGGCTGGCACAGCGGAATAATGTAGGACAGCGTTTTTATTTGCGGCGGATGGCGGCTTTTGGGGTGGGGAGCGGACGTAGCGAAACAATCACGCCCTCCCCTTCAGGGGAGGGCAGCGAGACTTACGAACCTGTTCGTTAGTCGCAGCGGGTGGGGGCCAGCGGCCTTGCGCAAGGTTGCGAACCCCCACCCCACTACGACTAGGCAGCAAGCTGCCAAGTCTCCGTTGCCCCTCCCCTGAAGGGGAGGGGCTATAAGGCCGCATGTCCGCAATCGGTCGATTCCCGCCATTCGTCATCCCGGGTCACGTCCGGGATGACGATCGTGTAAGTCCCCCAACGACCGCCAGCCGACGATCATGCTGCTTGTCCGGGCCTTGAAACGCGATTCGTGCGGTTCAGATTTCGCCGCCGAGGGCGCCATATTTGGTCTCGAACCCGGCCTTGTCGCCGCGCGCGAGATAGCCTGCCTGGTCGACGATATTGTCGCGCGCGATGCGGCCCTGGAACGCGCCGAGCTGCGGGTCGATGGCGGCGACGTCGGCGTCGGTCCAGGCGGCGATCTGCTGGAAACTGGTGACGCCAAGACCGTTCAGCAGCCCCACCATCTTCGGTCCGACGCCCTTCAGCAATTGCAGATTGTCCGCCTTGGCCGCCGCGGTTGGGGTTGCGGCGGGGGCTGCGGCGGGTGGCGGCAGAATGGCCGGTTCCGCGGCGGGCGCGGTGGCTGGCTCGCCGGGTGCGGGTTTGGCCGCGACCTTTTTCGCGGGTTTCGCGACCGGCGGCTTCTCGGCGACTTTCCTGACGGCCGGTTTCGCCGCCGGTTTGGGCGTTGCCGCTGGCTTCGGCGCCGCTGCTTTCGGGGCAGGGGCAGGCGGGGCGGGCTGGGCAATCGGTTCGGGGA
>CAZCUW010000182.1:0-2575 GCA_964502035.1 uncultured Sphingopyxis sp. | reverse complement strand
AAGCCCAAATCCTCCTTAAATCACAACCTCAAATCTGTGCCATTGGTGCTGACGGCGGACAGCACCGGCAATCCGCCCTCACATGAAGCGCTCGGGTTGAGCCATGTCGGTCTCCACGCAGAGGTTCGTTTCTTGGTAGACAACTCGTTGCACGAAATAGCTCGTCGGTCAATTGGCGCTGGCACGCGAAGCCAAGAGCGGCCCGCCTCGCGGGAGGGCGCTCACCGCCGAACGATTGCCGGCTCGATCGGACTATTCTGCAACACGGCGGGAGGCAGGTAGGGCTCCGTGCCGCGATATTCGCAATTAGTTAGCCGTCAGTGCTGGCAACCTGATGCAGCGGGGGCAGAACGGCCGCGGCGCGCCGCCTCAGACGCGAGCGGTGCCAGTTGGGGATATCGGCTTGCTGACGATGAATGGCGTCGGCCATTTCAAATCTTCCACGGCTCCTATCGAGGAGGCATGTCTTCCGATCCGCTTTCGAGATTGCCGGACATTTTCGTCAGCAATGAGCGCATCGCGCGTATCTCAGTTGGGGAAATCATATGGAGCAGTCGCGCGTAGATCATGTCGGCTTCGGCGCGCAGCTGAGGCAGGATTTCGATCGCTCGGGGCAAAAGATGAAGTTCCCAGACGCGCCGGTCGCCCTTGGCAGCGCGCCGTTCCGCGAGCACCATTCTTTCCAGCTGGTCGACAACATGGCCAACGCTGGCACGCTCCAGTTCGAGGCATTTGGAGAGGTCGGTTTGGGTCATGCCCGGGGTCCGATAGATATAGACGAGCGCGCGCCACTGGGTTCGCGTCAATCCGAAGCGCGCCGTTGAGGCATCAAACTTCCGACGCAGTTTGCGGGGCACTTCCTCGATGAGAAAGACAAACTCGTCTGAGGCCGTCAGAAGACTTTTCGCGGGAGAGATGCCGCTTGTATTGCGAGGTTCAACCATCGTCATGGACTGTAGAGCCAACATCATATTCTGAAAACCCTTTACTGTAAGATATGATATAGTATGATCGTGGAATGATTGATCAGTCGATCACGCTTGCCGGGAAAGCGGGCCATGAAATCGCAGCGTCGGTTGATGGCCCGGAACTCGGATTACCGGTAATCCTCGCGCACGGCGGCGGACAGACCCGAAGGGCATGGAGGGCGGTAGCCCACCGGCTCGCGAGCCATGGTTTCCGGACCATCGCAGTCGATATGCGCGGGCACGGCGAGAGTGCATGGGCCAGCGACGGAGCCTATGATATCTCCGATTTTGCGGCCGATCTCGTCGAGATCGCTGCGGCGACGGCGAGCAAACCGGCGCTGATTGGCGCGTCTCTTGGTGGCCTGGCCGGGATCATCGCCGAGGGAAAATGCGCACCGGGAAGTTTCGGATCGCTGACGCTGGTCGACGTCACACCTCAGATGGAACCGAGCGGCGTCGCCCGCGTGGTCGGTTTCATGGCGGCGCATGCGCGCGATGGTTTTGCGTCGGTGGAAGAGGCCGCACAGGTCATTGCCGACTATCTGCCCCATCGCCCCAGCCGGAAGGCTTCGGCCGGGCTAGCACACTATCTGCGCCGCAAGGACGATGAACGCTTCTATTGGCACTGGGACCCCGCCTTCATCGAAAGAGTGACGCAGCAGGGCGGCGGCGTTTCCAGCGACCATGGCCGCACCGAGCTCAGCGCGGCCGCTGCCTGCTTGACCTTGCCGGTGCATCTGATCCGCGGCGGGTCAAGCGATCTCGTCTCGCTGGAAGCCGTCAAGCATTTCCAGGGCCTTGTCCCTCATATGGCGTATAGCGACATTGCGAATGCGACTCATATGGTGGTGGGGGACGAGAACGACGCTTTCGGGCAATCGATCCTAGAGTTTTTGCTCGGCATCCATGAAGCGGAAATGAAATCATGAATGCCCCCGCCGTCCCGGGGCTTGAGGAATTACGTGACCTATTGGCGCTGGCCCCTTTTCACCGCTGGCTCGGGCTCAGCATCGCTGAGGTCGGCGCCAACGAGTTGGTGATCTCCATGCCTTGGCGAGACGAAATCATCTCAAATCCGACGGTCGGCGCGGCGCATGGTGGCATCGTATCGGCTTTGATCGATCTGACCGGCCTCTATACGATCATCGCGATGGGGGGTGCTGCGCGGGCGACGGCGGACCTCCATGTGGATTTTCACCGACCGGCCAAGCTGGGGCCGCTTCGCGCGATCGGCAGCCCGGTGAAATTAGGGCGGCAGATAAGCGTCGCGGCTACCCGGATCCTAGCCGCAGACGGAACCTTGGTGGCGAGTGGTAGAGGGGCCTACGTCGCCTGATAACCGCCCGAGGCGAGCCAATCTGCGCGGCCAGATGCATGCCCAGCAGCTTTCGGAGCCGAGGCAGTGGCGGCAGCGACACGCTTTTTGGCGACGTGTCCCTAGGCCGAACCCACGACCGGACGGCCGCGCATCGGCCATTCAGTCAAATCGGCTCCCTGCCGGTCACACGCGGGTTTGGCCGCTCGCCTTTGAGCCGTCGACTTTGCCTAGTCCGACAGGCCAGCCACGCAGCGCATGGAGATCAAGTTCTCCTGTGCTGCGTGACTAG
>CAZCUW010000181.1:0-2786 GCA_964502035.1 uncultured Sphingopyxis sp. | reverse complement strand
CGTCGCCGCGGCGACGATCGCGCCGTCGGTGATCCGCACGCCATGGTGCAGCTCGTATTTTTCCTTCAGCCCGCGCAGGATCGAGATCGAATCCTCGACCGTCGGTTCGCCGACGAACACCGGCTGGAAGCGCCGCTGGAGCGCGGGGTCTTTTTCGACATGCTTGCGATATTCGTCGAGCGTCGTCGCGCCGATGCAATGCAGCTCGCCGCGGGCGAGCGCGGGCTTGAGCAGGTTCGAAGCGTCCATCGCGCCCTCGCCCTTGCCGGCGCCGACCAGCGTGTGCATTTCGTCGATGAACAGGATGATCTCGCCCTCGGCGGCCTTCACATCGTCGAGCACGCCCTTGAGCCGTTCCTCGAACTCGCCGCGATATTTGGCCCCGGCGATCAGCGATCCCATGTCGAGCGACAGCAGACGACGGTCTTTCAGGCTGTCGGGAACGTCGCCGTTGACGATGCGCAGCGCCAGCCCTTCGGCGATCGCGGTCTTGCCGACCCCGGGCTCGCCGATCAGCACCGGGTTGTTCTTGGTCCGGCGCGCGAGGATCTGGATGGTGCGGCGGATTTCCTCGTCGCGGCCGATCACGGGGTCGAGCTTGCCGGCCCGCGCGACGTCGGTGAGGTCGCGGGCGAATTTCTTGAGCGCGTCGTAGCGGTCTTCGCTGCTCGCGGTGTCGGCGCTGCGCCCGCCGCGCAGATCGTTGATCGCCGCATTGAGCGCGTCGGCCTTCACGCCCGCGTCGGCGAAGGCCTTGCCGACGGGCGTGCTGGCGGAAAGCACCATCGCGAGCAACAGCCGCTCGACGGTGACATAGCCGTCGCCGGCCTTGGTTGCGACCTGTTCGGCCTGGTCGAGCAGGCGCACCGCGTCATTGTCGAGCCCGGGGGTGGCCTGCGCGCCCGATCCTGACACCGCGGGCACCTTGGCGAGCAGGGCGTCGATACCGGCGACCGCGCGCGGCGCATCGCCGCCGCTCTTGGCGATCAGGCCCGCAGCCATGCCTTCGCTGTCTTCGAGCAGCGCCTTGGCGATATGCTCGGGGCTGATCCGCTGATGGTTCATACGGATGGCGATCGTCTGCGCGGCTTGCAGAAAGCCCTTGGCGCGGTCGGTGAATTTTTCGAGGTTCATGGAGGATAAGCCCCTTTCCTGTCTGGCAAGATAGTGTTGCTATTTGGCAACACAAGGGGGTTGCGTTGGCCTCGATCAGAAGCGGAATGTTTCCCCGCGAAGGCGGGGACCCATCTCCGGTCGGTGCCACATTGCGCCAACGGGTGATGGGTCCCTGCCTTCGCAGGGACACGGCGGTGGCTTATTCCCCGCTGCGCGCCAGTTGATCGAGCAAGCGCACGCCGAAACCGCTCATGCCCTTCGGGACCAGCGACGATGCCTTGTCGGCCTGGTTCACCCCGGCGATGTCGAGATGAGCCCATGGCGTCGCTTCGTCGACGAAATAGCCGATGACATGCGCGCCGATGCTGGCGCCCGGCCCCTGGTTGGGGGTGATGTTGCGGATGTCGGCGATGTCCGACTTGATCTTTTCGGCGTAATTTTTGTGGAGCGGCATCCGCCACAATTCCTCGCCGCTGACCTTCCCGGCGGCGAGCAGGTTGGCGGCCAGCGCCTCATCGCGCGCAAACAGCCCGGCATATTGATCGTCGAGCGCGCCGACGATGGCGCCGGTCAGCGTCGCGATATTGACGATCGCGCGCGGTTTATACGCCTGCGCCACATATTCATTGGCGTCGGCGAGGACGAGGCGCCCTTCGGCGTCGCTGTTGAGCATCTCGATCGTCTTGCCCGACATGGTGCGGGTGACGTCGCCGGGGCGCTGGGCATTGCCGTCGGGCATATTTTCGGCGAGCGCGGCAACCCCGACGACATGGGCGGGCGCGCGCGATTTTGCGAGCGAGAGCACCGCGCCCATCACCGAGGCGGCGCCCGACATGTCGCCCTTCATGTCCCACATGCCAGCGCCGGGTTTCAGCGAAATGCCGCCCGAATCAAAGGTGATGCCCTTGCCGACAAACGCCATCGGCGCGGCGGGCGCGCCCGCGCCGCGATAGCGCACCAGCATCAGCCGCGACCCGCGCGGGCTGCCCTGCCCGACGCCGACGATCGTTCCCATGCCAAGTTTGCGCATCGCCGCTTCGTCGAGCACCTCGATGCTGACCCCGGCGGTTCCGGCAAAGGCTTCGCGGACGCGGGCGACGAAACTTTCGGGATAGATGACGTTGGCGGGTTCGTTGGCCAGATCGCGCGACAGGCGAACGCCGTCGGTGAGGGGTTTCCAGCGGCCCGAAAACGCCGCTTCGGCGGCCGCGGGATTGGCACCGACGATCGT
Source organism: uncultured Sphingopyxis sp. (assembly GCA_964502035.1). Taxonomy (GTDB): domain Bacteria; phylum Pseudomonadota; class Alphaproteobacteria; order Sphingomonadales; family Sphingomonadaceae; genus Sphingopyxis. Next base: position 439 of record CAZCUW010000181.1, on the reverse strand, counting down.
GACGGCGCCGGTTGGCGGCGCCTTTTTGTCGGCGGTCTTGTAGCGGTCGAAACGATATTGGCCGAGCGCGAAGCCATAAGCGACGTCGGCGGCCGAGGCATCGCCAAACGCCCCGGCGATCGTCACCGGCTGCGCTTCGCTTTTCAGTTCCTGCGCCGCCTTCCCGCCTGCCTCGGCGAGCGCAAGCGAGGTCGGGGTGGCGCCGGTGCCGACCAGCAGGATGCGCGGATGTGCGCCGATCCCGCGCAGCGACAGCGTCGATTCCGCCTTGCCCTCGAACGTCGCCGCGGCGATCGCGGCAGTCACCGCCTGACGCTCGGCGGCGCTGAACGCCACGCCGTCCAGCGGTGGCAGCGTCGCGTCGGTCATCAAAATCACCAGCGCCCCGCCCGCCGGAGCGTTGGCGGCAAAGCCGATCGCGCGCTCGGCGCTGTTCGCG
>CAZCUW010000180.1:0-3014 GCA_964502035.1 uncultured Sphingopyxis sp. | reverse complement strand
GCCAAATCCTCCCCGGTACGGGGAGGGGGACCGCCCGAAGGGTGGTGGAGGGGGGGTGCGGCCTCAAGCGACGTGCCAGGACGAGAGCCCCCTCCGTCACGCGCTTCGCGCGCGCCACCTCCCCGTTCCGGGGAGGATTGCTTCAAAATATTCGCCGCACGTTTATACCCCGCCAGCAAATTCGGCCCGTCATCGCTCGCCATAAACGCCTGCAAAGCCTTCACACGCGCGAGCAGGCGAACCAGATCATCCTCGCCCCCGAGTGCAAACACCGCGTCGATCAGGTCGTGACGAACGCCGGCCTCGCGTTGCTGGACCTTTAGGCGGTCGATGAAGAAATCGACGGCGCTAGATCGGATCGCTTGGACAAAATCCTCGCGCCGCGACTCCGTCAGCCTATCCAGATGCGACTGCGCTGCGGCATTAACAAGCTCGCTTAGCGCGGTGCGAAGCTCGTTCAACGAAACGACACCGAGAATCGCAATCGCGGCCCGTCGTAGGGCAAAGGGATCTTTCGATCCGGTCGGCCACATTTCCCAGCCAAAAAACCCAACTAGCGTATCCAGCTTATCCGCCAGCGCCACAGCCACTGTCACCGGCGCGGTCGGCACATCATCACCCTGCCCGACCGGCTTATAATGATCGCGGATCGCGTCGGCGACGGCATCGGGCAAGCCTTCGGCGCGGGCGTAATAGCCGCCCATCAGGCCTTGCAGCTCGGGGAATTCGCCGACCATTTCGGTGACGAGATCGGCTTTGCAAAGCCGCGCGGCGAGTTCGGCCTGGTCTGCGAGTTCCGCCGTCGAAATCTCGCTGCTCCCCCGCGAAAGCGGGGGTCCAGGGCGGGCTGACGCCGACGTTGGTGCCGTGCCGCCCTGGACCCCCGCTTTCGCGGGGGAACGGTGGGTGACGATGCCTTCTTCGACCAACCACCGCGCCAGCTTCGCAACCCGCTCGACCTTGTCGGCCACCGTCCCCAGCTTCTCGTGGAACGTAATCCGGTCCAGCTTCTTCGCATGGTCTTCCAGCCGGGTCTTGCGATCCTGCTCCCAGAAGAAGCGCGCATCGGACAGCCGCGCGGCGAGCACCTTGCGGTTCCCCGCCACGATCTCTGCCCCGCCATCGACCGCGTCGATATTCGCGGTGCAGACGAAGCCGTTCGCGAGCTTGCCCGCGGCGTCGTTCACGACGAAATATTTCTGGTTCACGCGCGCGGTCAGCTGGATGACTTCGGGCGGTACTGCCAGAAACGCTTCGTCGAAGCGGCCGAGCAATGGGACCGGCCATTCGGTCAGCCCGGCATTCTCGATCACCAGCCCCTCGTCCGCTACCAGCGTCAGCCCGGCATCGGCCGCGGCTTTCGCGGCGCCGCCGCGGATGATCGCCTGGCGTTCTTCGTGATCGACGATGACGTGGCATGCGCGCAGCTTTTCGGCATAGTCGGATGCCGAACCGATGGTGATTTCGCCCGGGCAGTGGAAGCGGTGGCCGCGCGTGGCATAGCCCGCGGAAATCCCGCTAACTTCACACGGAATCAGCTCTTCACCAAAGATCGCGACGATGCCCGACAGCGGGCGCACCCAGCGCAGGCTTTCGCTGCTGGCGCTGTCCTTGCCCCAGCGCATCGACTTGGGCCAGGCAAAGGCGCGGATGATCGCCGGGATCGCCTCGGCCAGCACCGCGGCGGTGGCGCGGCCGGGCTTGTCGATCACCGCGAAATAGACGCCGTCGCGGTCTTCGAGCTGGTCCTGCGTCAGGCCGGTCTTGCGCAGGAATCCTTCGAGCGCCTGCGGCGGCGCGCTGCTGCGCGGGCCTTTCAGTTCTTCGCTGACCGCGGCGGTCGCGTCGGGCAGGCCCTTGGCAATCAGCGCGAGGCGGCGCGGGGTCGACCAGATGGTGAGGTCGCCGACATCGAGACCCGCGGCGGACATCTGAGCGCGGAACAATTTGTCGAGTTCGGCGCGCGCACCGGCCTGCATCCGCGCCGGGATTTCTTCCGAGCGCAGTTCGAGAAGGAAGTCGGTCATTATTGATCCTCCCCGCTTGCGGGGAGGGGGACCGCGCCGAAGGCGTGGTGGAGGGGGTTCGCGGCCTTCGACCGCAGCAGCGTGACTACGCCATTCATATTTCCCAGCACATCCTTTGCCGTCACGCGAACGACTTCAAATCCATGCGCAGCTAGAAACGCATCGCGCGCAGCGTCACGCGCAGGCGCCGTGCCGCGGTCATGCGCCTCACCGTCGATTTCAACGATCAGCTTCGCCGCCATCGAACAAAAGTCGGCGACATACGCGCCAACTGGATGCTGCCGACGAAATTTTACACCGAGCTTCTGAGCGCGAATTTGCTCCCAAAGAAGAACCTCGGGCAGAGTCATTTCGCTGCGCAGCTTGCGGGCGGCGTAAACTTGCGGACGTTGCAGGCCTCGCAAGCCCCCTCCACCACGCTTCGCGCGGTCCCCCTCCCCGTGCCGGGGAGGATTTTGGGCGGCCATCACAGCGTCCACCCCGGATATTTCGCGGTCCACGCGGCCGACTGGCTGTCGATCCATGCCTTGCAGCTGCCCTTTGCCAGGTCGCGGACGCGCGCCATGTAATTGGCGCGTTCCTGGACGCTGATCACGCCGCGCGCCTGGAGCAGGTTGAACAGGTGGCTGGCCTCGATCGCCTGATCATAGGCGGCGAGCGGCACGCCCGCGTCGATCGCGCGGTTGCACTCGGCCTCGGCCGCCTTGAAGCCCGCGAACAGGCTGTCGGTGTCGGCGACCTCGAAATTCCATTTCGAGAATTGCCTTTCATTCTCAAGGAACACATCGCCATAGCTGACCCCGGGCACGTCACCGACGGGGTCGGAAAAGCGCAGGTCATACACATTGTCGACATTCTGGATATACATGGCGAGGCGTTCGAGCCCGTAGGTCAGCTCGCCCGCGACGGGTTTGCAGTCGAAGCCGCCCATTTGCTGGAAATAGGTGAACTGGGTGACTTCCATCCCGTCGCACCAGACTTCCCAGC
>CAZCUW010000179.1:0-3031 GCA_964502035.1 uncultured Sphingopyxis sp. | reverse complement strand
ACCGATACGCTGCAACCGCTGCCCGCGCTACCCACGGCGATCAAAGCGCGCGCCGTCGCGCAGGATGAACAGCGCGCGTGTCTGCCCGACATCGTCGGCATCGATGAACAGCGCGTCGGCGCGCGCTTTGATCGCCGTGGGTAGCGCGGGCAGCGGTTGCAGCGTATCGGTGGCGGCCACGCCGTCGAGCGACGCGCCGAACTTCGGCGCGGGCGACGCGGGCGCCAGATTGCCCTGCCCCGCCGCCTGCGCCAGCGACAGAGCCCCGAGCATCGCGAGAGCGGCACTTGCCAGCAGCCGTTTTTTCGTGATCATGGGACCAGTGACTAGCATCAACCCGACCGGTCCTTCAACGGGCGAGACGCCGACCGCGGCACCACCCCCCGAAACACCGACCGCTAACCCGCCGACATCGCGCAAAAAGCCCAGTCACTGGGGCGGTTGCCTGCCGTGGGCGCTGGTGGCGGCGGTGCTGTTCGCGATTTTTGCGATCTGGCAATTTCCGTCGTTCAAGGCGCAGGCCGAACTGGGTTCAGCCTATGCGGCGCGGGTCGGCTGCTCGTGCCGCTATGTCCAGGGGCGCAGCCTGGACAGCTGTCAGAGCGATTTTGAACCCGGCATGGAAATGGTGTCGCTGAGCGAAGATCCGGCGACCAAGACGGTGACCGGCAGCGTCCCGCTGCTCGCGTCGCGCAGCGCGCGCTATGCCGGTGCTAGCGGCTGTTTGCTGCGGCCGGAAAACTAGCTTCGTCACTCCTCCCAGGCTGGCGGCAGAATGGCCGATATATGACGCCGTCGCCAATCGCCCGGCGACGTGCCCAGCTTGCGGCGAAAGATTGCGCACAGATGCGCATGGCTGGAAAAGCCCGTGGCAAAGGCGATTTCGGCCACCGACAACGGTCGGTGCATCAGGAACCAGCAGGCGCGGCGGAGCCGTTGGCGCAGCATATATTGGGCCGGTGTATAGCCTGTCGCGCGCGCAAAATGGACGATCAGGCTGTTGACCGACATGCCCACCTCGGCCGCCATTTCCTCGACGGTGAGCGACAGTTCGAGCTGGGTCTGGATATGGGCCATCAGATCATTGATCCGTTGGGTTACCGCGGGCGCGGCGGGGCGAACGACCATTGTTTCCTGCGTTTTGGCCAAGATCGTGATCAGCGGATCGACCGCCGCGGCATCCCCCGCGGCGACGGCGCGCACCAGCGCCGCCAGCGTCAGGTCGTAATGGCCCGCCAGCGCGCGCATATCTGACGCCACCACCAGCCGCGTGGCGGGAATTTCGACCTCGATATAGCGAACCCCGCCGCCTTTTGCGGTGCCATGATAGCGACGCCCGGCGGGCGCCAACCACATCTCGCCGGGCAGCGGATCGCCCAGCGACGTGCGCTGTTCATCGAGCCATGTTTCAAGCCAGTGATAGCTGCCTGCTTCGTACAGATACAGCACATGGACATCGCGTTCGATCGTCCAGTTCACTGGCCCGTCGATCCGGTCAACGATCGAGGCGACCCTGAGTCCTCCCACTTCCATGACACGAGTATGGCAAGTTGGGGAGAATCTGAAAGCCTGACATTTGCGCCAAACCTATGGTTAAATCGCCCCTCCAAAATCTTCGGATGACGGCAGGAAATGGGGAAAAACTGCCGTTGGACAGACCCTTTCGCGTGTCATCGATACGCCTTAACAGACCCCCCCCAGGCGGGCGGCGAACACGCCGCCCGCCACCTTTTTTTGGGCAAGGGTGATGTGGCTCCGATCAGTCGCTTGTCAGAAAATCGTTCATTGCGGCATTGACGGCATCCGGCGCCTCCCACGGCACGAAATGGCCGCAGTCGGCGACGTGAACGATCCGCACATCGGGGACGAGGTCGGCGATCCCGTCAAGGTTGCACGGCGGCAGCGCGACATCGTCGAGCGCCCAGACCACGAGCGTCGGGATGGCGAGTTTGGGAAACGGCATCGCGGGCGGCTCGGCATAAGGTGCGTCCATCGCCGGGACGATAGCGGGTGAGCCGCGATACCAATTGATCATCGCGCGGCAGGCGTCGCGATCCTTCCAATCCTTCAGCAATCGCGCAATCTCGTCGGGCGGCTGGATGCCGCCGCTCGGCACCCGCCCGGCAAAGGCGTGCGCAAGGATCCCGGCGATGCCATGTTGCTCGATCATCGCGTCGCTCGCCGGGTCGCGGAAAATGCTGATGTATTGGCTCGCGGCGCGCTGCTGCTGGTTGGTAAACAGCAGGCGCTGAAAGATCGCCGGATGCGGCGCATTGGCGATGACGGCGCGCGTGACGCGCCCCGACCACGCCGGATGCAGCCCGTTCGGCTGCCCGCCGAGCGCCACGCCCCACGCAATCGCCCCGCCCCAGTCGTGGCCGACGATGGTAAACTCACCAACCCCCAGCGCATCGGCGAGCGCAAAAATGTCGGCGATCAGCTTGTCGGGGGTATAGGATTCGGCGTCCTCAGGCTTCGACGATCCGCGATAACCGCGCTGATCGGGCGCGATGCAGCGGAAGCGGGTCGAAAAATGCGGCAACTGATACCGCCAGGTGCGGTGCGATTCGGGAAAGCCGTGGAGAAAGATCAGCACCGGCGCATCGCGCGGGCCGATGTCGACGACGTCGAGTTCGACCTCGGTCGAGAGCGTCACGCGCTGCAGTTCGAAATCGCCGGTCATCGACATCGCTCCCTTGGGCTTCTTTGGTTTCTTTTCAAAACCAATCTGGCGGGGATCGTTGCGGCTGGCAAGTAGGCACAATCGTCCGTCACGCAGGACAACCGGCGAGGATTGTCCGCTTTTTGGGGTGGAGGGCGGGCATTTCCTGATCCTCCCCGGAACGGGGAGGTGGCAGCCCGTAGGGCTGACGGAGGGGTCGAAACCTCGCGCCATGACGCACCGTCGCGGCCCCTCCACCCCCGCTTCGCGGCGGTCCCCCTCCCCGTTCCGGGGAGGAACTTTATGGCAGCTACTGGTCGATGCTGTTGATAAAGTCGGCTTTTGACAGAAGCGGACGGTGGCGAGGTC
>CAZCUW010000178.1:0-3219 GCA_964502035.1 uncultured Sphingopyxis sp. | reverse complement strand
GGCGCGGTGGCCGAGCGCCGAATAGAAGGTCCGCGCCCGCGCGTCGCAGCGCCACCAGACCAGCGCATGATCGCCCATGCGGAGCCTGGGTTCGAGCCGCACCAGCACCCGCGCGTCGGCGGCGGGCGCGGCGTCCCAGCTGTAAAATTCGTCGGTCCAGCGCCAGCGCGCGGGCGTGATCGGGCGAATGCTGGGGACACCGGCAACGCCGGGCAAGCCGCCGCGCCGCGATGCTCAGCGGCAGCGCACGTCGTTGTTGCCGCCGCGTTCGATCGCGCGGCCCGCCACCGCGCCGCCGACCGCGCCGAGGATGGTGCCCAGCGTCTCCGACCCGCCCGGGGCGATGGCGTTGCCCGCGATCCCGCCGACGACGCCGCCGACGATCAGCCCGGTCGAGCCATCGTTGCGGCGGCAATAATATTTATTGTCGCGGCCGCGATAGACGCGGTCGTTGTTCGACAGACGGCGTTCCTTGTACCGGCGGTCGGTGCGGTAATATTGATCGGCATAATAGCCGCCGTGGCGCGGGTCGGGGCGGTTATAATCATAATTGCCGTTTTGGGCGTAATAGCCCGGATCATAATAGCCATAGCCGCCATCGTCATAGCCGGCACCGGCGCCAACACCGCCATAGGTCCCGGCGCAGCCAGACGCGAGCGCGGTAACGGCGGCGAGGGGCAGGATCATCAGCTTGTTCATCGACATCACTCCATTCGGGTCGCGTGCCGGGCCAAGCGGGCGCGGGCATGCTCTGTTTTGCCCCACGCATAAGAGAAAGTCCTGAGAGGGAAGGGAGTTCCGCCGGTTCAAGCGGCTGCGCCGTCAGGCCGCGCGGTTGTCATTCCACATCGTCGGAGGGATCGAGCCGCACCGTCCACATCGGGTGGCCGCCCGGCGACAGGGTGATGTCGTGCGAGGGGACCAAGTCGGCCCCGGTCTCGATCCACCCGCGCCCGTCGCATTTGGGACAGGGGACGCGGATCGAGCGGTGGCTGAGCAGGTCGATCTGGCTATTCCACTGGCCATGCCCCGCGCAGACCGGACAGCGCGCATCGAGGTCGCCGGTGCGGTGGCGGGGGGAGATGCCGTCGAGCGCGTGCGGGTCGCCGGGGCCGGTGCAGTGGACGATATTCGAGGGATGGGACATTGCGGTGCCTTTGCGGGTTGGTTGCCCGCCAAAGTTCAGGAAAGTTCAGCCCAATGGCGATGCGGTGGCGGCGGATACGGAGCGGAATCGGCAAGCGGTTCTGCCGCAGCGTCCGAACCGGTGAAGCAGATGTATAAATTGTAGGAAAGGGGTTTCTGGCCTGCGCGGTGAAAAACAGGATCGGACGGCGCGGCGGGCCAATCGGACGCCCTGAAACGACCCGTTGGACGACAGGACGCCGATCGTCTGGTACACTCCCCATGGGGCTATGGGCGTCGGTCGCGCGAAAACCGGGAGGGCATGGCGAGATGATCGAGAGTTTTGGGGCGCTGGTCGGCTGGGACCATCATGATGCGGGCGACCGCATCATGCTGCGGATCGAAAGCGTGCAATCTTCGGAAGCGGCAAAGCAGCACGACCCCGACCTGTTCCGGTTCCTGATGACCAAGCAGCAAGCGGCGATCCTGGGCCATTATCTGGTCCAAATTTCGGGCCAACCCCCGATCGTTCCGAAAAAGCGGGGCTGGTTTCGGCGGCGCTTTGGCTGAGGGGGCGTGCTGCCGAGCGCCGACATTCCTGTGGCATGGGCGAATATCTCTGTTTCGTCATCCTCTAACGAGACGCGTGGCTCGTTAGACTTGATCCGGGGTCCAGCTTTTCACCGTCGCAGAGCGGGACCCCGGATCAAGTCCGGGGTGACGAGAAGAGGAAATATCGGCCTCCATTCCGATGCTGGCAAGGCGGCGTCCAGAGTCAGTCGTAACACCCGCGCAGCGGCCAGCGGCCGTGTTCGACATGGGTGGTCTTGCCGACGATGCTTCGGTCAGGATGATTTCGTCCCACCGTCCAGCCGGTCGCCGCGACAATTGGCGCCTGACGTTTTTGGGGGATGTGTGGTTCGGGCGTGGTGCCGTGCATGATCAAAGAATGCTCCATTTTGGTTTTCAACGCTGCTTGAACATAAGATAGTAGTTTTCAACGAAACAAAGATTTTGTAGAAAACTATCCCATCTCTTCAAGGAAGCGAGAATGGAGCAAAACGGGTTTGGCAAGGCGGCAACCGGCACGCTCGTTCCGACGATCGGTGGGCGCAAAGCGTTTGTGCCGCAGAAGCTGCCGCCCGCGCTCGATTTGAATCCGGTGGCGGAGCAGCTCTCGGCCGCCTCGCAAGCGATCGGCGAATTGCGCGGTATCGGGCGCGGTATGGCCAACCCGATGCTGCTCATTCGCCCCTTGCAGCGGCGCGAGGCGGTTTCCTCGTCGGGCATGGAGGGAACCTATACGACGCTGTCCGACCTCTTTCTGTTCGAGGCCGGGGCGGGCGACGCCGGAAAGCGGGAGGATAACCGCGAGGTCTATAATTATGTGATGGGGTTGGAGACCGCGATCGGTCAGCTCGACGAGTTGCCGATTTCCAGCCGATTGTTACGTAATGCGCACCGCCTGTTGCTGGACGGTGTTGCGACGCATCGCGGCGCGGCGGTCGATGCGGGCGAGTTGAAGCGCGACCAGAATTGGATCGGCGGGACGGGGCGGATCGAAACGGCGCGCTTCATCCCGCCGCCGCCACGCGAAGCCGCCGATGCGCTGGACGATCTGGCCAAATTCATCAACCGGCCGGATCGCGGCGGCATCCCGCCGCTGATTGACGCGGCGCTGGCGCATTATCAGTTCGAGACGATCCATCCCTTCGCCGACGGCAATGGCCGCGTCGGTCGGATGCTGATCACGCTGATCCTGATCCAGAGCGACATCTTGCGGCAGCCGCTGCTTTATATGTCGCCGTGGCTGGAGCGGCACAAGGATCGCTATATCGACCTGATGTATGAGGTGTCGCGCAAGGGCGAATGGCTGGCGTGGATCAGCTTCTTTCTGGAAGCCGTGACCGAATCGGCGCTCGGCACGATCCGCGTCGTCGAACGGCTCCAGGATTTGCAGATGCGCTATCGCGAGCGTTTCCAGAAGGCGCGCCAATCGGCACTGTTGCCGCGGATCATCGATCTGGCGTTCGAGCAGCCCGCGATGACGATCACCGCCATCGCGGCGAAGATCGGCGTGACCTATCAGGCGGC
>CAZCUW010000177.1:0-3261 GCA_964502035.1 uncultured Sphingopyxis sp. | reverse complement strand
AGCGTGCGCTCGCTGCGGTCCTTTGCATATTCACGCACGCGCGCGTCGGCACGCGGGTCGAAGGCGGCGCGGCGTTCGGGCAGCGCGCCAAAGGACGCGGCGATCGCATCGATCGCCGCCTGTTCGTCGATGTCGCCGACGACGCCGACCTCGATCGCGCCGTTGGCGAAGCTATCGGCCACCACCGGTTTCAGCTGCGCCCAATCCAGCGACATCAGTTTTTCGAGCGGCGGGGTTTTCGAGCGCGGATCGTCGTTGGCGAGGATGCCGCCCGCGTCGCGGCCGATCACCGCCGCCGGGGTCGCATCATTCGCGGCATATTGCTGCGGCAGCACCCGGCGGATCAGCGCGAGGCCGTCGGCGCGGTAACCGGGGTGCGTCAGATACGCCGCCATCAGCTTCGCCTGTAGTCCAAAATCCTCGGGCGAGGTCAGCGCGCTGCCGCCGAACGCATCGGTCGCGTTGCCAAAACTCGGGCTCACGGTCTTGCCCGCGAGGATCGAGCGTAGCTCGTCGAGGCTGTGCGCTTCGAGACCGCCGAGCATCAGCGAGCCCGCCAGCGAAACCCGCGTCGGATCGTCGCGCGTCGCGAGCAGGTTGCCGCCGTCGACGCGCAGCGACAGCATGACGCGGTCCTTCTGAAAATCGGTTTTCTTGATGTTGAGCATCACATTGTTGGCAAAGCGGATGCGCCGGATACCCAGATCCTCGACCCGCTCGTCGCTGATGATTTTGCCGGGGGTGCCGAAATTGTCATAGGCAAAGGCCGCGTTGGCCGCCTGCGTCGGCGCTGCCACCGCGACCTGCGTCGAAGCGTGCAGCGCGCCAAGGATCGCTTCGGGGCCACCTGCAATCGGTGCCTTCGCCGTCACCCGCGCGAGCGGCGCGCCGAAGCCGGTCATCCGCTTGCGGAACGCTGCGGTGACCGCCGCGGCGCTCAGTGACGGCGCGGTCGCCTCGAACAGCGCCTGCGACGTTTCGGGGCGGACGAAAACGAAATCGCCTTTTGCCGCGGTGACCAGCGCGTCGGCGAGCGCATCGCTGCGCCGCGTGGTTACCCCGGCGACGGCATTTTTGAATGCGGTGCGGCGGTTCGCCAGCTGCTCGTCGACCTCGGCCTGGGTAAAGCCATGTTCGATGGCGCGGCGCTGTTCCTGTTCGATCAGCGCCAGCGCCTCTTTCCACGCGCCCTCCTTGGCGACGGCGCCGACGGTGACCTGGTCAAAGACCTTCCAGCCGCCGGCTTCCGCGAAATAGCCGACGAGGATCGGCGAATCCTCGTTCAAGGCGATTTTGGCCAGGCGGCGGCTGACGATCCCCTCGCCGACATCTTCGGCCAGCGTGCGGGCGCGCTTCGCCTTGGTATCGGCTTCTTCGACCCAGGGTTTGAACGCGGCGATCGTCACGGAATCCTGGATCGCGGGGTCGATGAAATCGTCGGCCGCGGCGGCGCGCCGATAATCGACATTGCCGATGTCGGGATCACCGCCGGCGGGGCCGCGCCCCCGCCAGTCGCCAAAGCGCGCCTTGATCTTGGCCTCGACCGCCGCCGGGTCGAAATCGCCGACCATGACCAGCGTCGCGCGCTCGGGGCGGTAATAACGGTCGTACAGATCGCGCAGCCGCGCCGCGGGGGCGGTCTTGATCACCTCTTCGGTGCCGACCGGGATGCGGCTGGCCACCATCATCCCCTGCATCTGGAAATCGAACTGGTCGATGACGCTGCGCAATTGATAGGTGTCGCGCGCCCGGCGTTCGGACAGGATGATCCCGCGCTCGCGATCGACCGCGGCGGGATCGATGGTCAGCTCGCTGCCCGTTTCGCGCATCAGTATCAGCCCGGTGTCGATCAGGTCGTCAGAGGCATTGGGCAGGTCGAGTTTGTAGACCGTCTCGTCAAAGCCGGTCGAGGCGTTGGTGTCGGCGCCAAACGCCAGCCCCTTGCGCTCGAGCAGCTTGATCATCTCGCCCTCGGGGACGCCCTTCGACCCGTTGAATGCCATATGTTCGAGGAAATGGGCCAGCCCGCGCTGGTCGTCGGCCTCGGCAAAGCTGCCGACGTCGAAGCGCATCCGCAGGACGACGCTGTCCTTGGGCGTGCTGTTTTGCAGCAACGCATATTTCATTCCGTTGGGCAGCACCCCAAAGACAATGTTGGCGTCGACCGGCACATCGCTGGCGGCGAAGTTCCACGCCTTGGCTGCGGCGGTCTGCGGGTTGGTCGCCGCCGCCCCGGTGGCGGCGGGAGCCGACGCTTCGGTGGCAAAGGCCGGCGCGGCGGTGACGGCGAGAAGGACGAGGGGCGACAGGGCGGTCGAAGCGCGCCGAGCAAGGGTTTTGGTCATGCCACCGGTGTGGCCACCGCCCCGCGGGCGGTCAAGCGATGCTTATGCCACCCGCCCGACGCTTTCGACCGACGACGTCTGGTCGCGATCAATCGCCTTTGCCGCATAGAGCGCGGTGTCGGCGACTTCGCATAATTTGCGCGCGGTGCGGCCATGATCAGGCCAGTGCGCGGTGCCGATGCTGGCGCCGACGCGGATCGGGCGGCCGTCGACACGATAGGGCGCGGCGAGCGCCGCGAGGATATGATCGGCGAGCGAGGTGGCGAGCAATGGCGATCCGGCGGGCGCCAGGATCGCAAATTCGTCGCCGCCCTGCCGCGCCACGACGGCATGCTGACCGCAGGTCTGGCGCAGCCGCGCGGCGATTTCGCACAAGAGCAGATCGCCGACCGCATGGCCATGCTGGTCGTTGACCGGTTTGAAGCCGTTGAGGTCGAGCAGCGCGATGGCGAAATGGCCATCCTGACCCGCCGCCGCGATTTCCTGATCGAGCCGCAGGTCGAATTCGCGGCGATTGGCCAGCCCGGTGAGCGGGTCGGTGTGCGCCAGATCACGCATCTGCCGTTGCAGTTCGAGCAGGTCGATCACCTGGCCGTGCTGCTGGATCACCATGCGGAGCAGAAACAGCGTTGCGATGACCAGACTGGTGCCGGCGGCGATTTCGGGCGGATGCCCCGACGTCAGCATCAGCAGCGCGATCGGCGCCAGCCCCACCCCCAGATTGAGGAAGGTCGTAAAGCGGATCGACGACAGGCAATAGGCGGTCGCGAGCGACCCCATCGCCATGATCATCGCATAATAGCTGTGCGTTGCGGGAGGAGCGGCGAGCCAGTTGGTCACCGTCCAGACGCTGCACATCAACCCGGTGATCCCTGAAACCCAGCTGGCTTCGCGGATCATGCGCCGCGCGCGGCGC
>CAZCUW010000176.1:0-3269 GCA_964502035.1 uncultured Sphingopyxis sp. | reverse complement strand
CGCGCATAACCGATGCGCGGCACCAGTTCGGTGGCGAGCGCGGTGCTGTGGAGCAAATTGGCATGGCAGCGCTCCGCGCAGGCCTCGATCCCGGCGACGCAATGGTCGGTGAGCATGTCCATCGCATTCACCAGAAGCGTTACCGCGTCGTGGATCGACCAGTAGATGACGGGCTCGAACGGATTGAGTTGCAACTGCCCGCCCTCGGCGGCGAAGGTCACGGTAAGGTCCAGCCCAAAGACGCGGAAGGCGGCGGCGTTTACCGCCTCCGGGATGACGGGGTTGACCTTGCCCGGCATGATCGATGACCCCGGCTGGCGGCGCGGCAGCGCGATTTCGCCGATGCCGCCGGCGGGGCCGCTCGAAAGCAGGCGCAGGTCGTTGGCGATCTTGGAAAGCTTGGCGGCGACCCGCTTCAGCATCCCGCTATAGAGCAGGAAGGCGCCCATATCCCACGTCGCCTCGACCAGATTGGCGGCCTGTGTGACCGGATAGCCGGTGACCAGCGCCAGTTCGGCGCAGACCTGTTCGCGATAGGCCGCGCTTGCGGCGATGCCCGTGCCGATCGCCGTGCCGCCCAGATTGACCTCGAGCAGCAGCCGCGCGATTTCGCCCGCACGCTGGACATCCTCGCGCAGCGTCGTCGCATAGGCGCCAAACTCTTCGCCCAGCGTCATCGGCACGGCATCCTGAAGCTGTGTCCGGCCAAGCTTTCGCACCGCATCGAACGCCAGGCTCCGTTCGCCGAAGGCCCCCGCCAGCCGTTCGCTCGCCGCCATCAACCGGCTGTTGAGCGCAAAGACGGCAAGCCGGACCGCGGTGGCATAGGCATCGTTGGTCGACTGGTTGCGATTGACATGGTCGTTGGGGTTCACGCGGGCATAATCGCCCGCGTCATGGCCGAGAAGTTGCAGGGCGCGGTTCGCGATCACCTCGTTCGCATTCATGTTGGTCGATGTGCCGGCGCCGCCCTGACAAGCATCGACGGGAAAATGATCATGATGCTCGCCGGCGATGATCTCGTCGCAGGCTCCGATGATCGCATCGGCGATGTCGGCCGGCAGGTCGCCGATCCGTCCGTTGACGCGTGCCGCCGCCTTCTTGACCTGCGCAAGCGCGACGAGGAGTTCGGGAAAATCGCCGATGACGATGCCCGTTAGCGGAAAATTTGCGCGCGCGCGTTCGGTCTGCGGCCCGTGAAGCCGGCCGGCGTCGACCGAAACGCTGCCGAGCGGATCCTGCTCCAGCCGCACCGCACGGTCCGCGCCAAGCTCTTCCATCATGGGCCTCCCCGAATATCCTCGCGAACCGGGGATGCCACGTCCGGGTCGAGCAGTGCTGTCATTTCGCGGGCGTGCCGCGATGCTTGCTTCCGTCGATTGCCGCTGTCCCGGCACGCTGTGCCGGCGGTCAATAACCACGGCGGCGATCGACTTCGCCGACCAGCGAAGTGCCTGCGATCACGCGCCGCAGATTGTCGATCAGCGCGTGGACGGCGCTGTCGGTGCGTGTGATGCCGGCGACATGCGGGGTCAGCAGAATCGCGGGGTGCGTGAAAAAGGGATGTTCGGCAGGCAAGGGTTCGGGATCCGCGACGTCGAGTATAGCGGCCGACAACTGCCCGTTGCCGAGCGCCTCGAGCAGATCGCCCTGCACCAGATGCCCGCCGCGCGCGACATTCACCAGCCGCGCGCCGCGCGGCATCGTGGCGAAAGTTACGCGATTGAGGATATGGCGCGTGTCGCCGGTCAGCGGCAACAGGCAGACGAGGATTTCGCTGCGCGCGAGAAAGGGAGCAAGCCCGGCGTCGTCGGCGAAGCAATCGACGCCGTCGATCGTCCGGGGCGACCGGCTCCATCCCGCCAGCTGAAACGCGTGCGGCGCGAGCGCCGCGAGCGCGGCGCGGCCGAGTTCGCCGAGGCCCATCACCCCGACGCGGCGTTCGCGCGCCGGCGGGACATCGCGCCAGCTCCAGCGCCCGGCGCGCTGCCCGGCGATGTGGAAAGGCAGGTCGCGGTGCAGCGCGAGGACGGCCATTGCCACATAGTCGGCCATCGTGTCGGTGATTCCCGGCTCGATCATCCGGACGATCCGGAGATCCGGCGGCAACCGGTTGAGATCGAGCTGATCGACTCCGGCGCCGATGCTGAACAGGGTTTTCAGGTTGGGCAGGCTTGCGATCAATTCGTCGGGCACGGTCCACGCCACCAGATGTTCGATGTCGGCCGGGTTTCCGACGTCGGGCCAGCAGCGGAAATCTACCTGCGGCAAGGCCCGCGAGACGGTGTCGCGCCAAAGTATCCCACGCGTTTCGTCGCCATGGTGGAGAAGGTTCATCAGGACTTCCTTCGTTTGGGCCGCCGCGCGTGCCACCACATCAGCGGTCCCGAACAGGCCAGAAAAATCAGCGCGAGGGCTTCGATGAGGAGTAGGATTCGTCCCCCGATGCCAAAGCGGTCGCCCGTGTGAAGGGGCAGGATCGTCATCCAGAGCGCCGGGTTTTCGGTCGCTGGAATCCGTTTGAGCAATTGTCCATCCGACAAGGACACCGATGCGACATCGACGGCGCGCGGACCCTGCCTCGGCGCGAAGAAATTGACGTCGATGCGATCGGCCTGCGGAAAACGAATGTCGCGCAGCCGCTCGCCCGGAAAGGCGGCAGCGGCGTGCGCCACAGCCCGGTCGATCGCGGCCGCGCCGGGCGCTGGCGTGGCGATCGGCGTTGCGCCGGCTGGTTCGGCGAGGTCAGGAACGATCAGCAGCGCGCCGGTCGTCGCACTGAACAGGACCGGAAACGAGAGTAACACACCGGTGCTGCGATGCCATTGGCGCAGGCGGGCGCGGGGCGGGGCGCCCGCGCGGATGGCGAGCGACTTTGCCGCCCGCTTGCGGCCCGGCCACCAAAAGGCGGTTCCGGTTGCCGCCAGAAAGATCAACGCCAGCGCATTGGCGAGGATCACCGCCATGCCCGCCTTGGCGTCCATCAGCCGATAGTGAAGCTGCAACGCGGCTTCGAGCGGGAAGCGCCATATCGTTCCCGCCGCAAGCAGGCGGCCATTGCCGGGATCAATCGCGGCGTAACGGAGCGCCCCTTGCCGGTCGGTGAGCTGGGCAAAGGCGGTGTCGCGCGGTGTCGCCGGCAAATGGAGGCGGGCGATGCGAAAACCGGGGAGGGCGGCTTCCGCCCGCGCCGTCATCGCCGAGACCGGCACATCGCGGCCCGGCCCGGTCCGCGCCATCGCGTGCGGCTCGATCAGGCGGGCGATTTC
>CAZCUW010000175.1:0-3471 GCA_964502035.1 uncultured Sphingopyxis sp. | reverse complement strand
CCGCCGCGCGGGCGCGTCGGGGGTGCTCAGCTATCACGCGCTCCACGCCGCACGGCTGCTTGGCGCATGATCGAGACCGAGCGGCTGGTGCTGTGTCCTCCGACGGTGAACGACCTGCCGTGGATCCACGCCGATATGAACAGCGAAGCCGTGATGCGTCGCCTCGGCGGGGTGCGTAGCGACGCCGAGGTCGCCGACGGCCTTGCTGCCGATATCGCCGCTTTTGCGGAACCGGCCGGGCATCGGCGCTGGACGATATGGCGGCGCGATGACGAACGCCGGATCGGCCGCTGCGGACTGTTCCATGTACGTAGCGATGCCGCGCCCGAAGTTCTGCGCGGCGCGAACGAGATTGGCTGGACGCTTGCCGAATGGGCTTGGGGGCAAGGCTATGCCACCGAGGCGGCGCGCGCGATACTGGGCTATGGCTTCGGAACTTTCCTCTTTCCGGCCATCTTTGCGCAGACCAGCAATTCGAATATCGGATCGACGCGCATGATGGTGCGGCTGAGTTTCGAGCGCCTGTCGGCGCTCGACTATTTCGATCCCGATTATCCGGCCGAGGACAATCCGACCACCGTGTGGCGCATCGCCCGCGAGGCGTGGGACAGGCGCGCATGATGGCTTCCACCTCGCCGCGCCGCTGGCTGTTCGTGCTGACGATCCTCGTCGGCAGCTTCCTGCTTTTCCTTGTCCAGCCGATGGTGGCGCGGATGGTGCTGCCCAAACTCGGCGGTGCCCCGGCGGTGTGGAACAGCGCGATGCTGGTCTATCAGGCGCTGTTGCTCGGCGGCTATGCCTATGCGCATTGGCTTGGCCGCTTCGCGGTGCGGCGCCAGGCGATCATTCATGTCGCGCTGTTCCTGATCGCCGCGCTGTGGTTGCCGATCGGCATCGCGCAGATCGCGCCGCCCGGCGCCGGGCAAGAGGCGCTGTGGGTGCCGCTGTTGTTGCTGGCCTCGATCGGCCCCGTGTTCTTTGTGGTGTCGGCGCAGGCACCGCTGATGCAGCGCTGGTTCGCCGCCGACGCGCGCGCGGGTGATCCCTATTATCTCTATGCCGCATCGAATCTCGGCAGCTTCGCGGGGCTGATCAGCTATCCGGCGCTGGTCGAACCGGCGCTGCCGCTGGCGGCGCAAAGCTGGGGCTGGACGGCGGGTTATGCGCTGCTCGTCCTGCTCGTCGCGGCGACGGCGGCGG
This sequence comes from uncultured Sphingopyxis sp., assembly GCA_964502035.1. GTDB lineage: Bacteria > Pseudomonadota > Alphaproteobacteria > Sphingomonadales > Sphingomonadaceae > Sphingopyxis. The sequence goes on along the minus strand of CAZCUW010000175.1, from coordinate 2,271 downwards.
CGCGCTGGCACGGACGCGCCGAAGCGCATGAAGCGGACGCCGCCACCGCCGAACCGCGCCCGACCATGCGGCGCCAGCTCCACTGGCTGCTCATCGCCGCGGTGCCGTCGGGGTTGATGCTGTCGACGACGACGCATCTGACCACCGACATCGTCGCGATGCCGCTCTTGTGGGTGCTGCCGCTCGGGCTCTATCTGCTCAGCTTCGTGATCGCCTTTTCGACGATGGACCGGCTGACCGAGATCATCACCTTCATCGCCCCGGCGGTGCTGCTGGCGGTCGGCGGGCTGGCGCTGCTCAGTTCGGGCGGCGGATCGATGATGGTCGCGCTGGCCAGTCTCGCGATGCTGTTCGTCGTCGCAACCGCGCTGCACGGCTATCTGTATCATCTGCGCCCGGCGACGCAGCATCTGACGCTTTTCTATCTGGTGATGTCGGCGGGCGGCGTGCTCGGCGGTTTGTTCGCGGCGCTGTTTGCGCCGCTGCTGTTCGACTGGGTGTATGAACATCCGCTGCTGATCCTCGCCGCGGCGGCGCTGCTGCCGCTTCCGGCGTTGCTGCCGTGGGACAAATGGCTGCGCCTGTCAGCAAATCGCGCGCGCATCGCGGCGGCGGTGCTGGTCGCCATCGCGGCAGTCGCCAGCTGGCAGATGGCGCGCGACTGGGGCGGCGTGCTCGAAGGATCGACCGCCGCGTGGGGCATCGCCCTTTTTGCGATCGGGTTGCTGGTGATCGGCTGGCGCTGGGCGTTTGTGACGGTGCTGGCGCTGCTGATGATCGGGGTCGGCGGCTGGGACACCGTGCAGGAAAGTTTCACCGGCGCGCGCGTCCGCAGCTATTTCGGCGTCTATACCGTCACCGACTATCCCGCGCAGGGGCAGCGCCGCCTGGCGCATGGCACGACGCTGCACGGGTTGCAGCGCACCGATCCGGCGCACCGCCGCGAACCGACGACCTATTATGGGCACCAGTCGGGGGTCGGCCTGACGCTCGACAAAGCTGAGGCGCTTGTCGGACCGCAGGCATCGGTGGGCATCGTCGGGCTGGGGGCGGGAACGCTCGCCTGCTATCGGCGGCCCGGACAGCAATGGACGATTTTTGAAATCGATCCGGTGATGGTCGACATCGCCCGCGACCCTGCCAAATTCACCTTCCTGTCCGATTGTGCCGGCGACACCCCGATCGTCATCGGCGATGCGCGCCTGAAAATCGCCGAGCAGCCCGCGGCGCGCTTCGACATATTGGTCATCGACGCCTTTTCGTCCGACGCGATTCCGCTGCACCTGCTGACCAGCGAAGCGATCGGCATCTACAAACGCGCGCTGAAACCCGACGGCATTTTGCTGATCCATATCTCGAATCGCTTTTTCGGGCTGGAACCGGTGCTGGCCGAAGAGGCGCGGGCGCGCGGCTGGGCCAGCGCGATCCGTATGGACCCCGGCCCGGCCGACGACGACCTCAGCGATCTGACCGGGTCGAATTGGGTCGCCCTGACCGCAACGCCGCAGCGGATGCAGCAATTGACCGGCGGTATTCGGCCGCGCGGCGATGCCGCCAGCGACGGCGCCTGGGTGCCGCTGAACGCGCGGGCGGGCTTTGAACGCTGGACCGACGATTATGCCTCGACCTTGCCGGTCCTGCTGTGGAACAATGTCATCGGGAACCGTGACGAATGACTTATACCGACGTCAGCATCATCAGCATCAATGGCAAGACGCCGCAGATCGACCCCAGCGCCTTCATCGCGCCGGGGTGCCGGATCATCGGCGACGTGACCATCGGACCCGATGTCAGCATCTGGTATAATTGCGTGCTGCGCGCCGACGTCAGCCGGATTGTGGTGGGCGCGCGCTCGAACATCCAGGACGGCAGCATCGTCCATTGCGACGGCCCGATGCCGCACCGGCCGGACGGCTTTCCGACGATCATCGGCGAAGATGTGCTGATCGGCCACCTCGCGATGGTCCACGGCTGCACGCTCGCCGACCGGGCGTTTGTGGGGCTGAAGGCGACGGTGATGAACGGGTGCCGCATCGGCAGCGATGCGATGCTGGCGGCGGGCGCGCTGCTCACCGAGAATAAGGAAATCCCGGATCGCGAGCTGTGGGCGGGCGCCCCGGCGCGGCGGGTACGCGAGATCGACGACGCGCAGGCCGCGGGGATGCAGCTGGGCGTTGCGCATTATGTGATGAACGGGCGGCTGCATAAAGCGGCGGTGGAGGGATAAGTCCCCCCTCCCGCTTGCGGGAGGGGTCGGGGGAGGGCCTGTTG
>CAZCUW010000174.1:0-3475 GCA_964502035.1 uncultured Sphingopyxis sp. | reverse complement strand
CGGCGGCGATCGTTCCGGCGCGGCCGAGCTTCATGCCGTCGTGGGCGCTGGCGTGGATCAACTCGTCGTGGATGACAAGGTCGCCGCGCTGCGGGAGGGTGGCAAAGAGCGCGGTGTTGGCGGCGAAGCCGGAGGAGAAGAACAAGGCGGCCTCGCTGCCATAATGGCGCGCGGCGTGCGCTTCGAGGGCTTCATGTTCGGGGTGGTTGCCGCGCAGCAGGCGCGAGCCGCCCGAGCCCGCGGGAAGGCCGCGCTCGATGCCCGCGGCGAGTGCGCTTCGGAGCGTGTCGCTATCGGCGAGGCCGAGATAGTCGTTCGAGGCGAAATCGCGACCGGCGCGCGGCGCGCGCGCGCGGCGGCTGCTTTGCGCGGCGAGGGCGGCGAGATCGGCGCGGTGGGTGTCGAAGGGGCGAGGTTGGTCGGTCATCGGAGCCCATATCATAAGCCCCTCCCCTTCAGGGGAGGGGTTGGGGTGGGGTCATCGGCCTTGCGCAGGCTTCGCGGCCCACCCCGCTGCGACTAGGGAACAAGTTCCCAAGTCTCGCTGCCCCTCCCCTGAAGGGGAGGGGTGGAGATAGGTCAATTCTTCGCTTTGTCGACCAGCTGGTTCTTGGCGATCCACGGCATCATCGCGCGCAGTTCACCGCCGACCTTTTCGATCGGATGCGCGGCGGCGGCCTTGCGGCTGGCTTTCAGTTCGGGCTGGCCGGCCTGGTTGTCGAGGACGAAGTCCTTGACGAAGCGGCCCGACTGAATGTCCTGCAGGACGCGCTTCATTTCCTTCTTCGTTTCTTCGGTGATGATGCGGGGGCCGGTTTTGATGTCGCCATATTCGGCAGTGTTGCTGATCGAATAGCGCATGTTGGCAATGCCGCCTTCATAGAGGAGGTCGACGATCAGCTTGGTTTCGTGGAGGCATTCGAAATAGGCCATTTCGGGGGCGTAGCCCGCCTCGACCAGCGTCTCGAACCCCGCCTGGATCAGGTGGGTGATGCCGCCGCAGAGCACCGCCTGTTCGCCGAAGAGGTCGGTTTCGCACTCTTCCTTGAAGGTGGTTTCGATGACGCCGCTGCGCCCGCCGCCGACGGCACTGGCGTAGCTGAGCGCGAGCGCCTTGGCATAGCCGTTGCCGCTGTTCCCGGTTGCTTCCTGCGCGACCGCGATCAGGCAGGGGACGCCGCCGCCCTTTTGATATTCGCTGCGCACGGTGTGGCCGGGGCCTTTGGGGGCGACCATGAAGACGTCGATGTCGGGGCGCGCTTCGATCAGGCCGAAGTGGATGTTGAGGCCGTGGGCAAAGGCGAGCGCGGCGCCGGGCTTCATATTTTCGGCCAGGTCGTCGGCGTAGATTTTCGCCTGATGCTCGTCGGGGGCGACGACCATGATAACGTCGGCCCACTGCGCGGCTTCCTTGTTGGTCAGCACCTTGAAGCCTGCGGCTTCGGCCTTTTTGGCGGTCGCCGAACCGGGGCGGAGCGCGACGGCGACTTCGGCGACGCCGCTGTCGCGCAGGTTCTGCGCGTGGGCGTGACCCTGGCTGCCGTAGCCGATGACGGCGACCTTCTTGCCCTTGATCAGATCCTGGTCGGCGTCGCGATCGTAATAGACTTGCATTGGATGTAACCCCTTCTCTTGTAGCATTAATTCGTCATCCCGGCGAAGGCCGGGATCTCGACGGTGCGGCTAACCGCGAGGGTGAGGTCCCGGCCTTCGCCGGGATGACGGCGTGAGCAATTCTAAACCGCCTCCGGCCCGCGGCCGATGGCGACGACGCCGGTGCGGCCGACCTCGACCAGCCCGCATTCGCGCATCAGCGCGATAAAGCGGTCGACCTTGTCGCTCGTCCCGGTGATTTCAAAGATGAAGCTGCTGAGCGTGGTGTCGACGACCTTGGCGCGAAAGACGTCGGCCATGCGCAGCGCCTCGATCCGTTTGTCGCCGGTGCCCGCGACCTTGACCAGCGCGATCTCGCGCTCGACATGCGCGCCGCCGTCGGCGAGGTCGGTGACCGAGTGGACGGGGACCAACCGGTCGAGCTGCGCGATGATCTGGTCGATCACCGGCGGCGGGCCGTTGGTGACGATGGTGATGCGCGAGAGCGCGTGATCGGCGCTGATGTCCGCCACGGTCAGGCTCTCGATATTATAGCCGCGCGCCGAGAACAGCCCGGTGATCTTGGCGAGAATGCCCGCCTCGTTATCGACGGTGACGGCGAGCACATGGCGCTCGCCCGCTTCGGTTTTGATTTTCATTGGGAAGTTCCTCCCCTCTCCCCTTGCGGGAGAGGGTTGCGAAGACTTGGCAGCTTGCTGCCTAGTCGAAGCTGGGTGAGGGGTATGCGCGCCATCGGCGCGCGCGGCCCGCGGGGCCGCTCCCCCTCTCTAAGACTTGCTAGGCGGCAAGCCGCCAAGCCAAGTCTTTTCTCCCCCGCCGGGGGGGAGAAGATCTGTCCGAAATGCCGCATCACACCAATGCTTTCGCTTCGTCGTCCATCGTGCCGGTGACGTCGCTCGGCTGGAGGATCATGTCGGTGTGCGCGGCGCCCGAGGGGATCATCGGGAAGCAGTTGGCGAGCTGGGCGACGCGGCAGTCGACGATCACCGGGCCGGGGGTCTCGATCATTTTGGCGATGCCGTCGTCGAGCTGGCCCAGCGTGTCGATGCGCAGGCCGGTCCAGCCATAGGCGTCGGCGAGTTTGACGAAGTCGGGCAGGCTGTCCGAATAGCTGTTCGAATAGCGGCTTTCGTAGGTCAGTTCCTGCCACTGGCGGACCATGCCCATCCACTGGTTGTTGAGGATGAAGATTTTCACCGGCAGGCGATATTGCGCGACGGTGCCCATTTCCTGGATGTTCATCTGGAGCGAGGCTTCGCCCGCGATGCAGATGACGAGGCGGTCGGGCTTGGCGATCTGCGCGCCGACCGCGGCGGGGAAGCCATAGCCCATCGTGCCGAGCCCGCCGCTGGTCAGCCAGCGGTTGGGGCTGTCGAAATGGAAATGCTGCGCCGCCCACATCTGGTGCTGGCCGACCTCGGTGGTGATGATCGGGTCCATGCCGCGGGTCGCGTCGAACAGCGCCTTGACCGCGCGCTGCGGCATGATTTCGGCGCCATCCTCTTTCTTTTCGGGGAAGTCGAGGCAGCGCGTCGCGCGCCAGCCGTCGACGCGGCGCCACCATTCGCCCAGATCGCGCGCTTTGTGGCCCGCATCCTGCCAGCCCGCGATGATCGCGTCGAGCGCGCGCCCGGCGTCGCCGACGATGGCGAGGTCGACGGGGATGATCTTGTTGATCGAGCTGCGGTCGATGTCGATGTGGATCTTTTTGGAATCGGGCGAGAAGGCGTCGAGGCGGCCGGTGACACGGTCGTCGAAACGCGCGCCTACCGCGATGATCAGGTCGGCGCGGTTCATCGCCATATTGGCCTCGAACGTGCCGTGCATGCCGAGCATGCCGAGCCATTTGTCATCGTCGGCG
>CAZCUW010000173.1:0-3511 GCA_964502035.1 uncultured Sphingopyxis sp. | reverse complement strand
GACCATCACCCCCGCCAGGCTGCCATAGGTCGCGTCATAGCTGAGCAGGCTGGCGAGCAGCGGCGGCAGCGCCAGGGTGACGCCAATCCACCACAGGGTCGTGAACAGCGCGCCCGGCCATTTCGGGCATTGCTTCAGCCGCCGGTATTTCGACGGGGTCAGGCTGTAGAACAGCATATAGATGGCAAGGAACAGCCCGAGCCCCGACACGCCGCGCGAAATCGCGACGACGCCCACCGCCTGATATTGTTCGGGCAGGACGCGGCTGACGAACTGTTCGACCCCGACGATCAGCACCTGCATGCTGAACGACAACAGCATCAACACGACGGCGCCGGTGATGATGCCGATCGACAGCAGCCGGTAATGGAAAAACCCCTTGCTGAAATGGGTGCCATAGGCGCGGCGGAGGATGTCGCGCACCGTTTCGATCAGGCTGCCGACCGTCCACAGCGCGACGAGCGCGCCGAGCCACAGGAAAATACCGGTGCGCGCGGTCATCACTTCGCGGATCGGCCCCGCCAGCGCGCTGGCGACCGACGGCGGCATGGTCGAGAACACCGCCTCGATCGCCGCCTCACCCCCAACACTGCCGCCGATCAGCGAAAAGGCGGCGGCGAGCAGGATGAAGAAGGGAAACAGCGCGATCAGCGCCAGATAGGCGAGATTGCCCGCGTGGATGAAACCGTCGGTATAGGTGCCGACGACGACGCGGCGGACGATATGAAACGCCCGCGTCCCCGGGCCGAGCCGCTGACGACCGGCATCAAATACGCCCTGCGCCCGCGCGCGCAGCTTGATCCGCTTGGCGCGTTCGGCGCGCGCTTCGGGCGAGTGCGGCGAATGGCCTTCGGCCAGAAACTCCTTGCCGACTTCCTCGGTAACCTGCTTGGCCAGCGCATCCGCCGCCTTTTGATCGGCCCGCTCAGTCACGCATCACACGCCGAGGTCGGCCCGGACCGCGCGCGGATCGGTCCATCCGCCGAGCAGCGCGACCAGCGCATCGTCGTCGGCGGGCAGGTCGATCATCAACCGCACCAGCTGATCGCCGCGGTCGCCGCCTTTCTGGCTGAACCCCTTGCCCTTCAGCCGCATGACCTTGCCCGACGTCGACCCCGCCGGGATCGACAGCATCACCGGCCCATCGACCGTCGGCACCTTGATCTTGGCGCCCTTGACCGCCTCGTTCAGCGTCACCGGCAGGTCGAGGCGGATGTTGGCGCCTTCGCGCACGAAGAACGGATGATCCTTGACCGTGATCGTCACGATGCCGTCGCCGGTGCCGCCCGGCCCCGCCTGTCCCTTGCCCGCCAGCCGCATCTGGGTGCCGGTTTCGACCCCCGCAGGCAGCTTCAGATCGATCGTGCCGCCATCGGCGAGCGAGATGCGCTGCGGCGCCTGGGTCGCGGCGTCGACGAACGACACCGCGAGGCGATAGGCGACATTGGCGCCCTTTTGCGGCGGCGCGCTGCGGCCGCCAAAGCCGCCGAATCCGCCGCCCGCCGCGGCACCGCCGCCGCGTCCGAACAGGCCTTCAAAAATGTCGCCGAAATCGGCGCCATCGTTGCCGAAACCGCTGAAACCGCCCGGCCCGGTCCGCTGATCGCTGCGGAACCCGCCGCCGCCGCCATAGCCGAACGGCATCGCCGGATTGCCGTCGCCGTCGATCTCGCCGCGGTCGAACTGCGCGCGCTTGGTCTTGTCGGACAGGATGTCATACGCCCTTGTGACCTCGGAAAATTTCTCCGATGCCTTCGGATTGTCCTTGTTCTTGTCGGGGTGCAATTGCTTGGCGAGCTTGCGATAGGCCGATTTGACCTCGGCTTCGCTCGCGCCCTTTGCGACGCCCAGGATGGAATAGGGATCTGCCATATTGTTCCTGTAGCCCGATAAGTGATTGGCCGGGAAGGCCCGATTGCGCGTCGATGTGGGAATGTGTCGCGAAGCGGTCAAGTTCCGCCTTTCGCGTCATCGCGCGCCGCATTATGACCGGGCGGATGAGCGATGACCCCTTTGCCCTGTTCGATCGATGGTTCGCCGACGCGCGGGGCAGCGAACCCAATGACGCCAATGCGATGGCGCTCGCGACGACGACCGCGGATGGTCACCCGTCGCTGCGGATGGTGTTGCTCAAGGGGCATGGTCCCGACGGGTTTGTCTTTTACACCAATCTCGACAGCCGCAAGGGCGGCGAGCTGGCGGCGAACCCGCATGTCGCGTTGCTGTTTCACTGGAAATCGCTGCGGCGGCAAATCCGCATCGAAGGGCCGGTGAGCCCCGTCGACGACGCGACCGCCGACGCCTATTTCGCGACGCGCGGCCGCGACAGCCAGCTCGGCGCCTGGGCGAGCGACCAGTCGCGCCCGCTGGCCGATCGCGCGACGTTCGAGGCCCGCTTCGCCGCCATGCAGGCGCGCTTCGCCGGACAGGACGTGCCGCGCCCGCCGCGCTGGTCGGGGTGGCGGGTGACCCCCGCCGCGATCGAATTCTGGCAGGACCGCGCGCACCGGCTGCACGAACGCACCCTGTTCGCCCGCACCGGCGATAGCTGGTCGAGCGGGATGCTCTACCCATGAGCGCGTCGCGGCGGCTGCCGATCAGCCAGGTCGATGCCTTTGCAGACCGCCCGTTCACCGGCAACCCCGCCGCGGTGATGCCGCTCGAAGAATGGCTGGGCGATGGCGTGCTGCAGGCGATCGCGGCCGAAAACAACCTCGCCGAAACCGCCTTCCTGATCCCCGACGAAAGCGGCGAGGCCGACTATGAGCTGCGCTGGTTCACCCCGACGGTCGAGGTCGCGCTGTGCGGCCATGCGACGCTGGCCAGCGGCCATGTCCTGCTGTCGGCGGCGCCGTGGCGACAGGAGATGCGCTTTCGCACCCGCAAGGCCGGGATCTTGCAGGTCGCCCGCGTCGATGGCGAGGGGGACGATGACGAGGGCTATCGGATGATGCTGCCCGCTTATCCGCCCGCGCCAAAGGAATTGCCCGACACCGTCCGCGCGCTCGGCGGCGATCCGGTCGAGACGCAATGGCACCCGGGCGGCTATGCGATCATCGCTTATGCCGACGCGGCCAGCGTCCGTGCCCTGACCCCCGATTTCCGCCCGCTCAAGGCTGGCGGCGATGTCCTGTATATCGCGACCGCGCCCGGCGACGGTGATCCGTCGGGTGCCGATGTCGTCAGCCGTTGCTTCGCGCCGGGTGCCGGGATCGACGAAGATCCGGTTACCGGCTCGGCGCACAGCGTGCTGACCCCCTATTGGGCAGCGCGGCTGGGGCGCGACAGTTTCGCGGCGTATCAGGCAAGCGCGCGCGGCGGCCATGTCGGCTGCCGCCTCGACGGCGACAGGGTCGAACTGACCGGCCGCTGCGTCACGACGCTGGTCGGCGACTTCCTGCTGTAAGGCAGAAACCTTGATCGGCTTTCGAGCGAAAACGGACGGTAAGCCCCTCTCCTTCAGGGGAGGGGTTGGGGTGGGGTCCATCGGCCTTGCGCAAGGCCGATGGAC
>CAZCUW010000172.1:0-3625 GCA_964502035.1 uncultured Sphingopyxis sp. | reverse complement strand
ATGCTGGGGTACGTCAAGGGCGTCCAGCGCGCCGAAATCCGCCAGGGCATCGCCTGCGTCAAGCACCAGAATATGAGCGGCAGCGATATCGGCGACGACCACAAGGAATATTTCGCTGGCGAAGCGGCCCTGAAAGCTGCCGGTAAAGACAACACGATGAACCAGTTTGCGGCCTAAAGGCCGCGGGTGAACCAGTTTGCGGCCTAAAGTCGGCGGGCAAACCAGTTCGCCACGTAATTCACGAGCTTGGCGCGAGGGCTAGCGACCCAGCCCTCGCGCCTCCCGAGCTTTCCTGGGGAGGAAAGCCTGTCCGTCGGAAGCCGCAAGGCCTCCGGCGGACATTTTTTATGGTTGCGCCGCGGCCTCTTCCTCGCGCGTCTTGACCAGTGACCAGATGATACCGCCCGCGATCAGGCCGACCGTGACGCCCAGGCTGAGCAGCGGCGGGAATTTCGCCCCGCCCAGCACGAAATCGGCGACGAAGATCTTCGACCCGATGAACACCAGCACCAGAGCGAGCGCATATTTGAGGTAGTGGAAGCGGTGCACCATCGCCGACAGCGCGAAATACAGCGCGCGTAATCCCAGGATCGCCATGATGTTCGACGTATAGACGATGAACGTATCGGTGGTGATCGCAAAGATTGCCGGCACGCTGTCGACCGCGAACACCAGATCGGCGAGGTTGATCACGACCAGCGCCAGGAACAAGGGCGTCGCCGCCAGCACCAGCTTGCCGGTCTTGCTATCGGGTACGCGGACAAAGAATTTCTCGCCGTGCAGCTCGTTGGTGATCGGGATGTGCCGCGACAGCCATTTGACCACCGGATTGCCCGCGACGTCCATCGGCTTGTCGCCCGCGAACAGCATCTTGATGCCCGTGAACATCAGGAACGCGGCGAACACATAGAGCAGCCATTCATATTCGGTGACCAGCGCCGCACCGCCCGCGATCATGATCCCGCGCAGCACGATCACCGCGACAATGCCCCACAGCAGCGCGCGATACTGGTAGCGCGGCGGGATCGCGAAGGTCGCAAAGATCAGCGAGATGACGAAGATGTTGTCGATCGACAGCGCCTTTTCGATCAAGAAGCCGGTGTAATATTGTAGCCCCGCCTCGCCGCCCTTCGCGGCCCAGACCCAGGCGCCAAATGCCATCGCAATGCCGATGTAGAGCGCCGAGAGCCGCAAACTCTCGCCGATCCCCATCTCCTTGTCCTCCTTGTTGAGGACACCAAGGTCAAAGGCGGTGAGCGCGATGACGAGCGTGATAAACGCCAGCCAGAACCAGGCGGGCGTGCCCAGCCAGTCGGCAAACAGAAATTCCATGGTGAATGTCCCTGGATACGCCAGAAGGCGCCGCCCCGGCGGGACGACGCTTCCGGTCTTGATTAGAAGGATTTAGCGCGCGAGCGCGGGGCGGAGCGACAGCGCCGCCAGGCGCCGCTTGACCGCGAGCTTCAGCGCTTTGAGCCGCAGCAGCCGGAACGGATCGGCGCCGCGCCGCCGCGCTTCGCGGCGCGCCGCCTCGTCGAGCTGGCGGTGCAGCAAGGTGAGCCGATAGAGATTGGGATTAAGCGTCATGCAATGGGCCTCCTGATTGAAAATCAAGCAGGTGACGCCGATGCCGGACCCAGGGTTTAAGGGGGGAGGTAGGCCCAGAGCATCGGTGTCACCCGATGCGGTCCGACATCACGTGGCAGGAAAGATCCTGCCGACGCCAGAGGGGCCCGGCCCGCATGAGTCCGATTTAGGTGGGGCATATGACTGTTTCAAGCCCCCCGATGTCACATTGGCGCAAAAGCCGTTCGGTCGGGCGCCGCGGCCTGGGTGACAGCCGCTTGCCCCCATCGCCCAAAGTTCAGTAAAGTTCAGCCCAACGACACAGTTTTTTTCGGCATTCCCGCACCGCTCGCGAAGTCGGCAGACTCCACCGGGCGCGATGGTGGAGGTGCGCGGCAAGGTGTCGCAACCGCAGGCATGGGGATCATCGTACAGATTGAAACACAGATGAATAATGTAGGAAAGGATTTTGCGGGCGGGGTGAAAAAAATAGGATTGGTAGGCCTGGATCGTCGTTGACGGGACAAGACGCAGCTCGGCCGCGCCCGCGCCAAAACCCCTCGTCACCCCGGGCTTGACCCGGGGTGACGATTTAGAGATGGCTGCTTTGGGGTAGGGAGCAGTCGTTTGCTATCTCACCTTCGTCATCCCGGACTTGATCCGGGATCCATGACGACGGCGCAGCTATGGATCCCGGATCAAGTCCGGGATGACGAGGAGGAGGGATCCTCCCGGTGGCGAAGCCATGGGAAGGAACAATGGCTGCTTTCGCTCGGCCGCCGCCGTCCCGCCTATTTCTTCCCCATCAACTTCATCGCCATCGCCGTCAGCGCCTCGGTCGCGGTTGCGATCACCTTGTCTGCCTCGGGTGCCCAGAACGGCGAGTGCAGGCTCGGCAGCGTGCGGCCTTCCTTTTTCGCCGCGTCATATTCGGCCTGCGGCACCCCGCCGACCCAGATGATCAGGCTTTTGATGTCCTTGTCTTCGCGCGAAAAGCGGCCGAAGTCTTCGCCGCCCATCACTGGCGGGATCTGCATCACGCGCTTTTCGCCGAAACTGGTTTTCAGATACGCCGCCATTTCTTCGGTGAAATCGGGGGTGTTGAACGTCGACGGAGTGAACTCGTCCTTTGCGACGCTCACCACCGGCATCTTGTCGTCGGGGATCCCCGCCGCAATCGCCTCGCCCTTGGCAATGCGGGCGATGCCGTCGAGCAAATGGTTGCGGACTTCGTCGGAATAGCTGCGCACCGTCAGTTGCAGCCGCGCCTCGTCCGAAATGATATTATGCTTCGCCCCGGCGTGAAAGCTGCCGACGGTCACCACCGCGCTGTCGAGCGGGCTGATCTCGCGCGACACCAAGGTCTGGAGCGTGGACACGATGCGGCTGGCCAGCACGATCGGATCCTTGGTCGTTTGCGGATAGGCGCCGTGGCCGCCGACGCCCTTTACCAAGATATCGACGCTGTCGACATTGGCGAGCGCATAGCCAGGGGTATAGCCGATCATCCCGGCGGGAAACTGCGCCGCGTCGTGGAACGCCAGGGCATATTGGGGTTTGGGGAAGCGGGCATAAAGCCCGTCCGCCAGCATCATCCGCGCCCCCGCGCCGCGTTCCTCGGCGGGCTGGCCGATCATCACCAGCGTGCCCGACCAGTTCGCCTTGTTCGCCGCCATCAACCGCGCGACGCCGACCCAGGCGGTCATATGGGTGTCGTGGCCGCACGCATGCATCACCCCGGTCTCGACGCCTTCGGTCGTGGTGACGCGGACTTTCGAGGCGCCGGGCAAGCCGGTCTGTTCGGTAACCGGCAGCCCGTCCATGTCGGCGCGGATCAGCACCACCGGCCCCGGGCCGTTTTTCATCACCGCAACGATGCCGGTGCCGCCGACCTTTTCGGTCACCGCAAAGCCCAGCTTGCGCGCTTCGGCCGCCAATATGCCCGCCGAGCGTACCTCCATGAAGCTGAGTTCGGGGTTGGCATGCAAATCGTCATAGATTTCCATCAGCGACGGCATCTGCTGTTGCACCTCGCCGCCGAGTTGCTGGGCCGCCGCGG
>CAZCUW010000171.1:0-3682 GCA_964502035.1 uncultured Sphingopyxis sp. | reverse complement strand
GCGATCCTCGGCGCGCTCGGCGACGGCGACATTGGCGATCATTTTCCGCCGAGCGACCCGCAATGGCGCGGCGCCGCGTCGCATCGCTTTCTGGACTTTGCCGCAAACCGCGTGACGGCGCGCGGCGGACGCATCGACCATGTTGACCTGACGATCGTCGCCGAGGCGCCGAAAATCGGCCCGCACCGCGCCGCGATGCGCGCGCGGATTGCCGAAATCCTTGCGATTCCGCTCGAACGGGTTAGTGTGAAAGCGACAACGACCGAGCGGCTGGGGTTCACCGGCCGCCGCGAGGGGATAGCTGCCCAAGCCGTCGCGACCCTGCAACTTCCGGAGAATTGACGCCGTGCTGCCTGACGATGAAACGCGCCTTGCCGCGCGCGACGAGCTTGCGACAAGCGTGCTTGCGGGCAACCGCGCCGCAGGGCGCAAGGTGGCCGTCGCCGAAAGCTGCACCGGCGGCATGGTCAGCGCCGCGCTGACCGACATTGCGGGCAGTTCGGACGTGTTCTCCGCCGGTTTCATCACCTATTCGGGTCATGCCAAGCAAAGCCTGCTCGATGTCAGCAGCGAAATCCTCGAAACCTTTGGCGAGGTGTCGCTCGCCACGGCGTGGGCGATGGCGACCGGCGCGCTCGCCAACAGCGATGCCGATATTGCGGTGGCGATCACCGGCATCGCCGGTCCCGGCGGCGGGTCGGAGAAAAAGCCGGTCGGCATGGTCGTGTTCGCGCGCGCACTGCGCGGCCAGGATCCCGACGATTATTTCACCCAGCGGGTGCAGTTCGAATCAACCGATCGCGCCGCGATCCGCCACCACGCAACGCTGTTCGCGCTCGACCTGCTTCAGCCCGAGCGCGACGCGCTCCGCCCCTCGGAAGACATCTCGCTGCCCGCGCCGTAAAGATCGTCGGCGCGCGCTTCAAACGCCGCGATCATCTTGCGCAGTGCCTTGTCGAACATCTGGCCCGCCAAGGCTTCGAACATGCGGCTGCGGAATGCAAAATCGACCATGAAGTCGACGCGGCACCCGCCGCCTTCGACCGGGGCGAAATGCCATTCGTTGCTCAGGTGGCGCATCGGGCCGTCAATATAGCTGACGGTCACCGCGCCCGGGCGATCTTTGTGGACGCGGCACGAAAAACTCTCGCGCAGTCCCTTGAAGCCAACGATCATGTCGGCGACCGCTTCATGCTCGCTATCGCTGCGGATGCGCAGCGCGATCACCCACGGCAGGAATTCGGGATAACGCTCGATGTCGGTGACAAGGGCGAACATCTGCTCGTCGCTATACGGCAGGACGCGGGTTTCGTGATGCCTAGGCAAGAGCGGTGTCAGCCGACCGTGCGCGCCAGCTGCGCCTCGCGCGCCGCGCGCATCCGTTCAAAATCATCGCCCGCGTGATAGCTCGAGCGCGTCAACGGCGACGATGCGACCTGCAGAAAGCCCTTGGCGCGGGCGATCTGGGCATAGGCGTCGAACGCTTGTGGCGTCACGAAGTCGATGACCTTGGCATGCTTGGGCGTTGGCTGCAGATATTGGCCCATCGTCATGAAATCGATGTCGGCGCTGCGCATGTCGTCCATCACCTGATGCACCTCCATCCGCTCCTCACCCAGGCCGAGCATGATGCCCGATTTGGTGAAGATCGACGGATCGCGGCGCTTGACGCTTTCGAGCAGGCGCAGCGACGCATAATAACGCGCGCCCGGACGGATCGTCGGATACAGCCGCGGCACGGTTTCCAGATTATGGTTATACACGTCGGGGCGGGCATCGACGATCGCCGCGATCGCGCTTTCGGGCTTGTTGCGGAAATCGGGGGTCAGGATCTCGATCGTCGTCTGCGGGGTTTCGCGGCGCAGCGCCTGGATCACCTTCACAAACTGGCTGGCGCCGCCGTCGGGCAAATCATCGCGATCGACCGAGGTGATGACGATATGGCTGAGCCCCATTTTCGCCGCCGCGATCGCGGTATGTTCAGGCTCGAGCAAGTCGACCGCGCGCGGCATCCCGGTCTTGACGTTACAAAAAGCGCAAGCGCGGGTGCAGGTGTCGCCCAGGATCATCACCGTCGCGTGCTTCTTGGTCCAGCATTCGCCGATATTCGGGCACGCCGCTTCCTCGCACACCGTATTGAGGTTCAGCTCACGCATCAGCTTGCGCGTTTCGGCATAGCCGGGGCTGGTCGGCGCCTTGACGCGGATCCAGTCGGGCTTGCGCGTGCGTTGGCTGGGCGTCGAAACGGGGGTCGATTGGGGCTGGGCGGGAGCGTTCATGTCGCCCACATAGTCGTGCTTGCGCCTCTTCTCAACCTCTCTACCTATGCTAAGGCGCGTCCATGACTCACTTTGCAGATATGATCGACGGTTATCGCCGTTTCCGTAACGGCGGCTGGCAGCAACAACGGCAGCGCTGGGGCGAATTGGCCGAGGGACAGTCGCCCAAGGTGATGGTGATCGCCTGTTCCGACAGCCGCGTCGAACCGTCGCAGATTTTCGACACCAATCCCGGCGAAATCTTTGTCGTCCGCAATGTCGCGGCGCTGGTGCCGCCGTTCGAGACGACGCCCGGCCGCCACGGGGTCTCGGCGGCGCTCGAATTTGCGGTCCAGTTCCTGAACGTCGAAGAGATTGTGGTGATGGGGCACGGCCTGTGCGGCGGTTGCCACGCCGCGCTGCATCGCTCGATGGCGGGCGCCGAGCCCGGCCGCGGCGGTTTTATCGCCGACTGGATTGCAATGCTCGACGATGCCAGCGAGCAGGTTCGCCGTGACCATGACGATATCGACAACCGCGAAGCGGGCCGCGCCATGGAAATGGCGGCGGTGCGGGTGAGCATCGACAATCTTCGCACCTTCCCCTGCATCCAGGAAAAAGAACGGCGCGGAACGCTGCGGCTGCGCGGCGCCTTTTTTGCGATCAGCGACGGGGTGTTGCACTTGATGGACGAAGCGACCGGGGAGTTTTTGCCCGCCGCCTGAAACAGGAGCGCGATATGAGCAAGAATGCGATGTGGCTGACGCTGATTGTCGTGACAGCGATCATCGGCGCGTTCATGGGGCCATCGCTGGCCAGTGTCCTGTCGCCCGAAACCCTGCTCATCCTGTCGGTTTTGTTGATCGGCGGCATCGTCATTTTCTGTTTCTGGGCGCTGTCGAGCAACAAGAGCGGCGCCAAGGCCGATACCGCGGCGATCGCCGACGCCCGGACGATGCAGGCGCCGGTGGGCAAGGCTCGGATCTACATCACGCGCCGCGGCTTTGTGGCGGCGCTGCAGGGCATGAACATCACGCTCGACGGCGCCGCGAAAGGCCAGATCAAGTCGGGCCAGATGCTGATGGCCGACGTCGCCCCCGGCACCCATCACCTGCATGTTGCCACCGCCAAGGGGAAACTGGCGCACCCGGCCGAATTCGATATCGACGTCGGTGCGGGCGGCGTGGTGGTGATCGGCGCGATGATCGAAATGGGCGCGTTCAAGGGCAGCATCAAGCTGGAACGGCTCGACGCCGCAAAAGCGCGCGAGGATGTTCACGCCACCAAATTGATGCTGTGGGAGGTTCCTCCCCCGGCCAGTTGATCACATTCACGGTTACTCGGTTTATGTCGGGTTTTGGGGTGGGGCGCTGCCATTTCCTGATCCTCCCCGGAACGGGGAGGTGGCAGCCCGCAGGGCTGAC
>CAZCUW010000170.1:0-3695 GCA_964502035.1 uncultured Sphingopyxis sp. | reverse complement strand
GAGCGCGACCAGGCAAGCTCAATGTCCGCATCGCCGATCTCGGGCATCGGGATCGAGAAACGACGGCACGCTGTTCGCTCATCGAACCCATGGTCACCCGTTGCGGAGGGATCGATAGCCGTCTCCCCAAAGCAGAGTTCTGCAAGAGCCGGCTCGACGAAGAAGCGCCGGCTCATCGCGTCCATCGCCAACGTCATGCGATCGGCCGTGGACGCGATCTGGACCACGCCGGGCAACAGCGTCTTGTCGAGCAAGTGCGGCAATGGGATTTCCGACTTGCGCGCGTCGGAGACGCAGATCGTGTTGATCCAGCGATGACCGTCATCTTGATCTACCATCGTCAGGACCGCCGCCGCAACCGGCCTGCGTGCCAGCTCCGGATGCTCGTCTGGTATGTCGTTGACGGGAATGCATGCCAGACCGATCACCTGCAGGCATTTGGGAAGTTGATACTCGTTCACAATATTCTCCTTTCGGAGGATCAGGGATCCGAGACAGAACTCCTGCCTCTTTTCCTTTCACCCTGTTCCTCGCTTCCCGCGTCAGCGTCTCCACTGTTCGGCGGGCGCGCAGCCGCATCCCGCTTTTCCATCCGGCGGACATGTGAGATCGGTCTGCGGCGGCGCCGCAGGGGTGATCTTCATTTTAAGAGAAGCAGACCCTCCCTGAGGGTCTGCCGATCAGCGTCCGCGACCGCCGGGTTCTCGGCCGGACAGTCCGCGGGCGGACGGATGAGGACCCTTCGACGACTTCGACCGTTTCGCATTTTGCTTCGCTGTTCGCCGCTTGATCCCGAACGCCATGATCGCCGCGGCGGCCGCCATATCCCCGCTGGACCGCGCCGATGCCAGCGCGCGCTTCAACCGGTCCGCGGACTTCGGCGGACTGAACCGAACCGAACCGCGCTCGACGTGCAGCCATTCTTCGTCAAGCAGCGGATCGCCCATGTGCCGAAAGTGATCCGCTTCGCTCGCTCGGACGTTCGCGGGTGGCAAACGGCCGTTCTCGACCAGCCGGTCATGCAGGATATCGTTGCGGGTTTCTTGCTGAACGAACCATGCAGCCTGCGTGCGGGCGCGTATGTCAGGCCGTGTCAGCCACTCAGCACGAGGTCCGAGGGCGTCGCGAAGCGCCTTCACTGTTTCAGGCGCCTCTGCATCCGCAAACCGCGCGAACAGGAACGGCACGGGTGCCTTGCGCCACATCGCGGCGGGATCGGTAAACGTGCGTGCCTCGGTCAATTCGCCTAGCATCGGCGCAACGTTTGTGGTGGCTCTATCAAGCCAGCTTGCCTGCCTCTTCTGCTCCATCTCCCACGCCGTTGGCCGGCGTGCCGGGTCGAGATCGGGCAAGTTTCTGAACATCTGCGCACGCCGATCGACGATCGTCGAAAGCAGATCCTGTCCCGCAGCACTCCGGATGTAAGGGGTATCGAACCAGCCGCGTGGGTCGTCGCGCAGATCGATCTGTAGCGCGCCGCGCCAGTGCACCATGCGAACAGGATAGGTCTCGATGACCGATTGTAGCGTCTGGAGCTCGTTGATGGTCGGTTTGTCGGGGAACGGCCCATTGATTGGGGTGTCGGCAAGCCGCTCATACAGATCAGCAAACTGTTCCCGCCCGTTGTTTTGGATGGGTAGATAGTCGTCAGCGCGAACATCGCGTAGGATTTTGGCCTGCTTCGGCGCGACGGGAACAGTTTCTTCGGCGGGAACATCAAATTGTTGCGGCAGCTCTGCACGCGGCGAAAGCCATGCCGGCACCGGCTGCGGTTCGCGGCCGGGTGTGATCTCGCCCAGCCCCACCATAGCGAACCCGCGTGCGCCGAGCGATGCCATCGTCGGCAAGGGCTGATCGAGCGCGCGAGGCGGCGACAGCGCGAATTCTTGGTCGGCCTCCAGCTGGCGGCCTGACGCGATTTCGCGGGTCGCCTGAATGCGCAGATCGCGCAATTTGATCCGCCGCCCAATCTCGGGAGTATCGCGCCAACGTCTGACGGCCATCTGCAGCCATGCGCTTTTGCCGACGAGATTTTCAGGATCGAGGCCTGTCGGGCCGCGCTTCGCCAACAACGCGCCGACTTGGGCGAGTTCTTTCTGCTGGGTGTCGCGGATCGCTGGGAGGCGCTTTCGATAGGGCGCGGCATTCAGATCGACACCGTGGATCAAATCCTGAGGATCGTCGGCAGGAAGCACGACCAAGCGTCCGTCGACTTCGCTGAGAAGGAGCGGCGTCTCGGCGATACGCCTCATCACCACATTGGGGTCGAGCATCGTTCGGGAGCTGGGCCCGCTGGACAAGATTGCTTCGGCAACGCGGACCGACTCAGCGTTTCGGACTGCACGTCCCAGGTCTCGCTCGAGGCGCTCGCGAAGTTCGGCGGCGATGCGTTCCAGATGCATCGCCTGCTCGCGGCGCTCGGCCATCGCCGCCTGTTCAACGACCAACTCCCGGTCGAGTTCGTGGAGATAGGCCTTGGCCTCGTGACCCCGTCGGGTCCACGCGTTCGACAGATAGGTATCGTGCCCGTCCTTCCGCGCCTTGGCCGCATAGCTTGGGGCAAATCGCGCAACGATACGCGGATGGCTGCGCGCCATAGCGCACAGTGTCTCGATCTCGGCGGCCTCGGCGCTCAGCCGGATCGCGGTTTGCTCGCGATCGCGAAGCTCGCGCGCGAGCCGCTCCAGCCGGTCGCGCTCATCCGAAGTGCGGACTTCGCGCACGCGCGCTTCGCGTAGTTCGAACGCGGTATCGGCATCCGCCAGATCAGCATCGCGCTTCGCCACCTGCTGCGCAAGCACGCGCGCCCAGCCGATCGCCGCATTGTCGAGCGACGCATCGGGCGTATTTCCAGCACGTTCGAGTACGGTGGCCTTGCCCCCGACCTTACGCATGGTTTGCGCATCCAGTCCCATCTTCGCATAAGTTTCTGGGGAAAGCCGATAATCGGCGCCGATCGCCTCAAGTTCGATATTGATGAGACGCGCGATCTCACATCGGAACGGCTTCATGAAGCTGGTCGCGATCTGAGGAACGACACGCGGGTCGAAAACCAGCATGCCGTCGGCATTGATGGTCGCGGCGCGCTTACCGACTTGGAAGTGAAAGTGCCAGTTGGCGGAGTTGTTGAGCGCGTCGGGTTTGTGCCGCACAAACAGGGCGGGCACGACCCGCTTTACTCCCGCATCTCCGCTGTCAGATTGGGCGAGCGATTGCACCCAGACGTTCGCGCCAACGAGAATGCGCTCGTGCGCCGCGCCGTCAAGATCGGCGGGCAGCTCCGCCTCGCCCGCGATGACCGCATAGCTGCCGCGACCTTCGCTGAGCTTCACCGGCGGATCCGCATCCGGCCAGCCGGGCAGCGCCGCGAGCCACTTCAGCGCAGCAGGCGCCTCCGGATCGATCCACGGCACACCAACCAACTGGCGCTTTTTGGCGAGCGCCTTGCCGCCATCCACCCGCCTCTGTTCGGCGTGGAGTATGTCACGCAGACCTTCGGGACAATCGTTGCGACGCGCAGCGCCCGCCAGAAACGCAGGCGCGAGTTCAAATTTGATGTTGAGACGCGGCGGTCCGGCGGATTTGTTCTGGCGCCGCCCAAACTCATGCGCTTCGACCGCGTCCCACTGCCTGGCTCGCTTGACCGGATCCGGATCGAGCGTCGTGACGAGGATCTGGCGATCGTCATGGCCATG
>CAZCUW010000169.1:0-3789 GCA_964502035.1 uncultured Sphingopyxis sp. | reverse complement strand
CCGCCATGCCGGGGAGTGCTTCGGCAAAGGGCAACCGCTTGTCCTCGGGACCGCGCGGATCGTGGCCCGACGACAGGATGTCGATCGTGCCGTCGGCGACCGCGGCGAGGCAGGCATGGCGGTCGTCTTCGGAGCGCAGCGGCGGCGACAGGCGCGCAAAGGTGCGAAAATCGCCGATCGCGGTGTCGGACAGGAAGAGGTGCGCGGGGGTGATGCCGCAGGTGACGGGCAGCCCCTTGGCCTTGGCGGCGCGGATCAGGTCGAGCCCGCGCGCGGTGGTGACCTGGCGGAAATGGACGGGCGCGCCCGTTTCCTCGACGAGCGCAAGGTCGCGCGCGATCGCGATCGCTTCGGCGATGACGGGGGCGGAGGCAAGGCCGAGGCGCGTGGCCATTTCGCCGTCGGTGGCGACGGCCCCGGCGGTGAGCCCTTCATCCTCGGCGTGGATGATCGTGACGAGGCTGAGCGACGCGGCATAGGCGAGGACGCGGCGCATCACCCCGGCATCGGCAATGCGGCTGCGGCCGGTGGCGACGGCACGGGCGCCGGCGCTTTTCATGAGGCCGATTTCGGCGAGCTCGCGGCCCGCGAGGCCTTTGGTGGCGGCGGCGACCGGGTGGACCCACAGGTCAGGCTTGCCGCCCTTGGCGGCGCGCTCAACGAGGCCGGGGTCGTCGAGCGGCCCGGCGTCGGGCATCAGCGCGGCGCGGGTGATGCCGCCGAAGTGGAAGGCGGGCTTGTCGGTCGCGAACACGCCGAGGTCGATGATGCCGGGGGCGAGCCATTGGCCGCGGGCATCGACGGTTTCGGTGCCGTCGGGGTTCTCGGCCGGGTCGATCGCCGCGATGCGGCCATCGACAACGAGCAAGCTGCCGCTCTCGCCGCCGAGCAGGCGGGCGTTCGCGATGAGGAGCGGTTTCAGTTCCATCCCGCGACCCCCCGCTGGCGGCGCGTCAGGATGTCGAGGCACGCCATGCGGACCGCGACCCCCATTTCGACCTGTTCGGTGATCGTCGATCGGGTGGGGTGGTCGGCGATGCTGCTGTCAATCTCGACCCCGCGGTTCATGGGGCCGGGGTGCATGACGATGGCATCGGGTTTCGCCTTTTCGAGGCGCCCCGGGGTGAGGCCGTAGAGCGCGTGATACTCGCGGGCGCTGGGCAGATAGGCGCCGTCCATGCGCTCGTTCTGGAGGCGGAGCATCATGACGACGTCGGCGTCCTTCAAACCTTCGTCCATGTCGGTGAAGGTGGTCACATGCATGCGCTCGATCGCGGGCGGGGTGAGCGTCGGCGGCGCGACGACGCGCACCTCGTTGCCGAGCAGGGTGAGCGCGAGGATGTTCGAGCGCGCGACGCGGCTGTGGAGGACGTCGCCGCAGATAGCGATGGTGAGGCCTTCGACGCGGCCGAGGCGGCGGCGGATGGTGAGCGCGTCGAGCAAAGCCTGCGTCGGATGCTCGTGGCGGCCGTCGCCCGCGTTGAGCACCGGGCAGTCAACCTTGTCGGCGATGAGTTGCACCGCGCCCGAGCTGCCGTGACGGATCACCATCGCATCGGCGCGCATCGCGTTGAGCGTCATCGCGGTGTCGATCAGCGTCTCGCCCTTTTTCACGCTCGACTGCGCGGCGTGCATGTTGACGACATCGGCGCCGAGGCGTTTGCCGGCGATTTCGAACGAGAGCAGCGTGCGCGTCGAATTTTCGAAAAAGGCATTGATGATGGTGAGGCCGGCGAGCTTGTCATTATGTTTTGCGGCGCCCGCGCGGTTCAGATCGACCCACTCTTCGGCGGCGTCGAGGACGTAGCTGATCTCCCACGGGGTCAGCTGGGCGATGCCGATCAGGTGGCGATGGCGAAAGGCATCGCCGCCGGGCGGATAGTCGCTGGCGGGTCGGATGGTTGGGCGTGTCATTAAAGCCGAGCGTCTACGCAGGGCGGGGCAAATACGCAAGTGCTGCGGCGGCCAGCGGCGCCAACAATCCGAGCGCCCAGAGCGCGAGCAGGATGAGTTCGAGGATCAGAAGCGTCACCATCTGCGCCGCGAACGGCTGTTTGCGGGTTTTATGGCGAATAAGGCGCGACGCCGCGAAGGTGCCGATCGCGCCACCGAGAAATGCCCATTGCAACAGCGTCGCCTCGCTGATCCGCCGCGCGCCCGCTTCGGCGCGATGTTTGTCGATGATCATCAGCGTGAAGGCGATGACATTGGCGGCGATCAGCCAATAGAGGACATATTCAGCCGCGCGGTCCATTCCTAGCGCGTCATCGCGTCGATCGCGCCTTGCAGGATGAAGGCGGCGGCGGCGCTGTCGACGCGTTCGGCGCGTTTGGCGCGGCTGACGTCGGCGGCGATCATCGCGCGCTCGACCGCGGCGGTGGACCAGCGTTCGTCCCAGAGCAGGATGGGCAAGCCCAGCGGCAGCAGGTTGCGGGCGAAGGCGCGGGTGCTCTGGGTGCGCGGGCTGTCGGTGCCGTCCATGTTGAGCGGCAGGCCGACGACGAGGCCGACGATGCTATGGGCGGCGAGCGCGACCTTGAGCGCGGCGAGGTCGGCGGTGAATTTGGTGCGCTTGATCGTCTTGTCGGGGGTCGCGAAGCTCCAGTTCACATCGCAGGTCGCGACGCCGATCGTCTTGGTGCCGACGTCGAGGCCCGCGAGGCGGCCGCCGCTCAGGAAATGGGCGGCGAAGTCGGGGGCGGCGGTGGTGATCATGCTGCTGCCATTAGTCCCAAAATATCGTCATTGCGAGCGAAGCGAAGCAATCCAGGGCGGTTTATGCGCGCGCTGTATTGCCGCGTCGCTTCGCTCCTCGCAATGACGAGGTTAGGATTTGGGCGCCGGGGCTGTTGCGGGCGCCACCGGCACCGCCGCGGGCGGCACCGGCGACGGTTTGCCCTCAAATGTCGCCAGCCGCCGCAAAGCGTCGGCGCGGACGTTCGCCCAGAACAGGGTGATGTCATAGACATGGTAATTGTTGCCGGGCAGCACATAGCCCGCGACGACATAGTTTTTGGCGATCTCGGCATCGCCGATCATCAGCAGGCCGCGCGTGTCATCGCATTTGGCGCCGATCTTGCCCGCGATCAGCGACCCGCTTTTGAAACCCTCGGTGGGTTTCAGCGTGCCGAGGTTGGCCGCGGGGGCAGCCTCGGTATCGGGGATGCCGGTGAGCGGGTTGGTGCACAGCATCCGGGTGTCGGCGCGCGGGCGGCCGTCGAAACCGATCGTGCCGTCATAGGCGGCGGTGACCATTTCGGGGTCGGCAGGATCGGCAAAGGTCGCCCAGCCGAGAATACAGCCTTTTTGTTCGGGGGTCTGGCACGCGGGCAGGCCGAGCGCCGTCATGTCGGTATCGAGGCTGATCGGCCAGCCGATGACATAGGCGGCGACGATGCGTTTCGCGAGCGGGGTGCCGGCGATGCGGTTCTTGAGCAAGGTGGTGAGGTGGAGCGCGCCCTGGCTGTGGCCGGCGAGGATGATCGGTTTGTTTTTGGGCTGGGCGGCGATGAAGGCGTCGAAGGCTTCTTCGACATCACGATAGGCGGCATCGATCGCCTTGCCCGCGGTGACGCGGTCTTCGGCCAGGAAGGCGCCGAGGGTCGCCTGGCGATAGCGCGGCGCCCAGATTTCGCCGGCGTCGGCAAAGGCGCTCGCCATGCCCTGGACGAACAGATTGGCGCGGTGGTCCGAATCGCGGTCTTCGAGCGGGGCGTTCCAGCTCGAGCGGCTGTAATAGCTGGTCGGGTGGACGAAAAAGACCGCGGCGTCGCCGGGTGGCGGGGGGGC
>CAZCUW010000168.1:0-3811 GCA_964502035.1 uncultured Sphingopyxis sp. | reverse complement strand
CATTTGGTAAAGAACTTTATTATGGCACTTTATTATTTTGCTCGGGGCGGTGGGAGGTGTGCCATCTCAGATCCGAAGATATCAGTTTATACATCCGATGCTTGCTGTCAGCGCTTCAGCCTTGGCGCGGTCGAGCGCGCGCCGACGACTTTTGGATGCGGCTGCGGTACGGCATGCCCGATCCGGAGCGCATGACCCGCGTGGTCGAAAGTTGGATAGCAGTGCAAAAGGCCGGGCTCTGATCCCGGCTGGTGGAAACCAGGGGGTCAGGTCAGTTCACCTATTCCTTCCCGTTCATTTTAGAGTCATCAAGATCGTATTAACCACGTCACGGTCCCTGCCGGGCAGGGCTTTCACGTGGGGGCATCCATGACCAGAACCAAACCATCCCTTAAGTCAGCTATCCTGTTGGCCAAATAGGATCAAGGCGACCGGCGCACCAATTTACCTCGTGACTGAGCCATGTGCGCGCGAAAACCGTCACCACTTCGATGGGGATTCGACATGACATTGCCATTTCACATGCCGTCCACAATCCGCCTTTCGGGTGTAGGTCTTGCCGCTTGTGCGATTGCCACGATTGCTGCCGCAAGTGCGCAGGCGCTACCACTATCCAGCTTCAAGGATCAGGGCGTCGACCATATCTTTGGCAGCTACGCCCCGCGCGGCGACTGCTCAAAGGAACCGCGCGTAACCATCGATGAAAAGGGCATGACGTTCCGCGCCAATGGTCGGGAAATAAAGCCCCCTCGGGTGGAATATGCTCTCACCTTCATGGGCCAGAGCTATGACGGCATCATGGCAGTATTTTTTCCCTTTCCAGTTAGCAGCAATGATTTTGGTCGGGTTCTCATGTATGTGAACGACGACGAGAAGCGCGGTGTCATCCGCTTTGAATCCGATCTGCCGCGCGGCCAACGCCCGGCTTCTTTCCATGCGGCCTTCACGGGTGGCGGCCCGTTCACGCTCTGCCAGGGCAGCGCTCTTGCTGGCACGCCACTGCCGCCACGGCCTGAGCCGGCGGTGGCCGTGCAAGGCATTCCAGCGGAATGGACCAATCTCGCCAGCCTCGTCGGCAAATATCCGGGAAGCTACGCCAAGGACAATATCGACCTGTTCGATAAGGGTACCTTGGCTGCGGCATTGAAGGCCCGGATGGGGCCGAAGATGGCTGCGCTGCGGACCAATCTCTCAGCCGTCTCGCCATTGCAGCGGGCTGGGAACTATTACTATCTTTCCGGCAATGCGCAGCATCAGGGCGGTGTGGAGCAGGCCTATATAATAATAGACCCGGCGCGCCGTGCGGTGCAGGTGGGCCTTTGGGAGCGCGGCAAGCTAACAGTTTATCCGTCTGCTTCGGGCGTTAGGCTGCCGATTGCGCCGGAAATCAAGACGCTGTTGGACAAAAGCCCGCCCGAAACGGCAGTGCCGCTTCCCGGTACACCCTGGGAAGTTGTACCGGTGCAAGGTCGCGCGCCCATGGCTTATGTGAGCGCCGCGGCATCGCCCAACATCGAAGCCCTCAGTCTCTATTGTGAAGGCGGAAAGCCCTACATGGCGATGCTGCTCAACAAGCCCTCCGCCGACAATGCGATGACGATGACGTGGAACTTCTCCGGTCGGCTCGTTAGCATATCCGTTCAGCGCGCCAATGCGAACGGCACTCAATGGATCGGCGGCGTGACGGGTACGCAACTTGTTCCCCTGCTCATGCAGCAAAGCGGGACGGTGATGCTACGTATCAACGGGCGGCTGGAAGGCGAAGCCTCGCTCAGCAATTCAATTGCAGTGCTGCGCGATACCCTGCGGGGATGCGTGCGGCTCTGACCTGTGAGAACGGCGCCGCCTCCATTTCAGGTGCTCTGCCACCTGAATTCTGGACCAGTTGCGGTTAGAGTTTTCCGCCGTAGATATCATTGGCTGGGCGAGGAGTTAGAGCGGGATGACATTTGGCTGATTCAAAGGGGATTCTTTTTTGGGCGGTTTTCTGATTCATATGTGGACGCCCCCTATGGCAAGGGCTTTGTGGTCGCGATGGCTTTGATCGGTTGCTTTCATATGTCCGGCCTGTTTGTGCGGCGTTTTGAGTGCCGCTGGCCTTGATGGAAATCCGCCGGTGAGGTCCCTAGGCCGCGTTGACAAAAGACTTCAGCCATAGCCGCGTGGCGGCGAGGTTTAGGAAGCTCTCGAACGAGAGAAGGGTTTTGTCATATCGAGTGGCGATGCGTCGTTGCTGTTTGAGCTTTCCGAACATGCGCTCGACGCGGTTGCGGTCCTTGTAACGGCGATAGTCGGGATGCTCTGGCACCTTGCGGTTCGAGCGGGGCGGGATGATCGGCAGGATGCCCCGGGTCAGCAGGCTTTCCCGGAAGCGATCACCATCATAGCCCTTGTCCGCGAGCAGCGCCTTGGGTGTGGCGACGGGGATCGCCATCAGCGGTTCGGCAGCGGTGTAATCAGAAGCCTCGCCGCCGGTCAGGATGAAGCCGACAGGCAGTCCTTGATTGTCGCAGCGGGCGTGGATTTTGCTCGTAAAGCCGCCGCGTGATCGACCAAGAGCGTTCGCACAAGCCCCCCTTTTCCGCCCGCTGCCGAAACATGGCCGCGAACGCTGGTGCTGTCGATCATATGTTGCCAGTCGTCGGTCAGACCCAGATCGACCAGCGTTTGCAGCAGGGCATCCCAGACACCCTGTTCGGCCCAGCGCCGGAAGCGGACATAGACCGAGTTCCACTTGCCGTAGCGCTCGTGCATGTCGCGCCAAGGGCAGCCGACCCGCAGCACGTGAAGCATGCCGTTGAGAAAGCGACGATTATCGCCCGACGGCCGCGCCCAGCGACCACGTTCAGGCGGCAGCAGCGGCCCAATCAGGTCCCACTCCGCATCCGACAAATCCCCGCGACCCATGACTGATCCTCAAAAAGCAGTCTTGAATCAGAAGGAGGAGGATTTGGGAATCCCTTTTGTCAACACGGCCTAGGGTCAGGACCCATTGATTTGCGGTGATGGCTGTGATTCAGGCGGCTGCGAAGGAGCCTGAATTTGAGCGATTTATTCTGGCTGACGGACGAGCAGATGGCTCGGCTTCAGCCCTATTTTCCCAAGAGCCATGGCCGCGAGCGCGTTGATGATCGGCGCGTTTTGAGCGGGATCATCTTCGTCAACCGCAATGGGCTGAGGTGGCGCGATGCGCCGAGGGAATACGGCCCGGCGAAGACGCTCTACAATCGCTGGAAGCGGTGGAGCGACAAAGGCATCTTCATCCGCATGATGGAAGGCCTGGCGACACCTCAGGCTCCCGAGCGCAAGACGATCATGATCGACGCGACCTATCTTAAAGCGCACCGCACGGCGTCGAGCCTGCGGGTAAAAAAGGGGGTCCAGGACGCCTGATCGGCCGGACGAAAGGCGGCATGAACACCAAGCTTCATGCCGTGAGTGATGCGAATGGTCGTCCAATCAGCTTCTTCCTGACCGCCGGACCGGTCAGCGACTACACTGGCGCGGCCGCTTTGCTCGACAGTCTGCCCAACGCGCAATGGATGCTGGCCGACCGAGGCTATGATGCCGACTGGTTCCGCGACGCCCTGCAGGAGAAGGGTATCACGCCCTGCATCCCGGGCTGAAAAATCCGGAACACGACCGTAAAGTACGACAAACGCCGCTACAAACGCCGTAACCGCATCGAGATCATGTTCGGCCGCCTCAAAGACTGGAGGCGGGTCGCAACACGCTACGATCGCTGCCCGAAGGCCTTCTTCTCCGCCGTCGCACTCGCCGCAACCGTCATCTTCTGGCTCTGATCAATGAG
>CAZCUW010000167.1:0-3862 GCA_964502035.1 uncultured Sphingopyxis sp. | reverse complement strand
CGGGCGTCGACGCCCGGGCATCCGGCGCGATCGGCGCGGTCAAGCGGTCATCCGGTTGCGCGCGATCACGAGCCACCAGCGCGCCAGTGCGGGCAACTGCGCCGCGACATGCCGGGGATCGGCGCGAAAGGCACGGCGCACCAGATCGAGCCGCCAGCGGCGACTGCTGCGGAGCGCCAGACCCAGCAGGATCTCGCTGCGGCTGCGCGCCGACAGCGTTTCGGGCAGCGCGCGTTCGACAATCTGGGCGGTCAGCGCCTGGATCTGTTCGGCGCGCTGGCTCGTCAGGCTGCCGCCATGCTTGCGATAGAGATACAGATCCTCGTGGAGGGCGACGAAGGCAAAGCGCGGCGCCGCGCGCAGCCAGAAGTCATAATCCTCGACCCCGAACAACTGGGTGTCATAGCCGCCGAGTGCCTCGGTCACGCGGGCGCGGTAAAGGAAGCAGGCGCCGATATTATTGCCGTAGAGCAGCCGCTCGACCCGCCCGACCCGCGACCGGCCGAGCTCGACCCCGGCTTCGTCGATCAGCATGAAGTCGGCGTGGACGACGTCGGCGTCGGGGTGCGCGGCGAGCGTCGCGACAAGGCGGCCGAGCATCGGCGGCCGCAATAGATTGTCGTCCGACGTCCAGCTGTGCAGGTCGCCGCGCGCCGCCGCAAAGCCGTGATTGAGCGCCGCGGGCAGCCCGACATTGCTGTCCAGCCGCAGCAACCGGACCCGCGGGTCGCGCGCCGCGGCATCGGCCATGATCGCGGGCGAGGCGTCGCGCGACGCATCATCGACCAGGATCAGCTCGAAATCGGTGAAATCCTGCGCCAGCACCGAATCAATGGCGTCGGCCAGCCAGCGCGCACCATTGTGCACGGGCATCACCATCGATACCCGCGGCGGCGCGGTCGAATCGAGAGCTTCGGTCCCCATCAATCGCTTGTCCTACCCGCCACGAACGATGCTTCCAATCGCCTTTACCAAAGTTGCTAACGCCTTGGGGAACCGCGCAATCAAATTTCACGTTGCAATATATCGATCATCGACGACATTGGGGCTGATGCTGCGCCAATATGAACTTGTCGAGCGCGTGCGCGCTTATGATCCCGACGTCGATGAGGCGCTGCTCAATCGCGCCTATGTGTTCACCGTCCAGAAGCATGGCAGCCAGAAGCGCGCGTCGGGCGACCCCTATTTCAGCCACCCGGTCGAGGTCGCGGGAATTTTGACCGACCTGCATCTCGACTGCGAGACGATCGTCACCGCGCTGCTCCACGACACGCTCGAAGACACGCTGACCACCCCCGAAGAGATTGAGCGGTTGTTCGGCGCCGACGTCGGCCGCCTGGTCGATGGGGTGACCAAGCTGAGCAAGATCGAGGCGCAGACCGAAAATGAGCGCGCCGCCGAAAATCTGCGCAAATTCCTGCTCGCGATGTCCGACGACATCCGCGTGCTGCTGGTCAAGCTCGCCGACCGGCTGCACAATATGCGGACGCTGCATTTCATCCAGAACCCCGAAAAGCGGCGGCGCATCGCCAAGGAAACGATGGATATCTATGCCCCGCTCGCCGAGCGGATCGGCATGTATGAATATATGCGCGAGATGCAGCTGCTCGCGTTCAGCGAGCTTGAGCCCGAAGCCTATGCGACGATCACCGGCCGCCTCGCCAAGCTGACCGCGGGCGGCAAGGACAAGGTCGCCGGAATCAGCCGCGAGTTCAAAGAGCTGCTGGCCAAGAACGGCATCGAGGCCGATGTGTCGGGGCGCGAAAAACACCCTTATTCGATCTGGCGCAAGATGCAGGAACGCCATGTCAGTTTTGAACAGGTCACCGACATCATCGCGTTCCGCATCATCACCCCGACCGACGCCGACTGCTATGCGGCGCTCGGCCTGCTCCACCGCAAGTGGAAAATGGTCCCCGGGCGGTTCAAGGACTATATCTCGACGCCCAAGCGCAACGGCTATAAATCGCTGCACACGACGATCATGCACCAGCAGAATATGCGGATCGAAATCCAGATCCGCAGCCTGGGGATGCACCAGCAGTCCGAATTCGGCTTCGCGGCGCATTGGGCCTATAAGCAAGGCGGATCGGCCCCCGACGGCCAGGCGGGGTGGATCCGCGACCTGATCGAAATCCTCGAACAGACGCACGATCCCGAGGAGTTCCTCGAGAACACGCGCATCGCGATGTACCAGGATCGCATCTTTGCCTTCACCCCCAAGGGCAGCCTGCACCAGCTGCCCAAGGGCGCGACCCCGGTCGATTTCGCCTATGCCGTCCACACCGGGCTCGGCGACCGCACCGTCGGCGCCAAGGTCAACGGGCGGCTGGTACCGCTCCGCACCCAGCTGGCGAACGGCGACACCGTCGAAATCCTGTCGTCCGACAAACAGAAGCCGCAGCCGGCGTGGCTGGGCTTTGCGGTCACCGGCAAGGCGCGCGCCGCGATCCGCCGCCATGTGCGGTCCAAGGAAAAGGTCGAACTCGCGGCGCTCGGCCGCAAGATGTACGACGAGATTGCGCTGCGCCTGCCGAACAAGGTCGGCGACAAGGCGCGCGCCGCGGCGCTGATCCGGCTCAAGCTCGACAGCGACGCCGCGCTGTATATCGCGATCGCCAAGCAGCGGCTGACCGACAATATGGTGCTCGAAGCCCTCGTCCCCGGCATCACCGCCGAAATGAAGGCCAAACCCGGCAAGTTCGGACAGGGCGCCGCGGTGTCGATCGCCGGGCTGACCCCCGGGGTCGCCTATCAGCTCGCCGATTGCTGCCACCCCGTGCCCGGCGACCGCATCGTCGGGCTGGCGCGCCCCGGCGAAGGCATCGAAGTCCATGTCATCGACTGCCCCAGCCTGGCCGACGGGGTCGATGCCGACTGGATCGACCTTCGGTGGCAAGAGGACAGCGAGGGCGGCAATGCCCGGCTGTGCATCGTGATCCTCAACGAACCCGGCACGCTGGCCGAAATGTCGGGCATCCTGGCCGCCAATATGGCGAACATCACCAATTTGCGGCTGTCGAACCGCGAGGGCGGTTTCCACACCTATGACGTCGTCGTCGAAGTGCGCGACGTCCACCATGTGATGCGAATTTTGTCGGCGCTGCGCGCGTCGGACAGCGTGGTGCAGGCCGAGCGGCTGTAGGCGGGGTCGCGGCGTCGGCTGTGGAGTGGGGAGCAGTCATCGCCGTTTTCGGTTATCCCGGGCCGGGGCCGCGATCCCGTCGGTGCATGGACCGGCCATCACGCCAAAGTTCACGAAAGTTCAGCCTAGTGCAGCGCCCGATTTGTCGTGTTCGGCGGACAGAGGGCGGCCGGAAACTGGCCGGATCCGGAATCCGGGCAGCGACGGCTTTTGCTGGTAAACTGAAAGAGCTGCGATGAAGGCTGGCACAGCGGAATAATGTAGGACAGCGTTTTTTTGGCGGCGGATGGCAGCTTTAGGGTGGGGAGCGGACGGTCACGCAGACCTACGCCCTCCCCTTCAGGGGAGGGCAGCGAGACTTGGCAGCTTGCTGCCTAGTCGCAGCGGGTGGGGTCCCGCGGCCTTGCGCAATGCTGACAGACCCCACCCCAACCCCTCCCCTGAAGGAGAGGGGCTTTAAGGGCTGACGTCCGCAATCGGTCGCTAGCGGCCTTAGCCATCAATTCGCGTACAACAACGGCGGCCGCCACGCCGTCTGATCCACCTCGTCGCGGACCTTGTACACCAGCCCCTTGCTGTTGAGGAACAGCTTCTCCATCTCGGGCCGGGTGAACGGGCGCGAACCGAGCCGCCCGAACACCGCCATCTGGCCGCCGGTCTCGTCGACCGCGCGGTCGCGGTCGAGCCCCTTGGACAGCGCAAGCGCGGGCGACGGGG
>CAZCUW010000166.1:0-3886 GCA_964502035.1 uncultured Sphingopyxis sp. | reverse complement strand
CCCCCAACGCCGAAGCGCGCGTCGCGTCGCTGATGGCGGCGGCGCCCGCGGGCGCGATCGGGGTCAAGCTGTCAACCCCGCGCCGCGGCTGTTCAGGACTCGCTTACTCGGTCGATTATGTGACCGAGGAGCAGAAGTTCGATGAGAAGATCGTCACCCCCGGCGGCGTCTTCTACATCGACGGCGCCTCGGTGCTGTACCTGATCGGCAGCGTCATGGACTGGGTCGAGGATGATTTCGCCGCCGGTTTCGTGTTCGAGAACCCGAACGCCAAGGGCGCGTGCGGCTGCGGCGAGAGCTTCACCGTTTAGGGCGCTTTTTCGCGCCGAATATGCTATATCTCCCGCCTCGGGGGAGTTTTGCCATGACGCGCATTTTCTACCTGCTTTACGCGGCGATTGCCTATGCGATTTTTCTTGCCGTATTTCTGTATCTTATCGCGTTCTTCGGCAATCTTCCGGGCGCACCGCTGACCATCGATCGCGGGCCAGAGGCGGCGATCACGCTGGCGCTGCCGGTCAATGTCGCGTTGATCGCCTTGTTCGGCTTACAACATAGCGTGATGGCGCGGCCCGCGTTCAAGACGGTGTGGATGCGTTACGTCCCACCAGCGATCGAGCGCAGCACCTATGTGATGATGACGAATCTGGTGCTCGTCATCCTGTTCCTCGGCTGGCATCCCATGACCACACCGGTGTGGACGATCGAACATCCCGTCGGAGCGGCAATCTCGTGGGCGCTGTTCGGGCTTGGCTGGGCGGTCGTGTTGGTCAGCACGTTCCTGATCAACCATTTCGAACTGTTCGGGCTGCAACAGGTATGGTTCGCGTGGCGCGCGCGCAACGCGGCGAAACCGGTGCTGTACCAGCCGCTGTTCTACAAGCTGGTTCGCCACCCATTATACGCCGGATTTTTTCTCGCGTTCTGGGCGACCCCCGCGATGACCGCGGGTCACCTGCTGCTCGCCGCCGGCCTGTCGGTCTATATGCTGATCGCGATCCGGCTGGAGGAGCGCAATCTGATCGATACCTTCGGTGCCGACTATCGCGCCTATCGCGAAACCACCCCGATGCTGGTGCCAGGATTGGGCCGCCGCGGCGCCGGCACCGACTAGCGGCAGGTCGACCAACCGCCCGTTCGCACCGCCATGTCGAGGTGGAAATGATCGGCGTGGGCCTGATTATAATCGGGCGACAGCACGGTGCTGAACAGGTCGCACGACCCGTCGCGGACAGCATGGAGGAAATCGCGGCGGACATCGGCGTCGTCCCAGTCGTCGATCAGCGCGACGCGCGTCCCGTCGGCGAGGATGAAGGCCGAAATGTCGATCGCATTGGCGGTGGAATGCTGGCTCGGCGTCTGCCCACCTCGGATGGCTCGGCAATTATAGCTGCCCAGATTTTCGAGCGCGACAACCTTTTGCCCGAAATGCTTTTGCGCCAGCGGCTGAACGACATCGCGATTCCAAAGCATCATCGCGGCGGTCACCGCGCAGCCCGGTGCCGCATTGGCCGGTCGCATCGTCGGGACGAATCGATTGCCGGTCAGTACCAGCCGCTGGTCCGCGCGGCACGCCCCCTGCCCCACCACCGGCCGCCGCAGATAGCGCGCGCCGGCGCGGTCGAGCGCGGCGAAACAGGCGCCGGTATCGCCGACCAGCCCGACCAGCTTGCGATGCGTCGCCCATCCCTGCGGATGCGCGACCTCGAAACGCGAGGTCGGGATATGTTCGGGATGATCGCGCACCCACTGCATCCCCCGGATGGCGCCGAGGGTCAGCAGCACCGCGATACCCAGCCAGATCAGATAGGGTCGAACGCTTTTCATGCGCCCCTATTGGAGCGCCGCGCCGCGCAGCACAATGGCGGGTCAGGCTGGCCGGACTTTCAGCGCCTCGTCGTGCGATGCTTCGCTACCCAGCGTACCAAGCTCGCCCGCGGCGCGCGCCTTGCGGCCATAGACGATTTCGAACAACGGCCCCGCCATCACCGTGGTGACGATCGCCATCAGCACCATGATCGCAAACAAGGTCGGCCCGATGATCCCTTTTTGCAGCCCGATGTTGATGATGATCAGTTCCATCAGCCCGCGCGCGTTCATCAGCGCGCCGATGCCCATCGCGGTCCGGTTGTCCTCGCCCGCCAGCCGCGCCGCAAGCCAGCAGGCGCCAAACTTTGCCGCGATCGACACCAGCAGGATGCCGAGCGCAATCGCCAGCAGCGACAGGCTGTTTACCGTGCTGAGCTGGGTATTGAGCCCCGAGTAAGTGAAAAACACCGGAACCAGCAGAATCGTGATCGGCCCGACCTTGCGCTTGATCTCTTCGGTCAGCTTGCCGCGCGGCATGCAGACGCCCAGGATGAAGCCGCCGAACACCGCATGGATGCCCGCGGCATCCATCACAAAGGCGCAGAGGGCAAAGAGCATCAGCACGATCGACAGCATCGTGTCGCTCATCTCGCCCCGCGCCTCGACCGCGCGGCCCAGCGGGATCAGCAACCGACGCCCGAAAAAATACATGAACGCTGCAAAACCCAGCCCGCCGACGATCGCCAGCAAGGCAATGCCGGGACCGCCGCCAAAGGTCGCGAGCACGATCGCCAGCACGCACCACGACACCGCATCGTCAAACGCGCCGGCGGTCAGCGTCAGCGTACCGAGCGACGTGTTCGCGAGCCCGCGTTCGTTGATGATCCGCGCCAGCATCGGAAAGGCGGTGAGCGCGATGCACGCGCCCATGAACAAAGTCGCGCTGCCCTGCCCCAGCCCCTCGGCAAACAGGCCGGGGATGTCGAGCAGGAACGGCGTGATCAGCGCGGCGAACAGAAAGGGCGCGACGATCCCCGCCACCGACACGCCGACCGCGCTTTTCGCCTTGGACTGGAAATGGTCGAGCCGCAGCGTCGTGCCGACCAGAAACATATAGAGCCCGACCCCGACCTGCGCGCACACATACAGGATGTTGCGCGTTTCTTTCGGGAACAACGCCGCCTGGAGATCGGGGAAGACCAGCCCGAACAGCGACGGACCGAGCAGCACCCCGGCAATCATCTCGCCGACGACTTGCGGCTGGCCCAGGAATTTATGCGCCGCCCAGCCGACGACGCGGCAGACCAGCAGGATCACGGCGATCTGCAGGAAAAAATGGATGCTATAGTCGGTCGCGGTATAGCTTTGCGCCGCATTCACGGCCGGGCCATGCGCGCCCAGCACGTCGCCGACGGTTTGCAGCAGGTCATTCAGCATATCGATCATCGGTCACCCTCCCGCAGCGCCGAGTCGCTGCCCGCCTACCGCTATATGCTTGTCCCCGGACTATCGACGCGGAGCAATGGGGCATACGTATCCCGAATTGTGAACGCTAACAAGTCCGGAAACATGGAGCTGACGGTCGATATAGGGAATGGCTGGATCAGCGCAGCGGGACGAAACTGACCACCAGCCCGTCCTTCGGGCGCGGGATCGGCAGCACCTGCCATTTCGGCTCATAGCCGTCGGCGACGACGATGCGCTGCGTCGTGATGACATGATGGAAAAAGATCTTCGCCTGCATATAGGCAAAGTGCAGCCCCAGGCACATATGCGCGCCGCCGCCGAACGGCACCCACGCATATTTGTGCCGCTCGCGCGCGACCTCGGGCGAAAAGCGCATCGGGTCGAATTTCTCGGGCTCGGGCCAATGTTCCGCCATCATGTGGGTAAAGGCGGGGCTGACCCCGACCGACGTCCCCGCCGGAATGCGATAGCCGCCATATTCGAAATCCTTGAGCGCGCGGCGCGGGAAGCTCGGCACCGGGGGCACCAGCCGCAGCGCTTCCTTGAACGCCCATTCGGTCATTTCCAGCTCGCCCAGGCTGTTGTGCCCGACACCCTCGCCCGCGGGCGA
>CAZCUW010000165.1:0-3901 GCA_964502035.1 uncultured Sphingopyxis sp. | reverse complement strand
ACCGCCACCGCGATGGCGGTCGCCGATGATCTGGCGGCGGCGTGGGGGCTGGGGAGTCGCTTTGCCGTGGCTTATGCGCTGGCCAAGCGCGAGCGCGGGCTGGCCGATTTCGACGACCTGATCAGCATCGCCGGGCATCTGCTGGCGCAGGGCGATTTCGGCGACTGGGTGCGCTTCAAGCTCGACCAGCGTACCGATCATATATTGGTCGACGAGGCGCAGGACACCAATGCGCGGCAATGGGCGATCATCCTGTCGCTCGCGGCCGAATTCTTCGCCGGGCTGGGCGCGAAGGACGAGCGCACCCGCACGATGTTCACCGTCGGCGACCGCAAACAGGCGATCTTCGGCTTTCAGGGCACCGAACCCGCGGCGTTCGAGGCGGCGCGGGTGCGTTTCGGCGAGCGCGCGGCGGCGGGCGGCAAGCCGTTCGAGGATGTCGATCTCGACACCAATTACCGGTCGAGCCCCGCGGTGCTCGACGTCGTCGATGCGTGGATCGCGGCGGGCGCGCCCGAATTGATGGGGCTGGAGAGCGACGAGCCGCCGCACATCCCTGCCGAGTTCAACCGCGACCGGGCGGGGCGCGTCGAACTGTGGGCGCCGCTGCCGGTCGGCAAGGCACTCGACGCCGATGCCGAGGATGAGGGGATCGGCGACGTTGACGGCGATGATGAGGGCGGCGCTTCCCGCGACACGTCGGCCGCCGCGAGCGACCCCGCCAGCCTGCGACTGTCGCGCGCGATCGCCGACGAGGTGCGCGAGTGGATCGAACATGGCAAGGACGGGCGTCCAGTTGCCCCCGGCGACATCCTGATCCTGGTCCGCCGCCGCCGCGACCTGGCGGCGCGGATCGTTGCGCGGTTGCAGTCGCTGCATGTGCCGGTTGCCGGAGTCGATCGCTTTTCGCTGACCCAGTCGCTCGCGGTGCAGGATCTGCTCGCCGCGATGCGCTTTGCGGTGCAACCGCTCGATGACCTCAACCTCGCCAGCCTGCTGGTGTCGCCGCTGTTCGGGTGGAGCCAGGAGGCGTTGTTCGGCTTTGCCCATGGCCGCCAGAAACGGGCGCTGTGGGAGCAGTTGCGGGCGCGCGAAGCGGAGGCGCCGCCCGAAACGATGGCGGCGCTCCGCGGGCTGCTCGGCATGGCCGATTTCACGCCGCCGTTCCGCTTTCTGGAGCGCATATTGTCGGGGCCGCTCGATGGGCGGCGCAAGCTGTATCACCGGCTGGGGCGCGAGGCGCGCGATCCGATCGACGAACTGCTGGCGCAGGCGCTGGCGTTCGAGCGGCAGGAAGCGCCCTCGCTGCTCGGTTTCCTGGCACACATCGCCGCCAGCACCGCCGAGATCAAGCGCCAGAGCGAAGCGCGCAGCGACGTCGTGCGGGTGATGACGGTGCACGGGTCGAAGGGGTTGCAGGCGCCGATCGTCATCCTCGCCGATGCGACCGACGATCCCAGGCCGCGGCGGGTGAGCTTTGGCCTGACCATGGCGGGGTGGAACAAATTGCCGGTGTTCGCGCTGGGCAAGGACGAGCGCCACGGCGCGATTGCTGATGCGCACGACGCCAGGGAAGCCGCCGAGCGACAGGAGCATTGGCGGCTGCTGTACGTGGCGATGACCCGCGCCGAGGACTTGCTGGTGGTCACCGGAACGCGGAAAGCGGACGAGCTGCCCGAGGGCAATTGGCACAGCGCGGTCGATGCGGTGCTGGCCGATATGGGCGCCGCGTGGCAGGACGCCGGGCCGCGCTGGGGCCGCAAGCGCGTCCATGCGGTGCAGGGCAAGGCGCGCGCCGCGAAGGAGAAGGCGCGGTCGGTCGTGGCGCCCGTCGTCGTTCCAGACTGGGCGCGTCAACCGGCACCCGAGGAAGCGCGCCCGCCGCGTCCGCTCGCGCCCTCGGCGCTGGGCGACGATGACGTGGCGGCGGTGCCGCAGGGCGCGGCGCGTGCGGCGGCGGTGAACCGCGGGCTGTTGCTCCACGCGCTGTTCGAGCGGCTGCCGCCGGTGGCGCCCGAGATGCGCCGCTCGGCGGCGTCGCGCTGGCTGGGCGTGCAAGCGGCCGATCTCGACGCGGCGGCGCGCGGTGCGATGGTCGATGAAGTGCTCGGCGTGCTGGACGACCCGGCACATGCGGCGCTGTTCGGGCCGGGGTCGCTCGCCGAGGTGCCTTTGTCGGCGGTGGTCGACGGGGCGGTGGTCGCCGGGATCGTCGACCGGCTGCTGGTCACCGCCGACGCGGTCACGGTGATCGATTTCAAGACCGGGCGGCATGTGCCGGACAGCGCCGCCGCGGTGCAGCCCGCTTATCTGCGCCAGATGGCGGCGTATCGCGGCGCGCTGGCGGCGATTTTTCCGGGGCGGCGGATCGCGGCGGCGCTGCTCTATACCGCCGGTCCGCAGTTGATCCGACTGGACGACGCGCTGCTCGATACGCACAAGCCGGGCTTGGCGGCAACCAAGGCGAATTTGGGCGGTTGAGGCCTTGAGCCGGAGGCCGCAACGCCTTAGCTTGCAGACAACCGAATTTCAGGAGTTTCTATCATGGGTACCAAGGCAATCAGCGACGACAGCTTTCAGGCCGACGTCCTCGACAGCGACACCCCCGTGCTGGTCGATTTCTGGGCCGAATGGTGCGGCCCGTGCAAGATGATCGGCCCGTCGCTCGAAGAAATCGCCAATGAGCTGGGCGAAAAGGTCGTGATCGCGAAGCTGAACATCGACGATCATCCCAATGCCCCCGCCAAATATGGCGTGCGCGGTATCCCGACGATGATCCTGTTCAAAAATGGCGAGGTCGCCGACACCAAGGTCGGCGCGGCGCCGAAAAGCGCGCTCAAGGGCTGGCTGGAAGGGGCGCTTTAATTCCAATCCTCGTCATTGCGAGGAGCGAAGCGACGCGGCAATCCACAGCGGGCAGCGTCGCGCCAGCTTGATGGCAGGAGATTGCTTCGCTTCGCTCGCAATGACAAAGTGAGAATCAGCTCCGATAATCGGCATTGATGCTGATGTAGCCGTGGGTGAGGTCGCACGTCCAGACGGTCGCACGACCTTCGCCTAGCCCGAGGTCCGCGCCGACGCGGATTTCGAGGCTTTTCAGATGCGCCGCAACCGGTGCTTCGTCATAACCATCGACCGGCAGGCCATCCCTCGCCACCCAATGATCGCCGAAGCGGATCGCGAGCTTGTCGCGGTCGGCGGGTTCGCCCGCCTTGCCCACCGCCATCACGACGCGGCCCCAGTTCGCGTCCTCACCCGCGATCGCGGTCTTGACCAGCGGCGAGTTGGCGATCGCGAGCGCGACGCGCCTGGCGCTGTCGTCGCTGACCGCGCCCGACACCTGCACCTCGATAAATTTCGACGCGCCTTCGCCGTCGCGCACGACCTGCTGCGCGAGGTCGAGCGAAACCGCACGGATCGCGGCATAGAGCGCATCGGCGCCCGGATCGTCGCGGGTGGTCAGGGGGGCGCCCCCCGCCTGTCCGGTCGCAAACAGCAACACGGTGTCGCTGGTCGAGGTGTCGCTGTCGACGGTGATGCTGTTGAAGCTGCCGCCGGTGGCTTCGCTCAGCATGTCCTGGAGCAGCGCGGGCGCGACCGCGGCGTCGGTGAAGATATAGCCGAGCATCGTCGCCATGTCGGGGGCGATCATCCCCGACCCCTTGACGATCCCGGCGACATGGACGGTGGTGCCGCCGACGATCGCGCTGGCGGCCGAGCCCTTGGCAAAGGTGTCGGTGGTGCAGATCGTTTCGGCGGCGGCTTCCCACGAGCAGGGCGCGGCGGTGAGCGCGGTTTCGACCCCGGCGCGCGCCTTGTCCTTGGGGAGCGGCACACCGATGACGCCGGTCGAGCTGACGAAGACTTCGTTCGCGTCGCAGCCGAGGTGGCCGGCGACCTG
>CAZCUW010000164.1:0-3987 GCA_964502035.1 uncultured Sphingopyxis sp. | reverse complement strand
ACTAGGCAGCAAGCTGCCAAGTCTCGCTGCCCTCCCCTGAAGGGGAGGGCGTAGGAAAGATCATGACCAACCCCGCCGCCCCCTATCACGCCCATATTTATTACGACCCCGCCGAGCGCCCCGCCGCCGCCGCGTTGCGCGACGATTTCGGCGGCGACCCTGCGATCCTGTTCGTCGGGGCGATGACCGACGGCGCCGCGGGACCGCATCCGATTGCGCAATATGAAGTGCATTTCCTGGCGCGCTCGCGCGGCGATGTGGTCGCGGCGATCGAAGCGACTGGGCTGCGCGCGCTGGTCCATCCGCTGACCGACGACGATCTGGCCGACCATACGACGCTGGCGCACTGGATTGGTCAGCCGGTCGAGCTCGATGTGACGGTGCTCGATCCGCCGGGGATCAATCAGGGGGTGCCGCGGTTCGGGGTTTCGGATTTTTAGATTTTCAGCACGTTGGTAGAAAACCAATCCCGTTCGCATCGAGCGAAGTCGAGATGCCCATCGGTGGCACACGCCCTCCCGGTGTCTCGACTTCGCTCGACACGAACGGAACTAAAAGTCGGCAGTCTTCAAACCGCCACCGGTCCGTCAGCGCCAAGCCGCCAGCCGCACCCCAGCGCCCGGGCATCGTCGGCGTCGGACAGGGCCGCGACCGTCTGCCAGTCATCGGCGCGCAGGCTGGCGGCGAGCGCCGGATCATGGCCCAGCGGCAGAAAGATGCGGCGGTCGCTGTCGTCCTCGGCGCCGAGCCCGGCGTCGATCAACGGATCGGGATAAAGCGAAAAGCCGACGGCGGCTTCTTCCTGTTCGCCGACCGGGATTGCATAGCCGCCGCCGCGGCCAACCGCGTCGCCCTGACCGGGAACGAAGATCTGGAACCCGAACCAGCTTTGATAGGCAAAGCCGTGGCGCTCGGTCGGGTCGAGGGTCAGCGTGACGCGGTCGCGCACCGGCGCGGCGATGGCTTCGAGCGCGTCGATGCGCGCGGTGAGGACACCGGTTGTGTCGAAGGCGCGGAGGTCGGCGATCGCTTGGTCGAACGGGCCGGTCGCGCGGAGCAAGGGCAGATAGGCCGCGGCGCCGATCCGGGTGAGCGCCCCGGCGTCCTTGGCGTCGAGTTCATCGCGCAACAGCTGGATATCGGCATCGACCGGCAGCGGGCCGTTGGCGAGCAGGTCGATGACGTCGGGCAGGGTGAAATCGATTGTCACCGGACCGATCCCCGCCGCTTCGAGCGCGTCGATCGCGACGCTGACGATTTCGCGCGCCGCGGCGACGCTATCGCTGCCGATCAGTTCGGCGCCAACTTGCAGCATCTCGCGCGCGGGGCGGAGCTGGCTCGCGCGGAGTTTCACGACTTGGCCGGCGTAACAAAGGCGCAGCGGGCGCGGCGCGTCGGCGAGCAGCGACGTTGCGATCCGCCCGACCTGCCGCGTGATGTCGGGGCGCAGGGCGAGGGTGCGCTGCGACACCGGGTCGGTGAAGCGCAGCAGGTCACGGGTGGTGCGATCATCGTCACCGCCGAGCGTCTCGCGAAATTCGGCGAGTGGCGGCGACACCCGGCCATAGCCGTGCGCGCGCATCGCATCGACGAGCGCGCGCGTGACGCGCGACGCCGCCTCGGCCTGTTGGGGCAGGCGGTCGCGGAGGCCTTCGGGCAGCAGGGCGGGGGTGCGAGGCATTGGTGGGCTCCTAGCCCGTCGCTTGGGCTTGTGAAAGCCCCTCCCCTTCAGGGGAGGGGTTGGGGTGGGGGCTGTCAGGTTAGCACTAGGCCGATGGCCCCCACCCGCTGCGACTAAGCCAGCAAGCTGGCAAGTCTCGCTGCCCTCCCCTGAAGGGGAGGGCGTAGCAGGTCAGAATTTAAGCCCCTTCACCGTCTTCACCCCCGGCAACTGGCACAGCTGCCACAAGAGCGGCTCGGGCATCGGCGAATCGAGCGACAGCAGCAGCACCGCTTCGCCGCCCGCGGCGCGGCGGCCGAGGTGGAAGGTGCCGATGTTGAGACCCGCGTCGCCCAGCGTCGTGCCGATGCGGCCGATGAAGCCCGGGGCATCCTCGTTGACGATATAGAGCATGTGGCCGTCGAGATCGGCCTCGACCTTGATCCCGAACATCTCGACCAGGCGCGGGTCACCGTTGCTGAACAAGGTGCCCGCGACCGAGCGGTCGCCCTGCTCGGTCGCCACGGTGACGCGGACGAGCGTGTGGTAATCGCCGTCGCGGTCGTGGCGCACTTCGCGGACATCAAGCCCGCGTTCGCGCGCGAGGTGCGGGGCGTTGACCATGTTCACCGCGTCCGAATAGCGGCGCATCAGCCCGGTCAGCACCGCGGCGGTGATCGGCTTGAGGTTGAGCTCGGCGGCTGCGCCCTCGACCTCGACCGAGATCGTCGTCAAATTATCGTGCGCGAGCTGCCCGACGAGGCTGCCGAGCTTTTCGGCGAGGCTCATATAGGGGCGCAGCTTCGGCGCTTCCTCGGCCGACAGGCTCGGGACGTTGAGCGCGTTGGTGATACCACCGGTGAGCAGATAGTCCGAAATCTGCTCGGCCACTTGAATGGCGACATTGACCTGCGCCTCGTCGGTCGAGGCGCCGAGGTGCGGGGTGCAGATGAAGTTCGGGGCGCTGAACAGCGGATGGTCGGCCGCCGGGGGCTCCTGCGCGAAAACGTCAAGCGCGGCGCCCGCAACCTGGCCGCTTTCGAGCGCGTCCTTGAGCGCCGCCTCGTCGATCAGCCCGCCGCGCGCGCAGTTGATGATCCGCACGCCCTTCTTCGCCTTGGCGATATTCTCCGCCGACAGGATGTTGCGCGTCTGGTCGGTCAGCGGGGTGTGCAGCGTGATGAAATCGGCCTTGGCGAGCAGGGTGTCGAGGTCGGCCTTTTCGACCCCAAGTTCGATCGCGCGCTCGGGGGTCAGGAAGGGGTCGAAGGCGACGACCTTCATCCGCAGGCCCAGCGCGCGTTCGGCGACGATGCTGCCGATATTGCCGCAGCCGATCAGGCCGAGCGTTTTCGAGGTCAGCTCGACCCCCATGAAGTCGTTCTTGGGCCATTTGCCCGCCTGGGTTCCGGCATTGGCTTCGGGGATCTGGCGCGCGAGCGCGAACATCATCGCGACCGCATGTTCGGCGGTGGTGATGCTGTTGCCGAAGGGCGTGTTCATCACGATGACGCCCTTTTTCGACGCTTCGGGAATGTCGATATTATCGACCCCGATCCCGGCGCGGCCGACGACCTTGAGGTTCGTCGCGGCGGCGAGGACGTCGGCGGTGACCTTGGTGGCCGACCGGATCGCGAGGCCGTCATAGTCGCCGATCATCGCGATCAGCTCGTCCTTGGTCTTGCCGGTGATTTCATCGACCTGGATGCCGCGTTCCTTGAAGATCGCGGCGGCTTTGGGGTCCATCTTGTCGCTGATGAGGACTTTGGGTTGGGTCATGTCTTGTTTCCTGTTTTCCCGCGAAGGCGGGAATCCATCTCCCGGTGTCGCGGTGTTGCAAAGTCAGGTGATGGGTCCCCGCCTTCGCGGGGACATGGCAATTACGTGAGCGAGGCGTAAGCCCAGTCGAGCCACGGGCCGAGCACTTCGATATCGGCGGTGTCGACGGTGGCGCCGCACCAGATGCGGAGGCCCGGAGGCGCGTCGCGGTAGCCCGCGATGTCGTAAGCCGCGCCTTCCTTGTCGAGCAGGCCGGCGAATTTCTTGATGAAATCCTCGTCAGCGCCGGCGACCGACAGGCAGACCGAAGTCTTCGAGCGGCTGGCGGGATCGGCGGCGAGATGGCTGAGCCAGTCGCGCTCCGACACGATCTTGTCCAGCGCCGCAGCATTCGCATCGCTGCGTGCCTTCAGGCCGCCGAGGCCGCCCAGCGACTTTGCCCATTCGAGCGCGAAGATCGCATCTTCGACCGCGAGCATCGACGGGGTGTTGATCGTCTCGCCCTTGAACACGCCTTCGGTCAGCGCGCCTTTCGAGACGAGACGAAA
>CAZCUW010000163.1:0-4060 GCA_964502035.1 uncultured Sphingopyxis sp. | reverse complement strand
AGCCGACGCACGCGGGCCTTATGCCGGCGGCGTCGGCTATTTCGCCCCCGACGGCAATATGGACAGCTGCATCGTGCTGCGCACCGCGATCGTCAAGGATGGCGAAATGCATGTGCAGGCGGGCGCCGGCATCGTCGCCGACAGCGACCCCGCCTATGAACAGCGCGAGTGCGAGGCGAAAGCGGGCGCCCTCTTCGCCGCAGCGCGCGAGGCGGTGCGGCTCACGGGCACGCCGGGATATGGGCAATAGCTTGACCTGATCGGGACGGGCGCTAGCGTCCTGCCATGCGTAAAATCCTCGCCCCGCTCGCCCTGCTGCTCGCCAGCATCAGCCCCGCCCACGCGCAAACGCCCACGCCCGCAGGCGCGATCGAAGGCGATGCGATCCTCAAGGATTTCACCTTCGCCAACGGCGAAAAACTGCCCGAGCTCAAGCTGCACTACACCACGCTCGGCACCCCGCAGCGGGACGGCAAGGGCGACGTCACCAACGCCGTGATGATCCTCCACGGCACCGGCGGCAGCGGCAAACAATTCCTCCAGCCGCAATTCGCCGGCGAACTGTTCGGCCCCGGCCAGCCGCTCGACACCGCGAAATATTACATCATCCTGCCCGACAATGTCGGCCATGGCGGCTCGTCGAAGCCCAGCGACGGCCTCAGGATGAAATTCCCCCAATATGACTATGACGACATGGTCAGCGCGCAGCATCGGATGCTCACCGAAAAGCTCGGCGTGCATAAACTCAAGCTGATCCTCGGCACCTCGATGGGCTGCATGCACGCCTTTGTCTGGGGCACCACCCGCCCCGGCTTTGCCGAAAAACTCGCCCCCTTCGCCTGCCTGCCGGTCGAGATCGCGGGCCAGAACCGCATGTGGCGCACCCTGACGATCGACGCGATCAAGGCCGACCCGCTGTGGCAGGACGGCAATTACACCGCCCCGCCCGCCGCCGGCCTGCGCACCGCGGCCTCGCTCAGCATGATCGCGGGCGCCAACCCCTATGCGCTGCAGGCGCAATATCCCACCCGCGCCGCCGCCGAAGCCTATAAGGACGAGGCCTTCGCCCGTATGTTCGGCCGCAACGATGCCAATGACACCATTTATCAGCTCGATAGCTCGCGAACCTATAATCCGTGGCCGCTGCTTGAAAAGATCGACGTACCCGTCCTGTGGATCAACAGCGCCGACGATTTCATCAACCCGCCCGCCTACGGCATCACCGAAAAGGCGGCGGCACGGATGCCGAAAACGAAATTCATCCTCATCCCCGCGAGCCCGGAAACCAAGGGCCACAGCACCCACACCTGGGCGAAATTCTGGAAAGACGATCTGGCAAAGCTGATGGCGCAATAGGCCACCCCCGATCGTCATTTCAGCGCAGGCCGGGATGACGAAGGTGAGTTTAAGCGCCGAATAGCTTCTATCCCTTC
This sequence comes from uncultured Sphingopyxis sp., assembly GCA_964502035.1. Taxonomy (GTDB): domain Bacteria; phylum Pseudomonadota; class Alphaproteobacteria; order Sphingomonadales; family Sphingomonadaceae; genus Sphingopyxis. Next base: position 2,627 of record CAZCUW010000163.1, on the reverse strand, counting down.
CCCCTTTCGCGCAAAATCGTTACGGCGACCCCCATGATCCTCGTCATCGACAATTATGACAGCTTCACCTTCAACCTCGTTCATTATCTGATCGAGCTGGGCGCCGACGTGCGCGTCGAGCGCAACGATGCGCTGACCGCCGCCGACGCGCTGGCGACCGGCGCCGACGCGATCCTGATCTCGCCCGGTCCGTGCACCCCGAACGAAGCCGGGATCAGCCTCGGCCTCGTCGCCGCCTGCGCCGCAGCCCAGCGCCCGCTGCTCGGCGTCTGCCTCGGCCATCAGGCGATCGGCCAGCATTTCGGCGGCACCGTCCAGCGCGGCCATCTGATGCACGGCAAGACCTCGCCCGTCTGCCACGACGGCAGCGGGCTGTACGCCGGTCTGCCTTCGCCGTTTCAGGCGACGCGCTATCACAGCCTCGAAGTCGTCGATATTCCGGACTGCCTGGTCATCAACGCGACCAGCGACGACGGCGCGGTGATGGGCTTCCGCCACGCCGAACTGCCGATCCACGGGGTGCAATTCCATCCCGAAAGCATCGCGACCGAGCATGGCCATGCAATGCTGGCCAATTTCATGAGCGCCGCGGGGCTGTCAGTCGGCGCGCGCCAGGCCGCATGACCCGTTTCGGCTCGCTCCCCGACCCGGCGCACCTGCTCGACCATGACGAGGCAGCGCAGGCGTTTGCCGACATCCTCGACGCACGGACCAGCGAGGACGAGATTGCCGAGTTTCTCGTCGCGCTGTCCGATCGCGGCGAAACGATGGTCGAAATCGCCGCCGCGGCGCAGGCGCTGCGCGACCGGCTGATCCCCATCGACGCCCCCGTCGGCGCGATCGATGTGTGCGGCACGGGCGGCGACGGCCACCACACGCTCAACGTCTCCACCGCCGTCGCTATCGTCGTCGCTGCGTGCGAGGTGCCGGTTGCAAAGCACGGAAATCGCGCTGCTTCGTCGAAATCGGGCGCCGCCGACACGCTCGAAGTCCTCGGCCTCGACATGGAGCGCGCCGGACGTCTCGCCGAAGCCACCCTCGCCGATCTCGGCATTTGTTTCCTCTTCGCCGCCAACCACCATCCGGCGATGAAGCGCATCCAGCCGATCCGCCAGCGGCTCGCCCGCCGCACCATCTTCAACCTGATGGGACCGCTCGCCAACCCCGCGCATGTCACGCGCCAGCTGATCGGCATCGCGCGGCCCGGTTACGTCCCCGTCTATGCCGAGGCGCTGCATCGGCTCGGCACCGATCATTCGCGCGTCGTGTCGGGCGACGAAGGCATCGACGAACTGTCGCTCGCGGGCGGCAACGAGGTCGCGGTGGTCAACGCCGAGGGGGTGTTCATGCAGCGCAGCCAGGCGAGCGATGCCGGGCTGCCCACCCACCCCATTTCCGCGATCCGCGGCGGCGACGCGGCCGACAACGCCAAGGCGCTGCGCGAACTGTTGCAGGGCGCGCCCGGCGCCTATCGCGACGCCGTGCTTTACAATGCCGCCGAGGCGCTCGTCATCGCGGGCGCCGCCGAAACGCTGGTAGAAGGGGTCGAGGACGCCGCCGAGGCGATCGACAAGGGACTCGCCAACGCGCTGCTCAACTGCTGGATCGCGTATCAATGAGAGCCGCGCGTTCCACGTCATTGCGAGGAGCCGGAGGCGACGCGGCAATCTCCAGCTTTCGTCCATCAAGATCGCTAGCTGGAGATTGCTTCGCTACGCTCGCAATGACGATAATGTTGAGCCCGAAATGAATAAACTCACCCAGATCCTCGCCACCAAGGCCGAAGAAGTCGCCGCGCGCCGCGCGCTGCGCACGATCGCCGATTTCGACGCCATCGATTCGGGTCCGGTGCGCGGGTTCCATGCCGCCTTGCAGGCGAAAATCGACGCGGGCGGCTATGCCCTGATCGCCGAGATCAAGAAAGCATCGCCGTCCAAGGGATTGATCCGGGGCGACTTCGACCCCGCCGACCATGCCCGCGCCTACGCCGCGGGGGGCGCAGCGTGCCTGTCGGTGCTGACCGATGCGCCCTATTTTCAGGGCCATGAGGATTATCTCGTCGCCGCGCGCGCCGCCTGCCCCCTGCCCGCGCTGCGCAAGGATTTCATGATCGACCCCTGGCAGGTCGCCGAAGCCCGCGCGATCGGCGCCGACGCAATCCTGATCATCGTCGCGGCGCTGAGCGACGGCGCGATGCAAGAGATCGAGGCGGCGGCGTTCGACCGCGGCATGGACGTGCTGGTCGAAGTGCATGACGAAGCCGAACTCGAGCGCGCGCTGACCCAGCTCAAATCCCGCCTGATCGGCGTCAACAACCGCGATCTGCGCACCTTCGAAACCAACCTCGGCGTCACCGAACGCCTCGCCAAACTCGTCCCGCCGGGCACCTTGCTGGTCGGCGAGAGCGGCATAACGAGCCATGCCGACTGCGAAAAACTGGCGCAAAGCGGCGTCCGCGCCTTTCTGGTCGGGGAAAGCCTGATGCGCCAGGATGACGTCACGGCGGCAACGAAGGCGCTGCTCGAAGGCTGATGGCCGCTTTGGGGTGGGGAGCAGCCGTATCGAAACAATCACGCCCTCCCCTTCAGGGGAGGGCAGCGAGACTTGGCAGCTTGCTGCCTAGTCGC
>CAZCUW010000162.1:0-4156 GCA_964502035.1 uncultured Sphingopyxis sp. | reverse complement strand
CGCGCGCGCGCGCGAGACGCGGCTTTTCATCGTGCCGAGCGCGCAGTCGCAAATGCTCGCGGCTTCTTCATAAGACATGCCGCCGGCGCCGACGAGGATCAGCGCCTCCCGCTGGTCCTGCGGCAATTCCATCAGGCCGCGCTGCAAATCGGCCATTTCGCCGCTGTCTTCCTGGCTGGCGCGCGTCGACATCGTCCGCTCGACCGCAGTTTCGTCATATTCGCCGACGAATTTGTTGCGGCGCATCTGCGACAGAAAAGTGTTGCGCAGGATGACAAAGGTCCACGCCTTGATCGACGTGCCGCGTTCAAACCGCTCGCGCGATGCCCATGCTTTGACCATGGTGTCCTGGGTCAGGTCATCGGCGAGATCCGGGCTGCCCGACAAGCTGCGGCCATAGGCGCGCAAATGCGGGATAACACCGGCGAGCAACGCCTTGAACTCGGTGTCGGACAGGCTGTCGCCAGCCTCAGCCGCGGCGGCACTGTCCGCCATTATTGTTTCGGACTTTTCTGGTCGAGCCTCGACAACAGGTCGAGCATATTGTCGGGCAGTTGTTCGGAAACGATATTGCCGTAAATCATCCGCAGCTTTGCGCTGACCGGTTCGGGTGCCTGGCGCCCGGTGAGCGTGCGATGCCACTCATCGCTGTCGGTGCCAGGAAAGCTGCCCTGCTTGCGAATAGGCGCATCGGTACCCGGGGGCGGGGCGCCCTTGCCGTTCGTCCTGTTGTTGCCTTGCGTAGCCATGCCGAAGCAACGACGAAAACGGCCGCGGGTTCCCATGCCAGTTGTTTTTTGCGACGAAAGCGTTGCCAAGATGCCACGACGGCCCTATTCGAGGTGCCGCGCGGGCGACCAGGCTGGCGGCGAGGGGTTATGCTTTGCCTTTTCCGCACGACGGAAGGCTGGAGAACGCCGCTTGCTTTCCGTCATCTATGTTAGCGTTGCCGATCCGTTGATCGGCGAACAGGATATCGCCGCCCTTCTTGTTCAGGCCCGCCGCAACAACCAGCGCGATGCGCTGACTGGCGCACTGATCTTCAACGGTCACAACTTCCTTCAATTGCTCGAAGGCCCGGCGGGCAAGGTCGAGGCATGCCTGGCCGCAATCCGCCGCGATCCGCGGCACAGCGGGATGATCGAAATCCGTCACCGGACGATTGACGAGCGGGCCTTTGCCGAATGGACAATGCTGTACGACCCGAATTTTCGCGGTCACGACGATAATCTGGCGCGCCTGGCGAGCAGCGGGCGGCTTGACCCGCAGGATGCGTTGATGATGGAGAATTTCATCGCGCTCGGGCGTCGCGGTCGATCCGCCCAAGGCGCCGCCGATTGACCGGCGCCCTGGGCTTTTTCGGCGCGCTCGCTGCTTCGGGTTTGCATCGGGGGAGCAAGGCGCTAAGCCTGAACCGCCTCGCGAACGTGACTGCCAAAACTAAGGCCATATTATCAGTAACCTGACGCCTCCAACGCTCGACCAGCAACCGCTCGACGATGCCAGCTTCAAGCGCGAGCTGGCCGCGATGCTGCCGCATCTGCGCGCATTCGGCCGCAGCCTGTGCGGCAACGCCGACCTGGCCGATGATCTGGTGCAGGAAACGATGCTGAAGGCATGGAAAGCGCGCGAACAATATGTGCCGGGACCGGCCAGCATGAAAAGCTGGGCGTTCGTGATCCTGCGCAACTGTTTCCTGTCGCAGATGCGGCGCAAGAAATTCACCGCCGAATATGACGAGCTGGCAGCCGAACGGCTGCTGGTCGCGCCCGACGATCAGGACGACAGCCTGCACCTGGCCGACGTCCAGCGCGCGCTGTTGATGTTGCCGGTCGACCAGCGCGAGGCGCTGGTGCTGATCGGCGCCGGGCAACTATCCTATGAGGAAGGCGCGGCGATTTGCGACTGTGCGGTCGGGACGATGAAAAGCCGCGTGTCGCGCGCGCGCGCCGCGCTGCAAGCGATATTGGAAAGCGGCGCGATGCCGCTGCGCAGCACCGACGAACTGGCGTCGAGTGACGTGTTCCGGTCGATCATGGACGACGTCGATCATCTGACCGCGAACGGACCGGGGCGCGATTGACGGTCGTTACGCCGCCAACTGCGGAGTGAACAACAGGCTCTGACTGATCGCAGCTCGCACCGTATTTTCGCGGAACGGTTTGGAAATCAGGAAGGTCGGCTCGACCCGCCCGCCGGTGAGCAGCCGTTCGGGAAAAGCGGTGATAAAGATCGCCGGCACCGGCGCGATCGCCAATATGTCCTGCACCGCGTCGATCCCCGACGATCCGTCGGCGAGCTGGATATCGGCGAGCACCAGCCCGGCATCGGTCGCCTCGAATGCCGCAACGGCATCGGCGTGGGTCGCGGCAATTCCGGCGACCTCATGGCCGAGCGCCCGGACGATCTGTTCGAGTTCCATGGCGATCAGCGGTTCATCCTCGATGATCAGCACCGACGTTCGCGATTCGCGATCAAGTTCTCCCACCGCATCGGCCAGCAATGTTTCAACGGTGGTGCCGTCGGTGCCGGTGATGGTCGCCGCTTCGCCGACCGAGAAACCCTCCAGCGCGGTCAGCAGCAGAATCTGCCGACCGAGCGGGGTCATTTGCGCCAGCCGCTGGTTCGCGGCGCGGACGAAGGGATCCTCGCCGTCGTCATCGCCTTCGCCGTCATCGATATAGGCGCTTTCCCAGATGCGGTGGAAATTGCGGTACAGATCGATGCGCGTGCCGTGGCCCGCGCTGAATTCGTCGGGGGCAGCGACAATAACCTCTAGCGTCGTATGGACAAAATTGTCGCCATGCTGCTGGCTGCCCGTCAGCGCGCGCGCATAACGGCGCAAAAACGGCAGATGCCCGCGAATTTCATCACCCAAACTCATGCAACTTATCTCCCGCCCAGACAGGCTATACGCCGTCCTCCGGATATCGGTTCCGCGTCGACGCGTCAAAATTGCGCCGCAAACCGCGACGTCCTGTGCGGGCGGTCACTGCAACTTGTCAGTTAGCGGTGCGTAGAGTCAGCCTAGACACGACGGACCGATATGTAAGTGAGTGGAATTGCGCCACTTTTCTTATTTTGCGGCAAGCCTACTATTTTAGGGACCATATTCATGGCAGAGCGGCCCGCAGCGGTACGAGGAAGCGAGGGGCGACACTTGATAGACGGGGCTCATCTGGATCCAGCGCAGATCGAACGGCTGCGCCTCACCACGTTGCGCGAATATCGGATCATGGACACGGCACCGGAAGAAGGCTTTGACCGGGTCACCAAGATGGTTGCCGACCTGTTCGATGCGCCGATTGCGTTGGTGTCGCTGGTCGACGACTGCCGCCAATGGTTCAAGTCATCCTATGGTCTCGACACCCCCGAAACGCCGCGGGACGTCAGTTTTTGCCAATATGTCCTGACCGAGGACAAGCCCGTCATCGTCGTCGATGTGCTGGGCGACGAACGGTTTCGCGACAATCCGCTGGTCACCGGCGATCCCTTTATCCGCTTTTACGCCGGGGTGCCGCTGCGCGCCTATAATGGCGCGATCCTGGGCACCTTGTGCGTGATCGATCGCAAGGAACGGCCGGTGCTGGCCGAACGCGAGGTGGCGCGGCTCGAGGATTTCGCCGCGATCATCATGGCGGAGGCCGATATTCGCCGTATCGCCGCCGAACGCGACGAGGCGCGGCAGACGCTGGAGCGCGCGCTCGATTTTTCGGGTATCGCGACCTGGCGCTATGACGCCCGGACCGGCGCGATCGAGTGGGGCGGGGCTGCGGCCGAACTGTGGGGCGCCGATTACGCCACCGCGCTGATCGATATCGACGGATTTTACGAACGACTGCTTCCCGATGACCGCGACATGGTTCGCGCCGTATTGGGCGGGTCGGTTGAGAGCGGCACCCATTATGCGACCGAATATCGCATCCAGCACCCCGAACGCGGGGTGCGCTGGATCGCGGTGCGCGCCGACTGGGATGTCAACACGACCGATGCGATCCTGACCGGGATCAGCATCGACATCACCGAACAGAAAAGCCGCCAGGAAAATGCCAATCTGCTGATGCGCGAATTGCACCACCGGATGCGCAATTTGTTTGCGACGGTCAGCGCGATCATCTCGCTGACCCGACACGCGGCGACCGATGTCGACGATTAT
>CAZCUW010000161.1:0-4207 GCA_964502035.1 uncultured Sphingopyxis sp. | reverse complement strand
TCCCCGCACCGACCTATGCCGACCCCCGGCTCAACCAGTCGGGCCAGGTCCGCGAAGAATTCCGCGGCAGCGGAGAGTGGAAACAGTGATGCAATCGGCCTAGTTTGCCCGCCGGATAGCTGGGAGGCGGATATGGGACATGTCAAAGGCATCGGCGGACTGTTTTTCCGGGCGCGCGACCCCGACGCGCTGAACGCTTGGTATCGCGAGCGGCTGGGCATCGGCGCGGGCTGCAACGCCGACGACAGCGGTCCGATCGACGAATGGACATGGAATGTCGCCGCCGGGCCGATGGTGTTCGCGCCGTTCAAGGCCGACACCGATTATTTCCCCGCCGACCGCCAATATATGATCAACCTGCGCGTCGACGACCTCGACGCGGTGCTCGCACCGTTTCAAGACGCGGACGACGCGGTGATCACCAAGGACGAATGGAATGACCCGGCAATCGGCCGCTTCGCGCGCGTGCACGATCCCGAAGGCAATCCGATCGAACTGTGGGAACCGCCGAAACCATAATCATCGTCATTGCGAGGTTTGTTACCGCCCCTGGCTACGCCAGCGTTTGACCACGCGTTCGAGGATTTCGGCCTCGCCGCCGGTCTCGCGCCACAGCTTCGAGAACAGCGGGTCGCTCGACGCGGGCCGCTTTTCTTCCTCCAGCGTGTCGAGATAGACGCGGATCGGGATCGACACGCCTTCGCCGCAGACGATACATTCGCGGTTGCGCAGCGCCGGGATCGAATCGATGAAGCCGCGCGCGCCTTCGGGCATCGCCGCCTTGACGAAATGCTGATCGCGCTCGTTGTTGAGGCGCATCGAGATGATCGTGCCGCACTGCGACAGCACGCCTTCGGCCAGATCGGACGGACGCTGGGTGATCAGGCCCAGCGACACGCCATATTTACGGCCTTCCTTGGCGATCCGCTCGAGGATCTTGCGCACCGCCTGACCGCTGCCGACGTCCTTTGACGGGATGTAGCGGTGGGCCTCTTCGCAAACGAGCAGGATCGGGCGCTGGGGTTCGCCGCGCGACCAGATCGCATAGTCAAAGGTCAGGCGCGACAGCACCGCAACGACGACCCCGGTGATGTCCGACGGCACCCCCGACACGTCGATGATCGAGATCGGCCGGCCGTCGGACGGCAGGCGGAAAATCTTGCCGAGGAAGTTCGCCATCGTGTCGGCGACGAGCATACCCGAAAACATGAAATTATAGCGCGGATCGGCGCGCATTTCCTCGATCTTGCCCTTGATCCGCATGAACGGGGCGCTCGACGTCGCTTTGTCGAGCTTGCCCATCTCGTTGGTCAGGATGTTGAGCAGGTCGGACAAGAGATAGGGGATCGGCGAATCGACCGTGACCTTGGTCATGCCCTCGGCCAGCCGGTTCTTGGTCCGCGCCTGCAGCAGACAGCGCGACAGCACGTCACAATCGGCCTGACGGTCGCGCCCCTCGGCGGTGACGAACACTTCGCAATGTTCTTCAAAGTTCATCAGCCAATAGGGCATGGCGAGGTTGTCGACGTCGAACAGCGCCCCGATACCCTTGAACGCCGCCGAATATTCGCCGTGCGGATCGATCATCACGATATGGCCCTGCGGCGCCAGTTCGCAAATCTTGTGCAGGATCAGCGCGGCGCTGGTCGACTTGCCGGTGCCGGTCGACCCGAGCAGCGCGAAATGCTTGCCGAGCATCGCATCGACATAGAGCGAGCCGCGAATATCCTTGGTCGGATAGACGGTGCCGATTTCGACATGCGCGCGTTCATCGGCGGCATAAATCTGTTTGAGGTCGGCGCTGGTCGCCGCAAACACCTGGCTGCCCGGGATCGGATAGCGGGTGACGCCGCGGCGGAAATTGGAAATGCGGCCGGTGATCTTTTCCTCTTCGCCTTCGCCCAGGAAGTCGATCGTCGCGACGATCAGCCCTTCGCCGCGTTCGTGCAATTGCTGGTCGCGAATGCTGGCGATCAGCCAGATGTTGCCGACGCGGACCTTGACCTGGGCGCCGACCTGGCCCGCCATCGATACCGCGGCGTCGCTCGACGTCGACAATTTGCCGATCGTCGCGGCGTCGAGCAGAATGCGCGAGGCCGAACCCGAAATATCGATCACCTCGCCGATCATCAGATCGTCGCGGTGATGGTTGATCACCGGTGCCACCGAAGCCGCCGCGCCGCCGCCGGCCAGCCGGACATGCTGTGCCGCGGTCGAATCTCCGGCGGGAAATCCGCCCCCTTGCATATCCATATACTCGCCCCGCCTATTGTGGTCCCGGACACCGGTATCGCAGGCGAGAGTAAATATAGGTTAAAGGTCGCTCAACGACGGCGGAATATCGCCGACGCGGCATAGCCGAGCAGCAGCGACAGCAACACCGCGGTCAGGCCATAGAGAAAGCCGTGGCGCTGCGCCGCGAGCGCGACGAACCGTTCAAACCCGGCCTTGCGGATCTGGACATCGCGTGAGGCGACCGCAAGCACGCGGCCGCGGCTGATCAGATAGGTTTCGGCGCGGTAGGTGCCGACCGGGACGCGCGCCGGCACCGGGATGCGGGCGCGATAGAGCACGCCCTCGGTAATCTCGACCGCCGCCGGATTTTCATAGAACAGCCCGACCCGGCGATAGAGGTCGGTGAGCCCCGCTTCAAAGCGTTCGAGCTTGGTCGCTTCGGAAAATCCGGTCGGCGACATCGACAGATTGGCGAGCCCGAGTTCAAAGATCGCTGCGGTGCGTTCGTCGACCAGCTTGTCGATCGGGCGCGACGATCCGATCGCATAAAATCCCGGCGAGGTGCGCAACCGGATGCTGCTGGCGTTGACCCAGATCCCCGCGACGCGGCGTTTCTCGCGCAGGACGATCGGCCGCACCGGCCCCTTCAGCACGACGACGATATCGGCGCGGTCGTCGGGCAGCCGCTGACCAGGATACAGGATCGCCCCGAACAGCAGCAATTCCTCGCCGGTAAAGCTGTACTGGATGTCGATCGCCCGGCTCGACACATCGGGGACCAGCCGCGGATCGGCGGCCTGCGCCGCACCGACCGGCAGCAACAGCGCAGCAAGCCACAGGATCAAGGCGCGCAGCCCGGTCATTGCACCGAATAGATTTCGTCGGGGCGGATGAACAGGCCGACCGCCATCTGCAACGCCACCAGCAGCACGATCACCGCCAGCGCCAGCCGCAGATATTCAGGCCGTGCCTTTTGCGCAAAGCGTGCGCCGAACTGCGCCCCGACAACGCTGCCGAGCAACAGCAGTCCGGCAAGGACGATGTCGACCGCGCCGGTGGTCAGCGCGTGGACCATTGTCGTCGCGATCGTCACGAACAGGATCTGGAACAGCGAGGTGCCGACGACGACCTGCGTTCCCATGCCAAGCAGATAGAGCATCGCCGGGACCATGATGAAGCCGCCGCCGACCCCGAGCAGCATTGTCAGCACCCCGCCGATCATGCCGAGCAGCAGCGGCGCGAGCGGCGAAATATACAGGCCCGAGCGATAGAAGCGCCAGCGCAGCGGCAAATTGGCGACCATCGGATGATGGCGCCGCTTGCGCGCCGGGGCGGGCAATCCCGCCTGCGCGGCGCGAAAGCTGCCCCACGCCTCGCGTCCCATGAACGTCCCGACAATGCCCAGCAACGCGACATACAGGATCGAAATCACCGTATCGATCTGGCCCCAGGCGGTAAGCAGTTCGAACAGTCCGGCACCGATCAGCGAACCGATCAGGCCGCCCGCCACCAGCACCGCGCCCATCCGCAGGTCGACCCCGCCCTTTTCGAGATGCGCCATCACCGCTGACACGCTCGCGCCGGTGACCTGCGTTGCCGCCGACGCCGCGGCGACGGTCGGCGGGATGCCGTAAAAGATCAGCAAGGGCGTGGTCAGAAATCCGCCGCCGACCCCGAACATGCCCGATAGAAAGCCCACCCCGCCGCCGAGCAAGACGATAACCAGCGCATTGACCGACAGATTGGCAACGGGAAGATAAAGATCCATGGGCCCCAAACGTGTCTGCGGCGCACGAAAAGTCGCCGAGTCCCGTGACCCTAGAGTATTTTTTCAGCGCGGGGAATCGGCTGCGGCCCTTAATTTCGCCGCGGGTCAGAAGTCGCTCGCCAGGGTCAGCGCGACGCCGCTTTCGGGGCGCGCGTCGCCCGCGACGCGCTGGCGCCAGTCGAGCGCGATCCGGCTGCCCTGGCC
>CAZCUW010000160.1:0-4263 GCA_964502035.1 uncultured Sphingopyxis sp. | reverse complement strand
GGCACCCTCCCTACCCCCGCCTCCCCCTTGCCATTTACGGAAATGAATGACGACACCGATGCTTGCACTATCCCTCCTCTCTCTCCCCGCGCCGCGGTTGCGCGGTCGGGCGTGGACGCTATATGACGGCGTCATCAGGGGAACCTATGGCGCGCGCCGGGGCGGCGCGCCCCGACAGAAAATGGCGTTCCAGAGCAAGCAATCGATGACCAGTTCGCACGACCGAACCGACGCCGCGCAGGGCATCGAAGGCGTATTGCTCGCCAACCGGAGCCGGATCGTCCGGTTTCTGGAGGTGCGCGGGGCGGGCGATGCCGCCGAAGACCTGTTCCAGGATTTGTGGATGCGGCTGACCGATCGGCCGATGGGTCCGGTCGCAGACCCGCTGCCCTATGTCATGCGCGCCGCGAACAATCTGATGCTCGACCGCTATCGTTCGGTCCGGCAGAGCGCGCTGCGCGATCAGGCGTGGGGCGAAGCCGCGGCGGGCCATGCGCCATCGGCGGAAACCGCGCTGATCTCACGCGAGCAATTGGCGCTGGTCGAGGCCGCAATCGTCGCGACCGGCGAACGCCCGGCGAGCGTCTTTCGCCGGTTCCGGGTCGACGGCTTGCCGCAACGCGATATAGCCAGCGAAATGGGGGTCAGCCTGAGCACCGTCGAAGCCGATTTGCGCAAAGTCTATGCCGCGCTCGCCGCGTTACGGAGGCAGTTCGATGCAGCCTGATGCCAACCCCGCCGAAGCACGCACCATCGACTGGTTGATCCGTCAGCGCGATCCAGCGTTCGACGATTGGGACGGCTTTGCCGACTGGCTGGCCGAAAGCCCCGACCACGCCGCGATTTACGATGCCATCGCCAGTCTCGATCAGGATCTCGACGCGCTGCCGCCGCTGGCCAAGCCCGTGGTCGTCACAATGCCGATCGCGCCGCGCCGCCCATCGCGCCGCGCCTGGTTCGGTGGTGCGATGGCAGCGGCCTTGGTCGCGGTCATCGGTTTGTCGACGATGAATCCGTTCGGCAACGCCGACCGGATCGAAACCGCGGCGGGTGAACATCGCACCGTCAAGCTGGCGGACGGATCGCGGATCGAAATCAACGGCGGCTCGGTCGTCGAAATCGATCCCGATCGCCCGCGCTTTGCCCGGCTGGAAGCGGGCGAGGCGATGTTCCATGTCGTGCACCGCGACGACGATCCCTTTGTCGTCGAAGCGGGCGGCGACCGGATCGTCGATCTGGGTACCGCGTTCAACGTCGTGCGGCGCGAACGCCAGACCTCGGTCGCGGTGTCGGAAGGCATCGTCCTCTACAACCCCGATCGCGACAAGGTCCGCCTGGTCGCGGGCAAGGCAATCGACGCGCGCGATGATGATGACCGACCGCCGGTCGTGCAGGACATCGACGTCGCCAGCGTCGGCGGCTGGCGCAGCGGATTGCTGGTCTACAACGGCGCCCCGCTGGCCGTGGTGGCCGAGGATCTGAAACGGACCGCCGACATGACGGTCGAGGTAACCCCCGCCGCCGCGGCGCTGTCGTTCCGCGGCGCGCTGATCATCGACGCCAACCGCGATCGCACGATATCCGATCTCGCCGCTTTGTCGGGGACAAAGGCGCGGCGGCAAGGCGATGGCTGGATTCTGACCCGCTGACCATGCCCGCGCGCCTTGCTTTTGTCGCTGCAGCGATCGCGCTGAGCCTGCCCGCGCAGGTTTTGGCGGCGGAGGAACGCGCCTTCGACGTGCCCAAGGGAAGCCTGTCGACGGCCCTGCCGGTGATCAGCCGCCAGGCCGGGGTCAGCATCAGCGTCGTCGACGCCAGGCTATGGCAAGCGCGGGTCAAACGGGTGCGCGGGCGGATGAGTGTCGAGGAAGCGATCCAGCGGCTCTTAAGCGGTTCCGACGCCCGCGCCGTCCGCGTCAGCGCCACCAGCTGGCGCATCGAGCGCCGCCCGCTCGCGCCGCGGCTGGCGCATCGGCCCGCGGCGCCGCCGCAACAGACGCCGCAGCCGCGCGCGCGCGAACCGTCGTATGACATGGTCGCCGCGGCGCAGGACGAGATCATCGTCACCGCGTCAAAGACCGACCTGCCCTATTCGCATTTCGCCGGCGTCGTCACCCAATTGAGTGGCGGCGATTTGGCGTTTGGCGGCGAACGGGGCATGGAATCGATCCTGTCGCGAACCGCGACGGTGTCGTCGACCCACCTGGGTTCGGGGCGCAACAAGCTGTTCATTCGCGGCATCGCCGATTCCAGCTTCACCGGCCCGACCCAATCGACGGTCGGCCAATATCTGGGCGATATCCGCCTGAGCTATAACGCCCCCGACCCCGACCTGCGCCTTTACGACGTCGACAATGTCGAAATCCTCGAAGGGCCGCAGGGCACGCTCTATGGCGCCGGGTCGCTCGGCGGGATCATTCGCGTCGTCCCCAAGGCGCCTGATCCGCGCGCCATGTCGGTGCAAGCGATCGCCGGCGTCTCGCTGACCCAGCATGGCGACCCCGGCGGCGACATCGCCGCGATCGCCAACCTGCCGGTCGGCGACAATGGCCATGCGCTGCGCCTCGTCGGCTATATGCTGACCGACGGCGGTTATATCGACAACCCGCTGCGCGGCCAGAACGACGTCAACCGCGTCCATGTTCGCGGCGGGCGCGGCGCTTTCCGCTTTGACGCGGGCAACGACTGGACCGTCGATCTGGGCGGCGTTTACCAGTCGATCAAGTCGAACGATGCGCAATATGCCGACAAGGCCGCCGACCCGCTGACCCGCAACTCGATGGTCGAGCAGAATGCGTCGGCGCGCTATGGCCTTGGCACGATCGTCGTCATGAAGGATTGGGACGGCCTGCATTTCCAGTCGTCCAACGCCTTTATCGACCACCGCCTGTTCGAACGCTTTGACGCCAGCCTGCCCGAAGCCCCGCCCGGGTCGGTCGTCACGACTGGCGCGGTGGACGTCGAGCGACTGTTCGCGCCGATTCAGGTGACGCCGCTCAGCGACGTGCCGCGTGTGCTCGACCAGCGCAATGCGACGCGGATGTTCGTCAGCGAAAACCGCCTGTCGCGTCCCTATCATGACGGACTCGGCTGGGTGGTCGGCGCGAGCTTCATCGACAATCGCGCCCGGCAGGACCGCGAATATGGCTATGGCCCGCTCCGCGCGGTGCTGCCCGGCGTCACCAACAAGATCACCGAAGTCACCGGCTATGCCGAGGCAACCGTTGAAGTGATGCCCGACCTGATCGCCGCCGGCGGCATCCGTTTGTCGCACGCGCGGCTCGGCGGCATGGCGGAAGGCGTGTCTTTCGCGCTTGCCCAGGCGGGCCGCGCGACGACCGCATCACGCAACGAAACCGACCTGCTGCCGTCCTTTTCGCTGCTCGCGACGCCGCTGCACAATCTGCGGCTTTATGCGCGCTATCAGGAGGGGTTCCGGCCCGGCGGGCTGGCGGTCGACGGCAATTTCGTGCGGCGGTTCCTGAACGATAAGGTCCGGACATGGGAGGCGGGCGTCCGCTTTGGCGACAGGGGGCAAAGCCTGTTCGACGCGAGCATCGCGGTGTCGCACAGCCGCTGGCGCAACATCCAGGCCGACTTCATCGACAGCACGGGCTTTCCGACCACCGCCAATATCGGCGACGGACGGATCACCAGCGTATCGGGCGCGCTCGCGATGCGCCCGACCGAGGCGCTGACCTTTGAACTCGGCGCGGTCTATAACCAAAGCCGGGTCGACGATCTCGCGCTCGAAATCCTGCCGGTGTTTGCGGCGGCGCCGGGGCGGCTGGGGCGCATCCCCAATGTCGCGAGCCACGCGGTGCGCGGGTCGGTCAATTATGCGACGGTGATCGGCGACGAGGATTTGCGCGTCAACGGCTGGGCCAATTATATCGGGCCATCGCGGCTCGGCATCGGTCCGGTGCTGGGCGAAAGCCAGGGCGACTATATCGATACCGGACTGGCGATGCGCGTCGGCAACAACCGCCGCGGGCTGTCGTTGACGCTGACCAATCTGTTCGATTCGCGCGGCAACCGCTTTTCGCTCGGCACGCCGTTTGTTGAGGGAAATGAGGGCTTTATGACGCCGCTGCGGCCAAGAACACTGCGGATTGCGGTGGACGTGGCGTATTAGCGAATGTCGGCTTTGGGGCGGGACGCGGACGTTACCGTCTTCGGGTACCCCGGGACGGGGCCGCGATCTCGGCGGCGCATGGACCGGCCATCACGCCAAAGTTCAGGAAAGTTCAGCCTAGTGCAGCG
>CAZCUW010000159.1:0-4410 GCA_964502035.1 uncultured Sphingopyxis sp. | reverse complement strand
CCGGCGCGCGAGACCGGATAGCAGCGCACCGGCAGCCCCTTGGCTTTCAGGTCAGCGGCCTCGAACGGATCGAAGCAATAGGGCGAGCCGAGCCGCGGATAGCCGTGCAGCGCCCGCGATGCGGCCAGCGCCTTGTCGGAGTGCGACACATATACGGTGATCCGCCGGTCGTTGGCGACCCGGCGCGGCGACAACACCTCTTCTTCGATGTCGCGTTCGAATGTCTCGCGATCGATGTCGGGCGACGCCAAGATGACGTTTGAGATGTTGCTGCTGTCGGCGTTGCTCGACGCGCGATCGACGTAGGCGATCGCCGGAATGACGAGCCGCGCGCCCAGCGAGTGCGACACGACGACGATTTCCTTGACCCACGGCCGCTCGGCGAGCGTCTTCAGAAAGTCGCGGAAATTGCGGACGTCGTGATACATATTGGTCTCGTCGACCGCATAGCTCAGCACTTCGCCCTGCGACGGCCAGCTATATTCGATCACCGGCCCGTCGAACCCGGTCATCCGCGCGATCTGCGCCGCGTCCTTCGATGTCGTCTCGAACGTCTCGCGATAGCCATGGACATACAGCAGGACGCGGCCCTGGCGCCGGTCGGTTTCGGCCTGCAATGCCGTCCACCAGTCGGCCGAGTTCTGGAACGCCATCGGCGTCCGCAGCTTTTTCTTGCCAGCCACTTCCGCCTCGCGCGGCGCGGCAAAGCGGCCATAGCGGATTTTGTCGCCGCGGTGGCGCAGCAGGCTGATGTCGGGCGTCCGGCAGTCGGGCAGGCGGCTGGTCGCAAAAAACAGCGGCAGCGCCTCGCCATCGACGACCGCCCCGGGGGCGGCGGAACAGCGCGGATCGGCGACATAATCGGCGTGGCGAACCTTGCCATAATCGACCGCAGCGATACAGCCGGACAGGGTCAGGGCAGCGGTTGCCACCATCAGGCGGCGGCGCGACATCACTTGCCGATGACGCTTTCGGGCAGGTCTTCGCCGAACACGCGCTGATAATATTCAGCAACGATCATCCGCTCGGCCTCATCGCATTTGTTGAGGAAGGTCAGGCGGAAGGCAAAGCCGATATGCCCAAAGATCGCGGTGTTCTGCGCCCAGCTGATCACCGTGCGCGGCGACATCACGGTCGAAATATCGCCGTTGATAAAGCCCTGGCGCGACAGGTCGGCGACCTTGACCATATTGGCGACCGTCGTGTCGTCGGTGTTCGGCACTTTCGCCAGGATGATCGCGCTTTCGGTCGCGGCGGGCAGGTAGTTCAGGGTGACGACGATGTTCCAGCGGTCCATCTGGCCCTGGTTGATCTGTTGCGTGCCATGATACAGCCCGCTGGTGTCGCCGAGCCCGACGGTGTTCGCGGTCGAGAACAGGCGGAAATAAGGGTTCGGGCGGATGACGCGGTTCTGGTCGAGCAGGGTCAGCTTGCCCTCGGTCTCCAGCACGCGCTGGATCACGAACATCACATCGGGGCGCCCCGCGTCATATTCGTCGAACACCAGCGCGGTCGGGGTCTGGAGCGCCCAAGGGAGCAGCCCTTCGCGGAATTCGGTGACCTGCTGGCCGTCGCGCAGCACGATCGCGTCGCGGCCGACCAGGTCGATACGGCTGATATGCGCGTCGAGGTTGACGCGGATGCACGGCCATTTCAGGCGCGCGGCGACCTGTTCGATATGGGTCGATTTGCCGGTGCCATGATAGCCCTGCACCATCACGCGGCGGTTGTATTTGAAGCCCGCCAGGATCGCGAGCGTGGTGTCGCCGTCAAAGACATAGGCGGGGTCGAGGTCGGGGACACGCTCGTCCGCCTCGCTGAACGCCGGTACTTTCATATCGATATCGACCCCGAACAGCTCGCGTGCATCGACCTCGACATCGGGCGCGGCGAGCAGCGTCGAGCCGTGGTGATCGGGAAGGCTGTTCGGAATATCGGTCATGTCAAAGATCCAGCGAGGACGGTCGGGAGAGAGTCGCCGGTCGCTCGGCGCTTCGGCTAGCGCGGTATAGGCGTCGGTTTCAGCTTGCAACGCCTTTTCAAAGCAGGCCGAGCGCCTTCATCACCGCCGACTGGTCATAATAGGGGCGCTCGCACACGATCTTGTCGCTGTCCGGGGCGAAGACAAAGCTGGCCGCCATCCGGATGCGGAACGCCTTGCCCGTCGGCGCGATCGTGCGCGGGCCGAGCTTCAGCGGGCCAAGATGGGTGCCGGTCAGCCAGAATTCGACCAGCACCGTGTCGGTCGCGCCATCGGCGGCAATCGCGATCACTTCGTTCGCCTGATCGGGAAACGGTTCGCGCGACGCGGCGAAATAGGATCGCACCGCTGCTTCGCCATCGAACACGGTGCCTGGCCCCAGCAATTCGTAACGCGGGTGATCGAAGGTCGCGATGACGCCGTCCCAATCCTGGGTGATCTCGAGCGCCATATGGCGGCGGACCACTTCGATGCGGGCTTCGTCGAGTTCGGTCATCCTGGCTCTCCTTACGCAAGCGCCTTGGTCTTGCGCAGCAACTGATACGCCGCGACGACCTCGCCCAGCCGCGACTCGAAACTGCGGTCGCCGCCGTTGCGGTCGGGATGATAGCGCCGGACGAGCTCGCTGTAACGCCGCCGCAATGTCGCGCGGTCGGCATCGGCGGGCAGGCCGAGCAATTGCATCGCGGCATGTTCCTCGCGCGTCAGGGCGGGGTTGGCCGCTTCGCGCCGCGCCTCGTCCATCCGCTGACGAAAGCGCGCCCCCAGCGCGTCGATCGGATCCTTGAAATCGGCCCAGCGCGGCGGCAGGTCGGCGCTGCCCGCGGCGCGGAACGTGCGGCTTTCGGTTTCCCAGCCGGCGGTCGGTGACTGCGCCGCCATGATCTGGTCGGCGCTCATGCCCTCGAAAAAATTATAGCCGGCGTTGAATTCGCGGACATGGTCGAGGCACAGCCAGCGATATTGCGGCGGCCCATCGGGCGAGCGGGTCCACGACAGCGGGGCGCGAAACTCGCCCGCTTCGCGGCATCCGGGTGCGGCGCAGGGCTCGTCGCGCGAAACGCGGCCATGGAAACGGTTGGGGCGGGGGGACGTGGACAAAATGCGCTTTCGAGGTGCTGGAGAGACCTTATAATTTGGCGACGGAGCGCCTATGGTCAACCCCATGAGCAGCAATGGCCCCGTGCAACAAGAGATGGAAAGCCTGCTCAGCGCAGCTTTTCCCGACGCCAATTTCATCCTGAGCAACGATAGCGCGAGCCATCATGGCCACGCCGGCGACGATGGATCGGGCGAATCGCATTTCAGCCTGACGATCGAATGGGCGGGCTTCGCCGGGATGAGCCGCGTCGCCCGTCAACGCACGGTGAACAAGGCCTTGGGCGACCTGCCCGGGCAGCGCGTCCACGCGCTGGCGATCAAGGCGCGCGCGCCGGGGGAATGAGGATGCAGATCATCACCCCCTCGACCCACGATCTCGGCGCCTTTGAAGTGCGGCGGACACTGCCCAGTAAATCGCGCACGATGGTCGGGCCGTTCATCTTCGTCGACCAGTTCGGTCCGGCGCATTTCGACATCGGCGCCGGCATGGACGTGCGCCCGCATCCGCATATCAACCTGGCGACCGTCACCTATTTGTTCGACGGCGCGATCGAGCATCGCGACAGCCTGGGCACGCGGGCGACGATCCGCCCCGGGGCCTGCAACCTGATGACCGCGGGCCGCGGCATCGTCCATTCGGAGCGCACTCCGGCGGCCGAACGCGCCACCGGGTCGGGCATTTCAGGGATGCAGACCTGGCTCGCGCTGCCCGACGGCAAGGAAGAGATCGACGCCGCGTTCGAGCATGTCGCGAAAGAGGATTTGCCGCTGATTGAGGATGGTGGCGTGTCGGCGCGGGTGATCATGGGCAGCCTGTGGGGCAAGGCGTCGCCGATCACCCAACATGCCGCGACGATCTATGCCGATATCCTGATGAACGCGGGCGCGGCGATCCCGATCGAAGCCGAGGCCGACGAGCGGGCGGTGCTGGTGGCGCTCGGCGATGCGAGCCTCGATGGCGAGCGGCTCGACCGTTACAGCCTCTATATCCTGAAACCCGGGCAGGCGATGACGCTGCGCGCGGACACCGACGCGCGCGTGATGCTGCTCGGCGGCGAAGCGTTCACGACCCCGCGCCACGTCTGGTGGAATTTCGTGAGCTCGTCGCGCGACCGCATCAATCAGGCGAAGCACGACTGGAAAGACGGCAAATTCCCGCTCGTCCCCGGCGACAGCGAGGAGTTTATTCCGATCCCCGCGGTGCCGAAAACGGTGAGCTATCCTTAGCGAGACGGCAAACTTGGGGCGTAGCGAGAAGCGGAATGGCGGCTAGCGACCGATGCTGTTGAAAAAGTCCCTCTTGCAGTGAAGCGCCGATCCTGATTCAG
>CAZCUW010000158.1:0-4456 GCA_964502035.1 uncultured Sphingopyxis sp. | reverse complement strand
TGCTGGAAATAGGTGAACTGGGTGACTTCCATCCCGTCGCACCAGACTTCCCAGCCCAGCCCCCACGCGCCGAGCGTCGGCGATTCCCAGTCGTCCTCGACAAAGCGGATGTCGTGGAGCAGCGGGTCGATGCCGATCGCGGCGAGGCTGCCGAGATATTGGTCCTGGAGGTCGGCGGGCGACGGCTTCAAAATCACCTGATATTGATAATAATGCTGGAGCCGGTTCGGGTTCTCGCCATAGCGGCCGTCGGTCGGGCGGCGGCTCGGCTGGACATAGGCGACGTTCCACGGCTCGGGGCCGAGCGATCGCAAGGTGGTCGCGGGGTGGAATGTCCCGGCCCCGACGCGCATGTCATAGGGTTGCAGGATCGCACAGCCGCGCGCGCCCCAATAGGCGTGCAGCGTCAGGATCATGTCCTGAAAGCTGAGGGATTTCTTTTCTGCCGCGTCCGCCACTATCCGCTCTTTCGCACGTGCAACAAGTGTCGCCGCCCTTGGCGCAGCAGGGTCGCAGGGTCAAGGGCGACGGGTGCGCGGATGGTGGTGAACGTGCCGCGCCGCGCAGCACTTTACGGCAAATGTCAGGTGCTGTTGACACAGTCAGCGAATCATGTCATTTAGTCAATAACACCTGACATACGGTCAGTGTCGCCTGACAACAGGATCGATGATGAACAATCAGCTGAAGGTGCTGCGCGCGATGCGGAACTGGAGCCAGGCCGAGCTGGCCGATCGGCTCGACGTGTCGCGACAGGCGGTGAACGCGATCGAGACGGGGAAATACGACCCGTCGCTGCCGCTGGCGTTCAAGCTGGCGCGACTATTCGCGATGCCGATCGAGGAGATTTTCGACGATGGCCATGAAGGACATGACGATGGTGAATGAGCCAAAGGAGCGCCGCGCGCCAAACATGATCTGGCCGGTCGCGATCGGTATCGGCACGGCGATGCTGGCGGGCGGTTTTGCCGGTTACAACGAAGTGCAGGCCGAACGCGGCGACGCGGTGCTGGCGCCATGGATCGGGCCGGTCGTCGCGATCCTGCTCGGCGGTCTGGCGCTGGCCTATTATGTCCGCCGCAATGCCGACTGGTTCCGCAAATGGTCGCCGCGCAAGCGCCTCTACTGGATCAGCCTGACCTTGTCCGGGGCGCTCGGATTTGTCGCGGCGATGGTGATGCAGTCCGGGACCGCGGGCGCCGACGGCCTGTTCAGCAACGCTGCGATGACTCCCATGGTCGCCATTGCCTTGTCGGCGATGTGGGTGATCGGATTGACGATCGCGCTGATCCTCTATCATCGCACGGTCGATGACCATGAGCGCCAGGCCTATCATCTCGGCGCGCTCGCGGGCTTTTACGCCTTCGTCTTTCCCTGCCCCGTCTGGTGGGTGCTGTGGCGCGCCGACCTGGCGCCCCCGGTCGAGGCCATGCCGCTGTTCGCGCTGTCGCTGATCGCCAACGCGATCTTCTATTTCTGGTTCAAGTTTCGCTGACCAAATTTGCTCTCCCCTTCTCCCTCGCCTCCGGCCATAACGGCTAAATAAGAAAGGACATTCTCCCATGAAGACCTGGTTCAAGATGCTCGCCTCGACCTGCGCCGTCATCCCCTTCGCCCAATGCGCGGTGCTGCCCGGCAGCAATGTCGCGTCGGCCGCCGAACCCGTCGCTGCGATCGCCCCGGCGGCCACGCTGACCGACGCCGACCCGGCGCTGTGGGTGGTCAAGGACGCCGATACGACGATCTATCTGTTCGGCACCGTCCATGTGCTGAAACCCGGCCTCGGCTGGTTCGACGAGGCGGTGAAGACCGCATTCGACAAATCGGACGAGATGATGCTGGAACTGGTCATGCCCGAAGATCAGGCCGCGGTCGCCAAGACGATGATGCCGCTCGCGATGGACACCACCGGCAAAACCATCCCGTCGCGCCTGACCGCCGACGAGCTCAAGGCTTATCAGGCCGCGATGGTCAGCGTCGGGGTGCCGGCCAACGCTTTTGACAGCTTTGAACCCTGGTTTCCCGCGATGACGCTGTCGGTGCTGCCGCTGACCAAACTCGGCTATGATCCCGAGCAGGGCGCGGAGAAGCTGCTGACCAAATTCGCCAAGGACAGCAGCAAGCCGGTGTCGGGCCTCGAAACGCTCGAAGAACAGCTCGGCTTTTTCGACAAGCTGCCCGAAACCCAGCAGGTCGCCTTCCTCAATTCGGTGGTCAGGGACATGGACAAGCTGGGGCCGATGCTCGACAAGATGGTTGTGCTGTGGGCGAACGGCGATCCCGACGGACTGGCCGTCGTGATGAACGAAAGCATGGCGGCGACCCCCGAACTCGCCACGATGCTGCTCTATGATCGCAACCAGCGCTGGGCCGACCAGATCAAGACGCGGATGGACAAGCCCGGCACGGTGTTTATCGCGGTCGGTGCGGGGCATCTGGCGGGGGAAAAGAGCGTGCAGGATTATCTGAAAGCGCGCGGGCTGACCGCGACGCGGGTCAAATATTGACGCGAGGCACGCATCTTTGCGGACATTGGGGTCGCCGCGTTGCGGCGGCCCTTTTGCCGTTGCTGTTGGCGGCGTGCGGCACCGCGGAATCGGGACCGCAGGCGCGCCCGGCGATGTGGCTGGTGGCCGATGACGATACGCGCATCTATATACTGGGGACGATGCACGCATTGCCGCGCGGGACCGATTGGGCCGGGGGCAAGGTCGCGGCAGCGATCGGATCGGCCGACGAGTTGGTGATGGAATTGTCGCCCGCCCAGCTGGCGGCGGCGGCGGCCGAATTTCAAAAGCTGGCGCCGCGCAAAGCGCCGCTTGCGATCGAGGCGCGGCTGCGGGGCAAAGCGTTGGCGGGCTATCGCATCCTAGAGGACAGCGGCAGCGCCTTTGGCGGTGACAAGCTGGACGATTGGGCGGTGATGGTGCTGATGGGCCAGCGGGTTGCCCAGGACGCACAATTGTCGTCAACCGACGGCGTGGAGGCCGGTCTGACCGAGGCGTTCGAGGCGGCGGGCAAGCCGATTACCGGGCTGGAAACCGCCCGGGCGCAGCTGATGCTGTTTGAAATGCTCGACGCGCCGACCCAGCGCGCGCTGCTGACCCGCGCCGCCGAGGGGGCGGATGACGCGGTAGCCGAGGTCGCCGCGCTGACCGCCGCCTGGCGCCGCGGCGACGTTGCAGCGCTGGAGGTGATGATCAACGAGGATATCGATACGGTGCCGGCGGCGCGCCGGGCGATCATCACCGACCGCAACCGGCGCTGGACCGCGTGGGTGCAAAAGCGGCTGGCGCGGCCGGGAACGGTGCTGTTGGCGGTCGGCGCGGGGCATCTGGTGGGGACCGATGGGGTGCCGGCGATGCTGGCGGCAGACGGCGTGAAGGTTACGCGGGTGCAGTGAGGCGGCTGGGGGTTTGCGGTCGGGAGTAGACCTAGGTTCAGTTGCGAGAAATTCTAAACAAACCGCTTCCCCGAGCGAAGACGAGGGGCCATGCCGAGCGAAGTCGAGGCAGCGTGGTTGCGCGGTTCTCGCTCCGCTCGAACGAGCCCCTCGTCTTCGCTCGGGGAAGCGGTTGTCGTTGCAGCTGGCGGTGTGACAACGAGTGTAGCCAGGTCTGCTATCGCTCCAAACCGGCCACCCAGCCCCCATCCACCCCTCGCGCACTTGCAATTCCTGCGCGTCCCCGCTAAGCGCCGCCGCTTCCGACCATGGTCATCCCTGGAGGCGTGGCGGACTTTGAAACTTTTCTCGGAGAAAAATGATGAGCGACCAGCTGGTGCTGTCGGCCGAGACGCGTGATCGGGGAGGCAAGGGAGCCTCGCGTGAACTGCGTCGCGAAGGCCGTGTCCCCGCCGTTGTCTATGGCGGCAAAGAAGAACCCCTGATGATCCACGTCGAAGAAAAGCTGCTGATGAAGCAGTTGATGACGGGTCACTTCATGAACTCGGTCGTGATGATCGACGTCGGTGGCAAGCAGATCCGCACGCTGCCCAAGGACGTCGCGTTCCACCCGGTCAAGGATCGTCCGATCCACGCCGACTTCCTGCGCATTTCGAAGGATTCGAAGGTCCAGGTTGCGGTGCCGGTGCTGTTCATCAACGAAGAAGCCTCGCCGGGCCTGAAGCGCGGCGGCGTGCTGAACATCGTTCGCCACGAACTCGAACTGATCTGCGACGCTGACAAGATGCCCGACGACATCCAGATTGATGTCACCGGTTATGATGTCGGCGATTCGATCCACATCAGCGCCGTCACCCTGCCCAAGGGCAGCGAAAGCGCGATCACCGACCGCGATTTCACCATCGCGACGATCGTCGCGCCGTCGGCGATGAAGTCGACCGCCGGTGACACGACGGTGGACGAAGGCGAAGCTGCCGAAGGCGGCGACGAAGCCTGAACTTAAAACCATCTTAGCCCCTCCCCTTCGGGGGAGGGGTTGGGGTGGGGTTTTGC
>CAZCUW010000157.1:0-4595 GCA_964502035.1 uncultured Sphingopyxis sp. | reverse complement strand
GGTCAGCGCGATCATCTCGCTGACCCGACACGCGGCGACCGATGTCGACGATTATGTCGAGCGGATCACCGGGCGCCTCGATGCGCTGAACCGCGCCCAGAACGTCCTGCTCGGCGCCAATTTCATGACCGGGTCGATGCACGCGCTGCTGCGCGAGGTCGAGGCGGCCTTCCCGCGCATCCGCTGGTCGGGGCCGGACCTGCTGCTGCCCGAAAACGCGCTGGTCGCAATGGCGCTGGTGTTTAACGAATTGGCGACCAACGCGGTCAAGCATGGCGCGCTGTCGGGCGCGAGCGGCGACGTCGATGTCCAATGGACCCAAGATGCGGAGGGCAGCGATCCGCGGCTCTTCCGGCTCACGTGGACCGAGACCGGTAACCATGGCCCGATCGGGCCGCCCGAGAAGACGAGCTTTGGTACGCTGTTGATGGAACGCAGCGTCCGCAACAATCTGGGCGGCACGATCGAGCGTCATTGGGAACCGACGGGGCTGGTCCTCGATATCACCTTGCCGGCACGGTGGCGCGACGCCTGAGCGCGTCCGGTTGATTTGTTCGCTTTATGTTCCTGTGTTACAGCAGGGGCGATGGCGGAAAAGATGATTCTGGAAAAGCTCGGCATTTTGGCCGATGCGGCGAAATATGATGCGTCCTGCGCGTCGTCGGGGACGGTGAAGCGCGATTCGACCGGCACCAAGGGAATTGGATCGACCGAGGGCATGGGCATTTGCCACAGCTATGCCCCCGACGGGCGCTGTATCTCGCTGCTCAAGATCCTGTTGACCAATTTCTGCATTTACGACTGCCGGTTCTGCATCAACCGCGCGTCGAGCAATGTTGCGCGGGCGCGCTTCAATCCGCAGGAGGTCGTCCGGCTGACACTCGATTTCTACAAGCGCAATTATATCGAGGGACTGTTCCTGTCGTCGGGGATCATCCGCTCCGAAGATTATACGATGGAGCAACTGGTCGAGGTCGCGCGCATCCTGCGCGAGGAGCATCGGTTCGGCGGCTATATCCATTTGAAGACGATCGCCGGGGCAGCGCCCGAGCTGATTGCGCGCGCCGGGCTGTTCGCCGACCGGCTATCGACCAATGTCGAACTGCCGACCGAGGCGGGGCTGTCGAGCTTTGCGCCCGAGAAAAAGCCCGCGACGATCCGCAAGACGATGGCGTCGGTGCGCGTCGGCGCCGACGACGCGATCGAGGCGGCGAAAGGGCGGTTGCTGAAAAAAGCAAAACCGCCGCGCTTTGCCCCCGCGGGGCAATCGACCCAGATGATCGTCGGCGCCGACGGATCGTGCGACGACGATATCCTCGCGACCGCGACCAACCTCTATTCGGGCTATCGGCTGCGCCGCGTCTATTATTCGGCGTACAGCCCGATCCCCGACGCGAGCAGCGACCTGCCGCCGGTGCGCCCGCCGCTGATGCGCGAACATCGGCTGTACCAGGCCGACTGGCTGCTGCGCTTTTATGGTTTTCAGCGGGCAGAGATCATGGAGGGGGCAAGCGGCGGGATGCTCGACCTCGCCATCGACCCCAAGCTCGCTTGGGCGCTGATGCGGCGCGACATGTTTCCGGTCGATATCAACCGCGCCCCGCGCGAACTGCTGCTTCGCGTGCCCGGCCTGGGGACGCGGGCGGTCGACCGGATCGTCGCGGTGCGGCGCACCGGCAAGCTGCGGATCGGCGACCTGGCGAAGCTGACCGCGTCGGTGAAGAAGGTGCTGCCGTTCATCGTCACCCCCGACTGGCGGCCGGGTTCGCTGACCGACAGTGCCGGCCTGCGCGCGCGCTTTGCCCCGCCGGCCGAGCAATTGTCGCTGGCGCTATGAGGGAGGTCGTGCTCGCCCGTCCCGGCGATTTCGCCGAATGGCGCGATGCGGCGCGGGCCTTGCTGGCGGGTGACGTGCCGCCGGAGGACGTGAGCTGGCGCACCGCCGACGAAGGGGCGTCGCTGTTCGGTGACGCCGCGCCCGCAGCGCCCACCACGTCGGTCACCCTGCCGCGCGAACTGGTCGCAATGACCAACCGGGTGATCTGCCATCGCGACGCTGCGGTATCGGCGCGGCTCTATCGCATCGTCTGGCGCGCGCTGCGCGACCGCCAGCTGCTCGCGCGGCGGACCGATCCCGACATCGACTGGCTCGGCAAGGCCGAAAAGGCGATCCGCCGCGACATTCACAAGATGCACGCCTTCGTGCGCTTCCGGCGGCTGGGCGAGGACGCGGCGGGGCGCGAGAGCTTTGCGGCGTGGTTTGAACCCGACCACCGCATCCTGCGGCTGACCGCGCCCTTTTTCCAGCGCCGCTTCTACGGCATGGACTGGGCGATCGTGACGCCCGACGCGCGAGCGATCTGGCACGGTGAGACGCTGACTTATGGGGCGGGCGGGACGAAGGGCGAAGTGCCGGATAGCGACGTCGTCGAGGATCAGTGGCGCACCTATTATGGCGCGATCTTCAACCCGGCGCGGGTCAAGATCGACGCAATGCGCGCCGAAATGCCGAAGAAATATTGGAAGAACCTGCCCGAAGCACAGGACATCGCGCCGCTGCTCGCGGGCGCCGCGGCGCGGGTGGAACGGATGCGCGAAACCGCCGTTTCGTTAGCGAACCCGCAAACCGACAAATGGCGAACCCGCGTGCCCGAAACCCTGGCCCTGACCGACGAGATCGAGACGCTGGACGAACTCGCCCGCGCCGTCGGCGGCTGCACGCGCTGCCCGCTCCATTGCCAAGCGACGCAGGCAGTGGTCGGCGAAGGCCCGGCGGCGGCGCGCATCATGCTGGTCGGCGAACAGCCGGGCGACCGCGAGGATCTGGAAGGGCGGCCATTCGTCGGCCCCGCGGGGCAGGTGTTGAACGAGGCGTTGCAGGAAGCGGGGCTTGATCGCAAGGCGGTTTTCCTCACCAACGCGGTCAAGCATTTCAAATTCGAGCCGCGCGGCAAGCGGCGCCTGCACCAGAACCCGACGACGGGCGAGATCGACATGTGCCGCTGGTGGCTCGACAAGGAGCGCGCGCTGGTGCAGCCCGACCTGATCGTGACCCTGGGCGGCAGCGCGCTGCGCGGGGTGACGGGCAAGAGCATGCGCGTTACCTCGATGCGCGGTGTGATGCACGAGCTCGCCGGAGGCACAAAACTGGTCGCGACGATCCATCCCTCTTTCCTGCTGCGCCTGCCCGATCGGACGCGCGCCGCCGAGGAACGCGCGGCGTTCGTCGCCGATCTGGCGCGGGCGCGAAAGCTCGCCGCCTGATGGTCAAGCCAAAGCCCTGGCTCGAACCGCATCCGCACGGGCTGTATGTGAAGCCCGCCGATCTGTGGATCGATCCGTCGCGTGCCGTCGAACGCGCCGCGGTGACCCATGGCCATGCCGACCATGCGCGCAGCGGCCATGGGTCGGTGTTTGCGACGCCCGAAACGCTGGCGATCATGGCGCTGCGTTACGGCGTCGATGCCGAGGCGGGCCATAATCAGGCGTTCGGCTATGGCGACGGGTTCGAACGCGGCGGGGTGCGCTTCAGCTTTCATCCCGCGGGGCATGTGCTGGGCAGCGCGCAGATTTTGATGGAATATGCGGGCGAGCGGATCGTCATCACGGGCGACTACAAGCGCCGCCCCGACCCGACGTGCGCGGCGTTTCAGGTCGTGCCGTGCGACATCTTCATCACCGAGGCGACCTTTGGGCTGCCGGTGTTTCGCCACCCGCCGACGGTGCAAGAGATCGCCAAGCTGATCGGCGCGGTGCGCGCCGAGCCCGACCGCTGCGTGCTGGTCGGCGCCTATGCGCTGGGCAAGGCGCAGCGCGTGATGGCGGAACTGCGCGCCGCCGGGTGGGATGCACCGATCTATATTCACGGCGCGATGGAAAAAATGTGCGCGCTGTACGCGGCGCATGGCGTCGATCTGGGCGAATTGCGGCTGGTGAGCGAGGCGGAAAAGGCCGAGATGGCGGGGCAGATCATCGTCGCGCCGCCATCGGCATTGAACGACCGCTGGTCGCGGCGCTTGCCCGATCCGGTCACCGCGATGGCATCGGGGTGGATGCGTGTCCGCCAGCGCGCCCGGCAACGGATGGTCGAACTGCCGCTGGTGATTTCGGACCATGCCGACTGGGACGAGCTGACGACGACGATATCGGAGGTGAACCCCAAAGAGACGTGGATCACCCACGGCAGCGAGGACGGCCTGCTGCGCTGGTGCGAACTGCATCAGCGCAAGGCGCGCGCGCTGCACCTCGTCGGCCGCGACGTTGAAGATGAGGGTGGGGAGGAAGAGGCGTGAAGGCCTTTGCCGCTTTGATCGACCGGCTGATCTACACCCGCTCGCGCAACAGCAAGCTGGCGCTGATCGCCGATTACCTCAAGCACACGCCCGATCCCGATCGCGGCTGGGCGATCGCGGCGCTGACCGAGAGCCTCGATTTCCCCGCGGTGAAATCGGCGATGGTGCGCAGCTTGCTCGCGACGCGGGTTGACGAGGAACTGTTCCGCCTCTCGCGGCACTTTGTGGGGGATACGGCGGAGACGGCGGCGTTGCTGTGGCCGGAGCCATCAAAGCCCCTCCCCTTCAGGGGAGGGGTTGGGG
>CAZCUW010000156.1:0-4617 GCA_964502035.1 uncultured Sphingopyxis sp. | reverse complement strand
CCCCCACCCACGCCACCCGCGTCGCCGCCGCCACCCTGTCGCACCTCGGCCGCGAATATCCGTACAAGATGGACCTGGTGCTGAACGGGCCAGAGGACGCCAAGCCGCCGCGCGAGCACCACCCGATCTTTCACGGCAGCTTCGATTGGCACAGCTGCGTGCACGGCTGGTGGCAGATCCTGCGCCTCGCGCGCCGCTTTCCCGATCTTCCCATCGCCGCCGACATCCGCGCCCGCGCCGACGCCATGCTCGTCCCTGACAAGGTCGCGGTCGAACTCGCCTTCCTCTCGCGCCCCTATTCGGCCGCCTTCGAGCGCCCCTATGGCTGGGGCTGGCTCCTCGCGCTCCATGCGGAGGCCGAGCGGCACGACGCCCCCTGGGCCGCCGCCCTCGCCCCCCTCGCCGCCGCCTTCGCCGCGCGTTTCCACGCCTTCCTGCCCAAGCTCACTTACCCCTTGCGCGTCGGCACCCATTTCAACATCGCCTTCGCGCTCCTCCTCGCCCGCGACTGGGCCGAAACCCGCGACCCCAACCTCACCGCCCTCATCGACGCCCGCGCGCGCGACTGGTTCGCCGAAGACCGCGATTGTCAGGCGTGGGAGCCCGGCGGCGACGAATTCCTCTCCTCGGCGCTCAGCGAAGCGCAACTGATGACCGCCGTCCTCGGCGGCGACTTTCCCGGCTGGTTCGCCGCCTTCCTCCCCCGCGCCGCCGACCAGCAACCCGCCACCCTGTTCACCCCCGCCACCGTCTCCGACCGCAGCGACGGCAAGATCGCCCATCTCGACGGCCTCAACCTCAGCCGCGCGTGGAACTGGCGCGCCATTGCTGCCACCCTCGGCCCCGCGCATCCGGTCACCCCGGTCGCCGAAGCCGCGGCGCAGCGTCACCTCGCCGCCGCGCTCCCGCACGTCACCGGCGACTATATGGGCGAACATTGGCTCGCCACCTTCGCGCTGCTGGCCCTCGACGGGCTTTAGGTCGTCGTTCCGGGCCAGCGCACGGCCTCGCCGATTGACAAGCCCCGCCCCCCCGGCGAGAGACGGGGCAAGGGGAGAGAGGCCGCCATGACCGCAAAAATGCTGCGCCCGACATCGTTCGACGTCGCCGAACGCGCCGGGGTGTCGCAATCAACCGTCTCGCGCGCGCTCCGCAACAGCCCCGGGGTCAACGCCGAAACGCGCGCCCGCGTATCGGCGGCGGCGCGCGAGCTCGGCTATGTCGTCGATCGCCACGCCTCGTCACTCCGCCTCAAAAGCAGCGAGACGATCGCGCTCGTTACCATCTGCCGCCCCGGCGAGGATCGTAGCGCGATCAACCCCTTCTACTTCGCTTTGCTTGGCAGTATCGCCGCCGCGACCTCGGCGCGCGGTTTCAACCTGCTCGTCTCGTTTCAGGAAAACACCGACAATTTCCGCGCCGATTTTGTCGCGTCGGGGCTCGCCGATGCGATGATCGTCATCGGCACCACCAGCAACCGCGCCGCATGGGATTATTTCGCCGCGGCGCAGGCGTCGGGGCTCGACTTTGTCTGCTGGGGCAGCCCGGGCAGCCCGTTCCACTGGATGCGCAGCGAAAATGACGAAGGCGGCCAGCTCGCCGCCGAACATTTCGCCAAAACCGGTCGCCGCCGCATCGCCTTTGTCGGGCCGCAGCAATCGCCGCAACGCCAGTTCGACGAACGCCGCGATGGCTTCACCGCGACCTTGGCCGCGCACGGGCTGACCGCGATCATCGCCGAGCCCCCCGCCGCCGCCGACCGCCATGCCCAGGGGGTCGCCGCAGTCCAGGCGCTGCTTGCCGCGCATCCCGACACCGATGCAATCTTCGCGGCGTCCGACATGCTCGCACTCGGCGTGCTCCAGGGATTGAAGGAAGCCGGGCGCCGCGTGCCGCAGGACGTCGCGTTGATCGGCTTCGACGGCATCCGCGCCGGCACCCTCGCCGACCCCGCGCTGACGACGCTCGAACCCGATCTCGACGCCGCGGGCGAGGCGTTGGTCGCGATGGCGCTCGAGGATGACGAACGCACCCGCAGCGGCACCCGCATTCCAGTTCATCTCGTCGTGCGCGGCACCGCCTGACCGCTCGGGTTACCGTGACTTAACTCCCGGAAAAGTAACAACTCGTTATCCATGACCCTGCTACCTTGGGAGCGGGGGCAGAAAGCGGTAGTTTGAACGGACAATTTTTCATCCAATTGCTCAATCCGGGCATCGGGCTGCTGTTCGCGGCGGCCTTTTTCCTGCTCTGGCTGAACCGCCGCGACCGCTATGTCGCTTATGCCGCCGGGGCCTATACCGCCTCGGCGATCGCCTTCCTGATTCTCGATGTCGGCCCGGCGCTGCCGCACGAACTCCACCGCATCCCCGCCAATATCGGCTTCCTCGCCACCGGCGCCCTGTTCGCCGCCGCGATCATCCAGCGCTATGGGTTGCCGGTGCCGTGGCGCGCGATGGCGGTCACCGCCGCGATATCGATGGCCTTTTTCCTGTGGTTCCTGCTCGGCCAGCCCAGCATCGCCGCGCGCATCCTGTCGATCAGCATCGGCGCCGGGGTCATCGCGGTGATGATCGTGCGCGCGCTGTGGCCGATCGACAAAGTCTATCTGATCGACCGGGTGCTGTTCTGGGTCGCGGCGCTGTCGGCGCTCAACCTGATCCTGCGGCCGATCGTGCTGCTGTCGCTCGGCGGCGGGTTCGACAGCTATGACGGCTTTCAGCAGTCGGTGTACTGGACCACGGTGCAGTTCAGCCAGGCGATGGTGTCGATCCTTGCAGCGATCAGCCTGATGGTCGCGGTGGCGATCGACCAGATCGCCGAGCTGCGGCAGCAGGTCGACGACGATAATCTGTCGGGCCTGCTCAACCGCCGCGGGTTCGAAGCGCGCGCCGGATCGGCGCTGCGCCGGTGCATCGACGACGACCGTCCCGTCGCGCTGCTGATCGCCGACCTCGATCATTTCAAACGCGTCAACGACACCTATGGTCATGCCGTCGGCGACGTGATCATCGCGGCGTTCGGCGCGCATGTCCGCGCCATCGGCCCTGCCGAGATGGTCGCCGGACGCATCGGCGGCGAAGAATTTGCGCTGCTCGTCCCCGGCGCGGGGATCGAGGCGGCGCGCCAGCTCGCCGAGGCGGTCCGCACCGGCTTCACCGCCGCCTGCGCCGACCGCATCCCCGCCGCGCTTGTCCCCACCGCCAGCCTTGGCATCGCCGTCGGGGTTCCCGGCGCCGGGCTGTCGGCGCTGATGCAAGAGGCCGATCAGGCGCTCTACGAAGCCAAGCGCACTGGCCGCAACCGCGTCCGCACCTTCACCCCCAAACCCGTCCGCCTCGCCGCCAGCGGCGGCTGACGCGCGGCGGTCGATAAAATGATTGGCCGGCGCGGCGTGCGACACCCCGGCGCCCGTGCCACGCGCGGACCGTCACGACGATCGCCATCGGCGCCGTGCTCGCCTCGACCTTCCGCGCCCCGCGCGATGGGCCAAACTCGGTTCGCCGCTAGGGTCAGAACCCCTTAATTGCGCGTTCGAGGTTTGAGGCGATTTTGCTCAGGGCTAGGAGGCAAGGCGCCGGGATATGTCGATATCTCCAGACTTGCCGACGACGCCATGGGCAAAATCGGTCAAATCCCGAAGGGACGTCGAAATGGCTTCGATCTCAGGTCCGCGCGGCCTTGCGGGTAGCGGTGCTACCCGCTGCACCCGCCCGAACCCGATATCTTCGCCATCTCGACGCCTCGATCGCGCAATTAATCGGTCCTGACCCTGGTGCCCGCGCGCCCGGTTGACGGGCCGGTACGAAAGGTACAAACCCGCCCCCTCTCACCAACAAAGGGGCGGCTTTTCATGCGCAAACTGGCAATTTTGGGCGCAAGCCTGCTCGTGCTTTCGGGTCAGCCCAGCTTGGCGCAGGACGCGCCCGCCGCGTCAGAAAACACCGCAGCCGACGCCCCAACCGCCGCCCCAATCGCCGCCACGCCGGGGGCCGCGATCGGCAGCGCGCGCACCGCCCCCGAACGCCGCCTGACCGGCGCCGACCTGTTCGACCTCGCCATCGCCGCGGATCCTCAGATCAGCCCCGACGGGCGCCGCATCGCTTATGTCCGCCGCGCCAACGACATCATGTCCGACAAGGCGGTGAGCAGCATCTGGCTGATCGACACCGCAACCGGCGACGAAACCCCGCTTGCGGGTCAGCAGGGCAGCGCCTTTTCACCGCGCTGGTCGCCCGACGGCAAGCGCCTCGCTTTTGTCTCGACCGCGGGCGGCAGCGCGCAGCTGTGGGTGCGCTGGATGGCGGGCGGCGACGCAGTGCGGCTGACCGGCCTGCCGACCAGCCCGTCGAGCCTCGCCTGGTCGCCCGACGGCCGCTCGATCGCCTACACCATGCTCGTCAAGGACGAAGGCCCGAAATTCGGCGCCGCCCCCGCCAGCAAGCCCGAAGGCGCGACCTGGGCCGACCCGCTCGAAGTCCACGACCTGCTCGCCTACCGCGCCGACGGCGAGGGCGAAGTCGAACCCGGCTTCGAAAAAATCTTCCTCGTCCCCGCGACCGGCGGCGCGCCGCGCCAGCTGACCTTCGGCCCCTACCACGATGGCGGACCGCTCAG
>CAZCUW010000155.1:0-4687 GCA_964502035.1 uncultured Sphingopyxis sp. | reverse complement strand
TTTGCACCGACCTTTCAGCTCGGCCATCCGCTGCCGTTTGAACTGGCGCGGCGGCTGGCGGCGCTGATGCCCGACGGGCTCGACCGGATATTCTTTACCAACAGCGGTTCCGAATCGGTTGATACGGCGCTGAAAATCGCGCTGGCGATCCAGCGTGCCAAGGGGCAGGGGACGCGGACCCGGTTGATCGGGCGCGAGCGTGGCTATCATGGCACCGGCTTTGGCGGGATCAGCGTCGGCGGCCTCGTCAACAACCGCCGCGCCTTTGGCGGCGGCCTGCCCGGCGTCGATCACCTGCGTCACACGCACGACATCGCGCGCAACGCTTTTACGCGCGGCTTTCCGCAGCATGGCGCCGAACTCGCCGACGATCTCCAGCGCCTCGTCGATCTCCACGGCGCCGAGACGATCGCGGCGGTGATCGTCGAGCCGATGGCGGGATCGACCGGGGTGCTGGTGCCGCCGGTCGGCTATCTGTGGCGGCTGCGCGAGATTTGCGACAAGCATGGGATCATTCTGATCTTTGACGAGGTCATCACCGCATTCGGCCGCGTCGGCGGTGCCACCGCGGCGGGGCAGTGGGGCGTCACCCCCGACATCATCACGATGGCAAAAGGGCTGACCAATGCCGCGGTGCCGATGGGCGCCGTCGCGGTGAAGCGCGAACTGCACGACGCGGTGCTGGACAGCGTCGATGCGGGCATCGAACTGTTCCATGGCTATACGTATTCGGGGCATCCGCTGGCGAGCGCCGCGGGGCTCGCCACGCTGGACCTCTATGCCCGCGACGGGCTGTTCGACCGGGCGAACGAACTGAGCAGCTATTGGGAGGATGCGGCGCATAGCCTGAAGGGTAAGCGGCACATCATAGATGTCCGTACGATCGGCCTCGTCGCAGGTATAGAATTGGAACCGCGCCCTGGCGCGCCGACGGCGCGTGCGATGGAGTTGTTCCACGCCTGTTTCGACAATGGCCTGCTGGTGCGCGCGACGGGCGATATCATCGCCCTGTCGCCACCCCTTATCGTCGAAAAAACGCAGATCGATGAGATGTTCGGGAAGCTGTCCGAGCTGCTCGATGCGGTCGATTAACGGTCCAGATCGTCCATCTGCATCGCGGCGGCTTCGGCGCTCGCTTCGGCTTTGGCCGCGGTTGCAGCGACCTGACGGGCGCGTGTGGCTTCGGTCTGGACCAGACGTTCAGCCATCGTGCGCCACGCCTGTTCGGCGCGCAGGTTGCGGTCGCGGACCTGCGACAAGGTGCTTGCCGCCGCGTCGACGGCGCATTTATCGGCCTGGGCCTGATAGAAGTCACTGGTGTTCGACATGGCGGATATCCTTTGGTCTGGGGTGGGTTAGTCGGTCGGTCTGAATGGGTTCAGTCGATCATCTGGGCGATCAGACGGCGCAATTCGCTTTGCGACAGGGTCGGCGATCGCCGGATGGACTTCCGCGCTGGCGCGTTGATCGCGGCATAGGGACGGAGAAGAGAAGGGAAGCTATTCGAGATTAAGTTCATATTATCCTATATTCATTGTTTATTTTGTTATCGAGGGTCAGCGCCGGTTGCCCTTGCGCGGACCGCTACCGGCCGGACCGGCGCCGCGATCGCGATACACGATGCGGCCCTTGGTCAGGTCATAGGGCGTCATTTCGACGCGGACGGCGTCGCCGACGACTGACCGGATGCGAAAGCGTCGCATTCGGCCAGCCGTGTAAGCGATGATGCGATGGTCATTCTCCAACACGACGCCAAAGCGCCCGTCGGGCAGGATCTCATCGATCTGGCCGTCGAGGGTCAGTAGTTCCTCTTTAGCCAAAGATCAGGCCGACTGGATGTTGACGGCGGACACTTTCCCGCGCTGGTCGGTTTCCAGATCGTAAGAAACGCGCTGATCCTTGTTCAGCGTCGACATGCCGGCGCGTTCGAGGGCGGTGATGTGGACGAAGCTGTCGCCCGAGCCATCCTCGTTGGCAATAAAGCCATAGCCCTTGTCGGTGTTGAAAAATTTTACGGTGCCGGTGGGCATGGGTCGTTCCTTTCACGGAAGCGGGGTTACCGCCGATCCATATCGGCGGCGCCAGGAAGCGTGAGGAAGGAATGTCCTGCCAATGCGGCAACAAAATCCGTCGAAAGCGACGATAGCCTGCGGAATATGGGCCGTTCCGGGCGAAAAGTCAAGGACTAGCCGGTTTTGGCCGTCCTGCGCGCGTGGCGTCAGCCGTCGCTCAGCACCGGAAATGTCACTGAAACCCGGGTTCCTTTGCCAACTTCGCTGTCGATGTCGAGCTGGCCCTGATGGCGCTCGCCGATGTGTTTGACGATCGCGAGGCCCAGCCCGGTGCCGCCGACCGAACGGCTGCGCGCCTCGTCAACACGGTAGAAACGTTCGGTCAGCCGGGGCAGGTGATCGGGCGCGATGCCGTCGCCCGCGTCGCTGACCGACAGCCGGACGCGCCGCCCCTCACGGACCAGCTCGACCGTCACCGGGGTTCCGCCATGGCCATATTTCATCGCGTTCGAAATGATATTGTGGGCGAGCTGGCTCAGCTGTGCGGCGTCGCCCAGCATCGGTTGCGGGCCGTCGCCCAGCGTCGCGACGACATCCCTGGCGCGCGCCGGTTCGCTATCGCTCAGCTGCGCGATCGTGGTCCGGACGATCGCGGCCAGATCGACGGCGGTTGTCGGCCGGCGAAAGCGGTCGGCCTCGACGCGCGAGATCGACAGCAGGTCGATGACCAGTTGCTGCATCCGCCGCGCCTCGCGTTCGATGATCGACAGAAACCGGTCGCGGGTCGGCGCGTCGGCCTCGCCATTCATTTCCTGTAGCGTTTCGACATAGCCGAGGATCGCGGCGAGCGGGGTACGCAGTTCGTGGCTGGCGTTGGCAACGAAATCGGACCGCATCCGGTCCGCGGCGTCGATGGCCGACCGGTCGGACAGAAAGATGATATACTCGCTGCCCGACAAAGCGGCGATCCGCATCGTCCAGCGCTGGCCGGGCCGCGGAAAATCGATCAGGTTGACCGTGTCCAGCGGGGCTTCGGCGTCGATCCGCGACAGCCATTCGGTCGCGGCGGGGTGACGGATCGCGGTCCGGACGTCGGCGCCGACGATATGCCGTCCAAGCAGGCGGACGGCGGCGTCGTTGGCGATGGTGACGATATTGTCCGCGGTGCCCAGCAGCGGTTCCTTTTCCTGATCGACCCAATGGGCGAAATCGGGATGGCGGAGCAGCGAGACGGGTGGGGCACTGACGGGGGGCTGCGCAGTGGACGGCGCGTCGGACGCCGCGACCGGCAGCGCGCTGTAAACCGTGACGGCGGCGACGAACCCGGCGATTGCCATGATCGCGATGGCCAATGGATCGCCGCCGGCCAACGCGGCAAAGATTGCCGCGATGACAACCATCGTCAGGGCAATGACGAAGCTGGACAGGCGATCGAACATCGCTTGCGCGCCTCGCACGAAGCGAGGGGCGGGGCAAGGCTGTTTGCGGGGGTTAACCCTTGCCCGGCGAATGTCCCAAACCGGGATGTGATGGCGTCCGGTTGGTGTTTTGCTTTTCCTTGCGTCGTCATTGGGTTAAGCGCCGACCATGAGCGAGAGCGAAATTCCGAACGAAACTCCCGTCGAACCGGGCGAGGTCATTCCGTCGCGGCGCCGGATGCTGGCGCTCGGTGCGGTCGGCGTCTCGGCGGCGCTGACGATCCGCCCCGCGTTCGCGCAGACCGCGGTGTCGGTGATGAACTGCCAGATCCCGGTGCCAGGCCCGGGCGGCGCCGGAAAATTTATCGACACCCAGGGCAAGCTGGTGCCGCCGGGGACCAAGGGCGCCTTTCCCGGCGCGCTGCGGCCGTTCACCGGCGAGGACGTGAAGCGCGCCTTCCGCGGCCAGACGCTGCCCGGGACGACCTATAATCAGTCGCAGGCGTATCTGCAGTATATCCGGCGCTTGCAGGCGGGGCAGAGCGGCTTTACCTGTTTCGCATCGATCACGACGTCGCGCTGATTTTCGCTCCTATCCTGGCGATGTCGGTTCAGCCGCGTCGTCAGCCAAAGGAGTTTCCGTGAAACTAGCTTCGCTCAAACAGGGCCGCGATGGCCGTCTTGTCGTCGTTTCGGACGATCTTGCCTGGTATGCCGACGCCGGTCAGATCGTCCCGACGTTGCAGGCGGCGCTCGACAATTGGGCCTATGCCGCGCCGCGCCTTGCCGCGCTGGCCGAAGATCTGAATCATGATGCCATTCCCAAGGAACGCTTTCACGAACGCGACGCCGCGTCGCCGTTGCCCCGCGCCTACCAATGGGCCGACGGCAGCGCCTATGTGAACCATGTCGCGCTGGTCCGGCAGGCGCGCGGCGCCGAAATGCCCGACAGCTTCTGGCATGACCCGCTGATGTACCAAGGGGGCAGCGATGCGTTTCTTGGCCCGCGCGATCCGATCCCACTCGGCGACCCGGCGTGGGGATGTGACATGGAGGCCGAGGTGGTGGTGGTGACCGGCGACGTTCCCGCGGGCACCGATGCGATTGCGGCGCGCGGCTATATCCGGCTCGTCGGTCTGACCAACGATGTGTCGCTGCGCGGCCTGATCCCCGCCGAACTTGCCAAGGGCTTCGGCTTTTTCCAGTCGAAACCGTCGAGCGCGATGTCGCCGGTTTTCGTGACCCCGGACGCGCTCG
>CAZCUW010000154.1:0-4768 GCA_964502035.1 uncultured Sphingopyxis sp. | reverse complement strand
ATCGCCAGGATGACGACGCCGCCGACGATCAGCGCCACCGCGACCGTCGTCGGCGACTGGAGCAGCGCGCGGATGCTGTCATAGGCAACAGCGCCGATCAGCATCGCGGGCAGGAAACCGATCAGGATGTTGCGCGTGAACGCGATCGAAGGCGGGTCGGCGCGCAGCAGCCCCATGCCGACATTCCAGAATCGCTGGCGATAGGCGACGAGCACCGCGAGGATCGCGCCCAGCTGGATCGAAATTTTGAACGCCGCCGATCCATCGCCGGTAAAACCGAGCAGTTCGGCGGCGAGGATCAGGTGGCCGGTCGAAGACACCGGCAAAAACTCGGTCAGCCCTTCGATAACGCCGAGGATGATGATGGTCGCAAGGTCGTGCATTTGCTGTCCTGGGATTGTTCACCCCAGCGACCACGGTGATCGTGCGGGGCAGGCCGTGGCCCGGAGGATCGATCTTAGGCGGGCTTCCGCACCGCAAAACGGCCGTGGCGGCGATATTGGACGAGCCAGTCGTCGGCGACCGCGGCCAGCGACGTCGATGCGACGCCCAGCCCGGCCAGCCCCGCGGCGCCATCGGCGACGACATTGTCCTGTTGCAGCATCAGCCACTGGTCCTTGGTGATCGGCGCGCCGGGCGCCCAGCCGAAGCCCGATGCCAGCGCCCCGGCGACAACGTCGGGAACATCGACGAACAGCGGCGAGCGGCCGATCGCATCGGCGATCCAGCGCTGCAATTCGGCCATAGACAGCACCTGCGGCCCGCCAAGCTCAAAGGTCTGGCTCGCAACGCCATCTCCGAGCGCGGCGACGACGGCATCGGCGACGTCGCCGACATAGACCGGCTGAAACTTCGCGTTCGGCGCCACCACCGGGATCACCGGCGACATGCGGATCATCGCGGCAAAGCGATTGATGAACTGATCCTCGCGGCCAAAGACGATCGAGGGGCGCAGGATGGTGGCGGACGGAAAGGCGGCGCGCACCGCGGCTTCGCCATCGCCCTTGCTGCGGCCATAGGCCGACGCGCTGTCCTGATCGGCGCCGATCGCCGACACATGGACGAGCGCGCGGACACCGGCGGCTTTCGCCGCGGCGCCGACGTGGCCTGCGCCGTCCGCTTGCACCGCCTGCATATCGGCGAAGGCGCCGACCAGATTGATCACCGCGTCGCTGCCCTGCACTGCACGTGCGACGCTGGCGGCATCGCGGACGTCAGCGGCAACGAATTGCGTCTGGCCCAGCCCGCCCAGCGGTTTCAGGAAGGTTGCGGCGCGCGGCGTGCGCTGCGCGATGCGGACGCGGGCGCCGCGCGCGAGCAGGCGCTGCACGACATAGCGGCCGACAAAGCCGCCGCCGCCCAGCACCGTGATCAATTGGCCGTCGAGTTTCTGCATTTGCATTCGCCTGTGATCGATTCTGGAACGCGGCGCCGCGCGCGCCGCACGGCTTCCCCATGCCGCGAAGCGGGGAAGGGGGCAAGGGGCGACGGCGGTCCGATCGCCTGAAACCGGCACCTTTGCGACAAAATGCGCCGT
Organism: uncultured Sphingopyxis sp.; assembly: GCA_964502035.1. Lineage (GTDB taxonomy): Bacteria > Pseudomonadota > Alphaproteobacteria > Sphingomonadales > Sphingomonadaceae > Sphingopyxis. Next base: position 3,231 of record CAZCUW010000154.1, on the reverse strand, counting down.
GACCCACGCACCGCAGTTGACAAGTCGCCAGCCCCGCCGCTAAGCGCCCGCTCCTACCCCGTGCCCAGATGGCGGAATTGGTAGACGCACCAGCTTCAGGTGCTGGCGATCGCAAGGTCGTGGAGGTTCGAGTCCTCTTCTGGGCACCAGTGACCTTTCCGGCAACGTCCGGGAACGTCCAGCAAGCGGCTGGTTTTCCACCGTTTTTCGATGAGAATCGCTGAATGGAATCCAGGCTGATCCAGCCGGAACCATCAGCGTACCATCAGCTTTGATGGTGTTTTTGATGGTTCCGGTCAGCCTCTTGCAGGTGAAACCATCATGACGCTTACCCACATCCAGATTTCGAACGCCAAGCCCGCAGAAAAGGCCTATAAAATGGCCGATAGCGATGCCCTATATCTCGTGGTCAGACCGAGCGGAGCAAAGGTCTGGCGAATGAACTATCGTCACCTGGGCCGACAAAAGACTCTCTACTTCGGTTCGTGGCCTGATATTGGAATTGCTTCCGCTCGGGAACTGCGCGACGCAGCGCGAAAGCTGCTTCTTGCAGGGCTCGATCCGGCCGCGGAAAAGAAGGTCGAACGGATCACCCGAAAGATCGCCGAGGACAACACGTTCAAGACGATCGCAGAGGAATGGCTGGCGAAAAACGAACGGGAAGAGCGCGCGGCCGTCACGCTTCGCAAAATTCGCTGGCTCCTCGATATCGCCAATCCACTGATCGGCAGCCGTCCGATCTCGAAAATCACGCCCCAGGAGGTTCTGGCCGTACTCCGTAAGGTCGAGGCCAATGGACGGTATGAAAGTGCGCGTCGGATGCGCAGCGTGATCAGCAGGGTCTTCCGATACGCGATCGCCACCGCAAGGGCGGACCGTGATCTTGCGGCTGACTTGCGCGGCGCGCTCACGGCTCCGAAGGTAAAGCACCACGCCGCGATCACGACCCGCAAGGAAACAGGGGCGCTCCTGCGCGCTATCGAAGGATATGCTGGTCACGAAATCACGGCAATTGCGCTGCGACTGACGCCGCATGTCTTCGTGAGGCCGGGCGAACTGCGACAGGCGGAATGGACGGAGATCGATGTCGAGGACGCGGTGTGGACGATCCCGGCCGACAAGATGAAAATGCGCCGTCAGCATTGTGTCCCGCTGTCCAGGCAGGTTCTCGAAATGCTTGAAGCGCTGCACGGCCTCACGGGCCATGGGCAATTTCTGTTCCCCTCATTTCGAACTTCCCGGCGGTGCATGTCCGAGAATACGGTGAGCGCGGCCCTTCGGCGTCTCGGCTATAGCCGCGAGGAGATGACGGCGCATGGCTTCCGTTCGACAGCCGCGACTCTTCTCAACCAGATGGGCATGTGGCATCCCGATGCGATCGAGAGGCAGCTCGCGCATCTGGATGCAAACGCGACGCGGCGAATCTACACGCGCGGCGAATATTGGGATGAGCGTGTGCGCATGATGCAGCACTGGTCGGACTATCTCGACCAGCTCCGCGATGGCGCACAGATTGTGCGGCCATCTTTTCAGAGGGGCGGCCGAATGACTGCCTAGCGCGCTCAGGTTTTGCGGTAGTACGTTCATATATTTATGTATATTTTATGAGGTAACGATCATAAATTTACGATCAAAATATCTTGATATGTTCATATTTATATATACATCTTAGGCTCATCAGGACATATATATATGAACGAAGATCAGGCCGCCCTTGCCCGCAAGCAACTCGAAAGACGTTTCGCGCCCTTGCGCGAAACGTCTTTTGCCGTGCCCCCAAGAGGCTGGATAAAGGCAATACGCGAAGCTCTGGGCATGACGGTCCGCCAGCTTGCCGCTCGTATGGGAACATCGATTTCGCGCATTCCCGTGATTGAGAAGGCCGAAGTCAGCGGATCCACCACGATTAAGACGCTGCGTCAGGCGGCTGAGGCAATGAACTGCACTTTCGTTTATGCCTTCGTACCGACGAAGCCGCTTGATGATATCCTGCGCGACCGCGCGAAGCAGAAAGCGAGCAAGGATATTGCGCGGCTGGACCATACCATGCGGCTGGAAAATCAGGCCCTGCTCAAAGCCGATCTCGACGAAGAACAGCGGCGCATGATCGAACTCATTCTATCCGGCTCCTTGCGCGGCCTGTGGGATGATGAATGACAGATAAGCTGTTTAACGATGACGACGACGCCAACACGCCGCTGACCGCCGAGGAGCGCGAACAACTCATCCCGTCCTATATCACCATGCGGCATGAGCTGAATGAAGCCGAACAGATCAATATCAGGCAAGCTTTACGATGGGTGATGAGCCGGAAGCGGGATATTCTCGATCAGGATTTCATGAACCAGCTTCACAAACGCATGTTCGGAGACGTGTGGCGTTGGGCCGGGCAGTATCGCACCACGCCGCGCAACATTGGCGTCGATGCTTACAGAATCCCCATGGACCTTCGTCAACTGATCGACGACACGCGATATTGGGTCGAGCATGGAACCTACCCACCCGATGAAATTGCCGTCCGATTCAGCCACCGGCTCGTTGCCATCCATCCTTTCCCGAACGGCAATGGCCGTTTTTCGCGTATGGTCGGCGACATGCTGGCGGTCCAACTCGGATGTACACCGTTTACATGGGGAAGCGTTGGCCTGGTCAATGCCAGCGAAACGAGAGCAGCTTATGTTGCCGCACTTAAAGTAGCCGATAGCCATGATATCGGGCCATTGTTGCTCTTTGCACGATCATAGCTAGATAGCCAGCATGTGACTCCGCATGGACCAAGCGATCAATAGCTGCTCCGACGCGAGCTACACGGTGGGAACGAAAATTTGGGACCCTCTTTTCGAGCGGTGGCGCAACCGATTATGCGCTGGTTAGGGCTTTCAGACTTTTATATGGGATCAGCGTAGATCGGCCGACCTTGACGGTTTCAAGGTCGCCGGACTCGATGAGTTCGTAAATCCTGGATCGACTGATTCCGGTGAGCTTGACGGCAGTGGAAATCCGTACCGTAAGGGGCTCGATAAATACGATCTCAACCGGAGTGTCATCGGAATCCCGCATCTTTCATGTCCTCGCAACGAGACATTTTTGCGCGCGGTTCCAACGCAGCTTTCGCCCGCTCAAGCATGGTCGGCGGCACGATTTTCACAAGGAGGAGGGCACGTAGCTACCGGTCGGCGGCATTCCCGCGCCGCGGGGCCACAGACTAATGCCGCAGCCAAGCGGAGCGAG
>CAZCUW010000153.1:0-4820 GCA_964502035.1 uncultured Sphingopyxis sp. | reverse complement strand
CGGCGCGGGGCGCCCCGGCGCCGACAATGCCTATTCGCTGGGCACCGCGGCGTATCGCATCGCGACGGTTTTTGCCGGGACGGGGACGATCAACACGTCCGATAGCCGCGACAAGGCGTGGCGCGGCGCGATGGACCCGGCGGAACTGCGCGCGGCGATGCGGATCGCCGCCGAGCTGGGTTTTTACCAGTGGCATGACGCGATTGCCGAAAAGGGCGCGGACAGCGCGCGCCAGCATTTCGGGGTCCGCGCCCAGCAGGTCTGGACGATCATGGCCGACGAAGGGCTGGTCGACCCGCTGGGCGACGACGGCCGACCGGGGCGCACCCCCTATGCCTTTTTATGTTGGGACGAATGGCGAACCGACGGCGGCGCAGCACACAGCCGCTTTGGACTTCGGTCCGACCAGCTGGCGCTGTTCATCATGGCGGCGCTGGCGCAGCGGCTGACGGCGCTGGAGGCGGCGGCATGATGGGCGGCAGCGCCCTGGCATCGCGCGCCATCGGCGATGCGGCGCGGCGCGATCTGGCCAGCGAGTGGGGCGGGCCCGAGCCTGCTGCGGCGCAGGCCGCGGTGCCGCCGATCCGCGAGGCCAGCCGCCGCGTGATCATACGCAAACCATAAACAAAGGAATGGCGATGACGATGATCGTGAAGGATCCGGACAGCCGGATCGATTTCGAGTTCGACTGGGTGGCCGCCTATCCCGGCGGCCAGGCGGTGCTGGCGAGCGTGTGGGCCATCGCGCCAGCCGAGGCCGATGGCGTCGCGGTGGCGGCGGCAGCGCATGACCTGATGCAGTCGACGGCGACCTTGGCGGGCGGGGTTGCCGGCCATGTCTATCGGGTCACCAACCGGGTGACACTGAGCGATGGGCAAATCGACGAGCGGTCGATGACCGTTCGGGTGGAGGAACGGTGATGGCGGCTGGCCTGTTGCCGGGCGATGCCCCGGTGAGCCTGAACGAGGCGCGCGGCTGGTTGCGGCTGGGTTCGACGATCGACGACGCCGTGGTCGCCGGATTGGTCCGCGCGGCGACCAATATTTGCGAGGCGTTTATCGGCCATTGGCTGGTCATCCGCGAGGTCGAGGAGGTGCTGTCGCTGCGCGCCGGGCCGGTGCGGTTGAGCGCGCGGCCGGTTGCCGCGATTGATGCCGCCGTGCTGCTGACCGCCGCCGGCGATGAGACGGTGCTGGATGCGGGGGCGTACCGGCTGCGTCACGGGCGCGACGGCAGCGGGCAGCTGGTGATCGCGCAGCCGGGCGATGCCGAGCGGGTGCGGGTCAGCTACCGCGCCGGGATCGCCGAAAATCCGAACGGGATTCCCGAGGCCATCCGCCAGGGTATCGTGCGGATGGTGCAGCATTTGCACGATGCCCGCGATGCGGCGCCGGTCGCGCCGCCCGCGGCGATTGCGGCGCTGTGGCAACCGTGGCGGCGGATGACGCTGGGCAGCGGGCAATGAGCGGCGCCGAGCAGGCGGTGCGCGCCCGGGCGCTGGCGTTGTTGGCGGGCGATGCCGAGCTGGCGGGGCTGGTGCATGGGATATTCGATGGCACGCCGCCGCGGGCCAGCGCGCCCTATGTTGCGGTTGGCGGCGCGGAGGGCGCCGACTGGGGAACCAAAGACCGGGCAGGGCGCGAGGTGCGGTTGACATTGACGTTGGTCGGCCCGGGCGCGGCGATCGATGATGTTGCCGCGGGCCGCATCGATGCGGTGGTCGCGGGGCTGCGCGGGGCGGCGGGCGGCTGGTCGGTGGTGAGCGCGCGGGTGGTGCGGACGCGGTTCGGTTTCATGCGCGAGGGCGGCTGGCGGCACGAGGTGATCGTGTGGTGTCGGTGTTTGGTGGCTTAGCGCGAGACTGGCGGCGGTTACTCTATTCGTCATTGCGAGCGCAGCGGGCCGAAGGCGGCCGCAGGCCTACCAATCCAGGGCGGCTTACGCATACTCTGGATTGCCGCGTCGCTTCGCTCCTCGCAATGACGAGGCAAGCTCAATGATCCGACCTTGACGATAGCCCCGGTGAAGGCATCCCGCCTTCGCGGTGGCGATCAATCGCCCGGCAGCGAGTTGTTCGCTTTGTAATCCTTGAACTTGTCGGTGAAATTGGCGTGGTAATCTTCGATCTGCATGTCGGCGTCTTCGGTCGCGACTGTGACGGAATCGCCGCCTGAACGGCCGAGCGCGATCACCGCCTTGCGGAACGCGTCGCGTTCGGTCGAACAATTCGCTTTCAGCGTCATTTCATATTCGACCTCTTCGACCTTGGCCTCGAGTGACTTTTTCATGTCGTCGCGCAGGCATTTGGTGAAGGCGGCGCGCGTCGTATCGACCGCGGGCGACTGGATCATGGCGGCAATAAACAATGACGTAATCAGCATCCTGCGACTCCCCGTTCCGCATGTTTTTCTGTTGAGGAGATTAAACGATGGCAATTGAAAATGGGAGCGCTTTTCTGCTCAAGGTCGGCGACGGTGCGGCGCCGCCAACATATCAGACGGTCGCCGGGCTGCGTACCACCCAGCTGTCGGTGAATGGCGAGGCGGTGAATGTCACGACCAAGGATTCGGGCGGGTGGCGCGCGCTGTTGTCGGGCGCCGGGGTGCGATCGGTGTCGGTCAGCGCCGCGGGCATCTTTACCGGATCAGCCGCCGAGGTGCGGGTGCGCGGCCATGCGCTGGCGGGGACGATCGACGATTACGAGCTGCGTTTCGAGAGCGGCGAGCGGATGCGCGGACGCTTTCTGGTCACCCGGCTGGATTACGCCGGCGATTATAATGGCGAGCGCAATTACACGCTGAACCTGGAATCGAGCGGCGCGGTGGTGAGCCTGTGAGCGCGGCGGCGAACAGCTTGCGCGGCGAGGCGGAATTGCGCGTCGGTGATCGGGCCTTTGTCCTGCGCCCGAGCTTTGCGGCGCTGGTCGCGGCGGAGGGCGAGTTGGGGCCGCTGTTCGCGCTGGTCGAGCGGGCAGCCGACGGGCGATTGGGGCTGGGCGAGTTGGCGTCGTTGTTCTGGCATTGTGTGAAGGACCGATCGGACGCGTTGACGCGCGAGGCGGTCGGTGAGGCGGTGGTGGCGCAGGGGCTGGCGGCGGTGACCCCAGCGCTGCGCGTGCTGCTGGGGCAGATATTGTCGGGGCGGTGAGCGATGGCTGAGCGCGCTGATGCCCACCCCGCTGCGACTAGCCAGCAAGCTGGCAAGTCTCGCTGCCCCTCCCCTGAAGGGGAGGGGGGCATTGGACCGTCTGCGATCGCGCTGCTCTGCATGATGGCGCGGGTCGCGGGGTGGACACCCGATGATTTCTGGGCGGCGACGCCCGCCGATGTGCGCAGCGTGCTGGGCGGCTGGGCCGAGGCGGATGCGGTGGCGCCGTTCGATGGCGCCGGACTGGCGGCGATGATGGAGCAATTTCCCGATGGATGAGATCGACGAGATGGTGGTGGCGGTGCGCGCCGACACCGGGGCGTTTCGGCGCGATATTGCGGTGCTGCGCGCCGAGCTGGGCGGGCCGCTGGTCAGCGAGGCCGAACAGGCGGGGCGGGCGATCGAGCGGGCGTTGAGCCGCGCGATCGTGTCGGGCAAGCTGGGGTTCGAGGATTTGAAGCGGCTGGCGCTGTCGGTAATGGCCGATATTGCGCGCGCCGCGATTTCTAACGGCATCGGCGCCGCATTGGGCGGTGGCGACCAGGGGGGCAGTCAGGGTAGCGGCGCGGGCGGATTGCTGGCGCTGGCGCTGTCGCTGTTCGGGGCGCCGGGACGCGCGACCGGTGGGCCGGTCAGCGCCGGCCGCGCTTACCGCGTCGGCGAGCGCGGTCCCGAACTGTTCGTGCCGACCGCGAGCGGCCGGATCGAGGCGGCGGGCGGGATGACGCGCAACATCGCGATCACCGTGAATGTGCGCGGCGAGGCGGGGAGCGAACCGCAGCGGCTGGCGCAGACCGGGCGGCAATTGGCGCGGGCGGTGCGGCGCGCGGTGACGAGCGGAGACGATTGATGGGCTGGGCGCTCGTCGCGTCGGCCGAGCCGCATCATCGCAAGGGCTGGCTGAAGCGGTTCGACCCGCGATATTGGACGGTCGATTTTGCGCGGCCGATGATGGCGAGCGTGACGAATGCGGCGCCGGGGGCGCTGCGGGTCGAGGCGGTGTTTTACCAGAAGCAAGATCTGGCGGGGCTGATCTGGGAGGCCGCGGACCGGTGGGACCATCCGTTGCTCGCTTATGCGACGAACCGCGATTTCCGGCACACGCAGCTGACATTTCGTTGGCGGTCGGGCGGGGTGAAGCCGCTCGATGCGCTGCATGGGCCGACGCTGACGATCGAGGGGCGCGATGCGGGCGGGAGCCCACGCGCCTGGTATGTGCGGCTGTGGAATTATGCGGTCGGGACGGGCGAGGATGCGGTCGTCAGTCTGGATTTTGACGCGCTCGAAGGCGGGTTCCTGCTGCCTGGCGAGGCCGATCCGGTGTGGGCGGGCGACATCGACCGGATGTTCATCTCGCTGGTGTCGCCGACTTACGACGGCGGCGACGGGGTGCTGGCGGCACCGGCGCAGGGTTGGGCCGAGATGAGCGCGGTGGCCTGTACGGGGTCGGGGTCGGTGCTGGCGATCGGCGATGTCGTGCTGCCCGAAACGGCGCTGGGCATGACCAATGGCTATGACGATTGCTATCATCTGACCCCGGCGCGGGTGGTGCGGCAGATTGTCCAGCTGGGGTATCGCGGCGATGTCGTCCATTATGTCGGGATGAGCCATTATATGCGGCTGGCGGCGGCGGGCGGCGGGTTCGAGGCGGGCGTTGCGGGCGGGGCGATCAA
>CAZCUW010000152.1:0-4908 GCA_964502035.1 uncultured Sphingopyxis sp. | reverse complement strand
GGCGCGGCATGCCGCGCCAGTTGCTGCGCCACAAAGCGTTGCAGCCGCTCGGCAATCGCCTGCACCTGATGCAGCTCCAGCCGCCGCAGCGACGGGTCGATCTGGATCGCCGGCTGGACCAGCGTCGGCCCTCTGGCGAGCGTCGCGATGGCATGGCCGTGCCACGCGAGCCGCGGCGCGGCGCCCGGTTCGGCGATCAGCGACAGGGCGCTGTCGTCGCCCTCGGCCAGGGTGGTGGCGCGGCGCGCCAGCTCGGCGCGCAGATGTTTTTCGGCCGCCGCGAGCAGCATCCGGTGATCGCTCGCCTTCGCCACCGGATCGACCTTGAACTGAAAGCCTTTGAGGGTGCCGATCGCCTCGCCATCGACCGCGACGGTGCCATCGGGTCCGACCGCGACCGGCAGCGCGGCGCCTCGCTGTCCGGCATCGCGCAGCAACAACGCCAGCCGCCGGTCGACGAAACGCTGCGCCAGCGCCGCGTGCAGCGCGTCGGACAGACGCGATTCGAGCGCCTGCGCCTGTTCGGTCCACCCCGCCGCGCCCGCGATCCAGTCGCCGCGCTGGGCGATGAAGCACAGGGTGCGGACCGCAGCGATGCGGCTTGCGAGCTGGTCGATGTCGCCCTCGACATCGTTCAGCTTGGCCAGCCGCCGCGCGAACCAGTCGGGGTCGATCATCCCGTCGCCGCTGGTCCGCCATTGCCACAGTTTGAAGATCGTCCGGCTATGATGCTCGGCGCCCAATTGCTCGAAATCGGGCAGGCCGCAAATGTCCCACAGGCGCTGCACCGCGTCGAAATCGCCGCCGCGCGCGCGCACTTCCATGTCGCCCGCCAGATGCTTGAGCACCGCGATGTCGACCGCTTCGGGGGCGGGGCGCAGCACCGGCTGCGTCGGCGGCTGCGCCAGGTCGGCGAGCAGCTGATCGAGCGAGCCGAAGCCCGGGGTCGGATTGCGCCAGAACAGGCTGGACAGCGGCGGGAAATGATGGCCTTCGATCGCCGCCACTTCCTCGGGGGTAAAGCCCCCCTGTGGCAGGCCGATGGTGCCAAAGCTGCCGTCCTGCTGATGCCGCCCGGCGCGCCCGGCGATCTGCGCCATTTCGGCGACCGTCAGCCGCCGCAGCCGCCGCCCGTCGAATTTCTGCAAGGACGCAAAGGCGACATGCTGGACGTCGAGGTTCAGCCCCATGCCGATTGCGTCGGTGGCGACCAGATAGTCGACCTCGCCCGCCTCGAACATCGCGACCTGCGAATTGCGGGTCTTGGGGCTGAGCGCCCCCATCACCACCGCGGCGCCGCCCGAAAAACGGCGCAGCATTTCGGCGATCGCATAGACTTCCTCGGCCGAGAAGGCGACGATCGCCGAGCGTTTGGGCAGCCGCGACAGCTTTGACGTGCCGGCGTAGCTCAGGGTCGAAAAACGCGGGCGGGTGATGATCTCGGCTTCGGGGACCAGATTTTTCACCAGCCCGCGGATGCTCGCCGACCCCAGGATCATCGTCTCGTCGCGGCCGCGCGCGCGGAGCAGGCGGTCGGTAAAGACATGGCCGCGCTCGGGATCGGCGCCCAGCTGCGCTTCGTCGATGCCGACGAACGCGACATCACGCTCGATCGGCAGCGCTTCCATCGTGCCGAGCAGATAGCGGGCGTCGGGCGGGATGATCCGCTCCTCGCCGGTGACCAGCGCGACTTGCGCGGCGCCCTTGATCGCGACGACCCGGTCGTAAATTTCGCGCGCCAGCAAGCGCAGCGGAAAGCCGATCATGCCGCTCGAATGGGCGGTCAGGCGCTCGACCGCCAAATGGGTTTTGCCGGTGTTGGTGGGGCCAAGGACAGCCTTGACCGGCTGGGAAGAGGATGACGTCATTTTCTTGACCGCCAAGCTGGCATGGCCGCGGGCGCCGCGCAACAGGCGATCGTCGAACCGCAGCGCGCGCGCCAATTTTTCCGCCGACGTCGCATCATATCCCGCCCCCGCCACGACTGGCCGCAACACGCCGCGGCAAACCCGCCATTAAATTGACTTTAACGACCTTTCTTTACAGACAGGCGGTCGAAAATATCATTCGACGGCCGGGTTCGGGAGGCCCGTCGAGCGGGGGTTGCAGTTTGTTTCAGCGTCACGAACCCATCGCGGGGATGTCCGGCAATGCGGCCGCGCTCACGATGTCGCAAGCGATCCCGCTGCAGCGCGTCGCGGCCGATGCCGAATCGCTCGGTTGGCGCGACCGACTCGCCGGGCTCGATCTTGTCCCCGACCTTGGCGACAATATCGGGTCGGCGGAATGGTGGCGCGGGCTCGCGACATTAACCTTGCTGTGCGGCACCGCGATCGCAAGTTTTCCGGGAATTCAGCCGCTTAGCGTCGGCGGCACCGCGGCCCTCGATGCTGCCGATTTCAACGAGGCGCGCGCGCAGATGATCGTGCCGCTGGCGCTCGGCGGCGACACCGGGCGGCATATGGCGGCGACCGACGCGGTCCGCCCGCTGACCCAGACCCCCGAACGGCCCCAGATCGAACTCACCGCCACCCTGGGCAGCGGCGACAGCTTCGCCCGCCTGCTCGAACGCTCGGGCGTCGGCAGCGGCGAGGCACAGGCGCTGGCGAATCAGGTGGCGAGCGCGGTGCCGCTCGCCGACATCGCGCCGGGAACCCGTATCGACCTGATCCTCGGCCGCCGCGCCGCGCGGACAATGCCGCGCCCGGTCGACGCGCTGGCGATGCGCGCGCGCTTTGACCTGCGCATCGAAATGGAGCGCGAGGGCGACCGGCTGGTGATGCGGCGCATCCCGATCGCGGTCGACAATACCCCGCTGCGCATCCGCGGCCGGGTCGGCGACAGCCTGTACCGGTCGGCGCGCGCCGCCGGGGCACCGGCGACGGCGATCCAGTCGTACCTGCGCGTGATCGGCCGCCAGATTTCGGTCGGCAGCGACATTCGCGCCAATGACGAGTTCGACATCATCGTCGATTATCGCCGCGCCGAAACCGGCGAGAGCGAGACCGGCAAGCTGCTCTATGCGGGGCTGGTCCGCGGCGGCAAGGCCAAGCTGTCGATGCTGGAATGGACGGTCGATGGCCGCGCGCAGTGGTTCGAGGCGTCGGGCGTCGGGCAGCAGCGCGGCGGCATGGCGCGCCCGACCAATGGCCGCGTCACCTCGACCTTCGGTATGCGCCGCCATCCGATCCTCGGTTACAAACGGATGCACAGCGGGATGGATTTCGGCGGCGGTTATGGCGCGCCAATCTATGCGGTCACCGACGGGGTCGTCGCGATCGCCGGCCGCCACGGCGGCTATGGCAATTTCGTCAAGCTCAGCCACGGCAACGGGCTGGGCACCGGCTATGGCCATATGAGCCGCATCGCGGTGCGCCCGGGCCAGCGCGTCAATCGCGGCCAGGTGATCGGCTATATCGGCTCGACCGGCCTGTCGACCGGCCCGCATCTCCACTATGAACTCTATCGCAACGGCCGCGCGGTCAATCCATCGTCGGTGACCTTCGTCACCCGCGCGCTGCTCGAGGGCAAGGCGCTCGCCGATTTCCGCGCGCGCATCCGGTCGCTGACGTCGATCGCGCCGGGCGCCGCGCTGACCCCGATCGCGCCGAAACAGGTCGAAGGGCCAAAGCTCGGCAGCCTTGCCGATGTTGCGTCGAAACGCGCCGAGGGCGGGATCTGACCCCTTAAATCCTCCCCCTTGAGGGGGGAGGCAGCGAGACTTGCCAGCTTGCTGGCCAGTCGCAGCGGTGGGGGTGCGGTCGCGACCCGAAACAGCGGCCCATGGACGCACCCTCACCCCCATCCAACTCCGTCTAATCCGCTGGCGCGGATAAGACTTCGTATCCTTCCCCCATCCAGGGGGAAGGGCATTTGCGTCCAATATCCATTTGCCCCGCGCCCGCACCCGGCTATGCACCCCGCATGACCCAAGCCGCTTTCCCCGATCTGCGCCTGCGCCGCACCCGCCGCACCGGCTGGAGCCGCGCCATGGTGCGCGAGACGCATCTCTCGCCTTCGAATCTCATCTGGCCGCTGTTCGTCGCCGACGGATCGAACACCGAGGAAGCGATATCGAGCCTGCCGGGCGTATCGCGCTGGTCGGTCGACCTGCTCGTCGAACGCGCGAGGGACGCGATCGCCGCGGGCATCCCGTGCCTCGCGCTCTTTCCCTATACGCAGGCCGACCGGCGCAGCGCCGATGGCGGCGAGGCGCTCAATCCCGCCAACCTCATGTGCCGCGCGACCGCCGCGATCAAGCAGGCGCTCGGCGACGAGATCGGCATCCTCACCGACGTCGCGCTCGACCCCTACACCAGCCACGGGCAGGATGGGCTGATCGACGATGCAGGCTATGTGCTCAACGACGAAACGGTCGAAGTGCTCGTCGGACAGGCGCTCAACCAGGCGCGCGCGGGCGCCGACATCATCGCGCCCAGCGACATGATGGACGGCCGCATCGGCGCGATCCGGCAGGCGTTGGAATCCGAAGGCTTCGGCCATGTCCAGATCATGAGCTATGCCGCCAAATATGCTTCGGCCTTCTATGGTCCGTTCCGCGACGCGGTCGGCTCGCGCGGACTGCTGAAGGGCGACAAGAAGACCTATCAGATGGACCCCGCAAACAGCGAGGAAGCGCTGCGCGAAGTCGCGCAGGATCTCGCCGAGGGCGCCGACAGCGTGATGGTGAAGCCGGGGCTGCCCTATCTCGACATCGTTCGCGCGGTGAAGGACAATTTCGCCGTGCCCGTCTACGCCTATCAGGTGTCGGGCGAATATGCGATGATCGAGGCCGCCGCCGCCGCCGGCGCGGGCGACCGCGACGCGCTCGTCCTCGAAACCCTGCTCGCCTTCCGCCGCGCGGGCGCGTCGGGGGTGCTCAGCTATCACGCGCTCCACGCCGCACGG
>CAZCUW010000151.1:0-4938 GCA_964502035.1 uncultured Sphingopyxis sp. | reverse complement strand
TCAGCGGATCGGCAGCGGCCGCGGCAGGACAAGCGGGATGCCGGCCTGGCCGGCAATGGCCGTGGCCCAGCCAATGACTTGCTCGATCTCCGCCCCATAGGCTACTGCGGCGGCATCGAGATCGCGCTGGCGTTCGCCCACCCCAAAGGACGCGCCCGATTTGCTGTTCCGAGCGAGCGCCGGATGATCGGCGATCGCGGCCCGGTTCCCGGCGAGACCCAGATGATCCATCGCGGCACCGACCGCGGTCACCGGATTGCCGGTCAGCGCTTCGCTGTCGAGCGCGGCGATGCGGTCGGGGGCCCAGTTCAGCAGTGCGGCGAACGCCTGTTGCTGGGCGAGCCAGCCGAGCGCCGCCACCTGAAGATCGGACTGGCGAAAATAGTCGCGCGCCTCGAAACCCAGCTGGACAAAGCCGTCGGCCAGATAGCTCTCCAGCAATTCGCGGCACCACAAGCGGCACCACAGCCCCTTGCGCGCGACCGACAACAGGAACGCGCGCAGCGGCGCATAGAGCAGGATGGCGCGCGCCTGCGGGCGCAGCGTCAGCGCCCCGCGGGCCAGCGGATTGAAGATGTTCGACGGCTTGATCACCACCGCCTCGCGCGGCTCGAAGCTGCGCCCGAGCAGGCGCAGCGCGTCGTCCATGCCGCCGGCATGATCGCGCGGCGCGGCGCCGCGCCGCCGCCACCCGACCATGTCGTTCAGCAGCACCGGCTCGGACAGGCTGCTCGCGGTCCCCGGCATGTCCAGCATCTGCGCCAGCATTGTCGAGGCGCAATAGGCCGAATGGAACAGAAAATGGATCGGCGCCGATGTCTCGCCCTCCGCCCCATCCGCCGCGGCGCGGCAATCCGCCCGGCGCACCACCAGCGGCGCCGCCTCTTCGCCCAGATGCTGATCGGTCAGGAACGGAATCGCGCGGCGCACAGCGCGCGACACACGCCGAAAATGAAACGCATCATGGCCGGGGTCATAGCGGTGCGCCAGCCATTCGGCGTCGCGGAGGATGGCGGGCACGGAAGCGGCGATGGTCATCAATCGACCTTGCCGATCGCCCCCGCCAATGGCAAGCATGGCCATGACCAGCGCACCTCCGCCCACCTCGGCCGTCGAGGCCAACCGGCTTGGCATCGCCGCCTTGCAAGCGGGCGATCCGGCCGCCGCGACCGCCCATTTTGCCGCCGCCATATCGACCGACCCGCAATCGGGCGCCTTGCAACGCAATCTGGCGTCGGCGTGGCGCGCGCTGGGCGACGACGATCGCGAACTGGCGGCGCTCGATGCCGCGCTGGCGATCGACCGCCGCGACCTGATCGCGTGGATTCGCAAGGCGGAGCGTTTCGAGGCGCGCGGTGACAAGGGAGCGGCGCTGGCCGCGTGGAGCGCGGCGATCGCGCTGGGGGCGCAGCTCAATCCGCTGCCGCCGACCCTCGAACCGCTGCTGGCCCATGGGCAGGCGTTTGTCACGACGGCGACCGATACGATGTTTTCGGCGGCGTCGGACGCCTTTGCCGCGCTGCGCGGCGATCTGTCCGAAACCGACGCGCGGCGCGGCGAGGCGTTTATCGCCAGCGCGCTGGGCCGCCGCCGCATCTATCGCAACGAATGTGCGGGCATCCATTACCCTTTTCTGCCCGCCGACGAGTTTTTCGATCGGGGCCATTTCCACTGGCTGGCCGACATCGAGGCGCAAACCGGCGCGATCCGCGCCGAACTGCAGGCGCTGCTCAACGATCCTGGCGAGACGCTGCGGCCCTATGTGCGGATGGAGGCGGGAACCCCCACATCAATCTGGTCGGCGCTCGACAACCGGCTCGACTGGGGCGCCTGTTTCCTGTGGGAATATGGCACCGCGAACCAGCCGGTGCTCGATCGCTGCCCGGTCACCGCCGCGGCGCTTGCCGCGATCCCGGGGGCGCGCATCCCCGGCCGCGCGCCCAGCGCCTTTTTCTCGATGCTGAAACCCCACACGCGGATTCCGCCGCATACCGGGGTCACCAACAGCCGCGCGATCGTCCACCTGCCGCTGATCGTGCCACCAGGCTGCGGCTTTCGGGTCGGCGGCGAAACGCGCGCCTGGCAAGAGGGCCGCGCCTTCGCCTTTGACGATACCATCGAGCATGAAGCCTGGAACGACAGCGACCAACTGCGCGCAGTGCTGATTTTTGACGTGTGGAATCCGCATCTTAGCGCGCGTGAACGCGACCTGTTGGTGCAATATTTTGCGGCGGCCGACGCATCGGGATACGCCGTCCCGCGTTAGCGGCGGGCTTGATCGGCGGCCTCTGTCCCGGGTCGAAATTCTGCTTGGCGAAGCCCGCCCCGCGAACTTATAATGTGCGGATATGGCGCCGGTTTTTCTGGCCGCGAGGAGGATGTAATGAGCAAGATCATGTCCATGTTTGTCGCTGCGACCTTGTTGGTCGTGTCGGCCGCGGTTGCCGCCGAAGGCACCGCAGAGCGGGCGCCGCCGCCGAAGGCGCCCTCGGCGATGACCCCGACCGAGATCAGCGCCTATAATGAGGGGCTGGCGCAGACCCATCCCTATTTTATCAAATGCCGCAAGACGTTGGAAATCGGGTCGCTCGTGAAGAAGAACCGCGTTTGCTACACCAACGAAAAGTGGAAAGAAGTGAGCGCCAAGGGCAGCCAGAACGCGCGCGACACGGCGGAAGCGATGACGAGCAAGGCCAGCACGTCGAACTGAACTCACGAAGGGGACGAGATGTCGGGTGCCGTCCTCCTTATAACCCTGTTCGCCCTGTCGGGTGTGCCGACCGCCGCTGGCAGCGAGGCCGGTCCGGCGGTGCGGGTGCCGTCGGAGATGAGCGGGGCGGAAATCGACGTCCATAATCAGGATCTCGCGTCGACCGATGCCAATTATATCCGATGCCGACGGCTTGAAGTTTCGGGGTCGCTGGTCAAGAAGCTGCGGGTGTGCAACACCAACGCCGACTGGAAACGGATCGGCGACAAAGGCAACCAGGAGGCGCGCGATTCGATGGAAACGCTGGCCCGCGGCTGGAGCAATTCGCGCGAAATGGAGGGCGACGTCGGACGGGAGATTCGTCCCAGGTAGGAAAGGGGTGGAGTGATGCTGGACGTCATCATCATGGTCGCCGCCGCCGCGGCGGCGCCTGCCGCGGCACCGGAAACCGCCGCCGGTCGTTCGCCGCCCGATCGACCGCCATCGACGATGACCAGCACCGAAATCAAGGTCCACAATGCGGGGCTGGCGATGACGCACCCCTATTTTGTCAAATGCCGCAAGATCGAAGAGATTGGTTCGCTGGTGAAGAAGGCGCGCGTCTGCCACACCAATGAGCAGTGGAAAAAGCTGTGGGCGCAGGGCAACCAGGACTCACGCGATACGCTCGAAGCCATGACCCGCGCGCCGGTAAACCACAGCAACTAGCTTAGCGTCACGGCCGACGTCAGCGGGGCGCCAGTTTCAGCGCCCCATCGCCTTCGTCGACCCGGATCGTCGATCCGTCCTTGACCTCGCCTTTCAGGATCAGGTCGGCGAGCGGGTCTTGCAGATATTTCTGCACCGCGCGCTTGAGCGGCCTGGCGCCATAGACCGGATCATAGCCGACCCGGCCAAGCCACGCGCGTGCCGCGTCGGTGAGGTCGAGGATGACCTTGCGGTCGGCGAGCAGTTTTTGCACCCGCGCGACCTGAATATCGACGATGCCGCCCATATGCTGCTGTGCGAGGCGGTTGAACAGCACGATCTCGTCGAGCCGGTTGAGGAATTCGGGCCGGAAATGCGCGCGCACCACCTCCATCACCGCGGGCTCGGCCTGTTCGACCGGGGCGTTGTCGGGTAGCGCCGCGATCGCCTGGCTGCCGAGGTTCGAGGTCAGGATGATGAGCGTGTTGGTGAAATCGACGGTGCGGCCCTGGCCGTCGGTGAGGCGTCCGTCGTCGAGCACTTGGAGCAGGATGTTGAACACGTCGGCGTGCGCCTTTTCGACCTCATCGAACAGCACCACCTGATAGGGGCGGCGGCGCACCGCTTCGGTCAGGGTGCCGCCTTCCTCATAGCCGACATAGCCCGGGGGCGCGCCGACGAGCCGCGCGACACTGTGCTTTTCCATGAATTCGGACATGTCGATGCGGACCATCGCATTGTCGTCGTCGAACAGGAAGCGGGCGAGCGCCTTGGTCAGTTCGGTCTTGCCGACCCCGGTGGGGCCAAGGAAGAGGAACGAACCGAGCGGGCGGTTCGGGTCTTGCAATCCGGCGCGCGAGCGGCGCACCGCGGTCGAGACGGCATGGACGGCGTGATCCTGGCCGATGACCTGCCGGGCGATGCTGCTTTCCATCGCGAGCAATTTTTCGCGTTCGCCCGCCAGCATCCGGTCGACCGGGATGCCGGTCCATTTGCTGACCACCGCGGCGATATCGTCGGCGGTGACTTCTTCGCGCAGCATCGCGTTGCCCGCCGCGGCTTCGGCGTCGGCGAGCTGCTTTTCGAGGCCGGGGATGGTGCCATAGGATAGCTCGCCCGCCTTGGCCAGGTCACCGGCGCGCTGCGCCTGTTCAAGCGCCGAGCGCGCGGCGTCGAGCTCTTCCTTGATCTTGGCCTCGGCGTGGATCTTGTCCTTTTCGGCCTGCCATTTTTGCGTGACCTCGGCCGACTGCTGTTCGAGGTTGGCGAGGTCGGCGCGCAAGGCTGTCAGCCGGTCCTTCGACGCGGCGTCGCTTTCCTTCGACAGCGCCGATTCCTCGATCTTCATCTGGATGATGCGGCGGTCGAGGGTTTCGATCTCTTCGGGCTTCGATTCGACCTCCATGCGGATGCGGCTCGCGGCCTCGTCCATCAGGTCGATCGCCTTGTCGGGCAGGAAACGGTCGGAGATATAGCGGTGCGACAGCGTCGCCGCGGCGACGATCGCGCCGTCGGTGATCCGCACGCCATGGTGCAGCTCG
>CAZCUW010000150.1:0-5106 GCA_964502035.1 uncultured Sphingopyxis sp. | reverse complement strand
TATCTCGACCCGCAGAACGGGCTGCTCGATGCGTATAACAGCGCGCTGCCGACGACGCGCCACAATTCCCGCCCCTCGGCATCGTAAAAAATGCTCGTCGGCAGCGCGCTGTTATACGCATCGAGCAGCCCGTTCTGCGGGTCGAGATAGGGTTGGAGCGCCTTCAGCCCCGCCTTCTGGAACCATGGATCGACGACCTCGGCGCCTTGCAGATCCTGCGCGACCGCGATCACCATCATCCGCTCGCCGCTTTTCGCCGCCAGCGCATCGAGCGTCGGCATCTCGGCAACGCACGGCGCGCACCAGGTCGCCCACAGATTGACCAGCAGCGGACGCCCGCGAAATTCGGCCAGCGTCACCGGCGTGTCGTCGGGACCGCGAAAGGCCACGGTCGGGACCGCCTTGCCCTTGTGGCTGCGGTCGACCAGATGCTGGAACTGGCCAAGGCCGCCCGCTTTCGCTTGGCCCGGCGAAATATTTGCTTGGCCGTCTGCCGCTTGCTCGCCCGACCGCTTTTCCCTATCGCAGCCCGCGATCGATCCGGCCAGAAACACGGCGAGGATCGCAAGATACGGGCTTGGAACGCGGCGGATGGCGAATACTCCGGACAGCAACAGCATGTGGGGCGGCCGCTTCGGTGGCGGTCCGGCCGCGATCATGCAAGAAATTAATGCCTCGATCCCGGTCGACAAGCGCCTGTGGGAAGAGGATATCGCCGCCAGCCGCGCCCATGCCGCGATGCTCGGCGCCGCGGGGATTATCGGCGCCGACGACGCGGTCCAGATCGACCGCGGCCTCGCCCAGATCGCCGAGGAATTTGCCGCGACCGGCGTCCCCGTCGACCTCGCGCTCGAAGACATCCACATGACCGTCGAATCGCGGCTGAAAGAGTTGGTCGGCGAGGCGGCCGGGCGGCTGCACACCGCGCGCTCGCGCAACGATCAGGTTGCGACCGATTTCCGGCTGTGGACGCGCACCGCGTGCGAACGCGTCGACGCCGGGCTGGCCGCGATGCAGATCGCGCTGCTCGCACGTGCCGCCGAACATGCCGGCAGCATCATGCCCGGCTTCACCCATTTGCAAGTCGCGCAGCCGGTGACGCTCGGCCATCATCTGCTCGCCTATGTCGAAATGTTCGGGCGCGACCGTAGCCGTTTTGCCGATGCGCGCCGCCGCCTCAATGAATCGCCGCTCGGCGCCGCCGCGCTCGCGGGCACCGGCTTTCCGATCGACCGCGATGCCACCGCCGCGGCCTTGGGCTTCGATCGTCCGATGGCGAACAGCATCGATGCCGTCTCTGACCGCGACTTTGCGCTCGAATTTTGCGCCTCGGCGTCGATCGCCGCGATCCATTTGTCGCGCCTCGCCGAAGAAATCGTGATCTGGGCCAGCCAGCCCTTCGGTTTCATCAGCCTGCCCGACGCCTGGTCGACCGGCAGCTCGATCATGCCGCAAAAGCGCAACCCCGACGCCGCCGAACTGGTGCGCGGCCGTGCCGGCCTGTTGCTCGGGGCGTTCCAGCGGCTCGCCGTGATCGTCAAAGGCCTGCCGCTGACCTATTCCAAGGATTTGCAGGACGACAAGGAAACGGTGTTCGGCGCCTTCGACGCGCTCGCGCTGTCGCTCGCCGCGATGACCGGCATGATCGAAACTTTGACCTTTCGCACCGACCGGATGCGCGCGCTCGCCGCGTCGGGCTATTCGACCGCGACCGACCTTGCCGACTGGCTGGTGCGCGAAGCGGGGCTGCCGTTCCGCGAGGCGCATCATGTTGTCGGCGCCTGCGTCAAGCGCGCCGAAGAACTGGGCGTCGAGCTGTCGGCGCTGCCCGAGGGCGATGCCGCCGCGATCCATCCCGCCGTGACATCCGATGTGCTGGCGGCGCTGACCGTCGAGGCGTCGGTCGCCAGTCGCACCAGCTATGGCGGCACCGCCCCCGAACGGGTAAGGCAGGCGATATCCGCGGCCCGCGCCGCGCTGGAAGGAATGAATTGATGGCGACGAAGCGCCTCATCATGGCAACAATTGCCGCATCGGCGCTGCTCGGCGCGTGCGGCAGCAGGGAAGATCTGAAGCCGGTGGCTGGCCAGCCTGCCCCGGTCGTCCCGTTGGGCGCGACCCGTGCCCCGACCACGGAGGAGCTTACGACGCCTGACGCGCAGGCCCGGCCTGCGCGCAGCGACGAACTTCTCAAACGGTCCGAACAACGCGAACCCGACGATTTTGACTTGCCGCCTCCGGGCTGAGCTAAACTGCATTCACATAATCCGTTCGTGTCGAGCGAAGTCGAGACACCCATCGGTGTGGCTCTGTCCTTAGGGGCATCTCGACTTCGCTCGATGCGAACGGGAAAATATGACTAGGAATTAATCCAATGGATCAATTTGCACTTCGTGACGGCGTCCTCCACGCCGAAGACATTCCCTTGTCACGCATTGCCGAGGAAATCGGCACCCCCGTCTATGTCTATTCGCGCGCCATGCTCGAACGCCATGCGCAGGAATTTCGCGACGGATTGAAGGACGTGCCGCGCAAGCATCTGGCCTTTGCGATCAAGAGCAACCCCAACCTCGGCGTGCTGCGCGTGCTGGCGCGGCAGGGCTATGGCGCCGACGTCGTGTCGGGCGGCGAGCTCGAACGCGCGCTCGCCGCCGGCATGGCGCCCGAGGACATCGTCTTTTCAGGCGTCGGCAAGACCCGCGCCGAACTGGCGCAGGGGCTCGACCGCGGCATCGGCCAGTTCAACATCGAACATGAACCCGAGGGCGTCGCGCTCGCCGAAATCGCGCTTGCCAGGGAAATGACCGCGCGCGCCGTGCTCCGCGTCAATCCCGACGTCGATGCGGGTACCCATGCCAAGATTTCGACCGGCAAGGCCGACAACAAGTTCGGTGTCGGCATCGACGTCGCGCCCGACATCTTCGCGCGCCTCGCGGCGCTCCCGGGCCTCCAGATGCGCGGCATCGCGGTGCATATCGGCAGCCAGCTGACCAGCCTCGACCCGCTCGAAGCCGCGTTCACCCGCGTCGGCCGCCTCGTCGCCGACCTGCGCGCCGCGGGGCACAGCATCACCCATGTCGATCTGGGCGGCGGGCTGGGCGTTCGGTACAAGGCGGACGACAATCCGCCGTCGATGGCAGATTATGGCGCGATGGTCGCGCGCGTGACCAAGGATTGGGACGTCACGCTGATGTTCGAGCCGGGCCGCGTCATCGCGGGCAACACCGGGGTGCTGCTGACCGAAGTGCTGTGGGTCAAGCCCGGCGCGACCAATCCGTTCGTGATCGTCGACGCCGCGATGAACGACCTCGCGCGCCCGGCGCTCTACGATGCCTATCACGACTTTGTCGCGGTCAAACCGACCGGCGAAAAGATGACCGCGTCGATTGTCGGTCCGGTGTGCGAAACCGGCGACACCTTCGCGCGCGACCGCGTCACCGACAAGGTCGAATCGGGCGACCTCGCGGTGTTCCGCACCGCGGGCGCCTATGGCGCGACGATGGCGTCGACCTATAACAGCCGCAGCCTGGTGCCCGAGGTGCTCGTTGATGGCGACCGCTATATCAAGGTCGCCGACCGCATCGCCGCCAGCACGATCATGGCCGCCGAGCGCGTCCCCGACTGGATCGATTGATGCACTAAAACCCCCTCCCCTTCAGGGGAGGGGCAGCGAGACTTGGCAGCTTGCTGCGTAGTCGCAGCGGGGTGGGCATCGCGCACAGCCCAAGGCCGCGAACCCCACCGGCGCCGGGTGGATCAGCCCCCGGCTGATCCAGGTCGTGCCGGGGGCACGACCGACCCGACGCCCCCCTCCCCTAAAGGGGAGGGGCTTGCTATAGGCCGCCCATGCACCAACTCCCGATCTTCCTGAACCTCACCGGCCGCACCGTCGTGCTGGTCGGCGAAGGGGAGGCGGCTGACGCCAAGGCGCGCCTGATCGAGCGGGCAGGCGGCCGCATCGTCGCGGTGTGGGAGGAGGGCGCGACCATCGCCTTCGTTGCGCTCGACGACGAAATCGAAGCGCGTGCCGCCGCGACCACCCTCCGCGCCCATGGCCTGCTCGTCAACGTCGTCGATCGCCCCGACCTGTGCGACTTCACCACCCCGGCGATCGTCGACCGTGCCCCGGTCACCATCGCCATCGGCACTGGCGGCGCGTCGGCGGGGCTGGCGAAAGCCGTGCGCCAGCGGATCGAGGCGCTGCTTCCGGCGCGGCTCGGCGCGCTCGCCTCGGCGCTCCACGCCGCCCGCGACGCGATGAAGGCGCGCTGGCCCGCCGCCGCCGACCGCCGCCGCGCGATCGACGCCGCGCTGGCGAGCAGCGGCGCGCTCGACCCGCTCGATGGGGCAGCGGCGGACAAGGTGCAAAGCTGGCTGACCAGCGACGCGGTCACGCCGCCGTCACGCCTCGAAACGATCCACCTGACCAGCGCGGACCCCGACGACCTCACCCTGCGCGCCGCACGGCTGCTGGGCGAGGCCGATCATATCTTCCACCCCGCGACCGTCCCCGCCGCGATCCTCGCCCGCGCCCGCGCCGACGCGGTGCGCCATGTGGTGGAAGCGCCCCCCGCCGCCGCGCCGCGGGGGCTCTGGCTCTGGCTGGAGACGCTGAACGACAGCTAGCGACCAAAACTAGTCGTCGCCCCCGCGAAGGCGGGGGCCGCTGGCGGTTTACGCGGCAAGGCAGGAAAAGGCCGATGGCGGCCCCCGCCTTCGCGGGGGCGACGAGGAGGGCGTAGGGCCGCTCCCCACCCCAAAGTGCCCGACTCGCTCAAGGCGCAATCGCCAGCCCGTCGCCCTGTTTGCCCGCCGCGATCCGGCGCAGCACCTGCCCGCTCGCGACGTCGATCTCCGCCACCTTGTCGGCCGCCGTCTCCGCCGCATACAGCCGCCGCGAATCGGGACTGAACAGCAAGGTCACCTGCCGCGCCGCGTCGCCCTCCGACACCCGCGGTGCCGCCAGATCGCCGACCCACAGCTCGCGCCCGCCCTTGGCCAGCGCCAGCCCCTCGGCCTTGCCGCCGACGCTCAGGTCGCGCAGCTTGGTTGCCGCGCGCGGCAACCAAGCTGCGCGACCTGAGCGTCGGCGGCAAGGCCGAGGGG
>CAZCUW010000149.1:0-5123 GCA_964502035.1 uncultured Sphingopyxis sp. | reverse complement strand
TCCTTCGTCACTGCGACGAAGCCCCAACACTCCTTAAATCACAACCTCAAATCTGTGCCATTGGCGCTGACGGCGGACACTATGGCAATATCAAAAGTAGGGACAATGTGGAGACATCAACCGAACTCCCATATTTTGCGGGAACAGCCGTCATCGGTGCGCTTGTCGGAACGCAACTCTGCCTTTCGCGGCTCCCAGCGCATCGGCTCCTGCGAGCCCCCGGAGGAGTTCTGATCATCGCGGGCGCAAAACTGATCTTTTCCCAGTCGACGCCATAGCAGCTTCTCACCCTTTCTGGTCACGTGCGCCGCACGAACCACATTCTTTCGTTTATCGCCAAACTTGGCCGTCTCCGGACCGGCAATTTTGTGGAGTCAGGTGGAGGAAAGCGGACGTTCCAGCCTTCGCCATGGCGGCGAAGCCAAGGTTTCCCTGAGGGCCTGCAAGAATGCGCTCGTTCGGCCGCTGCGCCCATGTCGGGCATGCAGAAGCGCCACGACATCAGCTGCCGGCGCAGACCAACGCGGCAAAACCTCGTGCAACCTTCCTGCTGCGAGATCGCCCGCCACATCCCATTCGCTTCGGACGATGATCCCCAGACCAGCGAGCGCCCAATCGCGAACGACTTCACCGTCGTTGCTCGACATGCTGGGTTTTATCCGAACCGTTGCCTTGCCATGCTTCGGATGAGCCAAGCGCCAGAGCGTGACGTCCTCGTTATTCTCCCTAAGTGCGAGGCAGCGGTGCGAAGCCAGATCATCGGGTTTCTGAATGGAAGCGTTCTGTTCAAGATATTCGGGCGCTGCGCAAAGGATGCGCCGGTTGGGCGCCAGAGTGGTCACCAATCGATCGCTTTCAGGAAGGGCGCCGATATGCACTACGACGTCCCAGCTCTCGGACATTTGACGTATCGGGCTGTCAGACAGTTCCAGGGCGACCGATATCGCGGGATGTTCTTTCGCAAATGCTTGCGCGACCGGCGCAACGAAACGCCTGCCGAACCCATGGGGGGCGGCAATCCGCAAATGACCGCGCACCTGACTGGTTCGGCTGGCGAGCCGTTCCGACAGGTCGTCGATGGCACCGATGATCGCGGCGCCCTCCGAAGCGATCAATTCGCCCTCGTCTGTGAGGCTTAGACCTCGCGATGTGCGGTCGATAAGCTTGACACCGACTCGCACTTCGAGGGCGCGCAGCCGTTGCGTCACCGCAGGCGGGGTCACGTTGAGCTTTCGCGCCGCTTCTGCAAGTGAGGGCGAATTCGCAACCACATGAAAAAAGCCGAGATCGTCGGTGGAGATCATAAGGTAAAACTTAATTCGATATGAAGGCTGGATTAATTGTAGCATTCATGATTTGGCATATTCTTCTCAACCGGGCAACCCGGCGATCGAAGCGTCGGGAAACGCTGACGCCGCGTCATATGCGATGTAGAAAAGGTTAGACCGATGAAGATGCTATGCGATCAGCTCTATATCGACGGCGTCTGGAAAAAGCCGGCACACCCGTCTTCGCCGATTCCCGTGATCAGCCCGGTGACAGAGCAGGTGATCGGATCGGTCGCGGCGGGCAGCGCGTTGGACGTCGATTTGGCAACCGCCGCCGCCCGCAGGGCCTTTCCCGCATTTTCGGCGACCTTACCGGCAGAGCGCATCGCGCTCCTCGAACGGATCCTCGCTCTCATGGAAGAGAGATTCGAGGATCTGGCACAGGCCATATCGCTTGAGATAGGCTCCGCGATCACCTTCTCGCGTGCGTCCCAAGTGCCCTTCGGCATCGCGCATATACGCACGGCGATTGACGTTCTGAGAACCTATGCGTTCATCAGGCAGCAGGAAACGACGGCGATCGTCAAAGAGGCGATCGGCGTCAGCGGCTTGATAACACCCTGGAACTGGCCGCTCTACCAAATCACGGCCAAGGTCGCGCCGGCAATTGCCGCGGGATGCACCATTGTCCTCAAGCCCAGCGAGTTGTCGCCCTACAGCGCGCATCTGTTTGCGCAGATCATGCATGATGCCGGAACACCGGCAGGCGTATTCAACCTGATAAGCGGGACGGGCCCAGAGGTGGGCGCAGCGCTCGCCTCGCATCCGGACATCGACATGATATCGATCACGGGATCGACCCGCGCCGGCGTTCTGGTGGCCCAGGCCGCGGCGCCGACCGTCAAGCGGGTGACGCAGGAACTGGGCGGCAAGTCCCCCAACGTCATGCTGGACGATGCCGATTTCGATAAAGTGGTGCCCCTGGGCGTGGCCGCCGCATTCCGCAATGTCGGACAGTCGTGCAGCGCGCCGACCCGGATGCTCGTGCCCGCCAGCCGCTTGCTCTCCGTCGAAAAGCTCGCCGCTGCAGCCATTGCCTCAATGCGCGTCGGCGACCCGATGGACGATGGCACGGCCTTGGGTCCGGTCGCCAACCGCAGCCAGTTCGAAAAGGTGCAGGCAATGATCGGCGCCGGCATCGCGGAAGGCGCAAAGCTTGTCTGCGGTGGCCTCGGCCGGCCCGACGGATTGGCGGAGGGCTATTTCGTCAAGCCGACTATCTTCTCCGAGGTTCGATCCGACATGCGCATCGCGCAGGAGGAAATTTTCGGCCCGGTGTTGTGCCTGATTCCCTATGACAGCGAAGACGACGCGATCCGCATTGCGAACGACACGGTCTATGGGCTCGGCGCGCACGTGCAATCGGCCGACCTGGACCGGGCGCGCCGCCTTGCCGCGAAAATCCGGGCGGGACAGGTACACATCAATCACCCGCCGTGGGACGGCTTTGCGCCTTTCGGGGGCTTCAAGCAATCCGGCAACGGGCGCGAATATGGCGTTTTCGGTTTGGAGGAATATCTCGAAACCAAGGCTGTCCTGGGCTATTTTCCTTCATAAGCGCCGGCCCAATCATTAATATATACCTTATTCATATGTGCAGTATGCATTAATTGCCAGATAGCAGGTGGCGATGTAGTGTGTCGTCCGAAAGGTCGGTGAGGGCATGATGTTGAACGAAGCAGAAATCCTGGAACAGGCGCAGGACGAGAGCGGCTTCACACGTTTGGGCGATCTTGAAACGCCCTGCCTCGTCCTCGATGCCGACCGCATGGATCGGAACATCGGTCGCCTGCGTAAACGGCTCGCGCCGCTGGGCGTAGGGCTGCGCCCGCATCTCAAGACGGCAAAGTCGATCGAGGTTGCCCGCCGGGTGATGAACGCGCCCGAGGGACCAGCGACGGTCTCGACCCTCAAGGAAGCGGAATATTTCGCTGCCGCCGGCGTGCGGGACATCATCTATGCCGTGGGCATTGCTCCATGGAAGCTGGCCAAGGTGGTCGAGCTCAGGAAACAGGGCGTCGATCTCGCGGTTGTTCTCGACACCGTCGAGCAGGCTGAGGCGGTCGCAGCAGCTTCCCGCGAAGCCGGCGACGCCATTCCCGCGCTTATCGAAATCGACTGCGACGGCCATCGCGCCGGCGTCCTGCCCAACGACAAAGAGCGCCTGGTCGCCATCGGAACGGCGCTGGCCGCCGGCGGCGAGCTGCGCGGTGTGCTGACCCATGCCGGCGGCAGCTATGCGGCGCGGGGCGAAGAGGAATTGCGGCGCTGCGCGGAGGAAGAGCGGCGCGCCGTGGTCGATGCAGCGACCATCCTGCGGGACGCCGGCCTTGGCTGTTCGGTGGTCAGCCTCGGCTCCACCCCGACCGCGCACCACGCCTTGGATCTGAACGGTGTGACCGAAGTGCGCGCCGGCGTCTTCGTCTTCTTCGACCTCGTGATGGCCGGAATCGGTATCTGCCAGATCGACGATATCGCCATTTCGGTCCTGGCGACCGTCATCGGCCATCAGCATGAAAAGGGCTGGATTCTGATCGATGCGGGCTGGATGGCGATGTCGCAGGATCGCGGCACCTCCAAACAGGAGGTCAATCAGGGCTATGGGCTGGTCTGCGACAGCAGCGGCAAACCCTATGACAATCTCATGCTGGCCGATGCCAATCAGGAACATGGCATCGTCATGGTGCGACCGGGTTCGGGCGCATCGCTGCCCGATCTCAAGATTGGTGATCGGGTGCGTATCCTTCCCAATCACGCCTGCGCAACGGGCGCGCAGCACCGCAGCTATCATGTCGTCCACGGCGCTTCCGACATCGTCGCGGGCGAGTGGCAGCGCTTTGGAGGCTGGTGATGAACGACAAGCCACAGACCATTCTGACCGATACCGCCCCGGCGCCTGCGGGCCATTATTCCCAGGCCATACGGTCGGGAAGCAGTCTCTATATTTCGGGCCAGCTTCCGATCAGCGCTGACAAGGCGCCGCTGCCCGACATGCATTTTGAAACGCAGGCGCGGCAGGCCATCGCCAACATGCTACGGATCCTGGAAGCCGCAGGCGGCGCACCGGCAGACCTGTGCCGGGTAACCGCCTATATCGTCGACGTCGAGAACTGGCCCAAGTTCAACCGCGTTTACGCCGACATGCTCGGCGAGGCGAAGCCCGCCCGCACGGTCATTCCGGTCCCGGAACTGCACTATGGCTATCTCGTCGAGGTGGACGCGGTCGCGACGCTTCCGGATCGGGAGCAAAAGGCTTTCACACGTCCACAAGGAAACGATCAGTGACGACTTCCACCGATTGCCCCACCTTCATGGGCCTGCGCGTTCTTGCCGAGCAGGCCAGGCCGCAGGCCGGCGCCGACCCGTTCGGCGCCGATGCGCAGATCCTCCCGGTGCGGGCTGGGCCATGCGAAATTTTCGTCGCGATGGTCGCCGGCGCGGGCAAGGCGTATGAGGATCGCGGCGATATCTGGATTTTTGCGCCCGTCACCGGCCTCGTCATTGAACATGATGGCGGCAGCGTGACGATCGAACCAGGCAGCAGCGCCGTCATTGCGAAGAGAACCGAGTTTAGCTGGCAGGCTCCAGAAAGCGCTCTGATAATCGGCATACGGTATCTGGATGCGGAAGCGGGCGGAAGCGGCATTTTCCCGATCGATAATGCGGCGCCGTTGAGTCCGTCGAATCCCCCCGCCGACGACGTCCTTCTCAGCGACAGGCCGGTCTGCCGGTCCAACAATTGTCCGCCGTCAGCGCCAATGGCACAGATTTGAGGTTGTGATTTAAGGAGGATTT
>CAZCUW010000148.1:0-5124 GCA_964502035.1 uncultured Sphingopyxis sp. | reverse complement strand
ACCCCCCACTTTCCCCCTTGCACCCCCCGTCCATCCGGCGCAGTCTTGACGTTAACGTCAAGATAGGCGTCGAACGGGAGAGCATGGATGGCGAAACGGGTCTTTACGGCCGCGCTGCTGGGCGGCGCGCTACTGGCATTGGCGGCGTGCAACGCGACGAAGAACGACAGCATCACCGGCACCGCCGCGCTCGACGACGCCGAAAAGGCCAGCGAGACCCTGCTCAAGACCGGCGGCAATGGCGACGACTGGGGCGCGATCGGCTTCAGCTATGACGAACAGCGTTTCAGCCCGCTGACCGACATCGACGCCAGCAATGTCGGCCAGCTCGGCATCGCCTGGAGCGCCGACCTGGAGGATGCGCGCGGGCAGGAAGCGACCCCGGTGGTCGTCGACGGCATCCTGTATGTCAGCCATGCCTGGTCCAAAGTCGACGCGTGGGACGCCGCGACGGGCAAGAAGCTGTGGAGCTTCGATCCCAAGGTACCCGGCGAACGCGCCGTCCACGCCTGCTGCGATGTCGTCAACCGCGGCGTCGCCGTCTGGGGCGACAAATTGTTCGTCGGCGCCCTCGACGGCCGCCTGATCGCGCTCGACAAGAAAACCGGCAAGGAACTGTGGTCGACGCAGACCTTCGACGCCGCGAAACCCTACACCATCACCGGCGCCCCGCGCGTCGTGAAGGACATGGTGCTGATCGGCAACGGCGGCGCCGAATTCGGGGTGCGCGGTTACGTCACCGCCTATGACGCCGACACGGGCAAGGAGCGCTGGCGCTTCTACACCGCGCCCAACCCGACCAAGGCCAAGGACGGCGCGGCATCGGACGACATCTTTGCCAGCAAGGCCAATGCGACCTGGTCCGACAAGGGCGAGTGGCAGACGTCGGGTGGCGGCGGCACCGTGTGGGACGCGATCGTTTACGACAAGGATCTCGACCAGGTCTATCTGGGGGTCGGCAACGGCAATCCGTGGAACCATGGCACCCGCTCGAACGGCGAGGGCGACAATTGGTTCCTGTCGTCGATCGTCGCGCTCGACGCCGCGACCGGCGCCTATAAATGGCATTATCAGGAGACCCCGGCCGAAACGTGGGATTACACCGCGACCCAGCCGATCATCCTCGCCGAGCAGGCGGTGAACGGCACCCCGACCAAGGTGCTGTACCACGCGCCGAAGAACGGCTTCTTCTTCACCATCGACCGCAGCAACGGCAAGCTGATCGATGCCAAGCCCTTCGTCGATGGCATCAACTGGGCCACCGGATACGACATGGCGACGGGCCGCCCGATCGAGAATCCCGACGCGCGCTTCTACAAGACGGGTAAGCCGTTCATCGCGATCCCCGGCGCGCTCGGCGCGCACAATTGGCACCCGATGAGCTACAATCCGGCAACGGGTCTCGTCTATATCCCGGCGCAGCAGATCCCGCAGGGCTATCTTGCCGACATGAACGAACTCGACCGGCGGAAGGTGCTCGGTTTCAACGTCGGCACCTCGCTCACCGGCACTTTGCTTCCCGACGACAAGGCGGCGTTCCGCGCCGCGGTCGCCGCGACCACCGGACGGCTCGTCGCCTTCGACCCGCGCACCGGCAAGGTTGCCTGGGCGGTCGATCATCCCGCGGCGTGGAACGGCGGCACCATGACCACCGCGGGCAATCTGGTGTTCCAGGGCACCAGCCTCGGTCGTTTCCGCGCCTATACCGCCGACACCGGCAAGCAATTGCTCGACCTCGACATGCAGTCGGGGATCGTCAGCGCGCCGTCGACCTTCCGCGTCGGCGGCGTCCAATATGTCGCGTTCATGACCAGCAAGGGCGGCGCTTTCCCGCTCGTCGCCGGGGTCGCGGGCGGCGCGACGCGCAAAATCCCCAACATCCCGCGGCTGGTGGTGCTCAAGATCGGCGGCACCGCCAAACTCCCCGCCCCGCCCGCGACGACGACGCTGGCGTGGAACCCGCCGCCGATGACCGCCAGCGCGACGCAGGTTGCGGCGGGCAAGGCGCAATTCGGGCGCTATTGCATGGTCTGCCACGGCGACAGCGCGATCGGTAATGGCTTCACCCCTGACCTGCGTGTCTCGGGCACGCTGGCCAATGCCGAGGCGTGGAAGTCGGTGGTCATCGACGGCGCGCTGAAGGACCGCGGCATGGTGAGCTTTGCCCGGGTGCTGACCCCGCAGGACGCCGAAGCGATCCGCGCCTATGTCATCGAACGGTCGAACTGGACCAAGGCGAATCTGGCCGACAGCACGGCGCCGATGGGACGGTAAAGGCGTTAAGCAAAGGTCATACCTCCGTCATTGCGAGCGTAGCGAAGCGATCCAGGGCGGTCCTGCGCCGCTCTGGATTGCCGCGTCGCCTTCGGCTTCTCGCCATGACGATTGCTTGGAGTTGCCACTTTTTTAGGCACCCCATCGCACCCTTTGCTCACCCCTTAAGCAACCCCGCAATTTGCTGTCGCAAATCTTACCGAATGCTTGCGATTCGCCAATTGGCACGGCTCTTGATTGGTGCAAGATGACGGGGCCTCGCAGCGACTCACAGGTGCGAACCGGACAGGCAGGCCTGATCCGGCTGTGGTTGCGAGCGATACGAAATGCCCAAAGGGGGATAGCAAGCGTGAAGAAGATTGAGGCGATCATCAAGCCGTTCAAGCTCGACGAGGTCAAGGAAGCCCTGCACGAAGTCGGCGTCAGCGGCATCACCGTCACCGAAGCCAAGGGTTTTGGGCGGCAGAAGGGCCATACCGAACTGTATCGCGGCGCCGAATATGTCGTCGACTTCCTGCCCAAGGTGAAGCTGGAAGTGATCGTCGAGGACGGCATGGCCGAACGCGTCGTCGAGGCGATCGCCGCCGCCGCGCAGACCGGCCGCATCGGCGACGGCAAGATTTTCGTCATCCCGGTCGAGACCGCGCTGCGCATCCGCACCGGCGAGCGCAACGAGGACGCGCTGTAAACCCGCCTCACCCATCAAGTTCAACAAGCCCCGGCGCGCCGGGATCATTTCGCAAGAAGGAAGCATCTACATGGCTACGAAGCCCAAGGATATCATCGCCCGGATCAAGGAAAACGACATCGAGTGGGTCGACCTGCGCTTCACCGATCCCAAGGGCAAGTGGCAGCATCTGACCATGGTCGCCTCGGTGCTCGGCGAGGACGAGCTTGAAGACGGGCTGATGTTCGACGGTTCGTCGATCGAAGGCTGGAAGGCGATCAACGAGTCCGACATGATCCTGATGCCCGACCTCGACGCCGTCTATGACGATCCCTTCTCGGCGACCCCGATGCTCGTCATCTTCTGCGACATCGTCGAACCGTCGACCGGCGAAGGCTATGCCCGCGACCCGCGCACCACCGCCAAGCGCGCCGAAGCCTATGTCGCCTCGACCGGCGTCGGCGACACCGTCTATGTCGGCCCCGAAGCCGAATTCTTCATGTTCGACGATGTCCGTTTTGAAACCGGCTATAACAAATCGGGCTTCGAGATCGACGACATCGAACTGCCGACCAACACCGGGCGCAGCTATGAGGGCGGCAACCTCGCGCATCGGCCGCGCGCCAAGGGCGGCTATTTCCCCGTCGCACCGGTCGACAGCGCGGTCGACATCCGCGCCGAGATGGTCTCGACGATGCTCGAAATGGGGCTGCCGTGCGACAAGCACCACCATGAAGTCGCCGCGGCGCAGCACGAGCTTGGCCTGACTTTCGGCACCCTCACCGAAACCGCCGACCGCATGCAGATCTACAAATATGTCGTGCACCAGGTCGCCCATGCTTATGGCAAGACCGCAACCTTCATGCCCAAGCCGATCAAGGACGATAATGGCAGCGGCATGCACACCCACATCTCGATCTGGGAAAAGGGCAAGCCGCTGTTCGCGGGCAACGGCTATGCTGGCCTGTCCGACATGTGCCTCTATTTCATCGGCGGCGTCGTCAAGCATGCCAAGGCACTGAACGCCTTCACCAACCCGACGACGAACAGCTACAAGCGCCTCGTCCCGGGTTTTGAAGCCCCGGTGCTGCTCGCTTATTCGAGCCGCAACCGCTCGGCCTCGTGCCGCATTCCTTATGGCGCGGGCGCCAAGGCGAAGCGCGTCGAATTCCGCTTCCCCGACGCGATGGCCAACCCCTATCTGTGCTATTCGGCGCTGCTGATGGCGGGCCTCGACGGCATCCAGAACAAGATCCACCCGGGCGATCCGATGGACAAGAATCTGTACGACCTGCCGCCCGAAGAACTCGCCGAAGTCCCGACCGTCTGCGGCAGCCTGCGCGAAGCGCTCGACGCGCTGATCGCCGACCATGACTTCCTGCTCAAGGGCGACGTGTTCACCAAGGATCAGATCGAAGCCTATGTCGAGCTGAAGTGGGACGAAGTGTATCGCGTCGAACAGACCCCGAGCCCGGTCGAATTCGACATGTACTACAGCGCCTGATCCGCAAGGGTTAGCGACGCCAAGGGGGGCGCCCGGTTCGGGGGAACCGGGCGCCCTTTTTTGTCCGTTCGTCCCAACGAAGCGCTATCGCGGCGCCATCATCCCGCGCCATCCCGCGCCCGCAAAACAGGCGAGCAGAAGCGATCCGAACGCAATCGACACCAGATCGAGCGGGTGCGGACCCGCCGCCAGTCCCGCCGCAGCGGCGCCGCCCCAGATGATCGCAACCAACAGCAGAAGATTGCCGGTGATCGCGGATATTTCGACCGTCAACTGGCGCCACAGCTCGTCAAAACTCCGCCACATCCACACCGATATCGCCGTGAAGCCGACGAGAACCGCCAGCAAAATCCAGAAAGCGAGCGCCGGGGCGACCAGCGCCGGACTGTCAGCGGCATCGGCCGCCGCCGCGTGCGCCAGCAGCATCACTGCCGCGCCCAAAATCAGGCAGCCGACAGCGCTGCCAGCCATGTTCGCGCGCTCCTCGACGATTTCCTCTGCATCGGCGACGTTGAGCAGCCGCTGACCGAACAGCCGCGGCGCGACCGTCCCGATCCCGACAAACACCCCCATGAGCGCATAAACCAGCCCGATGCCGAACAGGATGATCGACGACCCCGTCCAGTCGAAACCGCCCTGCCCCTCGACCAGTTGCAACCCCGCGAACATGCCGCCCGCC
>CAZCUW010000147.1:0-5290 GCA_964502035.1 uncultured Sphingopyxis sp. | reverse complement strand
AAAGGCGGGGTGTTCGATCCGTCCGAGCCGCGCTGGACCGACGCGCTGCGCGTCGCCGAGCGGCTTCCCGACGACATGCTCGCCCCGTTCCTGCAAATCGCGCGCGCCGCGATGGACGGGGGCATCTGTCCCGACGACGATGTGCTCGGGCGCGCCTATGGCAGCCGCTCGCCGGGGCGCATCCGGCGGCTGGTCGACTATATGGAAAAGCAGGGCGCAATCGTCGTCCGCTCGGATTTCGGCGGGCGCCGCTCGATCGGCATCCCCGAATTGGGGCTGAGCACCGAGGCCGAGTAGGGCGGGGGCCGCGCCAAAAAAAAGGGCGGCTCAGCAGAACCGCCCTCTTCTTAATCAGCTGCGCACCGATGGTTCAGATTTTGCCGGTGAGTTCCGGCACCGCGTTGAACAGATCGGCGACGAGGCCGAAGTCGGCGACCTGGAAGATCGGGGCGTCCTCGTCCTTGTTGATCGCGACGATCGTCTTGCTGTCCTTCATGCCCGCCAGATGCTGGATCGCGCCCGAGATGCCGATCGCGAAATAGACCTGCGGCGCGACGATCTTGCCGGTCTGCCCGACCTGATAATCGTTGGGGACATAGCCCGCATCGACCGCGGCGCGGCTGGCGCCGAGCGCGGCGTTCAGCTTGTCGGCGAGCGGCACGATCACTTCCTGATATTTCTCGGACGAGCCCAGCGCGCGGCCGCCCGACACGATGATTTTCGCCGAGGTCAGTTCGGGGCGCTCCGACTTGGCGATTTCGGCGCCGACGAAGCTCGAGATACCGGCGTCGCTGCCCGCGCCGACGGCTTCAACGGTACCCGAACCGCCCGAGGTCGCGGCCTTGTCGAACGCGGTACCGCGAACGGTGAGGACCAGCTTGGGGTCCGAGCTTTCGACGGTCGCGATCGCGTTGCCGGCGTAGATCGGGCGGGTGAAGGTCTTGGGGCCTTCCACCGACAGGATTTCCGAAATCTGCATCACGTCGAGCAGCGCGGCGACGCGCGGCGCGATATTCTTGCCGGTGGTCGTCGCGGGCGCGAGGAACGCGTCGTGGCTGCCCATCAGCTCGGCGACGAGCGGCGCGATATTTTCGGGCAGATTGTGCGCGAAGGCGGCATTGTCGGCGACGTGAACCTTGCCGACGCCGGCGATCTGCGCGGCGTCCTTGGCGACGCCATCGACGCCCGCACCCGCGACGAGCAGATGGACTTCGCCGAGCTTCGATGCGGCGGTGACCACCGCGAGCGTGGCGTCCTTGACGGCCTTGCCGTCATGTTCGACCCAAACCAAAGTTTTCATGAGTGCACTCCCATCGCCTTCAGCTTGGCAACCAGTTCATCGACATCGGCGACCTTGACCCCGGCCGAGCGAACCGGCGGCTCGCTGACCTTGACGACCTTGACCCGCGGCGCAGTATCGACGCCGTAATCGGCGGGGGTCTTGGTATCGAGCGGCTTCGACTTCGCCTTCATGATGTTCGGCAGCGACGCATAGCGCGGCTCGTTGAGGCGCAGGTCGGTGGTGACGATCGCGGGGAGCTTGAGCTTCACCGTCTCAAGGCCGCCGTCGACTTCGCGCGTCACATTGACGCTGTCGCCATCGACATTGACCGCGCTGGCGAAGGTACCCTGCGCCCAGCCGGTCAGCGCGGCGAGCATCTGGCCGGTCTGGTTGTTGTCGTCGTCGATCGCCTGCTTGCCGAGGATGACAAGGCCGGGCTGTTCTGCATCGGCGATCGCCTTGAAGATTTTCGCGAGCGCGAGCGGTTCGACCGCATCGTCGGTCTGCACCAGGATCGCGCGGTCGGCGCCCATCGCGAGCGCGGTACGCAGCGTTTCCTGTGCCTTTGCCGGGCCAACGGAAACCGCGATGATTTCGGTCGCGACGCCCTTTTCCTTCAGGCGGATCGCCTCTTCGACCCCGATCTCGTCGAACGGGTTCATCGACATTTTGACATTGGCCAGGTCAACGCCGGTGCCGTCGGATTTGACCCGCGGTTTCACGTTATAATCGAGCACCCGCTTGACGGGGACGAGGATTTTCATGGGCTCTTGGCTCCTCTCAGCAAATTGTGCACTGCGCCATAGTTGCGCTTTACGTAAACGTCAACCAGCAGTCCCTCCCCTCCCGCGTCCGGGAGAGGGTGGGTTTTACGCCGCGCGGACTTCGGCGACGATCTTCTTGGCCGCATCGCCCAAGTCATTGGCGGCAACGATCGGCAGCCCCGAATTGGCGAGGATGTCCTTGCCCTGCTGGACGTTCGTGCCTTCGAGGCGGACGACGAGCGGGACCGACAGATTCACTTCCTTCGCCGCGGCGACGATGCCGTCGGCGATGATGTCGCACTTCATGATGCCGCCAAAGATGTTGACGAGGATGCCCTTTACGGCGGGGTCTTTCAGGATGATCTTGAACGCCGCGGTGACCTTTTCCTTGCTCGCGCCGCCGCCGACGTCGAGGAAGTTGGCGGGGAATTCGCCATTGAGCTTGATGATATCCATCGTCGCCATCGCCAGCCCCGCGCCATTGACCATGCAGCCGATGTTGCCGTCGAGCTTGATATAGGCGAGGTCATATTCCGACGCCTCGACCTCGGCCGGATCTTCCTCGGTCAGGTCGCGGAGGTCAGCCAGGTCCTTGTGGCGGAACATCGCATTGCCGTCGAACGCGACCTTGGCGTCGAGCACAAGCAGTTCGTCGCCGTTCGCGCCTTCACAGACGGCGAGCGGGTTGATTTCAATCTGTTCGGCATCGGTGCCGAGGAACGCGTCATACAGACCCGCGAGAACCTTGGCCGCCTGCTTGGCCAGGTCGCCCGACAAGCCGAGCGCCGCCGCAACGGCGCGGCCGTGGTGCGGCTGGAGGCCGGTGGCGGGGTCGATGGTGATCGTGTGGATCTTTTCCGGCGTGTCGTGCGCGACGGTTTCGATGTCCATGCCGCCCTCGGTCGAGGCAACGACCGCGACCCGGCTCGATCCGCGATCGACGAGCAATGCGAGGTAGAATTCCTGCTTAATGTCGGCGCCGTCGGTGATGTACAGGCGGTTGACCTGCTTGCCGGCATCGCCGGTCTGGATCGTCACCAGCGTGTTGCCGAGCATGTCCTTGGCGTGTGCTTCGACTTCCTCGATGGTCTTGGCGAGGCGGACGCCGCCTTTCGCATCGGGGCCGAGTTCCTTGAACTTGCCCTTGCCGCGGCCACCCGCGTGAATCTGCGATTTCACGACATAGAGCGGCCCGGGCAGCTGCTTTGCCGCCGCGACGGCTTCTTCGACGCTCATCGCGGCAATGCCCTTGGGCACCGCGACGCCAAATTTCGCGAGCAGTTCTTTCGCCTGATATTCGTGGATGTTCATGAGGTCTGCCGGGCCTTTCGAGTCTGGGGCGGGGAGAATTGGCGCCGCCTAAGCACAAGTTGGCGGGCAAGGCTACCCCGCAGCGCCCCCAGATATTCTTGCCAAGGGTCAGGCCCCCTTAATTGCGCGTTCGAGGTTTGAGGCGATTTTGCTCAGGGCGAGGAGGAAAGGCGCCGGGATATGTCGATATCTCCAGACTTTCCGACGACGCCATGGGCAAAATCGGTCAAATCCCGCAGGGACGCCGAAATGGCTCGATCTCAGGTCCGCGCGGCCTTGCGGGTAGCGATGCTACCCGCTGCACCCGCCCGAACCCGATATCGTCGCCATTTCGACGCCTCGATCGCGCAATTAAGGGGGCCTGACCCTAACGAAAAGCGCAGAGCGCGGCCGAGCTGGTCGTGACCGTCAAGATCTCGGGGTCTTTGAGCGCGCGGACCTTGTGGAGCAACTGGTTCAGCGAGAGCTCGCTCATCCTTTTGTCCTTCAGGCTCGACAGCGAACCGAGGCGGCGCAGCTGGAGCAGCGACAGCCGGTCGACCATGCGTTCGGCCATGCACGACGCGATCGACTGCGACAGCCCGGCGTTGACCAGGCCGGTGCGCAGCCGTGTTTCGGGGGTGGCGCAGGCCGCCAGCGCGAGCAGGGACAGCGACAAAACCGCAAGGCGCATCAGCGATTATCTTCCATGAAATTCGGCGACCGCGCTCGACACCGCCTGCATCAGCGCCATGCGCGCGGGGATTGGCGAGGTGGTCGTGCCCATCATCACCACGATCGCATAGCGGGTGCCATCGGGCGCGGTGGCGATGCCGATGTCGTTATAGCCCGCGGTCATGCCGCCCAGATTCTGGCCCGTCCCCGTCTTGTGGAGGAATTTCCAGCCCGGCGGCAGACCGGCCTTCAGGCGCTTCGGGCCGCTTTTTGTCCGGCTCATGACGCCCAGCAGATACTCGGTCGATTCGGGCGAAAGCAATGTTCCGCGCGCCAGCCGGGCCAGCGCGCTGGCGATCGCCGTCGGGCTCGCGCCGTCCATCGGGTTGGCGAGATAATTGTCCATCGCGGCGCGGCGCGTCGCCGGGGCGAGCGCGGCGCGGGCGGCTTCGAAATTGCGCGCGACCGAATAGCTTTGCTGCCAGGACATGCCGGCGATGCCGCTTTGCAGCAAGCGTTCGCCGGGACCGAACCGGATCGCGCCGAGATCCTTCTTTGCCATGAAGGCGCGCACCGCGCCCGGCCCGCCGATGGTGCGCAGCAGGCTGTCATTGGCGGTGTTGTCGCTCTGGGTGATCGCGGTTTCGATCAGTTGGCGCACGGTCATCGTCACCGAACCCTGGGCGCGGACCCGCGCCGCGAGCGGCTGGTAGAACAGGGTCAGATCCTCGGGCCCGATGCGCACCGGCTGGTCGAGCCGGACGCGCCCCTGATCGACCGCGTCGAGCGCCGTCAGGCTGACCCACAGCTTTGACACGCTCTGCTGCGGAAAAAGGTCGCCGCCACGCTCGGCAATCGCCCATTCGCCGTCGATCCGCTGCACCGCGATCCCGGTCTTGCCCGGAAAGGCGCGCCACAGGAAATGGATGCGTTCGGTCAGGCCGGCGGGGGCGCGGCGAAAGCCGGGGTCGAGCGGGCCGATCGGGCGCGGCATGGTCGATCGCATCGGCTGGCCGATCGGCACGGTCACCGACCCGACCGGGCGCGGCACCGCCGCCTGCGAGCGCGGTGGCGGCACGATCGCCGCGCTGCTGACACAGCCCGCGAGCACGGCGGCGCTCATCGTCATGGCGAGGAGCGGCCGACCCGATAACGCAAACTTCATGCTAACCCCGCAACCTGCAACTTGTATAAAATCCCCGGCCTTCTGCTCTCGCAGGCGGGCAGGGGGGGACCAGCAGTTTGCGACGAATGATTCCTCTGGCGCGACGAGTGGGGG
>CAZCUW010000146.1:0-5364 GCA_964502035.1 uncultured Sphingopyxis sp. | reverse complement strand
TCAGCCCTGCGGGCTGCCACCTCCCCGTTCCGGGGAGGATCAGGAAATGACAGCTAACCACCCCAAAGCGGACATCCCGGTCCGCTTGCGCTCGCCCGGTCTTACGCCGCCTTGCCGTGTAGCGTGTCCATGCTCACCGAACTGCCCGCGTCGATCTCGGCCGCCTTGGCTTCGACCAGCCGCACGATATGGCCGATCATGTCGGCGTCGGCGACGTGGTGGTCGGTGACCCCGGACAGGTAGACCATATGCTTGCCGTTGCCGCCGCCGGTGATGCCGATGTCGGTTTCGCGCGCCTCGCCGGGGCCGTTGACGACGCAGCCCAGAACCGAGAGCGACATCGGGGTCTTGATATGGCTCAGCGCCTCTTCGAGCGCCTGGACGGTGCGGATGACGTCGAAGCCCTGGCGCGCGCAGCTGGGACAGGAGACGACGCGGACGCCGCGGGTGCGCAGGCCGAGCGATTTCAGGATTTCATAACCGACGCGCACCTCTTCCTCGGGTTCGGCCGAAAGCGACACGCGGATCGTGTCGCCGATCCCGGCCCACAGCAGATTGCCGATGCCGAGCGCCGATTTCACCGTGCCGCCGATCAGTCCGCCCGCCTCGGTGATCCCGAGGTGCAAGGGGCAGTCGACCGCGTCGGCGAGCTGGGCATAAGCGGCGACCGCGAGGAAGACGTCGCTCGCCTTCACCGCGACCTTATAGTCGTGGAAGTCATGATCCTGGAGCAATTTGATATGGTCGAGCGCGCTTTCGACGAGCGCCTCGGGGCAGGGTTCGCCATATTTTTCGAGCAGGTCTTTTTCCAGGCTGCCGGCGTTGACCCCGATGCGGATCGCGCAGCCATTGGTTTTTGCTGCCCGGACGACCTCGCCGACGCGCTCGCTGCTGCCGATATTGCCAGGGTTGATGCGCAGGCAGGCGGCGCCGGCGTCGGCGGCTTCCAAGGCGCGCTTATAATGGAAATGGATGTCGGCGATGATCGGGATGCGCGCGGCGCGCACGATCTTGCCCAGCGCCGCGGTCGATTCGGTGTCGGGGCACGAGACGCGGATCAGGTCGGCGCCGGCTTCCTCGCAGCGGCGGATCTGGTCGATCGTCGCCACCGCGTCGCTGGTCAGCGTGTTGGTCATCGTCTGGACGCTGATCGGCGCGCCGCCGCCGACCGGGACGTTGCCGACCATGATCTGGCGGCTGGTGCGCCGCGCGATGTCGCGCCAGGGGCGCAGGCCGGGGTTGTGATCGCTCATGGTTTCGGGCTCGATCGAGAGGGGAGGACGTGCCGCTCTTTAGCGGTCCGGCGGGCGAATGGCAAAGCCAAGCATGGCCCGCGCCGCTGTTGCGCGAAAGACACACTCTGAGGCGGAATCGGCACCGCGCGCAATTTTCGTTTGTGCATTGCAGCAAAATCGGCAATTTTGAACGCGTTCGTCGTCACAGGCCCGTACCAAGAGGCGTGGACACGGACAGCAGGCCGGGACGATCCGTTTTTTTGTCTAGGGGGGATCACCCATGAAGTTTCTTACCAAAGCGTGTTTCGGCATGCTGCTCGCCGCGTCGGCCCTGTCGACGCCCGCTTTCGCCCAGGAAGAAGCCAGCGGCCCGTTCTCGCTTTCGGGCGGCATTTCGGTCACGTCGGATTATCGTTTCCGCGGCATTTCGCTGTCGAACGAAAAGGTCGCCGTGCAGCCGACGCTGACGGTCAGCCACGAGAGCGGCTTTTATGCGGGCGTCTGGGGCTCCTCGCTTCCCGACAGCCCCGCTTACGGCAAGTTCGAGCTCGATCTGTACGGCGGCTTTGCGACCGAGATCGCTTCGGGCACAACGGTCGATGTCGGCGTCACCTATTACACCTATCCGGGTAGCCACGATGGCGGCGCGCCGACCGATTATTTCGAGGGCATCGGCAAACTGTCGCACGACATCGGCCCCGTCTCGGTGACCGGCTTGGTTGCCTATGCGCCCAAGCAGGATTCGCTCGGCGACGCCGACAATATCTACCTGAACCTCGGCGCCGGTTTTGGCATTCCCAACACGCCGGTCACGCTGACTGCCGGGGTAGGCTATAACGACGGATCGCTTGGCCTGGTGTCGCCCGATGGCCAATATATCGACTGGTCGCTTGGCGCGTCGTTTGCGGCTGGACCGGCGACCTTTACGGTCCAGTATATCGACACCGACGTCAAAAAGTCCGGCATCAAGGCGCTCGATACGCTTTACGATCCAACCGTGGTCTTTACGCTGGGCGCATCATTCTGATCGCCTAGCGGGTCAGCGACCACGCGCTAAGGGGGCGGCTTCGGGGGAGGCCGCCCCCTTTTTCGTGCGCGCGATCCGCCGCCGGGCTTCGTTGCAACGCGCTTGACGGTATCGGTGAGCCGTGCAATTTCATCGACGAATTGAAATTGCCGGAGCGTGTCCCCCATGCCTCAAAGCGTTTCCGTGCCCCCCGTGGCATTCGCAAATCCGCCCGCGCGAAGCGGACGAAGCCGCGCCATCAAGCTGGTCATCGCGGTGCTGATCGCGGTCGCGCTGATGGTCCCGCTGCTGATGATTTACGGCCTGCTATGGGACCGCCAGCAGCAGGCCGAAACCGCGCAGGCCTCGATCGGCCAGGGCTGGGGCGGGCAACAGACGATCGCCGGACCGGTGATCGTCATCAAGCACGAAAAGCGCGAAAAGGCGATCTACGAGACCGTTGTGTACGAAAGCCAGATTGCGGGCAGCGCCGATTTTGTCCTGCCCGCCGACATTGCGCGCTTTGGCGTCGCGCGCGAGGCGCTGATGCTCGATCGCGCCGAGGTGCGGTTGGGGGTCGGCGACGCCCGCGGGCTGGGCAAGAAGGATGAGGTGGCGGTGGCCTGACCTTGGCGACCCTCCCCATCGACTTGCGATGGGGAGGATCTTTTTATCGCGAGCGCAGGCTTTCGCGCGACAGGTCGGCGAGGCTCCTGGCCCCCATCAATTTCATCCCGCGCTCCATTTCGGCGCGCAGCAGCGCGATCGCGCGGGCGACGCCATCCTCGCCCGCGGCGGCGAGCGCATAGAGATAGAGGCGCCCGCCCGAACAGGCCTTTGCCCCGACCGACAAGGCTTTCAGCACATGGGTGCCGCGGGTGATGCCGCCGTCGCAAATGACTTCCAGTTTGTCGCCCACGGCGTCGACGATCTCGGCGAGCGCGTCGAAGGGCGAAATGCTGCCGTCGAGCTGCCGCCCGCCGTGGTTCGACACCATGATCGCGGTGGCGCCGATGTCGGCGGCGCGTTTGGCGTCCTCGACCGCGGCGATGCCTTTCAGGCAGAAGGGGCCGTCCCATTGCTTGCGGATCGCCTCGGCACGGTTCCAGTCGAGGCTTTGGTCGAGCATCGTCGTGAAATAATCGGCGACCGATTTGGGGACGCTCGACCCTTCGGACACATGGGTGGCGAGATTGGGCAGGCTGAATTTTTCGCGGAGGACATAGTTGAGCCCCCAGCCGGGTTTGGCGGCGTAGCTCAACATATTGCCCGGGGTGAAACGCGGCGGCGAGGTGAAGCCCGAGCGCAGGCAGCGTTCGCGGTTGCCGCCGACGATGGTGTCCACCGTCAGCGCGACCGCGTCGAATTTCGCGTCGCGGGCCGCCGCCAGCATCGCGCGGTTCAGCCCTTCGTCCTTGTGGACATAAAGCTGAAACAGCTTGGGACCGTCGGTGAGCGCGCCGGCTTCGGCGAGGCTGATCGTCGCAAGGCTGGAAATGCCCGCCATCGTCCCGGCGTTCGCCGCGGCGCGGAGGACCGCGCGTTCGCCCTGCCAGTGGAACAGGCGCTGGAGCGCGGTCGGCGAGAGGAAGAGCGGCATCGCCATCTCGCGCCCGAACAAGGTCGTGCGCATATCGACGCTTTCGACCCCGGCGAGCACGCGCGGGATCAGGTCGCAGTCGTCGAACGCGGCACGATTGCGGCGGCGGGTGACCTCGTCGTCGGCGGCGCCGTCGATATAATCGAACACCGGCCACGGCAGGCGCCGCTTTGCGAGCGCACGGAAATCGTCGATATTGTGGCAGTCGGTGAGTTTCATGCTTGCCCTATACCCCGTCATTGCGAGCGCAGCGAAGCAATCCAGAGCGGTTTACGCAACTCTGGATTGCTTCGCTGCGCTCGCAATGACGAATTTAAAAGACGGTTCTTGCCGCCACTGTCCCCTTGGTCGTGAAGCTGAAGCGCGGTTCGACCGCCAGCTTTGCATCAAGAATATGCGCTGCGACGCGCTTGCCGACCGCGGGGCCATTTTTGAACCCGTGTCCCGATCCGCCGCCGACCAGCCAGACGCGGTCCTGCCCTGGAAAACGGTCGATCAGATAATCGCCGTTCGAGCTGTTCTCATATTGGCAGACCCGCCCGCCGATCAGCGGCGCCGACGCAAGTCCGGGGAAGCGGCGGGCGATATAGGCGCGCGCTTCGGCGATCCCGGCGGGGGTCAGTTGCCGTTCCATCGTGTCGGGATCGATCACCGGGCCGTGGCGGTCGATCGCGATCTTGAACCCGGCGCCCTCCAGGTCGGGGATGCCGTAAAAAATGCCGTTGTTGCTGTTGTCGGCCCACACCGGCAGCTCGGGCGGCGCAAAGCGCGTGTCGCCCTGCGGCGCGCCGAAATGATAAACCTCCTGCCGCGTCGCGACGATCCTGTTCATCAGCTGCTGCGGGAACAGCTCGGCGAGCCACGGCCCGGCAGCATAGACAAGATGGTCGGCGGTGCCGCCATCGGGCAGGCTGTGGCGCTTGATCCGTTTCGACAGCAAGGGCGCGGGCATCACCACGCGCTCGAGCGCGATCTGGGCGTCGGCGATCACTTCCTGCACCCCGCGCCCGGCGATCAGCGCGCCGGCCTCGGTTTCGAGGATGCCCGTCTCGCCCTGATAGAATTGGATCTGGCGGTACTTCTCTTGCAGCCAGCGCACATCGCCATGCTCGTGGCCGACGCGGTTCGCCTGCAGCCAGGCGAGTGACTGCGCGGTATAGGCGTCGCCCTGCGGCGCAAACCACAGGACGCCGGTGTTGTGAAAGATCGGCGCGCTCGCGCTGTCGGAGAGGTCTTGCCAATATTTGAGCGAATCGCGCGCCATTTCGGAATAGATGGTGTCGGCGCCGTAGCCCATCCGGATGACGCGGCTTTCGCCCCCCGACGAGGCGCGCGCGTGACCCGCGCCATAGGCGTCGAACAGGCGCACGGTCTTGCCCGCGCGCAGCAGATGCCAGGCGGTCCACGCGCCGAACACCCCGGCGCCGATGATCGCGACGTCGACATGCTGGACCTTGGGCCTAGCGGGTTTGCGTTTCTTGGGCTTGCGTTCCTTGCGCTCGGCCGCGGCGGCGGTCGCCGCG
>CAZCUW010000145.1:0-5453 GCA_964502035.1 uncultured Sphingopyxis sp. | reverse complement strand
CGACGAGCGTTTCGCCTCCTTGCCGTCGCCAAGCTGGATATAGGGGCCGAAACGCCCGCTGCGCTTGGTGACCTCCAGCCCGCTGTCGGGATCATTACCCATCGTCTCGGGGCCGGTGTCGGCACCGTCACTGCCGCCCGGCTGGGCAAATTTGCGGGTGAATTTGCAGTCGGGATAGTTGCTGCACGCGATGAACGGCCCGAACTTGCCGCCGCGCAGCGCCAGCCTGCCGGTGCCGCAATTGGGGCAGATCCGCGGGTCGCTGCCGTCGCCCTTGTCGGGGAAAAGATAGGGGCCGAGAAATTCGTCGAGCGCCGCCGTGATCTCCGACGGCTTCTGCTCCATCACCTCGCCGGTGCGCGGCTTGAAATCGCGCCAGAAGCGTTCGAGCACCGCCTGCCACTGCGCGCGGCCGCCCGACACGTCGTCGAGCTCTTCCTCCAGCCCCGCGGTGAAATCATATTGGACATAGCGTTCAAAGAAACGTTCGAGGAAGGCGGTGAGCAAGCGCCCGCTTTCCTCGGGCATGAAACGGTTCTTTTCGACCGTCACATAGGCGCGGTCCTTCAGCACTTGCAGGATCGCGGCATAGGTCGATGGGCGCCCGATGCCGAGTTCCTCCATCTTTTTGACCAGGCTCGCTTCCGAA
This sequence comes from uncultured Sphingopyxis sp., assembly GCA_964502035.1. Classification (GTDB taxonomy): domain Bacteria; phylum Pseudomonadota; class Alphaproteobacteria; order Sphingomonadales; family Sphingomonadaceae; genus Sphingopyxis. Next base: position 4,804 of record CAZCUW010000145.1, on the reverse strand, counting down.
TAGCGCGGCGGCGGCTGCGTCTCGTGGCTTTCGGTCTCGACGCCCGTTTTCGCGGGCGCGTCGCCCTTGGCCATCGCGGGCAGCAGACGGGCGTCATCGTCGTCCCCGTTTTCGTCACGGCTCTCGTCATAGAGCGCCAGGAACCCGGGGAATTTGATCACCTGCCCGGTCGCGCGCAGCATCGTCTTGCCGGTGCCGTCGGTCAGGTCGACGCTGGTGCGCTCGAGCCGGGCCGACGCCATCTGGCTGGCCATCGCGCGCTTCCAGATCAGTTCGTACAGCCGCGCATGATCGCCGCCGCCGGTCTTGTCCTTGCTGAAATCGGTGGGCCGGATCGCCTCATGCGCTTCCTGGGCATTTTTCGCCTTGGTCTGATATTGCCGCGGCTGGTCGGGGACATAGCCGCCGTCATAGCGCGTCGCGATCGCCTTGCGCGCCGCGCTGATCGCGCTGCCGTCCATCTGGACGCCGTCGGTTCGCATATAGGTGATCGCGCCGTCCTCATACAGGCCCTGCGCGATCCGCATCGTATGGCTGGCCGAAAAGCCGAGCTTGCGCGCCGCTTCCTGCTGCAAGGTCGAGGTCGTGAACGGCGGCGGCGGGTTGCGCGTCAGCGGCTTGGTTTCGACCAGATCGACGGTGAAATGGCCCGTCTTCACATCGGCCTCGGCGGCGCGCGCGTCGGCTTCGTTGGTGATCGTCAGCCGCTCGATCTTGTCGCCGCGCCAGCGCGCCAGCCGCGCCTTGAACGGCGTCCCCGCCATTTCGAACAGCCCGGTGATCGACCAATATTGCTGCGCAACAAAGGCCTCGATCTCGCGCTCGCGTTCGACGATCATGCGCAGCGTCACCGACTGGACGCGCCCAGCCGATTTGGCGCCGGGCAGCTTGCGCCACAGCACCGGCGACAGGGTGAAGCCGACCAGATAGTCGAGCGCGCGGCGGGCGCGATAGGCGTCGATCAAATCGTCGTCGAGCGCGCGCGGCGCCGCCATCGCGGTCAGCACCGCGTCCTTGGTGATCGCGTTGAAGGTAACGCGGTCGACCGCCGCGGGCAGCGCCTTTTTGCTGCGCAGCAATTCCTGTACGTGCCAGCTGATCGCCTCGCCCTCGCGGTCAGGGTCAGTCGCGAGGATCAGGCGGTCGGCGCCCTTGGCCGCGTCCTGGATTTCCTTCATCCGCTTGGCCTTGTCGGGATACAGCAGCCACTGCATCGCAAAGCCGTCGTCGGGATCGACCGACCCGTCCTTGGGCGGCAGGTCGCGGACATGGCCATAGCTGGCCAGCACCTTGAAATCGCGCCCCAGATATTTTTCGATCGTCTTGGCCTTGGCGGGCGATTCAACAATTACCAACTGCATTAAAAACTATCCCCGTCACCGGCTCTCACATGTACGCGCGAGGGTGGCGGGGATCGCTTGTTGCCGTCAAGCCGGATTTTTCGTCATCCGTTCTGCCATTTGAAATCGGCGGGCAGGATGCATTTGCCCGCATCATATTTGCCGACGCTGCGGATGATCTCCTGATCCTCGGGCTCGATCCGGCGGCCGCTGATCTGGCTGTCGACCACGCGGCGCACCAGCGCGTCCAGCTTTGTCACCAGATAGCAATCGATCGCGGGCGGGGCGTGCGGGTTGCCGACGCCGCTGTCGTCGGTCAGGAACAAATAGCGCGACTGGGTCGCGGCCGCCATCGCGCGCATCGCATATTCGGCCTTGTCGGCGACCCCCGATGCGGCGACCGGGGTGATGTGGATGCGCTTGGTGCGGGCCGCTTCGGCGGCGTGCCAGGTCCGCCCGAACAGCTGGTCATGCGGCGGCGCGTCGGCGACGAGCAGCAGCGACTTGACGGCGTCGGGGCGCCACTCCTGTCCGACCGCGCGGATCAGCGCCTGATCCATCGCCTCGGGATAATCGCCGCCGCCATTGGCGTCCTGCCGTGCGAGCGCGCCCTGTACGCGGCCAACGTCGCGGTCGAACGCGACGGTGCGGGTGACATAATCGTCGCCAAGATCGCGGTAGAAAACAAAGCCGATGCGGATGTCGAGATCGCGATGCTTGGCGGTAATCGACGAAATGATCGACCGCAGCTCGGATTGCAGAAAGCTGATCTCGTCGCCCATGCTGCCCGTCGTATCGACAACCAGCATCAGGTCGAGCTTGGTCACCTTCGTGGCCGCCTGATTTACGGTGAGGCCAACGAGCTGACCGCCCGCCGCATTGGCAACCAGCACCGGGCGCGCGTCGGCAATCGTGCGCCCGGCTTTGCGCGCGCTTACGGTGATCCGCTCGCTCAGCCGGTCGAGGCCCGGGAAGAAAACGGCGCTGCCATCGGCCTGCGTCGCCATGGTGATGCTGTTGCCGTCGCTGCACGTCACGACGACGTCGGCAAAGGGGATGGGCTGGCCGCTGCGATCGTTGACCTTGACCGTCACGACGCGCGTCGTATCGACGCGCGGCAGGCTGCGCACCTCCTGCCCCAGATCGCCGCTGCGGTTGACATAGGCGGCGTACAGCTCGGGATTGAGCAAATCGTCATGCTCGTCGGCGGTCAGGATGCCCGACTGCGGCTGCGGCCGCGGATAGGGGCGCGGTGGATAAGGGGGCATAACGCGGCCATCGGCCGACGATGCCGCCGCGGGTGGCGCGACCGCGCGATCCGCGATCGACTCCTCGGCCCCGACCACCGTCACCGGACTGGCCGATTCGAGATCCGGGCTTCGAACGCGCGTTCCGGTGACCATCACCGCCGCTTCATCCGCGTCGACATAGGCCGGAGGCGGCGCCGTCGGTGGGGGCGCGGGCGGTGGCGGCGGCGGTGGCGCGGGTTCCGATGCCAGCGAAGCATCGCGGTCGCGCCCGCCGCCGCGCTTGGTCTTGGTGACGCCGTTCGCTTGTTGCCGCGGCTGCTGGGTTTCCGGATCAAGGCGCGGCAGCGGATCGGCGGTGCGGCAGAAACCTTGCCCCAGCCCGTCTCGCGTCTGTATCGCCGCAACCGGCACCGGATCGGCGCCGGTCACCAGGAACGCGAACAATGTGGCCGATGTCAGAAACTTGCTTTTCATGGACGCTCCCCGGCTTTCGCTACAAAGGTTGATGCGGACCCGGATATGACCTGCGACCGCTGCGGTGAACCATGCGTGAATTGCGCTCAGCCGACTGTGGCGGTGATCACATTGTCATGGCCAATGCTGTTGCGCTAAAGAGCGGCGCATGGCATCGCGGCATAGCCCCCAACAACCACATCCGATCCTGGCCCGCGCGGAGGCACTGGCGGGCGCCGGACGCAATGACGAAGCCGTGCTGCTGATCCGCCAGCTTGCGGCGCAGCGCGATCCCGAGGGCTTGTTTGCGCTGGGCCGGATGTTGTGGGGCGGCGGGCTGATCGCAGCCGATCCAGTGGCGGCGCGCGAGCAGTTTGCGCTGGCCGCGCAAGCCGGCCATCGCGCCGCGCGCGTTCTGACGACCAATTTGATGGCCAGCGGCATCGCCGGACCGCGCGACTGGCCGACCGCGCTGACCCGGCTTGCGAGCGAAATCGCGATCGACCCGCGACGCAAGGCCCAGATCGATCTGCTGGGGCGAATGGCGCTGACAACCGGCGGCAACCCGGAAAAGCTGCGTGACGGCGAGCGGTTATCGACGGCGCCCGATGTCGTGCGCTTTCCGGGCTTCTGCACCGCGGCCGAATGCGCCTATCTGCTCGATGTGGGTGGCCGCGGCTATCGCGCCGCCGAAATCCGCGATGGTCGCGGCGGCACACGGCGCGACCCGATTCGCGACAGCGACGAGTTCACCATCCACTGGCTGATCGAGGATCCGGTGATCCATGCGATCAACCGCCGCATCGCCGCAGTGGCGGACAGCGATGCCGATCGCGGCGAGGCGATGCAGTTGCTGCGCTATCGCCCCGGCCAGCAGTATCGCGCCCATTATGATTACAACCCGACGCTGGAAAACCAGCGCAGCCTGACTGCGCTCATCTACCTGAACCATGATTACAAGGGCGGCGAAACCGCGTTCGTCAAGACCGGCCTGAAGGTCAAAGGGCGCAAGGGGGATCTGCTCCTGTTCCGCAACACGCTGCCCGATGGCGCCGTCGATCCGACGTCCGAACATGCCGGCCAACCGATCGCCAGCGGCACCAAGTTCATCGCCTCCCGCTGGATCCACGAACGGAAATTCGTGCCCTGATCGGGCTTGGGTCCTGCCCCTAGGCGCGGCTGACCCGCGCTCCGGCATGGCGTTCGATGCGCCCGGCAAGTTCCAGTTCGAGCAGCACGAGCTGCACCGTCGCCGCCGCCTGCCCCGACTGGCGCACCAGTTCATCGACCGCAACCGGGGTCGGGCCGAGCAGGTCGATCACCGTCCGGCGCTCGCCATCACCGGCATCGCCGCACGCCGGTGCCGCAGCGTAAAGCCGCGCGGGTTCGCGGACCATACGCGCGTCGATCGATCCGACCGCCTCGATCACGTCATCGACGGTCTGGATCAGCGTCGCCCCCTCGCGGATCAGCAAATTGCAGCCCTGCGCGCGCGGGTCGAGCGGCGAGCCGGGCACCGCCATCACCTCGCGCCCGTAATCGCCCGCGCGGCGCGCCGTGATCAGCGACCCCGAGCGCGGCGCTGCCTCGATCACCACCGTGCCGTGCGCCAGCCCGGCGATGATCCGGTTGCGCGACGGGAAATGGCGCGCCAGCGGCTCGCTGCCCGGCGGCTGTTCGGCGATCAGCAAATGGTCGGCCGCGATCTTTTCCTGCAACGCGGCATTTTCGGGCGGAAAGGCGATGTCGATGCCGCTGGCG
>CAZCUW010000144.1:0-5582 GCA_964502035.1 uncultured Sphingopyxis sp. | reverse complement strand
GCGCTCGGTGTCTCGCGAAGCGGCTTCCATGCCTGGCTGATCCGCCCGCCGTCGCGGCGGGCCCGTGACGACGAACTGATCCACGCCATCGACGCTGACTAGGGAAAGCTGCATCGCGCCGCGCAGAGTGAAGGGCAGACCGATTTCGCGGCGATGGTGCTCGACCATCTGAAATCGGCCGGTGTCCGTCAAATCGACCGCGGCGACCGTATCACCTTCACCAGCGTCTTGCCCTGGCCCGGCGAATATATCGGCGCCGAGGTACGCTTCATGGAGGGCGAGGCCGAACGCCGCGCAGCGATCTTCATCGGCCCCGAGTTCGGCACCGTCAGCCGCGTCCAGCTCACCGCCGCCGCGCGCGAGGCGTCGGAAAGCCGTTTCGACATACTGATCGCGGTCAGCGTCGCGTTCGACGCGCACGCCATGGAGCTGTCGCGCCTCGACCCGCATCCGGTCCTGAAAGCCAAGAAGAACCCTGACCTGCACATGGCCGACGATCTCAAGAACACCGGCAAGGGCAACCTCTTCACCATCTTTGGCGAACCCGACATCGACATCATCGACCAGCCCGACGGCCGGATCGTCGTGAAGGTCAACGGCGTCGACATCTATGCCCGATTTGTGCTCGCAGAATGGCGGCAGGTGGTCGATGCCTGGAACCTCCGCGACCCTGTGAGCTATGCGAACGTCCCACGCATTGGCCGGAGGAGGCGGCTGGGTCGAAACAGCGCGAAGCCTTGTGACCGGTTTTCGAGACCGTTCAGAACCTGCTGACTGCTCGAAGCCTGCTGACCCTGTCACAGCTTTACGCGGCCGTAGAGGGCACATACGCGGACCGTCCGGAAAGCCCTTGACCCACGTCGTTGTCGATGAAGCGCAAGACCTCGGGGTGGGAGAGCTTCGCATGATGAGCCGGCTGGCATCGGGGCCGAACGCGCTCTTTTTCGCGGGCGACCTGGGCCAGCGAATTTTCCAGCTGCCGTTTTCATGGTTGGCGCTGGGGGTCGATGTGCGCGGGCGCTCGTCTGGTCTCAAGATCAACTATCGCACGTCTCGCCAGATCAGGGAGACGGCCGATCACCTCCTGCCGCGGAAGGTGAGAGATGCCGATGGGATCGAAGACGACCGCACCGACGCGCAGTCGGTGTTTGAGGGGCCACCACCGATGATCGCCGTCTGCGCCGACGAGAACGCAGAAATCGCCAAGGTAGCTGACTTCATCAAGGCTTCTGTGGCGGACGGAGCGGAGCCATCCGAGATCGGGGTAATCGTGCAGTGCGAAGCTCAGCTTGCGCGCGCGCGGCGGTTGCAACGACCGGATGGAGGCTCGCCAGCTCACGGAGCGCGCAGAGCACGGTAGCGATAGGCACCATGCACCTCCCCAAGGGGCGCTAGAGTTCAAGGCGGTCGCCGTGATGGCGTGCGACGACGAGGCGCTCCCGCTGCAATCACGAATCGATGACGCGACCGACGAGGAGGTGCTGCGCGAAGTGTTCGATACCGAGCGCCACCTGTTCTATGTTGCGTGCACCCGCGCTCGCCACCGATTGCATGGCGGCGGCGTGACGCTGGCATCCGAATTTCTGGGCGATCTGGGAGACTGATGCCGGTTCAGTTGCAACGGCTTTTCCGGCTTAACGACCCCAAAACTGGCACAACAAATGTAGCTGGTCGGCAAAAGCCCCAGAAAATGGCGCACCCGAAGGGATTCGAACCCCTGGCCTCTGCCTTCGGAGGGGGTACTAGCATGTTTGCGCCAGCCTACGCCAGAGCAAGTTTTTCTAGCCTAAGCCACTATAATAAAACGCTATTCTTGATTTGTCGATCTGCGCTGCCGTAACCTTGAATTCGCCCTGATTTCCTTCCGCGTGCTTACGTGGTGCTTACGCGAAAACCGGGCCAAACGGGAGTAGGCTCGATGGTCAAACTGACCAAGCGCGTTGTCGATGCAGCTGTAGCAGAGACGAAAGATTATGTCCTCTGGGACGATGAACTAATTGGCTTCGGGCTCCGGATATTCCCCACCGGCAAGCGCAGCTACCTCATTCAGTATCGCGCCGGAGGCCGCTCGCGTCGTTACACGATCGGCATCCATGGAGTCTGGACCCCGGAAACTGCCAGGCGGGAGGCCAAGTCCCAGCTCGGTAGGGTTGCTCAAGGCGAGGACCCTGCCGAAGAACGGGCCGAACTCAACAAAGCGATGTCGATGAAGGAGCTATGCGAGCTCTACATGCAGGATCTCAGGGATGGACTCATTCTGGGCAAAGGGGGCCGCCCGAAGAAGCAATCGACCGTCGACATCGATCTGGGCCGGATCGAACGGCACGTCATCCCGCTCCTCGGATCCCGCCGGGTCAAAGACCTCACTAAGGCGATCCTCACGAAAGCCATGCGCGATATCATGGCGGGGAAGACCAAAGCCTTCATCAAGACCAAAAAGCTCCGCGGCCGCGCCAATGTGCGGGGTGGGCCAGGCACGGCGGCTCGGACGCTGGGGTTGATTGGCGGAATACTGACCTATGCCGTCGATCTCGGCATCATCGACAGCAATCCCGCGCATGGCATCAAGCGTCCCAAAGACAATGTCCGTTCGCGGCGTCTCAACGACGGCGAGTATCGAATTCTTGGCCGCATGCTCAAGGCCGCTGCGCAAATCGAGAAGTTCGGCCCGACGATCGATATCATCCGGCAAATCGCACTTACAGGTTGCCGACGCGGTGAGATTATCAATCTCAAATGGTGCGATGTCGATATCGACGGAAGTTGCCTTCGCCTCTCCGAGAGCAAGGAAGGAAAGTCGGTCCGCCCTGTCGGCTTGCCGGTTGTAGAGTTCCTCGAGCAGCATCAAGGCGAAGACAATGGCACATATGTGTTTCCTGGCCCGCGCGGTGAGGACACGGCATTTGGCGGCTTTCCAAACCATTGGGACGAGATATTCCTGGGCTCGCCCCTCGAAGGCGTCACTGCGCATGTTCTGCGCCACAGCTTCGCCAGCATCGGTAATGACCTGGGCTTCACCGAGGTCACCATCGCCGCCCTTATGGGTCATGCGAAGGGGTCGGTAACGAGCAAATATATCCATGTCCTGGACGCGGCGTTGATTATGGCGGCCGACACACTGGCCGGCTACATTGCCGCCCTGCTCGACGGAAGAATCTTCAAGCAGCGTGCGTATTCGCTCGATCGCGCATCGCGGAAGGCGGCTCTCTCCGAGTTCCTCGATCGACAGGAGGCACCAATTCGCAAGGCAGCCTAGCTGGGACAGGGTTACGCGATTTTGGAGGGAAGCTTGAATTCAGATCGCAAGCCGCAGTTAGCGGCGCGCCGAAATTCGACCATCTACCTCCGCTTGGACTGGCTTTGGAAATACTTCCCCGGGGTGACGCCGGTCGCCTGACGGAACATACGGATGAAATTGCTGGCCGAGCCAAATGACAAATCCAGGGCGATATTGGTTATGGGCTCTCCTTCGGCCAAGCGAACCAGGGCGGCCCGAAGTCGCGCCTGTCTTCTGTAATCTGTAAAAGTCATATTCGCTTCACGCTCGAATGCGCGAGCCAGGGTCCTGCTGCTCGCGCCCAATTCGCTCGCCCACTCCGACAATGGTTTGTCATTCCCCGGCTCCCGCGAGAGAGCGGTCTCGATTTTTCTGAGACGCGAGGACCGCAGTTGAGGGACGAATAGGGATGGCGCGATTTCGACGGACACTTCCTGGGAGAACAAGATCGCCAAACTGACGCGCCGGGAGCGCGGCGCTGCCTTTTCGAGGGCAAAGATGCACTCGCGCAGGAGGCCACTCACCGCAACGACACCGGGAGCCTCGGGCAGCCGGCGGAGCACGCTGCCGCGACAGTAAACGCTGAGCATTTCGAAGCCAGCTGAAGTTTGCACGCGGTGATTTTCATTGGAAGGGAGCCAGCAGGCTTGCTGGGGCGGCACCACCCAGCATCCAGCCGCCGTTTCGAGGATCATCACACCGCGGCTAGGATAGATGAGCTGTGCGGCAGGATGGGCATGCCACGTGCCCCTGAACCCCGCCGGAAAAACCGAACGGTCCACTGAGAGGGCCTCGGCCCCGGCTTCGGCAATTGTCACAATATGTCCGATCCAGAATATTCTTTGTCGTGATAGCGTATATCCGACGCAACGCGGATTGCCTACCAGACGCCATCAGGTGGAGTTGCAGATGTCGTTGAAGATGGTCGAACAGCGGGAGCCGGAAGAAATGCCTCGCCCGCACGGGGAGTATCGCAAAGAATTCCTATCGCGTGTGCTCGCCTTCAAGCCGTCGTCGATACTGGATGTAGGGTGCGGCAATGGTGCTTCGCTGCAGCTATTCGGCGAAGCCGATGTCGCCCACTGCGTCGGCATAGACCCGGAGGGAGAGGCCGTAGAGGAAGGCCGCGCACTAGGCCTGGAAATACACCTCGGCCGAGCAGAGACACTTCCATTCCCGGATCAAAGCTTTGATGTGGTGACTTTGGAATACGCCGCGCATCATCTGGAAAACCTTCATAGGGGGCTTCAGGAGGCAATCCGGGTCGCACGTTTGGGTGTCGTGGTGCTGGATTGCTGGTATGATGCGGCCATTCCATCGCAGCTGGCAGCACAGCTATATGACGAATGGATAAAGGTAATAGACCGTCGGGCCGGTCTTGTGCACAATCCCTGCCCCCAGCCAGCTGATCTCGCCGCCCCATTTCTGACCGCCGGCTTTAGGATCGACTATTCTTGTAGGCTTTTTCTCGTGCCCCTCTCCGTTTCCCAAATCGAATTATCGGCCAGACAGAGGCTTCACGAGATCCCGGAGCCTTGCGGATTGCGCGACGATCTGGAGAGGCTGCTTGATATAGCCCGATTAAATGGTCTTTCGGATGACGGCGCGATCATCCTCTCGGCAGCTCGTGGCGGTTAGCATGCGGACCGACATAATCGACATAACCTATTCCGGACCTGACGGCTGGCCGCTCTTTGCTGCGCTTGTAGATCCCTATCGCAGGCTGCCGACCGCCAACGTCGTTGTGCTCATGCATGGCGGCGGCCCTGATCACCAGAGTTTGATACCCTTGGCGCGCCAGCTGTGCGACCGGCATGCGGTACTGCTGCCCGATGTCCGTGGCTATGGCCGGTCCCTTTGCAGTGAGGAAGCGAAACACACCTGGGCGTCCTACGCAGCCGACGTGATCGCGCTTCTCGATCACCTGAAGGCAGATTCCGCCATTGTCGGCGGTGCGGGGCTCGGCGCCACGATCACTTTGCGAACCGCACTCGCCCATCGGGAGAGAGTGAGAGCGGCCATTTTGATCAGCGTTGAAGACATCGAAGACGACGAGGCCAAAGTAGCTGAAACGGCATTTATGAGAGAGTTCGCGGCGCGCGTCCGCGAGGAAGGGCTTTATGCGGCCTGGGCGCCAATACTGCCCAATTTGGCGCCAGTCATTCGCGAGATGGTTCACGACGCGATTCCGCGAAGCAATGCTGCCAGCATTGCGGCTGCCGCGGCAATAGGTGATGACCGCGCCTTCCGCAGCGTCAGCGAACTCGCAGCTATAGCAATGCCGACGCTGATCATTCCAGGAATG
>CAZCUW010000143.1:0-5646 GCA_964502035.1 uncultured Sphingopyxis sp. | reverse complement strand
CGGCGCGCGCGCGCCGTTCGGCGGCAAGCTGGAACGGTAGTTTGTCCTTGGTCTCGATCCGCAGCACCGCGTTCGACAGGTCGGCGGCGATCGGCACCCCCAGCCAGCTGGTCAAACTGTCCAGATCGACGCACCAGCCCGCGGGGGTATCGCGGATCATCGTTGCCGAGAGCCGAAAACTCTGGCTGCCCGCGCGCACTTCGCCCGCGTCGCGGTCGATCGTCAGGCTGCGCCGCTCGTCGAACACCCAACCGGTTGCGCGGCGCAACTTCTTGTCGACGCGCACCGCCAGGTCGAGCGCCAGCACCATGTCGGCCAAGTCGACGCACACCCCCTGCGGCGTCTGATAGCCGCGCACTCCGTCGCCGAGCCGATATTGTCCCGAGCGCAGATCGAACAGCCAGCTGTCGTCCTCGGTCGGCACCCAGCCATCGGCGGCGAGGAAAACGGGCTTGTTATCAACGGCCGCGGCGCCGGCCGGGACAAACCCGACCAGCGCCAGCCCGGCGAGGATCGCCGGTTTCCATCGAGCAAGCACCGCGCGGAGCACGGCCCGGCTTCGCTTGGGCGCCCCTATGCGCTCACTTCACCACCCGGTCCGCCTCGTCGATCGTGCCGCCGCCGATTTCGCGGTCCTCGCTATAACGGATGTGCACCGGCCCTTTCAGCTTGGCCGCAAGTTCGGGCGGGACGCGCAGCGACACCTGGCGCGCCGCGACCTCGGGATAGACCGCGATACCGCGCGCGATCAGCAACGGCTCGGGCGCCCCCGGCCGCGTCACCTCGATGTCGCCATAGACCGAGCGGTTGCCGCTGCGGGTCAGGTCGAAATTGAACGCCGGTCCGTCGGACGTCTCGGCGACCCAAGCGTCGCCGATCACCGCCTCGGCGCCCAAATCGCCAACGCGCACGATCACCGGAATGGTGATGCCGTAAATCGGGGTGAGCGCGATCGACACCCCGCCGCCCGCCGCCTTCGACGATTCCGACGGGACCGCCGCGGCGGCGTCGGGGACCGCGCGAAACAGCATATGCGCGCGATATTCGCCCGGCGGGGTGCCTTCGGGAATACGCACCCCGACGCGGATCACCTGCGGCTGGTTGGGCGGCAGGGTGACGCGGCGCGGACTGAACGCGATCATGTCGAGCGCGGCGCGCTCGGCGGGACTGACGCTTTCCTCGGCAATCTCGTCGAGCCCACCGACCGCGGTCATCCGCTTGATCTCGAGGCTGATGCGATAGGTCGCGGGCTCGGCGCCGATGTTGTTCAGCACCACTTCGGTACCGCGCGATCCGTCGAGCACCACCCGCGTCGGCGCGACGAGCAGGTCGCCCGCTGCATGGACGGGCAGCGCCGCGCCGCCAAACGCCAACGCGAAAAACAGGCCGAAGCCCTTGAAAAGTCTAGGCATGGATACGATCCCCACAATCGTTGGTCCGGAATGGCCCACACCATTCCGCTGGTCGCATCCTGCCTGCGCCAACATGGTTGATATTTCGCTAACCAAGCCGCGCGCCGCGCGCGAATTCCGCACACAAAAATGGGGTCGCCAGACCTGCGCCTGGCGACCCCATATTTGGCCGGCGAGCCGAAGCCCGCCGGTCCCCCCATATTATTGGTAGTTGGCGGTGACGTTGAACGTCCCGGTATAGTCGCCCGCGGTCTGGTTGGCGCCAACGCTCAGCGTGCCGCCGACCTGAAAGCTGCCACCGGTCGCGCCCAGCGTGATGTTCGCCGCCGAATAGGTCAGCGTCGAGGCCATCGTGCCACCCAGCGAACCGTTGAGCGTGACGTTGGCGTCACCGCCGACCAGCACGACGGCGCCGTCGCTACCGGCGACGTTGAAATTGGCCGCGGTGGTCGTCCCGGTGCAGGTCAGGCCCGCGCCGCAGGTGCGGGCGCCAGCGGTCGTCACCGCGACGGTCGAAGCGGTGGCACCGCTGATGATCGTCGCATATTGCAGGTCGCTGGTGTTCGTGAGCGTGATCTGGCGCAGGATCTTGGCCGTGGCCGTCCCGGTCGCCGTTGCAGCATGGGCCGCCGAAGCGTTCATGGCGAGGGCAGCAATCGCGGCGCCGACGACGGCGCGCTTCATTCCAAATTTGCGCATATGTTTGGTCCCTTGAATCCGAAAACTACAATCGAAACGCGAATGGAAATCCCACCCCATTCGCCGACCTGTTTATCGGCGCACAGGTTCAACCTTTGCCAGCAAGATTGGTTAACAGCGCAATAGCAATTGCCCCGCCTTACCGATGGTAAGCGAGGTAAATCAGGGCTTTAACCTGACGATGAAGGGGTCGTGGGGACCGCCCGTCCTTCCTTAACGGCCCGCACTGGCACAAATTAAGCGCGCTGCGTCGTGCCGATTCGCCAAAATGAGCATTTCGCGCAGAGGCCGCAGAGAACGCCGAGAGTCCGAAATATTCTCTCCGCATTCTCTGCGGCCTCTGCGCGAATCAAGACGGCACGCCGAAACGGATCAAATCGCTTCGCCGCTCAATCGCTGGCAGATCATGTCGAGCTGGTCGAGCGACGCGAATTTCAGCGTCAGCGCCCCCTTGCCGCCGCCGGCATATTGGATCGCGACCCCGATGCCGAGCAGTTCGGACAAATGGCGTTCGACCGCAACGATGTCGGGATCGCGCCCGCCGTCCATGCTCTTATACTCCAGCGGCGCCTTGCGCCCGCCGCCCTTGTTCTCGCGCACCAACGCCTCGACCGCGCGCACCGACAGGCCCTCCTTGACCACCCGCCGCGCGATCGCCTCGGCATCGGTGGCGCCGATCAGCGCGCGCGCGTGGCCCATCGCCAGCGATCCGTCGCCGACCAGCGCCTGCACCGCGTCGGGCAGGTCGAGCAGCCGCATCAGATTCGCGACATGGCTGCGCGATTTGCCGACCAGCTTGGCCAGCGCGTCCTGATTATGCCCAAAATCGTCGATCAGGCGGCGATAGGCGCCTGCTTCTTCGATCGCGTTGAGGTCTTGGCGCTGGATATTCTCGACCAGCGCAATCTCGTAGGTCGCGGCATCGTCGAGTTCGCGCACCAGCGCCGGGATCTGATGCAATCCGGCCCGTTGTGCCGCGCGCCAGCGCCGCTCGCCCGCAACCAGCTGATAACCGTCGCCGTCGGGGGCACGGCGGACGATGATCGGCTGCAACAGCCCGCGCAGCCCGATCGAATCGGCAAGTTCGGTGATCGCATTGTCGTCGAAATGGCGCCGCGGCTGTCCCGGCAGCGGCCGAATCGCGCCCAGCGGCACATGCTGCACCGCATCACCCGACACCGTCGGCGCGGTCTTCGCGGCGCCGCCCGCACTGGCGAGCACCGGCGCCTCGGCGGCAACATCGCCAAATAGCGCGTTCAGCCCGCGCCCCAGCCCCGACGGCCGCTTGCGTGCCGGCGATGCTCCACCTTCGTCTTTATTATCAACCATTTATGCAGCCTTGCGGACGTTGGGCAGACGATCGATCAACTCGCGCGCCAGCGCGATATACGCCGCCGACCCGGCGCAGCGATGGTCATAGATCAGCGCCGGCAATCCATGACTCGGCGCTTCCGACAGGCGGACGTTGCGCGGGATGACGGTTTCGAACACCACCGGGCCCAGCACTTCGCGCACATCGTCCGACACCTGGTCGGTCAACCGGTTGCGGCGGTCGAACATCGTCAGCGCGACCCCCAGGATCGACAATTTCTGGTTGAAGCGTTCGCGCACCCGCTCGACCGTCGTGAGCAGCTGGCTGAGTCCCTCGAGCGCGAAAAACTCGCATTGCAGCGGCACGATCAGCGATTCGGCGGCGATCAGCGCGTTGAGCGTCAGCATCCCCAGCGACGGCGGACAATCGATCAGGCAGATGTCCCACTGTCCCGCTTCGGCACCCGACAGCGCCTGTTGCATGCGGTGCAGCCGATCCTGATATTCGATCAGTTCGATCTCGGCGCCCGACAGATCGACCGTTGCCGGCACGATGTCGAGCCGCGGCACCGCGGTCGGGATCCCACATTCGGCCAAGGTCGCATCACCGCGCAGCAGTTCGTAGCTCGAATATTCACGCTGCGCCTGCTTGATCCCCAGCCCGGTCGACGCATTGCCCTGCGGGTCGAGGTCGATGATCAGCGTCCGCCAGCCGGTCGCCGCGAGCGCGGTCGCCAAGTTGATCGCGGTCGTCGTCTTGCCGACCCCGCCCTTTTGGTTCGCCACAGCAATGCGGATCATGACTTTCCTCGCTGTTTTGCCGGGATTTTTCCGGTTCCGACCAAAATCTGGCTGTCGGCGTCGGTACGGCTTTGTTCCACGTGAAACAGATTCTGCCACGCCTGCGGCAGCAACGCCAGTTCCTTAACCGCGTTTCGCCCCTTTGGCAGCAGCCAGCGCGTCGATTCGGTGGAAAATCGCGCTGATAAATCGATCAAGCGGTCGAGCGGCGCGAACGCCCGCGCGCTAATCGTCGCCGCCGCACGCGTTTCGACGCGGTCGAGCGGCGCCTCGATGACCTCGACGTGCGACAGGTCTAGTTCGCCAACCACCGCGCGCAGAAAATCGCAGCGGCGCCGACGCGATTCGACCAGCACCGTCGGTCGCTCGCTCAGCATCGCAACGACCAGCCCCGGCAACCCCGGCCCGCTCCCCAAATCAAGCCACAGGCCATCGCGATCACCATCGAGCGCCAGCAGTTGCGCGCTGTCAGCGATATGCCGCACCCACAATATGGGGATCGTCGATGCCGCGATCAGATTTTGCTGCGCACTCTCCGCGACCAGCATCGTCGCAAATCGCTCCAGCCGCGCCCACTGATCGGCGGCCGGCGCAAAGGCCGCACCGATCCAGTTGCGCGCCGCATCTTCGCTGCCCAGTGTCGCTTCACCGCGATCCATCAACTCACAACCCCAGTTCCGTCATTCCCGCGAATGCGGGAGTCCCGCTTACCCTTTTGGCGCCTTTGCGTAAGATTTCTATTGGCTCACACAAAGACACAAAGATGTCGCGTCAGGCTTCATTCCAAGGGCTTCGCACCACAATTCAGCACAGCCTCCAGGTCCGTTCGTGTCGAGCGAAGTCGAGACACCCTGAATGTCCTGCCGAGGCCGAAACCACCCTCTTTGTGTCTTTGTGTGAAATTCCATATCCTGCCACTACGGTCTCAAGCCGCGCGCCGCCGACTATGCACCATGATCGCCGTCAGCGCCGCCGGGGTCACCCCGTCGATGCGCGCTGCCTGCCCCAAGGTTTCGGGCCGCGCCTTGCCCAGCCGTTCGACCATCTCGCGCGACAATCCGCCGATCGCGGCATAATCGAGCGCGGGATCGAGGCTGATCGCTTCGTTTGCCGCCAGCGACCGCAACTCGGCATCCTGCCGTGCGATGTACGGCGCATAATGGGCATCCTCGACCAGCTCGGCCAGGATGGTACGATCGATCGCGGCGAGTTCGGGCGCGAGCGTGACCAGGGTCGCCATCGTCACATCGGGAAAGCGCAGCAGCTCGATCCGCGTTCGCGCGATTCCGTCGCCGGGGATGCTCATCCCGATCGCGCCATAATCGGCGCTCGCCACCGGGACCGCGAGCAGGGCTTCGGCAGCGGCGCGCGCGGCCTGCCGCGCCGCGAACAGTTCGACGGTCGCGGGCCGCACCAAACCCAG
>CAZCUW010000142.1:0-5673 GCA_964502035.1 uncultured Sphingopyxis sp. | reverse complement strand
TGAATCAGAAATTACCCTCCATGGGAATCCTGTTTATGGGTATGTGACCTAGGCTGAACTTTACTGAACTTTGGGATGATGGCCCGGCGCAGGCACCTCGGCCCGCGTCCTTACCCATCCCACGCCGCGATCGTCGTGCGGTGGAGCAGGCGTTCGTGGCCGTCGTAGCCGCCGGTGGCGCGGTGGAGCAGCGAGCGATTGTCCCACAGGATCAGCATGTCGGACTCCCAGACATGGCTGTAACGGAATTCCTCGCGCCCCTGCCATTGCAGCAGTTCATAGAGCAGCGGCAACGCCTCGGCATCGTCCATGCCCTCGATGCCCATGATGTAACCGGCGCAGCCGAACAGGCCTTCGCGGCCGGTTTCGGGGTGGCGGCGGATGAAGGGATGGGTCTGGGTCGCCAAGGCTTCGTCGCCCGACCGGATGTCCATGCTGCGATCCTTGTCGTTCGCGCCATACATGCCCGACGGCGCATAACCGCCTCGGGCGCTGTGGATCGCCTGCTTGCCCTCGATCCGGGCGCGGAGGGCGGCGGGCATCGCGGCAAGCGCGGCGTGCTGGTTGGCGAAATCGGTGTTGCCGCCAACCGGCGGGATGGTGATCCCGAACAGGCAGGTGCCCGCGGGCGGCCGCGCCTGAAAGCTCCAGTCGCTATGCCAGTTTTCGGCGAACAGCGGCGAGGTTTCGTCGGCGCGGCGCTTGACCGCGATGATGTGGTCGCGACCGGGAATCGGTTTGATGAAAGGGTCGTCGCCGAAGCCACCGAAATATTGGGTGAAACGCTCAAGGTCATCGTCGCTCAGCCGCTGGTCGGGGAAGGCGAGGACATGGTGGTCGAGCCAGGCGGCGCGGATTTCGGCGACGGTGTCGGCGGCGAGCGGTCGGGTCAGGTCGACGCCGGTGACGCGGGCGCCGCAGGACTGGCCGCTGGGGGTGATAATGAGGGTCATGCGGGGAAGGTGCGCCGGTTGGGCGGCGGCGTCAATTGGGGGTGCTGTCTTTGCTCGACAAGACCGGACAGCGGTCGCGTCCGGTCGCGATCGGACGTGGACGTAAGCGATCCTCCCCCGACGGGGGAGGATCGGCGACGTCCGCTCCCCACCCCAAAGCAAACATCCGCTCGGCCCCGCCTCGGCGGGGCCGTGGATCCAGCCGATTAGGGGGCGCTAATCGCGCTTCTGCAAACTCACCACCGCGTGGATCGGCAGTTCGGCATAAAGATGCGGGAACAGGTCGCCGCCGCGCGCTTCTTCCCAGCGGATCGCGTCGGCGAGGAGGATCAGGTCGACCTCGGCGATCATCAGCGGGGACTGGCCCGCGAAATGCTTGGCGATCGTGCTTTCCAACTGCTCGCCGGTCGACAGGTGGATATAGCCGTCGGCGATGTCGACCGGGGCGCCGCGGAACACGCGTTCGCGTTCGAAATCGGCCCATTGCTGTTGGGTCAGCACCTTGAAGGCGGTCGACGCGGTCATTCGGACGGGGCCTCGGTCGGGGTTTCGGCGTCGGGGGTGTCGCCCGCGATGCCTTCGCCCGCAGTGTTTTCGGCGCCTTCGACCTCTTCCTCGTCGCTGTCCTCGATCAAGGCGGCCGACACGACATGCTCGTTGTTGGCCACGTCGAACAGGCGCACCCCCGCCGAGCCACGTCCGATGACGCGCATCGAATCGAGCCCCATGCGGATCAGTTTTGCCTGGTCGGTGACCAGCATCAGCTGATGCAATTTGGTGGCGGGGAAGCTGGCGACGACCAGGCCGTTGCGCGCGATATTGTCGATGTTGGTGATGCCCTGACCACCGCGGCCGGTGCGGCGATATTCATAAGCCGACGACAGCTTGCCATAGCCATTGGCGCAGACGGTCAGGATGAATTGTTCGCGCGCCGCGAGTTCTTCCATCCGGTCGGAGGGCAGCGTCGGTTCGTTTTCATTATCCTTCCACGGGGCGGCGCGCAGATAGGCTTCGCGCTCGTCGCCGCTGGTGCCGACGCGGTGGAGGATCGAGAGCGAGATCACTTCGTCGCCCGCGGCAAGGCGCATGCCGCGCACCCCGGTCGAATTGCGGCTCTGGAATTCGCGGACGTCGTCACCGGCAAAGCGGATCGCCTTGCCCTGGCGCGTCGCGAGCAGCACATCGTCGCTTTCGTCGAGCAGGGCGACGCCGATCAGCCGGTCGTCCTCGTCCTCGCCCTCGAACTTCATCGCGATCTTGCCGTTCGACGGCACGTTGGTGAACGCATCCATGCTGTTGCGGCGCACGCTGCCCTTGGCGGTGGCGAACATGACGTGGAGTTTGCCCCACTCGGTCTCGTCCTCGGGCAGCGGCAGCACGGTCGAGATCGTCTCGTCCTTGCCGAGCGGCAGCAGATTGACCATCGGACGGCCGCGCGTCGCCGGCCCGCCCTCGGGCAGGCGCCACACTTTCATCCGGTACACTTTGCCGAGGGTCGAGAAGAACAGCACCGGGGTGTGCGTCGAGGTGACGAACATTTCGGTGACAACATCCTCGTCCTTCGTCGCCATGCCGGCGCGGCCCTTGCCGCCGCGGCGCTGCGCGCGGAAGGTGTCAAGGGTGGTGCGCTTGATATACCCGTCCATGGTGACGGTGACGACCATCTCTTCGCGCTCGATCAGATCCTCGTCGTCGATGCCGTCGGCGGCGGGGGCGAGGAGGGTGCGGCGCGGCTTGGCGAATTCGTCGCGCACTGCGACCAGTTCCTCGCGCATGACGGCATAGAGTTTTTCGCGATCGGCGAGGATACTGAGCAGCTCCTCAATCTCGTCAGCGAGTTCCTTGAGTTCCTTGCCAATTTCATCACGGCCGAGCGCGGTCAGGCGGTGCAGGCGGAGGTCGAGGATCGCCTTCACCTGGACGTCGGACAGGCGATAGCTCGAACTATCGTCGATCTCGCCGTCGATCGCTTCGACGAGGCGGATATAGGGGGCGATGTCGCCGATCGGCCATTCGCGGGCGAGCAGTGCTTCGCGTGCCGCGGCCGGGCTGGGCGAACTGCGGATGATGCGGACGACTTCGTCGAGATTGCTGACCGCGACGACCAGGCCGAGCAAGATATGGGCGCGGTCGCGCGCCTTGTTCAGCTCGAACTTGCAACGGCGGGTGATCACTTCCTCGCGGAAGTCGATGAACGCCGACAGGATGGTCTTGAGCCCCATCATTTCGGGGCGGCCGCCGCGGATCGCAAGCATGTTGGCAGGGAAGCTCGACTGCGCCGGGGTGTGGCGCCACAGCTGGTTGAGCACGACCTCGGCGGTGGCGTCGCGTTTCAGCTCGATGACGACGCGGACGCCCTCGCGGTTCGATTCGTCGCGGATGTCGGACACGCCCTCGATCCGCTTGTCGCGCGCCGCTTCGGCGATTTTCTCGACCAGTCCCGACTTGCCGACCTGAAAGGGAATCGACGTCAATACAATCGACTGGCGGTCGTTCCTGCCTTCTTCGATGATATGCGTTGCGCGCATCATTACCGAGCCGCGACCGGTGGCATAGGCATTGCGCGCGCCGCCCTGACCCAACATCAGCGCGCCGGTCGGGAAATCGGGACCGGGGATGATCGCCATCAATTCGTCGAGGGTGATTTCGGGATTGTCGATCGTCGCCAGCGTCGCGTTGATCACTTCGCCCAGATTGTGCGGCGGAATGTTGGTCGCCATGCCGACCGCGATGCCGCCGGCGCCGTTGACGAGCAGATTAGGATAGCGGGCAGGCAGGACGGTAGGTTCGGATTCGGAGCCGTCATAGTTGGGCTGGAAGTCGACAGTGTCCTTGTCGAGATCGCCGAGCAGGGTGTTCGCGACCTTGGCCAGGCGCGATTCGGTGTAGCGCATCGCCGCCGGCGGATCGGGGTCCATCGACCCAAAATTGCCCTGACCATCGACGAGCGGGACGCTCATCGACCAGTCCTGCGTCATCCGCGCCAGCGCGTCGTAGATCGAGCTGTCGCCGTGCGGGTGATATTTACCCATGACGTCACCGACGATACGCGCCGATTTGCGATAGGGGCGGCCCGCGACATAGCCGCTTTCAAACGCCGAATAGAGGATGCGGCGGTGCACCGGCTTCAGCCCGTCGCGCACGTCGGGCAGCGCGCGGCTGACGATCACGCTCATCGCGTAATCGAGGTAGCTCGTCTTCATTTCGTCGACGATGTTGATCGGCGAAATGCCGTCTTCGGACGGCGGCGTCGGCGTATTTTCTTCGGTCAAGACCCGGCCTTTTTTCTGCTTTTCGGGAGGTGACTTTTACCTAGCCGACGGTGGCGGGAAATGCCAGCGATTCGGTGGGTTTTCAGGGAATGATTTCGCTGCCGTCCCACGCGAAAATCCGCCCGCTTTGGGCGGGTGTCAGCGCGCTCAACACGCGAAGCAGATTGGCGGCGGCAGCGGACGGCGCGGTCAGCTTTTCGGCGGGAACGCCGCGCTGGAACGGCGCCGACAGGCCGGTGTCGACGGTACCAGGGTGCAGCGCGACGACGATCGCGTCGGGGTTGCGCCGCGCCTCGGCAATCGCGAAGCCGCGCACCATCTGGTTGAGCGCGGCTTTCGCGGCGCGATAGCTGTACCAACCGCCGCTGCGGTTATCGCCGATGCTGCCGACCCGCGCCGACAGCGCCGCGAACACCGTGCGCCCGCGGCGGGGCAGCAGCGGCAGGAAATATTTGGCGATCAGCGCCGGGCCGATCGTGTTGACGGCAAAATTGCGCGCCATCCAGTCGGGGTCGATGTCGGCCAGCGCACGTTCGGGGCGGTGATCGCCCGCGTGGAGCAGGCCGGTGGCGACGATCACCAGCCGCGGCGGCGGGCCATCATCGCGGACGAACGCCGCGGCGGCCGCGACCGAGGCCTCGTCGGTGAGGTCGAGGTGGTGCGGGGCAGGCAGCGCGCGGGCGAAGCGGTGGATGACGTCATGGCGTCCCTCAGCTTGCAGCGCGTCGGCGAGCGCAGCCCCAATGCCGCCCGAAGCGCCGATAATGATGGCCGATCCGCGATCTGTCACGCGGGCGGCGTATCATGCCCTGCCGCGGCCCGACAAGCATGCTTGCCAAACCGGTTCGGCGCCATATGACGGTGAGCCGTGGCTTCTCAACATCATCGCGCCCGCCGATGGCTCTGATTGCGCTGATCGGCGCCAGCGAAGTCTTGCCCGACGGCGGGCTGCGCGCGCTCGTGACCGTCGCGGGCGAAACGCTGATCGAGCGGCAGACGGCACGGCTTGCGGACGTGGGGGTGACGCATGTGGCGGTGGCGGTCGCGGCGGTACCCGCCGATTTGCTGGCGACGTGCGACCGGATCCGCCGCCGCGGGCTTAAAGTGACCCCGGTGCGCGCGGCCGCCGACCTGATGGGGCTGGTGCAGGGCGACGACCGTATCATCCTGGTCGCCGACGGGCTGCGCGCGGGCGGGACGCATTATGCCGCGATCGCCAAGCCCGGGGCGCCCGCTATCCTCGTCACCGGCGACACGCCGCTGACGCAGGGCTTTGAACGTATCGATGCAACGCGGCGCTGGGGCGGGCTGGCGAGCATTTCGGAGCCGATGGTCGCCGAACTCGCGGCGATGCCGGGCGAATGGGATATGATGCTCACCCTGTTGCGGCTGGCGGTGCAATCGGGGGCACGGCGGCTCTATTGCGAACCGGCCCTGTTCGAACAGGG
>CAZCUW010000141.1:2645-5689 GCA_964502035.1 uncultured Sphingopyxis sp. | reverse complement strand
CAGTCCAACTCGCATCCATCAGGATATGGTTGCGCCATAACGAGTCGGTGACCTAATGCGCGTTCACCTTCTTTTCACGCCGACATAATATAGCGGCTTTGAAGGGACCGTTTATAAAAGGGGCGCATATGCCCATCGGTCCTGAAATGCGGCGGCTGCGCGCCGAACATGCTGCGCTGGCCACTCTGTCCCAGATTTTGCTCGACCTTGTCCGCGCGCCCGATCCGCCGCGGCCGACCGAACTCGCGTCGGTGCGCGGGATGCTGCGCGACACGCTGCTGCGCCACCTGAAATGCGAGGACTGGGTTCTCTATCCACGACTGAAGGCGAGCGGTAATCCGCAGGTCGTCGCGATGGCGGGCGAATTTGTCCGCGAGATGGGGCATATCGCGCAGGATTTTGCGACCTATGACGCGACATGGACCGCCGAGCGGATCGCCGACGACTGGCCGGGATTCCGCGCTGCGACCGAGATCGTGCTCCATGTGCTCGGGATGCGGATCGAGCGCGAAAATTGCGATCTGTATCCCGCCGCCGAGCAGCTTGATTCCCTGTGACGCCAATCCATCTTAATATCGTCATCGCTACGTCACGCCTTCGCCGCAGCGCAGCAATATCGCCTCCCTAAAGCCCCCGCGACCACCGCGCCATTTCGGCGGCGGGACAAGGGGGATTTGTCGATGACCAAGCAGTTCAGGAACCGCCTGCGGGCTGGGGCCGCATTTATCGCCGCGCTGGCCGCGACGCCGGCGTTTGCCGCGGAAACCGCGACCGACGCCGCCGCCGATGGGGCCGATGTCGAAGAAATCGTCGTGCTCGGCCAGGGGCAGGCGCGGCAGGTGCAGGAACTGGGCGCCGCCGATATCGCGCTCGAAGTGGCGGGGATCAGCCCGCTCAAGGCCATCGACAAGCTGCCGGGGGTCAATTTCCAGTCGGCCGATCCGTTCGGCGCCTATGAATGGTCGTCGCGCATCTCGATCCGCGGCTTTGCGCAGCAGCAGCTCGGCTTCACGCTCGACGGCGTGCCGCTGGGCGACATGAGCTATGGCAATCACAACGGCCTGCACATCAGCCGCGCGATCATCAGCGAGAATGTCGGCCGGGTCGAAGTGGCGCAGGGCGCAGGTTCGCTGTCGGCGGCCTCGACGAGCAACCTTGGCGGCACGATCGAATTTTTCGCGCGCGAACCGGCCGAGACCTTCGGGATCGAGGCATCGGGCACCTATGGCAGCGAAGACACCAAGCGCGTCTTTGTCCGGCTCGACAGCGGCCCGATCGCTGCCGGCGGCCCCCGCCTCTCGCTCAGCTATGCGTGGCAGGATGCCGACAAGTGGAAGGGCGACGGCGTCCAGCGCCAGCATCAGGTCAATGCGCGTATCGTCCAGCCGGTCGGCGACGGCCAGTTTTTCGGCTTCGTCAACTATTCGGAGCGCGCCGAGAATGACTATCAGGATCTGAGCGCCGGGATGATCAACCGGCTCGGTTACCAGTGGGACAATTTCGCCAAGGATTGGGACACCGCAGTCCGCGTCGCCAAAGTCTATCAGAACCAGGTCGCGCGCGCCGCGTTCAACGCCGGCGTCGCCAATGGCACGCTGCCGCTGGGGGCGGTGTTCACGGCGCCCTATGCCGGGGTCGGCGAGGCGTTTCCGGCGCCGGTCGCGACCGTCGACGACGCCTATTACGACGCCGCGGGGCTGCGCAAGGACTGGCTCGCGGGGGTTGGCGTGGAGGCGCCGCTGAACGAATATTGGACGCTGAACGCGATGGGCTATTACCATGGCAACAAGGGCCGCGGGCTGTGGTTCACCCCCTATGTCGTCACCCCCGGCGGCGCCCCGATCACCATCCGCACCACCGAATATGACATCGAACGCTATGGCATCGTCGCCAGCAGCCTGTTCACGCTGGGCGACAACAAATTCGAACTCGGCATGTGGTATGAGGATAATGACTTCAATCAGGCGCGGCGTTTCTATGGCCTGGCCGACACCGCCGGGGCGCCGAGCCGCGGCAGCCTGACATTCCCGAAAGATCCGCTGGCGACCCAGTGGAATTTCGATTTCAACACCCAGACGCTGCAATATCATGTCCAGGACACGCTCGACCTGGGGCAGGTCCAGATCAACGCCGGGTGGAAAGGGCTGCGCGTCACCAACCTGGCGACCCCGATCGTCCGCGGCAATCTGGCGGCGGGGCGCACCGAGGCGAAGGACTGGTTCCTGCCGCAGGCGGGGCTGTTGTTCCGGGTGAACGACGATAATGAGGTTTTCGCGAGCTACACCGAAAATATGCGCGCGTTCGAAAGCTCGGCGACCGGCGGGCCGTTCGCGACGACGCAGGCGGGTTTCGACGCGCTTGACCTGAAACCCGAAACCTCGACCACTTACGAATTGGGCTTCCGCACCAAATCGTCGCGCTTTCAGGGCGTGATCGCGGGCTATTATGTCGATTTCAAGGACCGCATCATCGCCTTTGCCAACGGGTCGGGGATTCAGGGCAATCCGGCGATCCTGCAGAATGTCGGCGACGTGCGGTCGTGGGGCGTCGAGGCGGCGGGGACGTTCCGCGTCACCCCCGATCTGTCGCTGTTCGCGTCCTACGCCTATAACGACTCCGAATATCAGGACGATGTCGTCAACGCTGCGGGCACGACCGTCGCGGCGACCGCGGGCAAGACCGTGGTCAATTCGCCGCGCCATCTGGCCAAGGGCGAGATCACGTTTGACACGGGCAGCTTCTTTGCCCGCGTCGGCGCCAATTACACCTCGAAACGCTATTATTCGTTCGAGAATGATGCCGAGGTCGGCGGCTTCGTAATCGTCGATGCCAGCATCGGATACCGGCTGAACGAGCGGATTTCGGTGCAGGTCAATGCGACCAATTTGTTCGACAAGGAATATGTCTCGACGATCGGCACCAACGGCTTCGCCAACCGCGGCGACAACCAGACCCTGCTCGCAGGCGCGCCGCAGCAGTTCTTTGTGACGTTGAAAGCGGGGTTCTGACGTTTTTTCCACTAACGTGGAAGGCGGCACCGGCCC
>CAZCUW010000141.1:0-2545 GCA_964502035.1 uncultured Sphingopyxis sp. | reverse complement strand
CCCTGTGTTGACGCCTTTCCGTTGACGACGATGGCGCGGTCCCGCTAGGGCCGCGCCATCATTTTATGGGAATTTAGTTCATGACCGATACGCCCCCCGACCATATGTCGACCAACCCGCGCTCGCCCCATTTCGACATGGAGGTGCTGCAGCGCGGCATCGGGATCCGCTTCAAAGGCAAGGAGCGCACCGACGTCGAGGAATATTCGATTTCCGAAGGCTGGATCCGCGTCGCCGCGGGCAAGTCGAAGGACCGTTTTGGCCAGCCGATGACGATCAAGCTGTCGGGCGAGGTCGAAGCCTGGTTCGAGGATGCCGCAGCGGGCGAGGGTGAAGCGCCCAAAGATGCGGGCGATGGCGACAAGGGCGACGCAGCGTAAACGGCTGCGTCATTGCGAGGAACGAAGTGACGAAGCAATCTCCAGCTATCGGCCAAGCATAAGGTCGATAGCTGGAGATTGCTTCGCTGCGCTCGCAATGACGCTGATGGATTAGGGCGTTCGGCCCTTACTGGCCGAGCGAGGCAACCACGACTTCCAGGCCGTTGCCGGGCTTCCAGTCGTTCTGCGCCCACACCGGCGCCTTGAAGCTGGGCGCCTTGTTGCGGGCGCCGCCGGCATAGATGAAACCCTGCACCGGATTGGCGCGCAGGCCAAGGTCGCCGATCGGCGCGTACCACACGCGCACCATGCTCCAGTCGCCGGCGTCGCTGACGTCGACGACGCGGACGTTGCGTTCGATCTGGCCGCGGCGGCCGTTGATCGGCGACCAATTGGCGTGGTCGATGCGGATTTCGCGGTCGCTGACGATTTTCTTGACCACGGCGACATGGCCGAGCGGCATACCGCGGGTGCCGGCGAAAGCCATCACCGCGCCTTCGCGCGGTTCGTCGCCGCGGGCATAGTCATCGGCGGCTTGCGCCCACCAGGTCTTGGCATTGCCGCGAATATCGACACCCGATTCGGCGCGGGCAAAGGGGACGCATTGCAGATAATCGCGCGCCGCGGCGGGGGTGCTGACGAGCAGGCCGGCGAGCGTCATTACGGACGCGATGGCGGCAGCCAGAAAGTGACGATGCGGCATGAAATGCGACCCCCAATGCTTGTGTTCAAGCGTTGCAGCGTCTTTGCCATGCTTTGCCCGCGCCACCACGCGTCGCGCGACGAGTCGCGCCGGGGTTGCGGTGAGCGGCGGAACCTTTTGTTAAGCCCGTCAATTCATCGCGCGAAGGGTTCAACTGGTCGCCGTCAGGCGGCGGCGCTGGTCGCGGATTCGGTCGGACGGAACAGCGCCAGCACGTCGGTCGCCGGCATCGGGCGGCCGTAATAATAGCCCTGGATGTTGCTGCACCCCATCGCGCGGATCGTTTCGACCTCGAGCTCGGTTTCGGCGCCCTCGGCGGTCGTCGACATGCCCAGGCTGTCGGCGAGCGCGACGACGGCGCGGATGATCGCGATCGATTCGATACTGCCCTTGGCGGCGCCGACGACGAAGCTGCGGTCGACCTTGATCGTCGAAAATTGCGTTTTGCGCAGATAGCCGAGCGAGGAATAGCCGGTGCCGAAATCGTCGAGCGACAGCCGGATACCCAGCCCGATCAACTGGTCGAGCAGCTGCGCCGCGCCGCCGCCGTCGCGCAGGAACACGCTTTCGGTGACTTCGATCTCGAGCCGCTGCGGCGGAAGCCCGCTCTGCGCCAGCGCCGAGACGACCACCCCGGCAAAGGCGGGGTCGGTCAGCTGGTCGGCCGACACGTTGACGGCGACCTTCAGATTCGACGGCCATTTCATCGCTTCGTGGCATGCGGTGCGCAGCACCCATTCGCCGATCGGCGAGATCAGCCGGGCGTCCTCGGCCAGCGGGATGAAGCGCCCCGGCGAGACATTGCCCAGTTTCTGGTTGGTCCAGCGGATCAGCGCTTCAAAGCCGTTCAACGTGCCGTCGGCGGCAATCACCACCGGCTGGTAATAAAGTTCAAATTCGCGGCGTTCGAGCGCGCCGCGTAATTCCTGTTCCATCACCCGCCGTTCTTCGGCTTGCGCGTGCAGCGAGGCGACATAGGCTGCGACGACATTGCCGCCCTTGTCCTTGGATTTGTAGAGCGCCAGATCGGCGTTGCGGGTCAGCGTTTCGACCGTCGCGCCGTCCTGCGGTCCGATCGCAAAACCGATGCTGGCGCCGACGAACAATTGGTGATTGTCGACGACATAAGGCCGACTGATCGTGGTGATCAGGCGCTGTGCCAGCTCTTCGGCGGCGTCGGCCGACGGGACATTGTGCAGCACCACGGCAAATTCGTCGCCGCCGAGCCGGCCGCAGGTCATCCCGCGCTCCATCAGCCCTTTCAGCCGCGCCGCGACCTGCGCCAGCAATTTGTCGCCGACCGGATGGCCGAGCGTGTCGTTGACCGCCTTGAACCGGTCGAGGTCGATGATCAGCAGCGCGCAGCGCGCCTTGGCGTCGAGCGCATGCGCCATCGCGCGCGCCAGGTCTTCGTTGAGGCTGAGGCGATTGGGCAGGCCGGTCAGATTGTCGAAGCGCGCCA
>CAZCUW010000140.1:0-5762 GCA_964502035.1 uncultured Sphingopyxis sp. | reverse complement strand
CGCCGCCGGGGTTGCCTCTTTTGCCGAACTGCTGCGCGGCGGCCGTTACAATGGATCGATGACCTATGACGATGTGCTGCGCATTGTCGGCGGCGCGCGCGGCCGCGACGATTTCGGCTATCGCATGGAGCTGGTCAATCTGGTCCGTGCCGCCAAATCAGCGGGCGCACTGGCACGACTGGAGCCGTGAGAGCAGCGGCGGCATTGCTGCCAAGGTCAGGATATAGCGGCGCCCCGATACCGGCGCCGCTGTATCGACCACCGCGCAATTGTGCGTATAAGACACGATAATGCCGACGCTCCTGCCCCTCATTCCAGGTTTCCGCTGCAACGTCGATCGACGTTTTTGGGGCTGTCAGGCGATTGGCGGGGCACGCCGATGACGCGCGACGACGATGTCAGGGCGCTCTTGCCAAACGCACCGCCGCCGGCGCCAAAACGGCGCGAAGCGGCGATGGCCGAAGCCCTAGCGCGCTTCGACGGCGCCCCTGCCCCGGCGCGCAAACCCGGCCCCGAGCCAACGCCATGGTGGAAATCACTCCACCGTCCGCAGGCCGGGCTGCTTGCCGCCGCCGCGCTTGTGGTCGCGATCAGCCTGCCTTTCGCGTGGCAGTCGTCGGTGCCGCTGGTCCCCGCAGCCGACGAACGGGTTGCGTCCGGCGCCACCGATGAAGCGCCGTCCGTCACCACGATCGCCGCCGCACCAAATGCGGTTGGGGCTGTCACGCCGCCCGCCACCGCGCCGGACACCCCCAACATCGCCCCGTCGCCGCCTCGATCGGGCGATACCGCGACGGCAGCCAAGTCGTTGGAGATCGTCCAGGCGGCGCCCGCCGCGCCGCCACCGCCCATGATGCGCGCCGATGATGCCGTGCCTATCGTCGTTCAGGGGCGAGCCCTTTCACAAAGTCTGCAAGAAACGCCGGTCGCCGTGTCGGTAGTCTCGTCCGAAGAATATTCCAGCCGGAGCGAGGGATCGATCGTCGTCACCGGCGCGCGCACCGCGCCGAGGACGCCCGTGCGGCGCGGCGATTGGAACGCGTGCACGGTGAACGACCCGAACCGGGCTCTGTCGCAGTGCCGCAAGCTCGCCGCCAAGGCGGCAAAAGCCGTCCGGAACCAGGCCGACGCCCATCTATCCGAGGGTCTGAAACAGGCATGGTCCGGTGATCTGGACCAGGCAATCGCGGAGTTCGATGCGGCGCTTGCCATCGCGCCGGATCTTTCGGCCGTCTATCTCAACCGTGGGCTTGCTTATGACCGGCAAGGCGACGGCGCAGCCGCGCTGGCCGATCTTGACCGCGCAATAGGATTGTCGCCCAAGTCGGCGCGCGCCTATTACAACCGCAGCGTCCTGTTGCGAAAATATGGCGATCCCAAGCGCGCCGACGCCGACGAACAACAGGCGATCAATCTGGACCCAAGGTATCAGGCGATCCTGCGGTAGGCATAAAATGGAGCTTTGCCTGGCGAAAAGCTAATAGGCCATTTTGCCCGCCGGGCGGCGCGCACCCTTGTCAAAGGTCGGGCGCCTCACTATCCCCCGCGCAGATAGCCCCCGGCACCTTGACCAGCGGACGCCGCCACCAAAGATTGCTTCAGCTGACCCCTGTTCCAGCCACTCCCTATGTCGAACCGCTCAGCATCGGGCCGGGGCGACGCGCGCTCGCCATCAGCCTGGCGGTTCTGATCCCGGCGCTGCTGCTGCTCATGCTGCTCTCGTTTGGCGCCGAAACGCCGTCCGATTACCGGGAGGCGCGCGTCAGCGTGGTGAGCCTCGAGGCCAGCGAGATTTCAGAGGAAGCGCCCGAACCGAGCAGCGCCGAGCGCCAGCAGACCGAAGAACAGCCGGTGTCGCCGCAGCCAGCACCCGACGAACCGGCGCCGCCAGCACCGGCCCAACCGCTGCCCCCGCCGCCCGCCACGCCGATCATGACGGCGCCCGCCGAACGGTCCCCGCCACCGGCGACTCCGCGGATCGCGACGCGCCCACCCGGTGCGCAGGTTTATGGGCCGCCCAACACCGGTGGCGCATCCTCCGCCTCCCGCGATACAGAGCGGGTGGGAACAGCACCGAATGGCGAACCACTCTATGCCGCGGCCTGGTATCGCGAGCCGAGAGATGACGAGCTTCGCGGTTATTTGTCCACCGCCAGCGGGCCTGGCTGGGGGTTGATCGCTTGCCGCACCGCGCCGGATTACCGGGTCGAGGACTGCGTCGGGCTGGACGAGTATCCGAACGGATCGCAGATCAACCGCGCCGTGCTCGCCGCCGCCTGGGCGTTCCAGGTGCGCCCGCCGCGCCTGGGTGGACGGCCTTTGGTGGGGGCATGGGTCAGGATCAGGATCGATTACGGCGTCAGGCGGCGTTAGGGACCGCAAGGGGCGACGCCCGCGGGGGTTTTGCACAAGCTGCACTTTTCTTCCAAGGCCGCGGCGCGCGGGCTCCGTCTTGTGATTGTCGCCGGGATGCCATCCCGGCCCCGATCACAAGAGGAACCCGATGCGCAACACTTTGCTGGCCACCACCTGCCTGGCCGCCCTGCTTTCGACGACGGCCCAGGCGGAAACGACGATCACCACCGCGACCACGGCACCGGTGCGGACGTCGACAATCAAATCCGGCGCACCCGATGATATCAAGATCACCTCGACGGGTTCGGTGAAGCCGACCAGCGGCACTGCGATCACCATCGACAGCAATCACAAGGTCATCAACGAAGGCACGATCGAGATCAGCAACGTCAATGGCGCGCGCGGCATAGTCGCCAACGCCGGAACGGTCGGATCGATCACCAACGCCGCCACCGGCAAGATCATCATCGACGAACCCTATGCGCCGACCGACATCGACAATGACGGCGACATCGACGGCGCCTTTGCACTGGGCAGCAACCGCGTCGGCATCTCCACCCTCGGTGCCTTCACCGGCAATATCGTCAACAGCGGATCGATCGCGATCGAGGGCAATGATTCGGCGGGCATCCGTCTGGGCGGGCCGTTGACGGGCAATTTCACGACCGACGGCACAATTTCGGTGCTCGGCGACCGCGCGCTCGGCGTCGGGTTGCAGGACGTCACCGGCAATGTTCGCCTGGCCGGGACGGTCACCGCCATCGGCCTCGACGCAACGGCCGCGCGGCTGGCGGGCAACATCACCGGAGCGCTGGTGGTCCAGGGCAATCTGACCGCCACCGGCTACCGTTTCACCGCCCCGCCCGCCGATCCGTCGAAACTCGACGCCGACGACCTGCTGATCGGCGGCCCGGCGCTGTCGGTCGAGGGCAATGTGACCGGCGGCATCGTCCTGGCGGTCCCGCCGAAGGATGCGAGCACAACCGACAATGACGAGGACAAGGACGGCATCCCCGACGACAAGGAAGGCAGTGCCGCGGTGCGCTCGTTCGGGTCGGCAGCGGCGGTTCGGATCGGGTCGGCCACACAAAACGTGACGATCGGTCCGGTCGCCGGGACCGGCACCGGGCTGGGACTGATCATCGACGGCGCCGTGCTCGGCAACGGGCTCTATGCCGGCAAGGACGGCAACGGGATGCAGATCGGCGGCCTGGGCGGCGCCGTGACGATCGCGGGCGGGATCGGCATTGGCGCCACCGGCAGCGTGACCGCGCTGTCAAAGGACGTCGCCGCAACGGCCATTCGCATCGGCAGCGGGGCGACGACCCCCGAACTGCGCAACGCGGGCAGGATCGAAGCCACGACGACCGGCAATGTCGCGGGATCGGTCGCGACCGCGGTGCTGGTCCAGGCGGGCGGTGACGTTTCGCTGATCCGCAACAGCGGCACGATCGCGGCCAAAACCGGCGGCGATAATGGCACCGCGCGCGGCATCATCGACCTGTCGGGCAATGTCGATGTCATCGAAAACAGCGGCACGATCAGCGCCACCGGGGCGCTCGCCACGTCGGACCGCAATGTCGCGATCGACCTGTCGGCGCATGCCACCGGCGCCACCGTCCGGCAAACCGCCGTTGCGTCAGGGATCGCCGCGCCCAGCATCGTCGGCGACGTCCGCTTTGGCGGCGGCAACGACATTTTCGATATCGCCGACGGTTCGGTGAAGGGGAACAGCTTTTTCGGCGCGGGCAACAATCGCCTCGCGCTGTCGGGTGACGCCACTTATGCGGGCACCGCACGCTTCGGCGCCGGGAATGACAGCATGACGCTGACCGGAACCTCGAAATTCACCGGCGCGGCGGACTTCGGCGGCGGCGCCGATACGCTGAGCATCGGCGGCACCGCGATCTTCTCGGGCTCGCTGGCCAATGCCCAGGGGCTGGCGGTATCGGTCGGCGGCGGCACCTTCGACGTGTCCGGCGCCGCGCGGATTGCATCGCTGGCGGTCACCGACAAGGGAACGCTCGGCGTCCTGCTCGACACCGGCAGCACCGGCACCGCGTTGCAGGTCACCGGCAGCGCCAGCTTTGGCGCCGAATCCAAACTGGCGCTGCGGCTGTCGAGCATCGAACAGGCCGAGGGACGGCATATCGTGCTGACCGCCGGAACACTGACCGGCGCCAGCAACCTGACCGCGTCGCAGACGCTGCTGCCGTTCCTGTACAAGGGCACGCTGACCTCGAACGCGACCCAGTTGATCGTCGATGTATCGCGCAAGAGCACGACCGAGCTGGGGCTCAACCGTTCCGAAGCGGGCGCGTTCGACGCCGTGCTCGACGCGGTGATTGCCGACCAGAAGATCGAGGACGTCTTTCTGGGCATCACCAGCGGCGAACAATTCCGCGGCCAGCTGGGCCAGATGCTGCCCGAGCATGAGGGCGGCGTATTCGAGACCGTCACCTCGGGCTCGCGCGCGCTGTCGCGCCACCTGCAGGACCCCAATGCGCCGTTCCAGGACGAAGGCAAATGGGGTTATTGGGTCAACCAGGCGGTGTGGGGCACGTCGAAAAGCGTCGGCGATACAGCCAGCTATGACGTCAGCGGCTGGGGCATCGGCCTCGGCGCCGAGATCAAGAGCGATGTCGGCAACTTCGGTGGCTCGATCGCGTTTCTCAGCGGCAAGGACGCCAACGGCAGCAACGCCAATGAAGTCGCCACCAGCCAGTTTGAAGGCGCGCTGCACTGGCGCCTGCGCTCCGACGGCTTCATGGCCAACGCCCGCGTCTCGGGCGCCCCGATCAGCCTGAAAGGCACCCGCATCTTCAGCGCCGAGGCAGGCGCCGAGGACATCGAAAAGACGATGAAGGGCAAATGGGACGGCACTCTGTGGTCGGCATCGGGATCGCTCGCTTATGATGCTGAAGCGGGCGGGATCACGATCCGGCCGATGGTGGGGGTCGATTATTTCAAGCTGACCGAGAAGGGCTATCAGGAAACCGGGGGCGGCAACGCGCTCGACCTGAAAGTGCTGGGCCGCGACAGCGACGAGCTGGCGGTGTCAGGCACCGTTGCGCTCGGCATGGATTTTGGCGGCCTCGACCAATATGACGGCTGGACGCGCTTTGAAATCGAAGGCGGACGCCGCCAGATTGTGGGCGGCACCCTGGGTTCGACCACGGCGTCGTTCAAGGACGGCACGCCGTTCACCCTCACCCCTGATGATCGCACGAGCGGCTGGGTCGGCCGTCTTCGTGGCATCGCTGGCAATTCGGCCTTTCAGGTCGCCGGCGAAATGTCCGCGGAGGAACAGCAAAACCATATTGGTTGGGCGTTCCGTGCGAGTCTGCGGGTCGGCCTCTAGCCCCCCGGCCGGCCCCGCGTGCAAGGGGGAGGCACCCTCCCTACCC
>CAZCUW010000139.1:0-5822 GCA_964502035.1 uncultured Sphingopyxis sp. | reverse complement strand
TCCAACTCGCTTCAATCAGAATTTGGCTGCGACATAATGAGTCGGTGACCTAGTCCTTCACCCACTCCACTTGCGGATCATTAAAATCGACGACGTCGGCGAGCTCGTACACATTGGGATAGCCATAGCCGACGAGGTTGATGAAGGTCTGGATATTGAGCGCGAGCGGCGCCGCCTTCATCCGCACCGGGGCGGCGTCGTTGCGGAAATTATTGTTGCAATAGATGAGGATGGCGCGGTCGGGGTTGGCGCCGATGACCGCGGCGAGGCTGTCCGCGGTGAAATCGGTCAGCGGCAGGTTGACCGCGCCCTTGATATGCCCGCGCTGGAAGGCGTCGGCCGAGCGGGCGTCGAGGAGCAGCACATCGGGCTTGGCGGCTTCGGCCTTGAAGGCGGTGAAGGCGAGCAGGCGGGTGGCGCGCTGCGGCGCGACGCTGGCGGCGAGCGTCTGGAAGCCGGGATAGTCGATCTGGGGATTGGGAGCCGCGGCATTTTGGGCGAGCGCGGGAGCGGCGGCGGTGAGCGCGGCGGCGAGCAGCAGGATACGCATGATGGTCCTCCCTATGATGCGGGGAGGTTAGGCCGGGCTTGCTGGCTGGGTGATGAACCGCAAAAAACGGCGCCGGACCGCGAGGGGGTCGCGATCCGGCGCAGGCAGGGGATCGTGAATTGCGCGGGGAGCGAGCGTCAGGCGGCTTCGCTCTCCGCGTCATCCTCGTCCCACGGCTCGAACACCTCGTCCTCGATCATATTGTCGATCGCGTGGACGCGCACCGCGATCAGCCAGTCGGCGAGCGGGCCTTCCCACGCGGCCTCGACCTGGATGAGGGTTTCGTCATCGGTGCCCGCGGCACGATCGCCGACGAGATCGAAGTCCTGGACGCCGTCCTCCGGCGGGGTGATGTAAACATGCGGGTCGAGCCGGACATTGGCCCAGCCCGCGGTCGGGGTGAGGCCCTCGGCCTCGACGGTCAGCAGCGGATTTTCCTCGTCGCCGCCGATGAAGGCGTTCACATCGACAATTTCGCGTACCAGTTCGCTCATCACACGGACTCCTCGCAAAAGGGGCGGGACCGGTGAGATCCCGCCCCGGCGTTTACGCGGTGCGTGTGACAGATTGGGGTGCGCTTACTGTTTCTCGAACGCGGCGTGGATTTCGAGTTCGACCGCGTCGCTGACCGCGGGGATGCCGTAGGCGATGCCGAAATCGCTGCGGCGGATCGTGGTTTCGGCCTCGAAGCCGACGGTCGCTTTCTTGTTATAGGGGTTGGTGCCGGCGCCGTGGAAATCGACGTCGAGGGTGACCGGCTTGGTGACGCCGTTGAGGGTGAGGTTGCCGGTGACCTTGGCCTCGTCGCCGTCGTCATCGAGGACGACGCTGGTCGAGACGAATTTGGCGTCGGCGGGGGCGGGGCCGAAGAAGTCGGGCTTGCCGCCATCCTTGCCCGCGCGCAGCAGATGGCCGGTGAGGCCGCTGCTGGCGGTGGTGACCTTGGCGACCGGGATCGTCACATCGACCTTTGACGCGGCGGGATTGGCGGGATCGATGACGAGCGTGCCGGTCACGTCGCCGAAGATGCCACTATATTTGCTGAAGCCGAAATGATCGACTTCCCACACGACCATCGTGTGCCCCGCGTCGGCGGCATAGGTGCCCGCGGCGACGCGCGTCTTGTCGGGGGCGCCCGGGGTGCCGGGGGTGTTCTGGGCGATGACGACAGGAACCGCGACGATGAGGGCGGCGAGGGCGGCGAGGGGAGCGATACGGCGCATGAATTGGTCTCCTGTTGGGGGCGTGCAGGCTAGGCGCGCGGGCAGGGCCGCGTCAATCAGCGCACAGGGAACGCAATGTTTCGTGCCGCGGCTCTGTCAGCGCGCGCGGCGCTCCTCGAACCATTGACGCAGTGCCAGCGCGGCGCAGCCGGTGAAGCCGTAACTGCCGACCGGCGAGCAGCTGTTCGGGCGGGTCTGTCGGGCGATATTGTCATAGCCCTCGACCTTTGAAGCCCAGCTGCCGCCGCCGACCGCCACGTCCTCTTTCAGTTCTTCGCGCAGTTCCTTGGGGACGCGGTAGCGTTCGGATTCGGGCTGCTGGGCGCAGACGATGATTTCGTCGCCGACGGGTTCGGGGCAGGGCTCGTCGCCATAGGTGTAGAGGACCGAGGTGCGCTGCGGCGGCTGGCCCGACTGGGCAAGTGAACCGTCGTCCTGCGCGATGGCGGGCGCGGCGAGGGCGAGGGCGGCGAACAGGGGGAGGAGTCCGGCTTTGTTCATCGTCACAGATCGCGTTCCCAAATCCCGTTTCGCCCTGGCCCCGTCTTCTGCGTCGCAGCATGAAGTGCGCAGA
Organism: uncultured Sphingopyxis sp.; assembly: GCA_964502035.1. Taxonomy (GTDB): domain Bacteria; phylum Pseudomonadota; class Alphaproteobacteria; order Sphingomonadales; family Sphingomonadaceae; genus Sphingopyxis. The sequence continues at coordinate 3,475 of CAZCUW010000139.1, read as the reverse complement.
TGAACCTAAGCCGAACCTGCCCGCGTAACCCTTTGCTCTATGGCCGCGAATACGGGGTGATGGGGCTTGGGCATCGGGCCGTTGGACCCAGATGGAGATCGATCGTGAAAAACCAAGCCCTGTTCATCCTGCTCGCGGCCGCGGTCGCGCCGCTGTCGTTCGCGGCCTTTACCCCGCAAGCCTATGCCGCGCCGGTCTATGTCGGGGTCGAGGGCGGCAATATCGCGGTCAGCGGTCATGATGCGGTCAGCTATTTCGACGGCGACGGAGCGCCGGTGAAGGGCAGCGCGGATTTCGCGGTCGCGCATGACGGCGCGGTCTATTATTTCGCCAATGGCGCCAACGCGGCGCGCTTTGCCGCCAACCCAGAGGCGTTCATGCCGCGCTATGGCGGGCATTGCGCGTGGGCGATGTCGCGCGGCTATCTCGCGCCCGGCGACCCGCTGGCTTATGCGGTGGTCGATGGGAAGCTGTATCTGAACTTCAATCAGGAGGTGAAGGCGCAGTGGGATAGGGACCGCGCGGGATATATCGCGGCGGCGGAGAAGAATTGGGCGGTGGTGCCGGCGGATGCGAAATTTGGGGGGTGAGGGTAGGCGTCTGCTTTGGGTGGGGAGCGGACGTCGCGAAACAATCACGCCCTCCCCTTCAGGGGAGGGCAGCGAGACTTACGAACTTGGTCGTTAGTCGCAGCGGGTGGGGTCCAGCGGCCTTGCGCAAGGCCGCTGGACCCCACCCCCAACCCCTCCCCTGAAGGGGAGGGGCTTACCATCCACTTCCGGTCGTTCGGGGCTATTCCTAAATCGCGTCCAGCGACGCCCCGACTGCCCCCCACACCTGCGCCAGCTCGTCGGCGGTGATGCAGTAAGGCGGCATCACATACACCGTGTTGCCGAGCGGGCGGAGGAGGATGCCGTGGTTGCGATAATAGGCGATCAGGCGCGGGGCGAGGTTCGAGAGATAGCCGGAGTCGGGCGCGACAATGTCGAACGCGGCGATGGTGCCGAGGCGGCGCGGGTTGGCGACGCGCGGGTCGTGGCTGAGCAGCGACAGGTGTGCGGCTTGCGCGTCGGCGAGGGTGTCGATGCGCCCTTGCACCGGCTCGTCGCGCCAGATTTCGAGATTGGCGTTCGCGGCGGCGCAGGCGATCGGGTTCGCGGTGTAGCTGCTCGAATGATAGAAGGTCTTGGCTCTGTCGGTCGAGAGATGCGCCGCGAAGATCGGTTCGATGCAGAGCGTTACCGCGAGCGGTAGCGCGCCGCCGGTGAGGCCTTTCGACAGGCAGACGATGTCGGGGATCACCCCCGCCTGATCGCAAGCGAAGCGGGTGCCGGTGCGGCCCCAGCCGGTCATCACCTCGTCGGCGATGAACAGCACATTGTGGCGCGCGCAGATCGCGCGCATCTCGGCGAGCACCCACGCGGGATAGATCAGCATACCACCGGCGCCGAGGATGAGCGGTTCGACGATGAAGGCGGCGGGTTTGGCCGCGCACGCGGCTTCGAGCGCGTCGAGCGTGGCTTGCTCCTTTCCTTCGTGGGGGAAGGAGATGGTGTCGACGTCGAACAGCAGGGGCTGCCAGGCGCGGTTGTAGACGCCGCGCTCGCCGACCGACATCGTGCCAATGGTGTCGCCATGATAGCTGTGTTCGAGGACGAGGATGCGGCTGCGCGGCTCGCCGATGTTATACCAGTAGCCGAGCGCCATTTTCAGCGCGACCTCGACGCTGGTCGAGCCCGAGTCCGAGAAGAAGACGCGGGTGAGCGGGGCGGGGGTAATGCGGATGAGTTCGGCAGCGAGCGTCTCGGCGGGCTGGTGGGTCCAGCCGGCGAAGATGAGCTGGTCGAGCCGTTCGGACTGGGCGCGGATCGCGGCCATGATGCGCGGGTGCGCGTGGCCGTGGGTGGTGACCCACCAGCTGGAGATGGCGTCGATCCAGCTGTTGTTTTCGGCGTCGTAGAGACGGGCGCCTTCGCCGCGGGCGATCAGCGGGATCGGATCGCCGAGGCCGTGCTGGGTGAAGGGGTGCCAGACGGGGGAGGATTCAGCCATATTTCTCGTCCGTTCGTGCTGAGCTTGTCGAAGCACCGCTCTTCTTTCGGCGCCGGATAAGAAAAGAACAGCCCTTCGACAAGCTCAGGGCGAACGGGGTGGGATTATCCGAAATCCGAGAGGTCGAAGTTTTCATTGAAGGCTTCCGCGAGCGTTTCCGGCGTCAGCGGATCGATGATCGGCAGCCGCCCCAAGCGGCGGACCCCACCAATCGCGGCGATGATCGCTTCGCTGTCCTCCACCGCGTCGCCGAGGAAGGCGATACCGTGGATCGGGACGCCGCGCGCGCGCAGCGCTTCGATCGTCAGCAGGCTGTGGTTGATCGTGCCGAGCGCGGTGCGGGCGCAGACGATCACCGGGATCTGCCAGCGCGCAAACAGGTCTGCGTAGAGGGTGGTGCGGGTAACCGGGACGAGCGCGCCGCCGGCGCCCTCGACGATCAGGGCGCCGGGGGGCGGGGTGAGCGTGGCGAGGTCGATGGTGATGCCGCCGATCTCGGCGGCGATATGCGGCGAGGCGGGGGTGTTGAGGCGATAGGCCTCGGGGCGGATTGGGACGCCCGCGAGGCGCGCGACGACCGCGCTGTCGGTTTCTTCGTCGAGGCCCGCCTGGATCGGCTTCCAATAAGGCGCGCCGGTCGCGCCCGCGAGCGCGGCGGAAAAGATCGTCTTGCCGATGCCGGTGTCGGTGCCGGTGACGATAAAGCGCGTCATGCGGCGGCCATCGCCTGCGCCAGCGCGTCGGCCATCGCGTCGATGTCGGCTTCGTCGACGTTGAGGGTGATCGCGATGCGGAGGCGCGCGGTACCGTGGGGGACGGTCGGAGGGCGGATGCCGCGGATGTCGAATCCCGCGCCTTGGAGCGCGCCCGCGATGCGCATAGTGCGCTGGTTGTCGCCGATGATGACGGGCAGGACCTGGGTGCCGCTGGCCGGGATGCCGAGCGGGACGAGGCGTTCGGCGGCGTGGCGGACGACCGCGTGCAGGCGCGCCTGCCGCTCAGGTTCGTTGGCGACGATCTCGATCGCCTGACGGACAAGCCACGCCATCAAGGGCGAGGGGGCGGTCGAGAAGATGAAGGGGCGGCCGCGGTTGACGATGAAGTCGGTCGCGATCGTGGGGGCGCAGAGCAAGGCGCCTTCGCAGCCCAGGGCCTTGCCGCAGGTGTGGAGGGTGACGAGGTTGTCGCGGCGCGGCAAACCATGGGCAAGTCCGGCGCCGCCGGGACCGAAGACGCCGGTCGCGTGCGCCTCGTCGACCACCAGGATGGCGTCGTGGCGGTCGGCGACCGCGGCGAGATCGGTCAGCGGGGCGCGGTCGCCGTCCATGCTGTAGAGGCTTTCGACCGCGATCCACGGGGTTCCCGCGCCGCCGCCGGTGCGCCAGCGGGTGATGAGGTCGTCGAAGGCCTGGGCGTCGTTATG
>CAZCUW010000138.1:0-5865 GCA_964502035.1 uncultured Sphingopyxis sp. | reverse complement strand
CGCTTCAATCAGAATTTGGCTGCGACATAATGAGTCGGTGACCTAGTGCAGCGCCCGATTTGTCGTGTTCGGCGGACAGAGCGCGGCCGGAAACTGGCCGCATCAGGAATCCGGGCGGCGGCGGCTTTTGCTTACAAATTGAAAGAGCTGACACCAAGGCTGGCACAGCGGAATAATGTAGGACAGCGCTTTTTTGAGCGGCGGATCGCGGTTTTGGGGTGGGAATCTGCCCCCGTATCTTCGTCACCCCGGACTTGATCGGGAATTATCCCTTTCGCATACGTAAGGCTTGACTCCCCATTGCCGAGGGAGGATGCAACCCCCTTGGGATAGGGGGGATTATGCTTTCGCAGGAATTAGCTGACCGAGAGCTTGTCAGTTTGTATCTGGACGTGGCCTCGACTGAGGAGGTCGATCTAGAAATCGCGGCAGAGGCGGCGATTGAATGGGCCAAGGCTCTAAAAGCCGCAGCGCGGGCGCTGGACGATTCAAAAGACTATCGCGTTAATCTAGTCGCTGCGGAGCCGGGTTCGAAACGCTGGCTTGCCAAGATCGAAGAATCCGAAATCAACAAAGCAGCCCTGACCGCGAAAGAGAGATGGGAGAATATTCCGTTTATCATCCGGGTGGGGCTAACCGCCCTTGTCGTGCTCCCGGTGACGGTCAAAGAGACTTGGGAGGCGTATTTCGGTGATGAAGGATTTTCGGAAGCCCAGATGGTCCAGCTGCGAGAGGTGCTCAAAGCAGACCAAGACACCGAATTTCAAAAACACAAAAAGGCGATGTTTCGTCAATGCCAGCGGGATCGTTCGATTATAGGATTAGGCGGAGGTGTCCCTGACCGAGAAAACTGGAGACCCGCCGAAATCATCCCCGCAAATCGTTTTCCCGAGGGCGCGGGGCTGTTCGACTTGCAGGAAGAGGTGCCAGAAGAAAAGCCGATCTTCCAAACTTTAGATGTAGTCCTGGTATCGCCGAATTTGGACAATCCGCGGCTCGCTTGGGTTTTTCGACAGGAAGGTATCCCCGGCACAATCAGTGCGGGGATGGCTGACGAAAAGTTCCTATCCGCTCTGGAAGCCAGCCAAGTGAAAGAGAAGTTTCACTCGCCCATCCATATGAAGATCAAACTTAAGATCGTTCACGTCTTGAAGGACGGGGAGTGGGTTGTGAAGCATGGTGGGAGGTCGGTCGTGGAGGTGATTTCACCCGCGACGTCCTAGGCCGACCTGTAATAATAGGCTGCGGAAGCGATCAACAACACCGCCGCGACACAGCCGACCAAAAAGGTTAGGACTGGCCAAAGATGCCAAAACGCCATGTAGGAAACCACCGCGCTCACGGTCACAATCAGCGCGGAAATCCAACGCCTTCTGCTTTCGATTTTTGCGCCGTTTGCCATCATAAATTCCCGATGGTAGAATCGCATGATGATCACCCTAAAGCAAGCCCTCGATACCGGGAAACTGGACCAGTTCATCGCCGAACACCCCGAGGTGAAGGGCGACGAAGAGGCGTTTAACCGCGCCGTTCAGGCAATGGCCCAAACGTCGAAAGAAGCTCGTCCAGCATCGCCGAAGGCTGGCTCCGACGATTGAAGCGGTATTCCGCTTCCTTCGCGTATTTCCACAGGTGCTTGCGGCTCACATGAATGTGGGTGCCGATAATCGACCGCTTTAGCTGCGAAAAGAAACTTTCCAGACCGTTGACCGATGCGCCGGTAACGGCGTCTGCATATTGGCCGCGATTGTGGTTCACGCGGATATGGCGATAGCCGGAATGGGCGATGTCCTTGTAGCCGCCCATTTCGTCGGTGCTGATCGTCGAACCGGGCTGGACTTGCTCTAGGATGACCGAGCGCATCGCCTGCTTCGTGCGCGACGTGACAACGCGGGTAACGATCTTGCCGTCACGCTCCAACATCCCGACAACGACCGACTTGTTGCCCATATAGCCGTTGCCCTTGCCCGACACCGAACCGCCAACGATCGTTTCGTCAATCTCAACGACTTCGCCAGCGCCACCAAGCAGATCGTCGCCGTCAACGTCACCCATGTGCTTGCGGATCAGGTCGGCCATGCGCCATGCGGTCTTGTAGGTCACGCCAAGCTGGCGCTGCAATTCCTTCGCCGCCACGCCGTTGCGCGTCGTCGTGAACAGGAAGATCGCATAGAACCACAATTGCAGCGGCGTCCGCGTCTTTTCAAACGGAGTGCCGACCGTGGGGTGCAGGTGATGGCCGCACCACTGGCACGAATAAGCGCGCTCGGCTTTGATGCGGAACCACTTGGAGGCGCGCTCGCAACGGGGACACTCAAAGCCCTGCCCAAAACGGACATCGAACAGGTGATTGAGGCAGGTTTCCTCGTTCGGGAAACGCTGGAAAAACTGCGCGATGGTCTGGGGCTTGTTGCTCATTCCACGCTTTTACGCGGTTTCTTTACGTATGGCAAGGGGATAATTCCCGACTTGATCCGGGGTCCATGAGCCCTTGCGCCGCGCTATGCTGCGAGGCCGGATGGATCCCGGATCAAGTCCGGGATGACGATGAACGGAAGGGCAGCTTCCGGTCGTCAGCCGCTACTCGCGGCAAAATCCCGTCCTCCCCCCCTTACCAACCTTGACTCCCGCCCCGCTCGACCCAATGTCTCGCCGACCAGAAATCCCCTCAACGAAAAGGATGCCGACCATGACGATCCAGCCCGGCGACAAGCTGCCCGACGCCACTTTTGTAAAGGTCACCGAAAATGGTCCCGAGCAGGTCAGCACCGCCGATTATTTCAAGGGCCGCAAGGTCGCTTTGTTCTCGGTCCCCGGCGCCTTCACCCCGACCTGTTCGGCCAAGCATCTGCCGGGTTTCGTCGACAAGGCCGCTGAACTGAAAGCCAAGGGCGTCGATGAAATCGTCTGCACCGCGGTCAACGATGCGTTCGTGATGGGCGCGTGGGGCAAAAGCGGCAATGCTGAGGGCAGCGTCACCATGCTCGCCGATGGTAACGGCGATTTCGCCGAAGCGGTCGGGCTGACCATGGACGGCAAGGCGTTCGGCATGGGCAAGCGCGGCCAGCGTTTCTCGATGGTCGTCAACGACGGCGTCGTCGAACAGCTGAATGTCGAAGCCCCCGGCGAATTCAAGGTATCGAGCGCCGATCATATGCTCGAACAGCTGTAAGCAAACCTCCACCCCCCCCTTCAGGGGAGGGGCAGCGAGACTTGGTCCGGCTCTCGCCGGACCTTTAGTCGAGCGGGGTGGGGGCGATTGGCCTTGGGTAACCTCGCGAGCCCCCACCCGCTGCGACTAGGCAGCAAGCTGCCAAGTCTCGCAGCCCTCCCCTGAAGGGGAGGGCGTCCAAGATCGTCCCCCTTCCCTTTTGTCATATTTTCATGCAACAGCGTCGCGATGACAGCCAACTCATCGCAAGAAACCACCGACCCCACCGCCCTCGTCGACGCGATCATCGCCGAGCTTCAGACGCGGTTCCGCACGTCGGTCACCAACCTCAAAACCGCCATCGCCAACTATGTTCGCGATCGTACCCTGCCGCCCGCCGACGCCGCGGCCACCGGCCTGTTCGACTATCCGGCGATCCGGCTGACGACCACCGGCGAACAGCGTGAGGGGCAAAAGGGGCATAATCTCGCCTTCGGCCGTTTCGAGCGCGCCGGCACCTTTGAAACCACCGTGACGCGCCCCGACCTGTTCGCCGATTATCTGCGCGACCAGCTCATGCTGCTCGCGCGCCATTATGACATCACGCTCGAAGTCACCCGCACCGGGCAACAAATCCCCTTCCCCTATGTGCTCGACGCCAGCGACGGGTCGGACATGGGCGGGGTCACCCCGCTCGAACTCGCGCGCCACTTCCCGACCACCGAGCTCGCCGACATCGGCGACGAACTCGCCGACGGGCTGTTCGGGCAAGACCCGGCAGCGTCGCAGCCGCTCGCCTTGTTCGACGCGCTGCGCACCGACTTCTCGCTCGCGCGGCTGCGCCATTACACCGGCACCGCGCCCGAGCATTTTCAGCGCTACATCCTGTTCACCAACTACCACCGCTATGTCGACGAATTCGTCGCCTGGGCGGGGGCACAGGTCGGTCAGGGCCGCTACACCGCGCTCGCCGGCGCCGCGGGGCTTTACGTCGACCAGCCCGGCGTCAATGCCAGCGCGCTAGTCGCCGACAGCGCCTGGCGGCGACACCAGATGCCCGCCTATCACCTCATCGCTCCCGACGGCGGCGGCATCACCCTCGTCAACATCGGCGTCGGCCCGTCGAACGCCAAGACGATCTGCGACCATCTCGCGGTGCTGCGCCCGGAGGCGTGGCTGATGATCGGCCATTGCGGCGGGCTGCGCCCCAGCCAGCGGATCGGCGATTATGTGCTCGCCCACGCCTATCTCCGCGACGATCATATCCTCGACGCGGTGCTGCCGGTCGCCATCCCGATCCCGCCGATCGCCGAAGTCCAGGTTGCGCTCGCCACCGCCGCCGAGTCCGTGTCGGGCGCCACCGGCGCCGACCTCAAAAAACGCATGCGCACCGGCACCGTCGTCACCACCGACGACCGCAATTGGGAGCTGCGCTACACCGACAGCGCGCTGCGCTTCTCGCAATCGCGCGCGATCGGCATCGACATGGAATCGGCGACGATCGCCGCGCAGGGCTATCGCTTCCGCGTCCCCTATGGCACCCTGCTGTGCGTTTCGGACAAGCCGCTGCACGGCGAGCTCAAGCTGCCCGGACAGGCGAACCGTTTCTACGAAGAAGCGATCGCCGCTCACCTTCAGATCGGCATCCGCGCGTGCGAGACGATGCGCGACGAAGGCGCCAAACTCCACAGCCGCAAACTCCGCGCCTTCAACGAGCCGCCGTTTCGCTAAAGTCAGTCCTTGGGGCGACGCCTTTCCAGTCCGGCCAATTGCGCGTGGACTCGCGTGGAATTTTGCAGCCCGATTCTGCGCCTTGGCGCGATAAAGCCGATCTGGCGGTTGATAGAATATGGTTGGAGGCCCGAGCCGGAATCGAACCGGCGTGCGCGGATTTGCAGTCCGCTGCGTCACCACTCCGCCATCGGGCCTCATGCCAAATTGCCGCATCCTGGGGGATGGGCCGGGTGTTGGACGGCGCCGCTAGTGAGGGGGTTTCGCCGCCTTGTCAAGGATTCACCAGCACGCCCGCCTCCCCTTGATGCGGGGTTGGCGGCACCGGCGTTGCCAGCTATGCGCGTCTATGCGGGCAGAGGCTGTATTACTATTGCAATACAGCATGGGTTGGGCTAGAGCTGCCCCGCACAGGTTCAGGCCCCAGGGAATCGGAAAAGGCTGATGGCGACCAAGTTTAGCGAAATCACCGCGGCGGACATGCGCTCTGCCATGATCGACAGCCAGCTACGCACCAACGACGTCATCGACGCGGCGGTGGTCGGCGCCATGGCGGCAGTGCCGCGCGAGGCGCATGTGCCCGCCCATCTGGCGAGCGTCGCTTATATGGACCGCGCGATCGCGCTGGGCCATGGCCGGGCGCTAAACGCGCCGCTGGTCACCGGCCGGATGCTGGTTGCCGCGGCGATCCGCCCCGGCATGCGCGTGGTGCTGGTCGGCAGCGCCACCGGCTACACCGCCGCGCTGCTGTCGCGGCTCGGCGCCGACGTTCATGCGGTCGAGGAACAGGCCGAGCTGATGGCGATGGCGCAGGCCGCGACCGCCGATGCGGCCATCCACTGGGTCGCCGGACCGCTGCACGCCGGCGCCCCCGGCGCCGCGCCGTTCGACCGCATCATCGTCGAAGGCGCGATCGAAACATTGCCGGCCGCATTGGCCGCGCAGCTGGCCGAGGGCGGCCGACTGGTCGCGGCGCGCCGCGA
>CAZCUW010000137.1:0-5901 GCA_964502035.1 uncultured Sphingopyxis sp. | reverse complement strand
TGAATCACCAACCCAAACACAGCGCAATATGTTTAATGGGTCCTGAGCCTAGTCGCAGCGGGTGGGGTCCATCGGCCTTGCGCCAGGCCGATGGACCCCACCCCCAACCCCTCCCCTGAAGGGGAGGGGCTTATGAATACCAAAACAAAAAAAGGCCGGGTGGAGCATCCTCCGCCCGGCCTTTTTATTGATGGTCAGCCGAAACTTATTTCTTCGCCGCAGCCTTCTTGGCCGGAGCCTTGGCAGCGGGCTTGTCTTCGGCGGCCTTCGCCGGAGCAGCCTTCTTCGCAGCGGCGGGCTTTTCTTCGGTCTTGGCTTCGGCTTTCTTCGCCGGTGCCTTCTTCGCGGGCGCCGCCTCGGCGGCCTCTTCCTTCAGGTCGGCCTTCTTCGCAGCGGGCTTTTTCGCCGCCGCCTTCTTGACCGGCTTGTGGTCATGGTCATGGTCGTGGCCGCAACCCGGGCCGTGGACATGGCCGCTGTCGTCATCGGCTTCGATCGCCGCTTCCAGTTCCTCGCGGGTGGTTTCGCGGTCGCTGATTTCGGCCTTTTCGAACAGGAAGTCGACGACCTTGTCTTCATACAGCGGCGCGCGCAGCTGCGCCGCGGCGAGCGCGTCCTGCTGGACATAGTCCATGAACCGACCGCGATCTTCGGGGCGATATTGCTGCGCCGCCTGCATGATCAACCGCTGCATTTCCTGCTGGCTGACCTGCACGCCATGCGCCTGGCCGATTTCGGACAGCAGCAGGCCCAGGCGGACGCGGCGCACCGCGATCGCGTGATAATCGTCGCGGTCGGCTTCCAGCTCGGCCTTCGCCGCAGCGGGATCGTCCTCGCGTTCAACTTCCTGTTCCAGCTGCTGCCAGATCTGGGCGAACTCGGCCTCGACCATCGTCGGCGGCACGTCGAAATCATGCGCCGCGGCCAGCTGGTCGAGCAGCTTGCGCTTCATATAGGTGCGGGTCAGGCCGTTCAGTTCCTGCTCGACCTGATCCTTCATCAGCTCTTTCAGCTTGTCGAGGCTTTCCAGACCCAGCGATTTGGCGAACTCGTCGTCGATCTTCGACGCCGCCGCAACCTTCACTTCCTTCACCGTCACGGCGAATTCGGCCTTGGCACCCTTCAAATTCTCGACCGGATATTCGTCGGGGAAGGTCACCTTGACGGTCTTGTCGGCGCCGACCTTGGCGCCGATCAGCTGGTCCTCGAAGCCGGGGATCAGCTGGCCCGAACCGATTTCGACCGCCATGTCCTCGCCGGTGCCGCCGTCAAAGGCGACGCCGTCGACGCTGCCGGCGAAATCGATGATGACCTGATCGCCCGCCGCAGCCTTCTTGGTCTTCGGCGCATCTTCAAACCGCTTCATCTGCGACGCGAATTCTTCGATCTTGGCCATCACCGCCTTGTCGTCGGTGGGAACGGTCAGCCGCTCCAGCTTCAGCCCGTCGATCGACGGGGTCTTGATGTCGGGTAGCACTTCCAGCGCCACGGTAACCTCGGCGTCCTGGCCGGTTTCATAACCATCGGCCAGCGTCACCGCGGGCTGCAGCGCGGGGCGCAGCTTTTCCTTGGCCATCAGGTCGCGCACCCCGGCGTCGATCGCCTTGTTCAGCGCGTCGGCCGACAGCGCCGGGCCGTGCATCTTGCGGATCAGGTTCGGCGGCACCTTGCCGGGGCGGAAACCGGGCATACGGACGGTCGGGGCGATGCTCTTCACCTCGTCGTCGACGCGCGCGTCGATATCCTTGGCGGTGATGGTCACGCGATATTCGCGCTTCAGGCCTTCGTTCAGCGTTTCGACGGTCTTCATTGCCTTGGTCTTATCCTTGCTCAAAATCTCGTATCGATGAACCCCTGCCACATGGCGGGGTTCCCCTATCCCGGCTCCATCCCCATCAGATCGTCCGAACTGGTGCGGGCGAAGGGACTCGAACCCCCACATCTTGCGATACTGGTACCTAAAACCAGCGCGTCTACCAATTCCGCCACGCCCGCAGGAGCTGTCGGCCGAGTGCACAAAGCCGCGCGCTGTGCCGCGCACGCCCGTGCGGGCCGCGCGGGGCTATAGCAGACCGCCCGCCAAGGGCAAGGGCACAAAGCCCGCCATTTTGCGGGTGGAACATGCGCCGCGGCCGTTCGTTGATCAGGCTAAGGAGAACCCCAATGACCTATGCGTCCAACCTGCACGTGCGCGCCACCGACCCCTTCCCCAAACCCAAGCCCGACATCATCGAACCGATGGCGCCGCCCGAACATCCCGCCCAGCCGACCCCGCAGGAAGACCCGGCGGGCCAGCCGCTCGAAATCCCCGGCAGCCCCGGCGGCGGCGACATCGACGAACCGGGCCGCGGCCCGGACGAAATGCCGCCGCAGCAGGTTTAACGCGCACCCACCTTCGCATCGTCAACCCAATCTCATCAGACCCTAAGGGGCGTCAATCAAGCGCCTTTTTCAGCAGCTCGTTGACCACCTGCGGGTTCGCCTTGCCCTGCATCGCCTTCATCGTCTGGCCGACGAAGAAGCCGAACAAGGCTTCCTTGCCGCCCTTATATTGCGCGACCTTGTCGGCATTGGCGGCCAGGATCTTGGCGATCTCGGCCTCGATCGCGCCGGTGTCGCTGGTCTGCTTCAGCCCGTCGCGCTCGACGATCACGCCCGCGCCGTCACCGCTCTCCAGCATCTTTTCAAACACCGCCTTGGCGATCGTCCCCGAAATCGTCCCGTCGGCGACCAGGCCGAGCAATTCGGCCGCCTGCGCAGGCGACACCGGCGAATCGGTCAGGTCGCGGCCCATGCGGTTCAAGGCGCCGAACAGCTCGCTCGTCACCCAGTTCGCCGCCGCGACCGGCTTGGCGCCCGCCTCCAGCAGCGTGTCGAACCAGCGCGCCGCCTCGACCTCGGCGGTCAGCACATCGGCGTTGTACGGCGAAATCCCCAGCGCCAGATAGCGGCCGCGCTTGGCATCGGGCAGTTCGGGCAGGCTGTCGCGGCATTCGGCCAGAAACGCCTCGTCGAGTTCGAGCGGCAACAGGTCGGGATCGGGGAAGTAGCGATAATCATGCGCGTCTTCCTTCGACCGCATCGACCGCGTCTCGTTGCGGTCGGGATCGTACAGCCGTGTCTCCTGCACCACGGTGCCGCCACTTTCGATCAGCGCGACCTGGCGCTTCGCCTCGCCCTCGATCACCGCCATCACAAAGCGCACCGAATTGACATTCTTCGTCTCGGTGCGCGTCCCGAATTCGTCACCGGGCTTGCGGACCGACACATTGACGTCGGCGCGCATCGATCCCTCTTCCATATTGCCGTCGCACGATCCGACATAGCGCAGGATCGCGCGCAGCTTGCGGACATAGGCGCCGGCCTCGGCGGGCGAACGCATATCGGGGCGCGAGACGATCTCCATCAACGCGACGCCGCTGCGGTTCAAATCGACATAGGACATCGTCGGATGCTGATCGTGCATCAGCTTGCCGGCGTCCTGCTCGACATGGATGCGCTCGACCCCGATCACCTTGGGTTCGGCGATGCCCGCCTTATCATCGGCCTCGACCGTGATCGAACCTTCGCCGACAATCGGATGATAAAGCTGCGAAATCTGGTAACCCTGCGGCAGATCGGCATAGAAATAATTCTTGCGGTCGAACCGCGACCAGCGATTGATCTGCGCCTCGATCGCCATCCCCGTGCGCACCGCCTGACGAATGCACTCGCGGTTCGGCACCGGCAGCATCCCCGGCATCGCGGCATCGACCAGCGACACCTGCGTATTGGGCTCCGCCCCGAACGCCGTCGCGGCGCCCGAAAACAGCTTGGCGTTGGTCGTGATCTGGGCGTGGACCTCGAGGCCGATCACGACCTCCCACTCACCGGTTTCGCCCTTGATGCGATAATCAGACATTATTTGTCCCTCAAGTGATCGGCGGTAAGTTTCATTTCGCGATATAACAAATCGGCAGCTCCGCCCGTAAGTTTCGCGTCATCGCACAGCCTCACAATCACCTCTTGATACTGCGGAAATTTCCTCAGTTCATAAACTGCTGCCATATTTCCGGGAGTTGTCGAATCCTTGGATCCTAACTCCTTCATAACTTTGAAAAATCTCTCATATTCTCGAAAAGACTGATCCCTTTTCTGATTGTAAACATGTTGGAGCGCGGCCCAAGCTAAAGCCACCAGCGGAACGACCAAGCCAAGCCAAGCGACAACTTGATCCCATGTGTAGCTCACCACCACTTCTCCGCCCGCGCCCTAAAGCCCGCGCGTTCTTCGATCGCCCGCCCGGCGTTGAGCACGCTCTGCTCGTCGAACGCCTTGCCGATGATCTGCAAGCCCAGCGGCAACCCTTCGCGGTTCAGCGCCGCGGGGACCGACATCGCGGGCAGCCCGGCGAGGCTCGCGGGCACCGCGAACACGTCGTTGAGGTACATCGCCAGCGGATCGGCCATCTTCTCGCCCAGCCCGAACGCCGCTGACGGCGCGGTCGGCGCGAGGATCACGTCGCACACCCCGAACGCCGCCTCGAAATCGCGCGCGATCAGCGTCCGCACCTTTTGCGCCTGCGTATAATAGGCATCGTAAAAGCCCGCCGACAGCACATAGGTGCCGATCATGATGCGGCGCTTGACCTCTGGCCCAAAGCCGTCGGCGCGCGTCGCGGCATACATGTCCTGCAACCCCGCGCCATCGGGCAGATCGCGCAAGCCATAACGCACGCCATCGTAACGCGCGAGGTTCGACGACGCCTCCGCAGGCGCGATGATGTAGTATGCTGGCAGCGCATATTTGGTGTGCGGCAGGCTGATCTCGACGACGTTCGCACCCGCATCCTTCAGCATCGCGATGCCCGCGTCCCACATCGCGTCGATGTCGGGATCGATGCCCTCCAGCCGATATTCCTTGGGAATCCCGACCGTCTTGCCCTTGAGATCGCTCGACAAAGCGGCTTCCCAATTGGGCACCGCCATATTCAGGCTGGTCGCATCCTTCGGATCGAAGCCCGCCATATTTTCGAGCATGATCGCGCAGTCGCGCACGTCGCGCGCCATCGGCCCCGCCTGATCGAGCGAGCTGGCGAACGCCACAATGCCCCAGCGCGAGCAGCGGCCATAGGTCGGCTTGATCCCCGAAATCCCCACAAACGCCGCGGGCTGGCGGATCGACCCGCCGGTGTCGGTCCCCGTCGCCGCGGGACACAGCCGCGCCGCGATCGCGGTCGAGCTGCCACCCGAAGACCCGCCCGGCGCCAGCGCCGCATTGCCGCCGTCCTGACGCCGCCACGGCGAAATCACATTGCCAAAATAGCTCGTCTCGTTCGACGACCCCATCGCGAACTGGTCGAGGTTCAGCTTGCCCAGCATCCCCGCGCCCGCGTCCCACAATTTCTGGCTGACGGTCGATTCATAGCGCGGCACGAACCCTTCGAGCATATGGCTCGCCGCGGTCGTCTGCACCCCATCGGTGCAGAACAGGTCCTTCATCCCGATCGGCACCCCCGACAGGGCTTTAAGCGTCCCCGCCGCGCGATCGGCATCGGCGGTTTTCGCCGCGGCCAACGCATGGTCGGGCGTCTCGACGATGAACGCATTCAGTGCCTTGGCGCCCGCGACATTGGCGCTGAACGCCTCGGCCACTTCGACAGCGCTGAAATCGCCCGCGCGGTGGCCGTCGCGGATCTGGGCGACGGTCAGGTTGGTCAGTTCGGTCATTATTCGATCACCTTGGGCACGCCGAAAAACCCGTGCATCGCCGCGGGCGCATTGGCCAGCACATCGTCACGGCGACCGCCGCCGGTCAACGGATCGGCGTCGATCACATCGTCGCGCAGCCGCAGCACATTCGGGATCACCGCGGTCATCGGCTCGACCCCGGTCACATCGACCTCGCCGAGTTGCTCGACCC
>CAZCUW010000136.1:0-5941 GCA_964502035.1 uncultured Sphingopyxis sp. | reverse complement strand
GCGCCGCTGATGCTGCTCACCGCCTGGCCCGAAATCGACGACCAGCGCGACGGGACATTGTTCAGCGGCGCCGCGGGACAGCTGCTCGACGCGATGCTGCTCGCGATCGGAACGGCGCGCACCGACTGCTATGTCGCCAGCCTGGCGGTCACCCGCCCCGCGGGCGGCCGCTGCGACGGCGACGAGGTGGCCGAACTCGACCGCTTGCTGTGGCATCATCTGCGGCTCGCGAACCCCGGACGGTTGGTGCTGATCGGCAGCGACATCGTCCGCATGGCCGCGGCAAGCGAATTGCCCGACACACGCGGGAAGTTACTGGATATTAACCAAGAAGGCGGCAAGGTGGCGACAGTGGCGGTGGCGCATCCCGCGATGCTCCTGGCCCGGCCCGCGCAAAAGGCGGCGGCCTGGGACAGCCTGAAACTGTTCAGCCGGGGACGTTGACAGATGAAAATGATGACCAGGACTTTTCTATCAAGCGCAATTTTGGCCATGGCCATCGGCGCGGCCCCCGCATGGGCCGCCGATGCCAGCAGCCACCATCTGGCGTCGGCGCCGCAAACGGTGCCCGACATTTTGTCGTCGAGACAGAAACAGCTTTATACGCAGGTGCTGACCGCGATCCGCGGCCAGCGCTGGGCCGACGCAAAGGCGCTGCTCGACGGCGCCGACGCTGACGAAAAAGGGGGGCCGCTTGCCGACTTCCTGCGCGCCGAACTGCTGACCGCAGCCGACAGCCCGCGCGCGGAGGTCGCCGACATCGTGCCGATCCTGTCGCGCTCGCCCTATTTGCCGCAGGCCGAACAGCTCGGCCGCCTCGCCGCCAAGCGCGGTGCGACCGACTTGCCGACCCTGCCGTTGCAGGCGCGCCTCGCCTGGGCGGGCAGTGCGCCGCGGCGACTCGGCGCCGATGCGGTGGGCGGTGATCCGGTCGCCGCCAGCCTGGCCAGCAGCATCCCCGACCGGATCAAGAACGACGATCCCGCGGGCGCCGAAGCGCTGCTCAATGCGGTGGCCGACCGGCTGACCCCCCAAGCGCGCGACGAATGGCGCCAGAAAGTTGCCTGGTCCTATTATATCGAAAATGACGATGTGAACGCGCTGCGCCTCGCCGCCGAATGTTCGGCTGGCCACAGCGCCTGGTCGACGCAGGGCGCATGGGTCCACGGGCTCGCCGCGTGGCGCACCCGCGACTATCGCACCGCACTGACCGCGTTCGACCGCGTCGCGCGCGAAGCCCCTGACAGCGAATTGCGCGCTGCTGGCTATTATTGGTCGGCGCGCGCCGCGATCGCCGCCGGCGACCCGGCATCGGTGCAATCGCGCCTGCGCGCCGCCGCCGCCAACGAAGAAACCTTTTACGGCTTGCTCGCGGTCGAGACGCTGGGGGTCGAAACGACCAGCCAGCGCGAAAGCGTGCGCGCCGACCGCAGCGCGTGGCGCGCGCTTGCCGACCTGCCCAACGTCCGCGCGGCGATGGCGTTGTCGGAGATTGGCGAGGATAAATATGCCGACGCGCTACTGCGCCATCAGGCACGGATCGGCGACGCGCGCCAGCACGAGCAATTACTCGGTATCGCGGGGGCGCTCAGCCTGCCTGAAACCCAGCTTTATCTGGCCCACAACACCCCGCAGGGGCGCAAGCCCGCGGCGCAGGCGCGCTATCCGCAGCCCAAATGGGAGCCCAATGGCGGATGGAAAGTCGATCCAGCGCTTGTCTTTGCCCACACGCTTCAGGAATCGCGCTTCCAGCGTGCCGCGGTCAGCCCCGCGGGTGCCACCGGGCTGATGCAGGTCCGCCCGGGCACCGCATCCGATCTGGCGCGCTGGGGCGGCGACGGGCGCGGCCCCGGCGACCTCAAGACCCCTGCGGTCAACATGGATTTCGGCCAGCGCTATCTGCAATATCTCAGCAAGGACAGCTCGACCGGCGGGCAATTGCTCAAGGTCATTGCCGCCTATAACGCCGGCCCGACGCCGATCGCGCGCTGGCAGTCGGAAATCCGCGATGGCGGCGATCCTTTGCTCTACATGGAATCGATCCCTTATTGGGAAACGCGCGGTTATGTCGGCATCGTGCTGCGCAATTACTGGATGTACGAAGCGCAGCAGGGCAAGCCGTCGGACAGCCGCGCTGCGCTGGCGCAGGGCAAAATGCCGCGCTTTCCCGATGGCAAGGATCGCATCCGCCTGACTTATGTCGGCGGCCTCGGCAACGCCGATTGATCACCGCCCGATGCCGATCGACGAAAGCCTTGTCTTCAAACCGGTCCGCATCGCGCTGCTGACGATTTCGGACAGCCGCAGCGCGGCCGAAGACCGATCGGGCGACAAGCTCGCAGACTTGCTGACCGTCGCGGGGCACATTCTCGCCGCCCGCGCGATCATCCGCGACGAAACCGACCTGATCGTCTCGCGCCTCCACAACTGGATCGACGACCCAGAGGTTGACGTCGTCATCACCACCGGCGGCACCGGGCTGACGGGCCGCGACGTGACGCCCGAGGCGCTGCACCGGCTCGACGGCAAGAACATTCCGGGGTTCGGCGAGCTGTTCCGCTGGCTCAGCTATCAGACGATCGGCACCTCGACGATCCAGTCGCGCGCCTGCGCCGTGGTCGCCCGCGGCACCTATATCTTCGCGCTGCCCGGCTCGACCGGCGCGGTGACCGACGCGTGGGAGGGGATACTCTCGACCCAGCTCGACAGCCGGCACAGGCCGTGCAATTTCGTCGAACTGATGCCGCGGTTAATGGAATAGAGCCAACGTTACACGTTTCGTCACCCCGGACTTGCTCCGGGGTCCGCTCTGGCGGCGCCGAATGGATGCCGGATCAAGTCCGGCATCACGAAGTCTGAATAATCGCTTCGCAATCCATTTGTTCTTTATTTGTTCCTGCCAAACAGATAATCTCGATCAGTGGAACCCACCAAACCCCTCCCCCCGATCTCGGGCCGCGGCGCGCCTGCCAATCCGCGCCCAACGCGCACGGGGTCGCTCGCTCGCGAGGCCGACGGCGACTGGCTCGATGCCGCCGAACTGATCGACGGCGCCCCGCCGCCGCTGCGCACGACCGTCACCATCGAACACCCCAAAACTATCATCGCGCGCAACAATTCGCCCGACATCGGTTTCGACCGTTCGATCAACCCCTATCGCGGCTGCGAACATGGCTGCATCTATTGCTACGCGCGCCCCACCCACGCCTTTCACGACCTGTCCCCCGGCCTCGATTTCGAAAGCCGCCTGTTCGCCAAGCCCGACGCGGCCAGGCTGCTGCGCGCCGAGCTGGCGAAGCGCGGTTACAGCGCGGCGCCGCTGGCGATCGGTACCAACACCGACGGTTACCAGCCGATCGAGCGCGAATGGGGCATCACGCGGTCGGTGATCGAGGTGCTTTCCGAAACCCGCCACCCACTGCTCATCACCACCAAGTCCGACCGGCTGCTCCGCGATATCGACCTGCTCGCCGCGATGGCGCGCGACAATCTGGTCGGGGTCGCGATCTCGGTCACCACACTCGACCCGGTCCTTGCGCGGACGCTGGAGCCCCGCGCCCCGCACCCCAAACGCCGCCTCGCCGCGATCCGCCAGCTGATCGACGCGGGGGTGCCGACGCAGGTCAATATTTCGCCGATCATCCCCGCGATCACCGATCACGAGATCGAGGCGATCATGGCCGCCGCCGCGCAGGCGGGTGCGATCCGCGCCTCGTACATATTGATGCGCCTGCCGTTCGAGGTCGCGCCCTTGTTCCGCGCCTGGCTCGCCGCGCATTATCCCGATCGCGCCGACAAGGTGATGCATATGGTCCAGGACATCCGCGGCGGCCGCGACAATGACGCGGGGTTCTTCACACGGATGAAGGGTCAGGGCGTCTGGGCCCAGCTGATCCGCACCCGCGTCAAACGCGCGGCGCGCGAACATGGCATGGACCGCCGCTTCCCGCCGCTGCGGAGCGACCTGTTCAGGCCGCCCGAGCGCGACGGGCAGATGGCGCTGTTTTGAAATAAACCGTCGCCCAGTCGGAAGTCCGTCATTGCGAGCGCAGCGAAGCAATCCAGAGCGGTTTACGCGACTCTGGATTACTTCGGTGCGCTCGCAATGACGAAAGATTGTGGGCGAGGAGAATTACGCCTCGGCCAGCGACTTCAGCTTGTAATCCTTATAATCGTCGCGGATCTGCCGCTTCAAAATCTTGCCCGTCGCGGTGTGCGGCAGTTCGTCGACGAAGACGATTTCATCGGGCAGCCACCATTTGGCGATCTTGTCCTTCAGATATTCGACGACACTCGCCTCGCTCACCTCGACGCCGGGTTTTTTGACGATCAGCAGGATCGGCCGCTCGTCCCATTTGGGGTGATAGACGCCCACCGCCGCGGCTTCCTGCACCCCCGGCGCGCCGACCGCGGCATTTTCCAGTTCGATCGACGAAATCCATTCGCCGCCCGACTTGATCACATCCTTGGCGCGGTCGGTGATCTGCATGACGCCGTCGGGGTGGATCACCGACACGTCGCCAGTGTCGAACCAGCCGTCGGCGTCGGCGGCGTCCTTGTCGGCCTTGAAATAGCGCTGGATGATCCACGGCCCGCGGCATTGCAGCCGCCCGCTCGTCACCCCGTCGCGCGGCAGTTCATTGTCTTCGTCATCGACGATGCGCAGTTCGACGCCGAACGGCGGGCACCCCTGGCGCGCGACGACATCGACGCGCTCGTCAAAGCCCATCTCGTCCCAGTTCCACGGGCGCTTGCCCATCGTCCCGATCGGGCTGGTTTCGGTCATCCCCCACGCATGGCCGACGTCGATCCCGGCCTTCATGAACCGTTCGATCATCGCGCGCGGACACGCCGACCCGCCGATGATCACGCGGTGCAGCTTGCCATAATCGATGCCCGTCGCGTCCATATGCGCAAACATCGCGATCCACACCGTCGGCACCCCGGCGCTGTGCGTCACGCCTTCGCCATGCATCAGGTCGCACAGCACCGCGGCATCGTTGGTCGCGGAAAAGACCAGCTTTGCCCCCACCGTCGCCGCGGCAAAGGGAATGCCCCAGCTGTTGGCATGGAACATCGGCACGATCGGCAGGATCACGCTGCGGTTCGACATATCGAACACATCGGGCTGAATCTCGGTAATCGCATGGATGACGTTCGAGCGATGCTCGTAAAGCACCCCCTTGGGATTGCCCGTCGTCCCACTGGTGTAGCACAGCCCGACCGCGTCGCGCTCGTCGAGCTCGACCCACTCAAAACTCCCGTCCTCGGCCGCGATCAGGTCGCGGTACGCCAGATAGCCGTCCTGCGCCGGGGCATCGAACAGGATGAAATGTTCTACCGTCGGCAGCTGATCGCGCAGCCGCTCGACGATCGGCAGGAACATCGCGTCGAACAGCAGCACGCGGTCCTCGGCGTGGTTGATGATATAGACCAGCTGCTCGTCGAACAATCGCGGGTTGACCGTGTGCAGCACCCCGCCAATGCCGGCGCTGCCATACCAGCTGACCAGATGATGGCCGTGGTTCATCGCCAGCGTCGCGATGCGGTCGCCTTTGGTCATGCCCAACTTGACCATCGCGGCGGCAAAGCGCCGCGCATCATGCCCGATTTCGCCCCAGGTCGATCGCGTGACACTGCCATCGGCCCAGCGCGACACGATTTCGCGCCCCGCATGTTCGCGCGCGGCATGGTCGATCAGGCTGGTGACCAGCAGCGGCTGGCTTTGCATTCCGGACATTTGGGCATTCCTCTCTTGTTTGCCTCAAGAATAAGGCGAGGAACGCGCCCGGCGCAAGCGCGAAGCGGGGTTAGCGCACCCGAAAGTCGCGCGGCGTCACCAGCGACAGCGCGGTGTCGGTGATCCCCGCAACCATCGCCAACCGCGCGACGACATCGGGGCCAAGCGCAAAGCCGCGGCCCAGGTTGACGCGGATGTCGT
>CAZCUW010000135.1:0-5955 GCA_964502035.1 uncultured Sphingopyxis sp. | reverse complement strand
AGTGGGGGGTGACGGAGGGGGGCGGGCTCCCACCATCGTCACCCCGGACTTGATCCGGGGTCCACGAAGGCCAGCACGGCGCGGACGTCATGGATCCCGGATCAAGTCCGGGATGACGAAATCGAAACGGGTGTCGCTTACTTCCACGGCGGCGCGTTCAATCCCGTCGGGCTCGCCGTGAAAATCTCGCAGCCGGTTTCGGTGATCCCGATGCTGTGCTCGAACTGCGCCGACAGCGAGCGGTCGCGGGTGACTGCGGTCCAGCCGTCGTTCAGCATCTTCACGGCATATTTGCCGGTGTTGATCATCGGCTCGATCGTGAAGAACATGCCGGGGCGCAGTTCGGGACCGGTGCCGGGGCGCCCGGCGTGGACGACTTCGGGGGCGTCGTGGAACATCTGGCCGAGCCCGTGGCCACAGAAATCGCGGACGACCGAATAGCGATGGCGCTCGGCATGGCTCTGGATCGCATGCGCGACGTCGCCCATGCGGTTGCCGGGCTTCGCCTGCTCGATGCCGAGCATCAGGCATTCATAGGTCACTTCGACCAGCCGCTTCGCCTTGATCGGCACCTCGCCGACCAGATACATGCGGCTGGTGTCGCCGTGCCAGCCGTCGATAATCGTCGTCACGTCGATATTGACGATGTCGCCCTCGCGCACCGGCTTGTCGTCGGGAATCCCATGACAAACGACATGGTTGATGCTGGTGCAGCAGCTGTGGGTGAAGCCGCGATAGCCGAGCGTGGCGGGGATGCCGCCGCCATCGAGCATCATCGTGCGGACCAAATCGTCGATCGCCGCGGTGGTCACGCCCGGCTGAACAAAGGAAACCAGCGCGTCGAGGATTTCGGCCGACAGCCGCCCCGCCTTGCGCATGCCGGCAAAGCCTGCCTCGTCGTGCAGCTTGATCGTGCCGTCGCGCACCGGGGTCGGCGCGCCGGCGTCGGCGGTGGTTACGGAGACATAGTCGTACATGGGAGGGGATATAGGCGATGTGGCGCCGAATTGCGAGGGTGAGAAAGCCCCTCCCCTTGAGGGGAGGGTTGGGGTGGGGGTCGCGGCATTGCGCTTCCTTGCTAGGCCCACCCCGCTGCGACTAGCGAACAAGTTCGCAAGTCTCGCTGCCCCTCCCCTGAAGGGGAGGGGGTCGCTCAGCTTACTCCGCCGCCTTCTTCGCCTTGTCGGCCTTGGGCAGCTTCGCTTTGCCCTTGCCCGCTTTCGGCGGCGCCGAGACGATCTCGAAGGCGAGCGGGTTGCCGACATGGGCGTCGTCGCCGGTCTTCATCTTCACCTTGACCTCGCCGCCATGGACGAGCTTGCCGAACAAGAGTTCCTCGGCGAGCGGTTGCTTGATCTTTTCCTGGATCAGGCGGCCCATCGGACGGGCGCCGTACAGCTTGTCATAACCCTTGCCGGTCAGCCATTCGCGCGCCGCATCGTCGAGCTGGATGTGGACGTTGCGGTCGGCGAGCTGGAGTTCGAGTTCGAGGATGAACTTGTCGACGACGCGCGCGACGACCTCGGGCGGCAGATAGCCGAAGGGCACGATCGCATCGAGGCGGTTGCGGAATTCGGGGGTGAAGAGATTCTTCACCGCTTCCTCCTGCACATCCTCGCGCGTGAACGCGCCGAAACCGATGCCCTCGCGCGCCATGTCGCTGGCGCCCGCATTGGTCGTCATGATCAGGATGACGTTGCGAAAATCGACCGTCTTGCCGTGATGATCGGTCAGGCGGCCATGGTCCATCACCTGCAACAATATGTTGAACAGGTCGGGATGCGCCTTTTCGATTTCGTCGAGCAGCAGCACGCAATGCGGATTCTGGTCGATCGCATCGGTGAGCAGTCCGCCCTGGTCGTAACCGACATAGCCTGGAGGCGCGCCG
This sequence comes from uncultured Sphingopyxis sp., assembly GCA_964502035.1. Classification (GTDB taxonomy): domain Bacteria; phylum Pseudomonadota; class Alphaproteobacteria; order Sphingomonadales; family Sphingomonadaceae; genus Sphingopyxis. The sequence continues at coordinate 4,067 of CAZCUW010000135.1, read as the reverse complement.
ATCAGGCGGCTGACCGAGTGGCGCTCCATATATTCGGACATGTCGAAACGCTGGAGCGGGATGCCCATGATCGACGCGAGCTGCTTGGCGACCTCGGTCTTGCCGACCCCGGTCGGGCCCGAGAAGAGATAGTTGCCGATCGGCTTTTCGGGATCGCGCAGGCCCGCGCGGCTGAGCTTGATCGCCGACGATAGCACCTCGATCGCGGTGTTCTGGCCGAACACGACGCGCTTGAGGTCGGTCTCCAGGCTGGCGAGCGTCGCCTTGTCGTCGCTCGACACCGATTTGGGCGGGATGCGCGCCATCGTCGCGATCACCGCTTCGATCTCCTTCGCGGTGATCGTCTTCTTGCGCTTTGACGGGGCGACGAGCATCTGCATCGCGCCGACCTCGTCGATCACGTCGATCGCCTTGTCGGGCAATTTACGGTCGTTGATGTAGCGCGCCGACAGGTCGACCGCGGCGTTGATCGCATCCTGCGTATAACGCACCTGGTGATGCGCCTCGAACGCGCTGCGCAGGCCCGCGAGAATCTTCTTGGTATCCTCGAGCGTCGGTTCCACCACGTCGATCTTCTGGAACCGGCGGAGAAGCGCGCGGTCCTTTTCGAAATGGTTGCGAAACTCCTTGTACGTCGTCGAGCCGATGCAGCGGATCACGCCGCCCGACAAAGCCGGCTTGAGCAGGTTCGACGCATCCATCGCGCCACCCGACGTGGCGCCCGCGCCGATGACGGTGTGGATTTCATCGATGAACAGGATCGCGTGCGGCAGCCCTTCGAGTTCGGTCACGACCTGTTTCAGCCGTTCCTCGAAATCGCCGCGATAGCGCGTACCAGCCAGCAGCGCGCCCATGTCGAGCGAATAGATCACCGCGGGCAGCAGCACCTCGGGCACGTCGCCCTCGATGATCTTGCGCGCGAGGCCTTCGGCGATCGCGGTCTTGCCGACGCCGGGATCGCCGACATAGAGCGGGTTGTTCTTTGACCGGCGGCAGAGGATCTGGATCGTGCGGTCAACCTCGGCATTGCGGCCGATCAGCGGGTCGACCTTGCCGACCTTGGCCTTTTCGTTGAGGTTGACGGTGAACTGGTCGAGCGCGGTCTCTTTCTTGTTCTTGCCGCCGCTGTCCTTGTCCTTTGTCTCTTCCTTCTCCTCGGGCTCGGCCTGCGGCGAAGGCTTGCCGCCCTTGCCGACGCCGTGGCTGAGGTAGGAGACCGCGTCGAGGCGCGTCAGGTCCTGCTGCTGGAGGAAATAGACGGCATAGCTTTCGCGTTCGGAGAAGAGCGCGACGAGGACGTTGGCGCCCGTCACTTCATCCTTGCCCGACGACTGGACGTGCAGGATCGCGCGCTGGACGACGCGCTGGAAGCCCGACGTGGGCGACGGGTCGCTGTGCCCCTCGACCTTCAAACTGTCGAGTTCGGTGTCGAGATAATGGACGACCGCCGATTGCAAATCATCGACCGCGACGCCGCAGGCGCGCATAACTTCGGCGGCATGGTCGTCGTCGATCAGCGCAAAGAGCAGATGCTCCAACGTCGCATATTCGTGGTGACGCTCCGATGCGGCTTTCAGCGCATTGTGCAGGGTCTTTTCGAGGCTCTCCGAAAAGGACGGCATGGACTTTTCTCCTTGCGAGGCCCGCCGGGGGAGAGAGGCGGCCCCTAGGAACACAAGGTGGCGATGCCGCCGCCGCGCCGCAAGGGAAAAGCGGAAGGCTTTGTGAAATTACGATGACGGGGGTTGCGGTATGGTTAACGGGGTGTTGGGGATTTGGGAGAGGCAGCACCAAGAACGCCTCATCATCCCGGACGTGATCCGGGATCCACGGCCGCCCTTGCCGTCTGGACCCCGGATCAAGTCCGGGGTGACGATGGGGTAGGTCAGCGTTTGTCTAGGAAGTGGACGCTAAAATAGAGATGAGCGGTCCTCCCGACAAATCACCTTCTCGCCCCAATAGCGAATGATTGGAGGCGCATCTTCATAGCGAAGTTCGAACCAGAATTGGTCGTTCCACAACGCTTCCGAGCCCGTCGTCATGCCGCCCAAGGCGACAGCGCCATTTTCTTCGTCAGCGTGCATTACGCTCCACTGCATTTCGACGTCGCCGATAGTGACGTAAATCCAGCCATCCCATTGGTCGATGGGCTGAAAGTCAATTACATACTCTCCCTCAATGCCGACAAATGACATTTGAAAAGCTGGCGGGACGTTGGTTCTCATATCTGGGTCATCGCTATAGCAGCCGATGTTCGCAACCGATTGTTCGGCATCAACCCTCACCCGCCCGATCCACCATATCCATGAAATCGCGCGCCGTGTTGCGTTCGCCCTCATCCTTGAACGCGACATCGAGGTCGGGCGCAACGCCGAGCATGTACATCAGCGCCCACAGCGCGAAGCGGCGGCCGGGGTTGGTTTCGAGGCCGAAGTCGACGCGCATGCGTTCGGTGCCCGCGGCGTGCGCCTCGGGGTGGATCGCCGCGAGGTCGGCGGTGCCGAAATAGCGGCGGAGCTGGTCGTCGAAATCCATGCCGCCCTTTTGGCCCAGTTGGGTGGATTGGCAAGCCCTCCGGCACTTGATCCCTCCCCCTTGATGGGGGAGGCGGCGAGACTTGGCAGCTTGCTGCCTAGTCGCAGCGGTGGGGGTGTTCTCTCGGTCTAAGGCGGCGGTGAAAGGACGCACCGTCACCCCCATCCAACTTCGCCTAATCGCTTCGCGATAAGGCTGCGTATCCTTCCCCCATCAAGGGGGAAGGGGAAATCGGGAAAATCGGCTCACCCGAAACCCCGCTCGGTTGTCTTTGCCCAAGCGCCCCGATAGGGCGGCACGCGTGAAGACCAGCATCGAGATCGGAACCGACAGCACGGGGCAGGGCGTGCGTATCGACGTCCAGGAGCTGCTGGCGACGCGGCTGCTCGTCCAGGGCAATTCGGGGTCGGGCAAGTCGCACCTGCTGCGCCGCATCCTTGAGGAAAGCGCCGCGTTGGTGCAGCAGATCGTGATCGATCCCGAGGGCGATTTCGTCACGCTGGCCGACGCGTACAGCCATGTCGTGATCAACGGCGGCGACTATAATGAGCGCGAGATCGCGGCGATGGGCGCGCGCATCCGCGAGCATCGCGCGTCGATCGTGCTCAGCCTGGAATCGCTCGATATCGAGGCGCAGATGACGTGCGCTGCGGCGTTCCTGAACGCGCTGTTCGACGCGCCGCGCGAGCATTGGTTTCCGGCGCTGGTGGTGGTCGACGAGGCGCAGATGTTTGCGCCGAGTGTTGCGGGTGATGTCGCCGACACGGTCCGCCGCGCCAGCCTGAGCGCGATGACGAACCTGATGTGCCGCGGGCGCAAGCGCGGGCTGGCGGGGGCGATTGCGACGCAGCGGCTGGCGAAACTGGCGAAAAATGTCGCGGCCGAGGCGAGCAATTTCCTGATGGGGCGCACCTTTCTGGACATCGACATGGCGCGCGCCGCCGATCTGCTCGGCATGGAGCGGCGGCAGGCCGAGGCGATCCGCGATCTGGAGCGCGGGCATTTCCTGGGGCTCGGCCCCGCGATCTCGCGGCGTCCGCTTTCGATCCGCATCGGTGCGACGCAGACCGCGACGCGGATGGGGACGCACAGCCTGATGCCGTTGCCGGTGGCGGGCGGCGCCGACATGCGGTCGATGCTGTTCACCGAAATGGAAGCGCCGGTGGCGCCGCGCGTCTTTGCCCCCGAACCTGAGCCGGTTGCGGCGAGCGAAGTGCTCGAACGCATCGCGGCGGTCGAGGGGCTGCACGAAGACCGCGACGCCCCGGTGGTGCGCGACATCGTCGCCGCGGTCGAGGAGGCCGAGCAGAGCGATGCGGTGGTGGTCGCGACCCTCGAAGAGATGCTGACCGACCCCGACAGCGCCTTTCAACCCGAAGCCTTTCTCTATCAGGATTTTTCGGTGCGCTGCCGGATGGCAAAACTGAAGAAGGTGCCGCTCGATCTGGCGGCGTTCCGCCGCCGCTTCGCGCTGGCCAAAGGCGGGGTGTTCGATCCGTCCGAGCCGCGCTGGACCGACGCGCTGCGCGTCG
>CAZCUW010000134.1:0-6023 GCA_964502035.1 uncultured Sphingopyxis sp. | reverse complement strand
CGGTCGAGCTGACGAAGACTTCGTTCGCGTCGCAGCCGAGGTGGCCGGCGACCTGGGCCATGATCTGCTCGACCGCCTCGCGCCCGCGATAGCCGGTGAAGGCGTTGCTGTTGCCCGCGTTGACGATCAGCGCGCGGCCCTTGCCGCCCTTGACCTGCTCGCGGCCGAGTTCGACCTCGGACGAGCAACAGACGTTGCGCGTAAAGACGCCCGCGACGGTCGTGCCGGGGGTTAGCTCGACATAGGTGAGGTCGCAGCGGTCCCAATTCTTGTAGTGCGCGCGCGCGACGCGGCGCGTCACCCCGGCGATTTCGGGGAGCGTGGGGAAGGCGGCGGGCGCGAGCGGGGAGCGGGTTGTCATGCAGGAGCGCTTAGCGAGTGTTGCGCTCATACAAAAGCCCCTCCCCTTCAGGGGAGGGGTTGGGGTGGGGGCTATCGAGATAGCGTAAGGCCGATGGCCCCCACCCGCTGCGACTAAGCCAGCAAGCTGGCAAGTCTCGCTGCCAGTGCCGGGTGAACAGTCCCCCGGACTGTTCAGGTCATGCCGGGGGCATGACCGACCCGGCACTCCTGAAGGGGAGGGCGTAGTTTAGATCAGGCCGGAATGCCGCTGATCGACTTCACTTCCATGAAGTCCTTGAGCCCGAACAGCCCGCCTTCGCGGCCGTTGCCCGATGCCTTGTAGCCGCCGAACGCCGCGCCCGGGCCGGGGCCCCACGCGTTGACCGCAACCATGCCGGCGCGCAGCTTTGGCGCCACGGCGGCCGCCTGGGCCGGATCGCCCGAGATCACCGCCGACAGGCCATATTTGGTGTCGTTGGCAATATCGACCGCCTCGTCGAGGGTGTCATACGCCATGACTGTCGCGACGGGGCCGAAGATTTCTTCATTGGCGATCCGCATGTCGCGGGTCACGCCCGAGAACACCGTCGGCTTGATATAATAGCCGCGGTTGACGTTGCTCGGCAGGCCGGTGCCGCCGGTCTCGAGCGTCGCGCCTTCGTCGATTGCCGACTGGATCAGGCCTTGAATCTTGTCGAACTGCGCCTTGTTGACGACGGGGCCGATATGGCCGCCCTCGGCCTGCGGGTCGCCCACCGACGTGCCGTCGAACATCGCCTTGATGACGCCGACCGCTTCGGCCTGACGCTCTTTCTGGACCAGGATGCGCGTCGGGGCGATGCAGCTCTGGCCGGTGTTGACCAGCACGCCCTGCACCGTCGGGGGCAGCACGGCGGCGAAATCGGCGTCGGGCAGGACGATGTTCGGCGACTTGCCGCCCAATTCCTGATGGACGCGCTTGACGGTATCGGCGGCGGCCTTGGCGACCAGGATACCGGCGCGGGTCGAGCCGGTGAAGCTGACCATTTCGATGCCGGGGTGCGCGCTGATTGCGTTGCCGACGGTCGGGCCGTCACCCTGCACCAGGTTGAACACGCCCGGCGGGACGCCCGCGGCGTCGAGGATTTCGGCAAAGATCGTCGCGTTGCCGGGGCATTCTTCGGAGGGTTTCAGCACCATCGTGTTCCCCGCAGCGAGTGCGGGTGCGACCTTCAACGCGATCTGGTTGAGCGGCCAGTTCCACGGCGTGATCATGCCGACGACGCCGATCGGTTCATAGGCGATGACACCCGCGGCATATTTTTCGGTGAAGGCGAAATCCTTGAGCGCCGCGATGGTGCCGAGGAAGCCGCCGATGCCGGCGCCGACCTGCGCGGTGCCGGCGAAGCTGACCGGGGCGCCCATTTCGGATGCCATCGATTTGGCGAGGTCGCCCGCGCGCTTCTTATATTCCTCGACGATATTGTTCAGCAGTGCGAGCCGCTCTTCGCGCGTCGTCTGCGACCAGCTTTTCAGTGCTTCGCGCGCGGCGGCGACGGCATCGTCGACGTCGGCGGCGGTGCCCAGCACGATCGTCGAGGCGGCTTCTTCGGTCGCCGGGTTGATCACGTCGTGCGATTTGCCGCCCTTGCTGTCGACCCACTGGCCGCCGATGTAATTCTGCTTGAGGTGCGTTGCGGTGTCGCTCATTTTCTCTCTCCCAATCGGCGTGAATTTACGTCTCGGATTGCTACCTAATCACTGTGGCGGATGAATCAAGCGAGGCCAACTGCCAAAACTGGCGGTTCAGCGCTTTTCAGCACTCAGGCGTGACATCAATATGGCGGCGCGGGTCGCCTGGCGCGCGATGCTCGGGATATCGACCGCTTCGCCGGGCGCATGGTCGCCGGTGCTGTACGGGCCGAGTCCCGCGAGTCCGTCGACGTCGGCAGCGACAAAGCTGATGTCGCCCGCGCCCCGCTTGAGCGGATCGAGCGGCGCCATTTCGGCGAGCCCGAGGTCGCGGTTGACGCCGTTGAGCTTGGCCAGCAGCGCGCGGTTGCCGTCGGTCGGCGCCATCGAGGGGTAGCCGCCTGGATCGAAGGCGATTTTCGCGTCGGTGCCGGGCGCGTGGCCCGCGACAATCGCAGTCATCTTTGCCTTCACGCGCTCGATCTGTTCGGGTGACAGCGCACGCAGGTCACCGCGTGCGATCGCGATGGGGGCGATGATATTGGTCTTGCCATTGACGGCGGCGCGGATTCCGCCCGCGTCGAGTTCGGCCTGCTGCCCGCCCGCGATCAAGCCGACGTTGAAGGTCAGGTTCGGTTCGGGAAGCTCGGTGCGAAAACGGTAGAGGATGCGGGTCAGTTCATAGATCGCGCCGTCGCCCGCCGCGGCGCTGAAAATGCCCGAGCTGTGGGCGCTCTTGCCCGTCGCGGTGACGGTCCAGCTGTCCGACGAGCGGCGCGCGACCGAGCCCATGTCGGCGCCCCCATCTTTTCCTGGGCCATCGCGCACCAGCCCCTCGAAATCGAGTGCGACGTCGCTGCGCTTGCCCGCGGCGATCAGGTCGGCGCGCGCCTTTTCGATCGGGCTGCCGGAATCCTCTTCGTCGCCGGTCATATGGATTTCGATGTTGGCGCCCTTCAGCGTCCCCGCCGCTTGCATCGCGCGCAGCGCCGCGACGATGACGACCATGCCGCCCTTGTCGTCGCCCGCGCCGGGGCCTTCGCCCCATTCGCCGCGTTCACCCTTGCGGGTGAATTTCTGGAAGGGGGAGTCGGATTCGAACACGGTATCGAGGTGCGCGATGAGGAGCAGGCGCTTGGTGTCGGGGCGGCCGACGTGCGTCGCGATCAGATGCCCGGCGCGGCCGGTATCGCGCATCGGCTTCCATTCGACCTTGAACCCGAGCGGTTCGAGTTCGGCGCGCATCATCGCGCCGACCTTTTCGACGCCCTCCAGGTTCAGCGAGCCGCTGTTCTGGTTGACCAGCTTTTCGAGCAACTCAAGGGAGCGCAGTTGTTCGGTCCAGACCGTCTTTGCCATGCCGCTTTCGGCTTTCGACAGCTTGGCCTGCGCGGCGGGCGCGAGCGCGAGCTGGAGGGCGACGAGAGCGGCAAGCGGCAGCGATTTCATGGGAAACTCCTCTGGACGCGCCCTTGTGCCGGTTGCGCGCCAGTGGGGCAAGCGGTCAGCCGGGGCGCACCATGAAAATATCGCCGCCGATGCTGACGATGAACAGATTGCCCGCGCTGTCTTCGCCGAACGAGGCGATGTTGCTCAGCGCGCCCGCATCGGGGGTGAAATCCTCGTTGCGCCGGGCAAAGCGCGACGCGGCGAGCGTCTGGCCGGGAACGAGGCTGGCGAAGGGCAGCGACCAGATGTTGCCCGTGACGAAATCGGCAAACACATATTGCCCGGCAAGCGACGTCACCGGGCCGCGATAGACATAGCCGCCGGTCACCGAGCGCCCCTGGCGCGGGCCGCTGCCATGGCCATATTCGGCGACCGGCGGGGTCAGCCCGGCGGGGGCGGTGCCCGAATAGGGCTGGGTGCCTTCGAGAAAGCGCCAGCCGAAATTGAGCCCCGGCTGGGTCGTCGTGACCAGGTCGATTTCCTCGACCGCACCCTGCCCGACGTCGCCGATGACCAAGGTCGAGCCGGAGAAGGAGGCGCGGAACGGATTGCGCAGGCCGATGGCATAGACATAGGGATCGCCGCCGCCCGCCAGATAGGGATTGCCGGGGGCGGGGACGTAGGACGCGCCGCTGATCGCGAAGCGCAGGATCTTGCCGAGCTGGACATTGCGGTTCTGGGCATTGTTGTTCGGGTCGCCGCCGCCGCCGCCATCACCCACCGCGACGTAAATGTTGCCGTCGGGGCCGAAGCCGATCCAGCCGCCATTATGATTGTCGAACCCGGGGTGCGGGATGTCGAGCACGGTGTCGTAGCTGGTCGAGCTGTTGGCCTGGCCCAGCGTGTAGCGGCGCACCTGAACATTGCCGTTGGTTGCCGTCGCCACCGCGAACAGCCGCTGCGACATCGCATGGTCGGGATAGGGCGCGAGGCCGAGCAGGCCGCGTTCGCCGCTGGTTGAAATGTCGGTGATGTCGAGCACGAGGCTGCGGCTGCCGTTCGCCGGGTCGAAGCGGTACACATCGCCGCCCTTTTCGACGACATAGACGCGGCTGTCGCCGGGGATCGCGGCGATATAGAGCGGCTGGTTAAAGCCGGTGCCGACGCGCGCCACCGATATGCCCTCGCGGCTGTTGGTGACGGTGATGTTGACCGCCTGCGTCACGCTCGCCTGCCCGTCGCTGACGCGCAGCACCACGGCATAGACATTGTCGCCGTCGGCATCGCCGGGCAGGTCGAAATCGGGCGCGGGGCTAAAGCTGAGCGCCCCCGCGCCGGTGATCGCAAAGCGCGCCGCATCGGCGCCGCCGTCGATGGTGAAGGTTAGCGTGTTGCCATTCGGATCAGTCGCGGTCGCCTGATAGGCGGCGGCGGTGTTTTCCGCGACGCTGGCGGTTTGCAGCGAGGTGAAGCTGGGCGGTGCATTGGCGGCGGGCGGGGTGCCGCCGCCACTGCCGCCGCCGCCGCCGCACGAAACCAGCAAAAGCGAGGTGAGGGCGACAGGGACGCGCATCCGCATGGCCAAACAGCCTTTCGTGATCGAGCCCGCCCCGGGGCTCAACCTGCCATCGGTGCGCGGCGCCCGCAACCCCGGTGGTTTACCATAGGCGCGGCGCTCGGCGCCGGGTCAGGCGGCGTCCTTGACCTCGTCGAAATCGTCGAGCTTGTCGAGCGCCTCGCGCGCAATGCTGTGCATCTTCACGGTGTTGACCGTCAGCCCTTCGGTATCGTGGCCGGTCAGATTGTCGACGTTGAACACGACCCGCGTCTTCGCCGGCGCCAGCTCCTCGAGGGTGAATTTCAGCCCCGTCGTCAGCGCCCCGTCGTCGACGCTGTAGATGATGTGCATTTCGCGCGGGATTTCCATCGCGACCGCGAATTTGACCTTATAGGCGTCGGGGCGCTCCTTGGGCACGATCTTCGCCCAGTCCGGGTCGCCCTTTTCAACCACCAGCTCGTAGAGCCGCGTCGACCCGCCGTTGGTGACCAAAGGCAGGCCCGAATCGCTGCCGTCGCCAAACATCTTGGCAAACACTTCTTCGCGCGGCGCCGCGACGGTGCGCGTCTGACTGACCAACTCGGCGACCTTGCCGCAACTGGTGGTGAGCAGCATGGCAGCGATCAACAACATCGAGCGGTACATCGCGATCCCCCTGAAAAGCCGGGTCAGCATAGCCTGGACGATTTACCAAGGCGTCAACGGCTTCGATCGCATGTAAAGAGTGTTTGACAGGTTGTCGCTGAGCCTGTAAAGAGCTCTTGACAGGCAAGGGAGCCGCTGTGGAAAATCGGGTGCGCGAATATCGCGAAGCTGCGGGGTGGAGCCAGGGCGAACTCGCCCGCCGCCTCGGCGTGTCGCGCCAGACGATCAACGCGGTCGAAACCGACAAATATGACCCCAGCCTGCCGCTGGCACTGCGCATGGCGGGGCTGTTCGGCCTCGAAGTGCGCGGGCTGTTCATCGACCATTGGACGCCGAAGGAGTAGGGATATGACGACGCAGGCAAGCAAGGCGGCGGGATGGCGCAAGATGGCGATGCAGGCGGCGATCGGCGCGGCGG
>CAZCUW010000133.1:0-6053 GCA_964502035.1 uncultured Sphingopyxis sp. | reverse complement strand
CGCGTTAGCGATGATGATAGAGGAGGTCAAAAGATTAAAGGGGGAATCGCGGCCCGGCCGTGCGCGGTTGTCGCTGGGCGACGGATCGGCTATTTGCCGACGGTGCCCGCCAACGGAAAGAGCATGACGGCAACCATCGCGCTGGTCGACGACGACCGCAACATCCTGCAATCCCTGTCGATCGCGCTGCAGGCCGAGGGCTTTGTGACGCGCGTCTATTCGGACGGCGAGGCGGCGCTGCGGCCGCTGATCGACAATCCGCCCGACCTGGCGGTGTTCGACATCAAGATGCCGCGCATGGACGGGCTCGAACTGCTGCGGCGGCTGCGCGAGAAAAGCCAGCTGCCGGTGATCTTCCTGACCAGCAAGGACGACGAGATCGACGAAGCGCTGGGGCTGGCGATGGGCGCCGACGACTATATCGCCAAGCCCTTTTCGCAGCGCTTGGTGATCGCGCGGATCCGCGCCATCCTGCGCCGCGTCGAGCTGAACCAGAATGCGCCCGCGGCTGACGACGAGCCGGTGGCCGAACCGATCACCCGCGGCCGGCTGAGCATGGACCCGGCGCGGCACAAGGTCGCGTGGGACGGCAAGGACGTCACGCTGACCGTCACCGAATTCCTGATCCTGGAGACGCTCGCGGCGCGTCCCGGTATCGTGCGCAGCCGCAACCAGTTGATGGACGCCGCCTATCAGGACGATGTCTATATCGACGACCGCACCATCGACAGCCACATCAAGCGCCTGCGCCGCAAGTTCCGCGAGGTCGATCCCGAATTCGACGGCATCGCCACCCTGTACGGCGCGGGTTACCGGTTTGCCGACGATGCCTGAACCGCTGAAGCCCGACGCGAGCATCGCCGAACAGGAAGAATCGCCGCTGGTCTGGTCGGCGCGCTGGTCGCTGACGACGCGCATCCTGGCGGTCAATATATTGGCGGTCGCGCTGCTCGCCGGCGGATTCTATTATCTCGACACCTATCGCAGCCGGCTGGTCGATACGCGGATCGAGGTGATGAAGGATCAGCTCGCGATGCTCGACAGCGCTCTCGAGGCGGCGCGCCCCGACCAGCGCGGGCGGCTGATCGACGAATTTGCCGCGGCGACCGAATCGCGGCTGCGCTTCTATGCCGCGGACGGACGGCGGATTTCGGACAGTTTCGCCACCGGTCCCGCGACCTATACGCTGCGCGACCCGAATTTGCAGGCGTGGCAGCGCGACGCGGCGCGCGCGATGGACCGCGGTATCGACTGGATCGTCGGCGCGCCCTCCTATCCCGATTTCCACGAGCCCGCGGTCGATCGCGCCGCGTCCTGGCCCGAAGTCGCCGAGGCACAGCGCAGTGGGCTGGCCGCGAGCCGCTTCCGCTACGCCCCCGAACGCACGCCATTGCTGAGCGCGGCGCGCGTCGTCGATTTGGAAGCGCCGCAAACGGTGCTGATGACGCTCAACGCCCGCGACATCACGCGCACCGTGCGCGCCGAGCGTTTCCGGCTTGCGGTGGTCGTGGCGATGGTGCTGATCACCTCGGTCCTGTTGTCACTGTTCCTCGCGCGCACCATCGTCCGCCCGCTGCGGCGGTTGGCGCGCGCCGCGGTCCGCGTCCGCCTGGGCCGCGCGCGCGAGGTCGTCGTGCCGCGCCTGCCCAGCCGCCGCGACGAGATCGGGACGCTGGCGCGCGCGCTGAGCGACATGACGCAGGCGCTGCGCGAGCGCATCGACGCCGGCGAACATTTTGCCGCCGACGTGACCCACGAGCTCAAGAACCCGATCGCATCGGTGCGTTCGGCGATCGAGGGGCTGGGCCGGGTCACCAATGATGCGCAGCGCGCGCAGCTGCTCAGCATCGCCGATGAGGATGTGCGGCGGCTCGACCGGCTGGTCAACGACATCAGCGAAGCGAGCCGCGTCGACGCCCAGCTGTCGCGCACCCTGTTCGAGGCGATCGACGTCGGAATGATGATCGAATCGATGCTGGCGGCACGCGCGGCGCGCATCGATGCCGACACGCCGCACCCGCGCATCGCCTTTGCCCGCCCGCGCAAAGGCACGACATTGGTCATGGGCGACGGCCACCGGCTCGAACGCGCGATCGACAATGTCATCGACAATGCGATCAGTTTCTCGCCGCCGACCGGCCTCGTCTGTATTGCCGCGACGCGGCTGGGCGACGAGGTGCATGTGCGCGTCGACGACGACGGTCCCGGCATCGACCCGGCGCAGCGCGAGGCGATTTTCCGCCGTTTCCACAGCGAACGCCCCGCCGGCGAGGCGTTCGGCCGCCACAGCGGGCTGGGCCTGGCGATCGCGCGGACGATCATCGAGGGGCATAGCGGCACGATCAACGCCAAGGACCGCGACGACGGCAACCCCGGCGGCAGCTTGCTGATGACGCTGCCCGCGTGCGAAGGTGGGACAGGCGCTGGCTGACGCGGCGCCCTATCGCCTTGCGGCCCCGCTTCGTCGCCGGTAAGCCTTGCGCGATGCTGCCCAGCCGGACCCGACCCGACATCGTCAATATCCACGCGAGCTGCGTCGCGGCGGGCAGCCGCGGCATTTTGTTGCTCGGCCTGTCGGGACAGGGCAAGTCGGACCTGGCGCTGCGGCTGATCGATCGCGGCGCGCGGCTGGTCGCCGACGATCGCTGCGACATCTGGTTCGAGCGCGATCGTTTGTGGTGCCGCCCCCCTGCCGAGCTGGCGGGCAAGCTGGAAGTGCGTGGGCTGGGCATCGTCGAACAGCCGTGGACGGCGCCGGTGCCGCTGGCGCTCGCGGTGCGGCTGGCCGACCGCTATGAACGCATGCCGCCCGAACGCGCGGTCGAAGTGGTCGCGGGGCACGAATTGCCGTCGCTGACCCTGTCGGCGTTTGAGGCTTCAGCGCCGATCAAGGTCCTGCTTGCGCTCGACCGGCAAGCGAACGGCGGATGAAGGACGCCGCCGAGCCACGGCTGTTGCTGGTGACGGGCTTGTCGGGCGCCGGCAAATCCACCGTGCTCAAGGTGCTCGAGGATCTGGGCTGGGAAGTCGTCGACAATCTGCCGCTGGCGCTGCTCGAAACGCTGATCGACGCGCCGGTGAAGCGCAGCGAGGCGGGGCGGCCGCTGGCGATCGGCATCGACAGCCGCAGCCGGGGGTTTCGCCCGGCGCTGTTGGTCCAGCGGATCAAGGCGCTGCGCGAAGCAGGTGGGCGCGACATCCAGACCTTGTTTCTGGACTGTGCGGGCGCCGAACTCGAACGCCGCTTTTCCGAGACGCGGCGGCGCCATCCGATGGCCGAGGATCGCCCCGCCGCCGACGGCATCGCGCGCGAACGCGAGATGATGGAGCCGCTGCGCCGCTGGGCCGAACATGTCATCGACACCACCAATTACAGCAGCAACGACCTGCAACAGGAAGTCCGCCAGCGCTTTGGCGAGACCGGCCACGACGACCCGGTGCTGAATATATTGAGCTTTGGCTTTGCCCGCGGCCTGCCGCGCAACGCCGATCTGGTGTTCGACATGCGCTATCTGCGCAACCCGCATTGGGATGCCAAGCTGAAACCCGGCACGGGACTCGACCCCGACGTCGCCGCCTATGTCACCGCCGATCCGGCGTATGAAAGCACCGTGGCGCAGATCGAAGCGCTGCTGCTCGCGCTGCTGCCGCGCTACCGGGCCGAGGGCAAAAGCTATGTCACCATTGCCTTTGGCTGCACCGGCGGCCGCCACCGGTCGGTCCATGTCGCGGCGCGTGTGGCCCAAACGCTACGCGCCGCGGGCCATGAACCGACGCTCACCCACCGCAACCTTGACTCTGCCCCGCAAGATGGGCTTGAGGGCAGACCCCCGCCCGCGTCTCCTGTGGCCGGCGGCCAGATATAAGGGTCTCGCAGTTCATGCCCACCGATAAAGCATTGCCGTTGCTGGGCATGGTCCTTGTCACCCACGGCCGTCTGGCCGAGGAAATGGTGCGCGCGATGGAGCATGTCGTCGGCCCGCAACGCGCCATCGCCACCGTGTGTATCGGCCCCAACGACAATATGGAAATGCGCCGCCGCGAAATCGCCGACGCGATTCGGGCCGTCGATGAAGGGCGCGGCGTCGTCATGTTGACCGACCTGTTCGGCGGCACCCCGTCGAACCTGGCGATCAGCCTGCTCGAATCGGATCGCACCGAAGTGATCGCCGGGGTCAATCTGCCGATGCTGATCCGCCTGGAAAGCGCGCGCAAGACGATGGAATTGCGCGCCGCGGTGATCGCCGCCAAGGAAGCCGGCCAGAAATATATCTCGGTCGCCTCCGAAATGCTGGGGGTTGGGCCGTGAGCGAAATTTCCGAAACCGTCGAGATCACCAACCAGCGCGGGCTGCACGCGCGCGCCAGCGCCAAATTCGTCACCTTTGTCAGCCGCCTGCCCGAAAGCGTATCGGTCGAGGTCGAAAAGAACGGATCGCGCGTCAACGGCACCTCGATCATGGGATTGATGATGCTGGGCGCCGCCAAGGGCGACACGATCACCATCCACACACGCGGTGACGGCGCCGATGCCGCGCTGCTCAAACTGGTCGGGCTGGTCAAGGACAGCTTCGGCGAGGATTGAAACACTTCTGCCGATTTCCCGAGCGAAGACGAGGGACTATGCCGAGCGCAGTCGAGGCCGCAACGCAGCAATTCTCGCTCCGCTCGAATGAGCCCCTCGTCTTCGCTCGGGGCGTCGGGGTGTTTTCCATTAGGGGCCAGAATTGACGCACCGCCGCACCACCATCGAAAGCCTGTCGAACCCGCTGATCAAGCGGATGCGGTTGCTGCGCGAGAAACGCCACCGCCGTGCCGAGGGGCTGTTCCTGGCCGAAGGGCTGCGCATCGCGACCGAGGCACGCGAATCTGGCGTGCTGCCTTTATGGCTGTTCCTCGGCCCCGACGGCGACGCGCACCCACTCGCCGCGGCGCTGATCGCCGCGACGCTGGCGGCGGGCGGCGAGGTGATCGACACCACCGCCGCGATCCTGTCCAAATTGTCGGGCAAGGACAATGCCCAGACCGTCGTCGGCATCTACGCCGAACCCCGAACGACGCTCGCCGACCTCGACCGCGATGCTGCGCCGATCTGGCTGGTCGCCGAGCGCCTGCGCGATCCGGGCAATCTGGGCACGATGCTGCGCACCGGCGATGCGGTCGGCGCGGGCGGGCTGATCCTGCTCGACGAATCGACCGACCCCTATGCGGTCGAGGCGGTGCGCGCGAGCATGGGGGCAATCTTTACGCAAGCGCTGGTGCAGGCAAGCTGGGACGAGTTCCTGCCCTGGTTGCGGCAAGGGCCGGGGCAGCTCGTCGCGACCTGGCTGGGCGACGACACGCAGGAT
This sequence comes from uncultured Sphingopyxis sp., assembly GCA_964502035.1. Lineage (GTDB taxonomy): Bacteria > Pseudomonadota > Alphaproteobacteria > Sphingomonadales > Sphingomonadaceae > Sphingopyxis. Next base: position 706 of record CAZCUW010000133.1, on the reverse strand, counting down.
TATCAGGCGGTGCGTTATGCCGCGCCGACCTTCATCCTGACCGGCAATGAATCGCAGGGGCTGCCGCCCGCTTTTGCCGATGCTGCCGATATGCGGGTGAAGATGCCGATGCTGGGCAAGGCCGACAGCCTGAACGCCGCGGTGGCGACCGCGGTGATGGCGTATGAGGTGCTGAACCAGCGGCGGCGCTGAACGGCGAGCGGCATTTTGGTTCAGCCGCCCGCCAACATCATGCTACTACCACACCCTCTCTTCCCGTTCGCATCGAGCGAAGTCGAGATGCCCCTCGACCTTGTTCGACGCCGACAGGTGTCTCGACTTCGCTCGACACGAACGGAGTAAAGGAGCTTGTGATGATCCGCTTGTCGCCCCTGCTCGCCCTGCCCGCGCTCGCCGCGTGCGTTCCCGCCGCCGAGGCGCCGCCGCAAAGCCCCGGCGAAGCCCCCGCCGCCGCCTATATGGCGCTCGGCACCGAGCCCGGCTGGACGCTCGAGATCACCCCGGCGCGGCTGAATTATGACGGCGACTATGGCGCGACCAAGATCATGGTGCCGAACCCCGGCGCCAAACCGTCGCTAAACGGCCGCACCTATGTCGGCGACCGGCTGTCGGTGGTGATCAAGACCGCCCCGTGCAGCGACGGGATGAGCGACCGCCGTTACGCCGACACGGTGCGCGTTATCGCCGATGGCAAGACGCTGCACGG
>CAZCUW010000132.1:0-6192 GCA_964502035.1 uncultured Sphingopyxis sp. | reverse complement strand
CGCCACCGCCACCCCCGCCGCCCGCCGCCAGAACGGGGGCCGCCACGGCCAGCGCGTCGGGGCCATCCTATGACCCCGCGGCCGAATATCAAAAGGGCGTCGCGGCGTTTCAGGCCGGCCGGTTCAAGGACGCGGCCGGCGCGTTTCGCAAGGTGGTCGATGTCGTGCCGCGCAACGCGCAGGCGCAATATATGCTCGGCGCCAGCCTGCTTGGTGCGGGCGAGTATAAAAAGGCGATCCGCCCGCTCGACGCGGCGGTCAAATATGACGCCAAGCTGATCGAGGCGCGGCGTGATCTGGGCGTCGCGGCCGCCCGGGCGGGCGACGCCAAGCGCGCGCAGGAGCAGCTGGCCGCGGTTAAGGCGCTGCACGCGAGCTGCGCGGGCAGCTGCGCCGACGCGGCGAAGCTGGCAAGCGCGCTCGCGGCGATCGAAGCCGCGATTGCAGCGGGCGGCCAAACGTCGGCGGTGGTGGTTCCCGATGTCCGCTTTGCCGACGCGGCGGCGGTCGATGGTCATTATGTTGCTGCGGTCGGGCTGATCAACGAACGGCGCTATGACGCGGCGATCGCCCTGCTCGATTTGGCGCTGTGGAGCGCGGGACCGCATCCCGACATTCTGACCTATCTCGGCTTCGCCCATCGCAAACTCGGCAATTTTGATCGCGCCGATGCCTATTATCGCGCCGCGCTCGCGGTGGCGCCCGACCATCGCGGCGCGCTGGAATATCAGGGTGAGCTGAAAATCGAACGCGGCAACCTGGCCGGGGCGCGCGCCAATCTGGCGCGGCTCGACGCGCTGTGCGGGTTCGGCTGTTACGAGGCCGATGAACTGCGGCGCTGGATTGCCGAGGCGAAGCCATCCGCCAGCTAGCCGTCGCGCTGGCGCTGGCGTTCGCCGTTCCGGCGGTGATTGCCGTCAGCGGCCCATCGCCCTTTGCGGGTGCGCTGCGGTGGACCGCCCCGGAGGCCGAATGGGCGGTACTGGCCCAGCAGCCGCGCCAATGTTCGCGCGCCGACGCCGCAGCGAGCGATTCGCCGCCAGCGATCGCGGCGGGAGAGGCGCTGTTCAACAGCCCGGCGCTGCTCGGTGGACAGGCCGCGAAAGCGGAGCTCAGCTGCGCCGCGTGCCACCGCGGCGGCCGGGACAATCCGCATTTCCTGATGCCGCAGCTGTCGGGGGCGCCCGGCACCGCCGATGTCACCAACAGCTTTTTCGGGCCGCAGCGGGCGAACGGGCGGTTCGATCCCGTCGCGATTCCCGACCTCGCCATGCCGGGGAAGGTGTCGCGCGCTGCCGACCGTCCCGATCTGACGCGCTTCATCCGCAATCTCGTGGTCGAGGAGTTTTCGGGCGCCGAGCCCAGCGCGGCGACGCTCGATGCGCTCGCCGCTTATGTCCGGACGATCGGCCGCTGCCCGGCCGGCGATGACCAGGCGCAGCCGCTCCGGCTGGCGGACCAGCTGCGGCTGATCGACCAAAGCATCGCGGGAGCCAGGACGGTCGGCGGTGATGATGGCGCGCTTCGCCGCCAGCTGATCGCCGCCGCGCGGCACCAGCTCGGGCTGATCGATGAACGGTATGCGGCGGCGCGCCATGCCGCACTTCGCCGCGATCTGGTGGCGGCGTCGCGCGACCTTGCGCGCATCGGCGACGGCGATACAGGCTGGCGCCCGGCGCTCGATAAATGGCATGCGCGCTTTGGCGCCAAGCTGGTGCCGCGGCTGCGCCAACGCGAAGCCGTGTCGCTCTACGATCCGGCGCATCTCCGCCATGCTCTCGCCGACCGCGCGCGCCCACCCGACTGACCGGCAATTTTGTTGCGCCGCAGCACCGCTTCTGTTACGGGCGCGGCGTTTCGCGGTGCCTTGCGCGCTGCCCCCTCCCATCAAGGCTCTCCGCATGTCTTTGCGCAATATTGCGATCATCGCCCACGTCGATCACGGCAAGACCACCCTCGTTGACCAGCTGTTCCGCCAATCGGGCACCTTCCGCGACAATCAGCGTGTCGAAGAACGCGCGATGGATTCGAACGATCTGGAAAAGGAACGCGGGATCACCATCCTGGCGAAATGTACCTCGGTCGAATGGGGCGAGGGTGACGATACGACGCGGATCAACATCGTCGATACCCCGGGCCACGCCGATTTCGGCGGCGAGGTCGAACGCATCCTCAGCATGGTCGATGGCGTCATCCTGCTCGTCGATGCCGCCGAAGGCCCGATGCCGCAGACCAAGTTCGTCACCGGCAAGGCGCTCGCGCTCGGCCTGAAGCCGATCGTCGTCGTCAACAAGATCGACCGCAGCGACGCGCGCGCCGCCGAAGTGCTCGACGAAGTGTTCGAGCTGTTCCTGACCCTCGAGGCCAATGACGAGCAGCTCGACTTCCCGATCCTCTACGCCTCGGGCCGCGGCGGCTATGCGTCGGAAAACCCCGAAGCGCGCGACGGCACACTCGAGCCTTTGTTCAAGACCATCGTGTCGCACGTTCCGACCCCGGGCCTGCCCGAAGACGGCCCCTTCACCTTCCTCGCGACGCTGCTCGACCGCGACAATTTCATCGGCCGCATCCTGACCGGCCGCGTCCAGTCGGGGACGATCAAGGTCAACCAGCCGATCCACGCGCTCGACATGGACGGCAAGGTGATCGAGACCGGCCGCGCGTCGAAGCTGCTGGCGTTCCGCGGGCTCGAGCGGGTTCCCGTCGAAGAGGCACGCGCGGGCGACATCGTCGCCATTGCCGGGCTGTCGCAGGCGACCGTCGCCAACACCATCGCCGACACCAGCGTGACCGAGCCGATCGCGGCGCAGCCGATCGATCCGCCGACGCTGTCGATGCGCTTTGCGGTCAATGATTCGCCGATGGCGGGGCGTGAAGGCAGCAAGGTGACGAGCCGCATGATCCGCGACCGTCTGTTCCGCGAAGCCGAAACCAATGTTGCGATCCGCATCACCGAAAGCGCCGACAAGGACAGCTTTGAAGTCGCCGGCCGCGGCGAGCTTCAGCTCGGCGTGCTGATCGAAACGATGCGCCGCGAAGGCTTTGAACTCGGCATCAGCCGCCCGCGCGTGCTGTATGGCGAGGATGAGGCAGGCAAGCGCACCGAACCGTATGAAACCGTCGTCATCGACGTCGACGACGAACATTCCGGCACCGTCGTCGAGAAGATGCAAGTCCGCAAGGCCGACCTCACCGACATGCGTCCGTCGGGCGGCGGCAAGACCCGCATCACGTTCAGCGGTCCGTCGCGCGGCCTGATCGGCTATCATGGCGAATTCCTGTCCGACACCCGCGGCACCGGGATCATGAACCGGTTGTTCGAGAAATATGGCCCGCACAAGGGCAATATCGAAGGCCGCAAGAATGGCGTCCTGATCTCGAACGGCAATGGCGATGCGGTGGCCTATGCCCTCGGCCCGCTCGAAGAGCGCGGCATCCTGTTCGTCTCGCCCGGCGAGGCGCTGTACGAGGGGATGATCATCGGCGAGAATGCCAAGCCCGACGACCTGGAAGTCAACCCGATGAAGTCGAAGCAGCTGACGAACTTCCGTTCGACCGGCAAGGACGACGCGATCCGGCTGACCCCGCCGAAGCGGATGACGCTGGAGCAGGCGATCGCGTACATCGACGACGATGAAATGGTCGAAGTGACCCCGAAAAACATCCGCATCCGCAAGGCGATCCTCGACCCGAACGAGCGCAAGAAAGCGTCGCGCAAGAAGGAAGCGGCCTGACAATCGGGTTGGGCACAGGTCGCGCCGACTGCTCAGCGTCGATGAACGGATGGGTCCGGCGTCACCGACGCCGGACCCATCGTCGTTTTTGTCGTCTTCAAAAAGGGAAAAAGACGCTGATCGCGGCGATCGCCACGACAAAAGTGATCAGATTGAGCGGCAGGCCGACGCGGACAAAGTCGAGATAGCGATAGCCGGCCATCTGATAGACGATGACATTGGTCTGATAGCCGAAGGGCGTCGCAAAGGCGGCGCTTGCCGCCATCATCACGGCGACGAGGAACGGCCGCGGGCTGACGCCCAGGCTGTCGGCGAGCGCGACGGCGACCGGGGTGATCAGCACCGCCACGGTTGCATTCGACAACAGCTCGGTCAGGATCATTGTCAGCAGATAAAGCACGATCAACGCGATCAGCGGGTTCAGGCCATCGACGCTGGCGATCAACAGGTCGGACGCCTCCGCGGCGAGACCGCTCTGCTCCATCGCGATGCCGATCACCACCATGCCGGCGATCAGGATCAGGATCTCGGGTTTGAGTCCGCTATAAGCCTCGTCGGCGGTAATCACCCGCAACAGGATGAGCAGCACCGCGCCGGCAAAGGTCGTTGCCGCGATCGGCGCGACGCCCATCGCGGCGAGCGTCACCGCACCCACAAAGATCGCCAGCGCGATCGCGGCCTTCACCGGTTGCAGCGAACGCTGCTCCGCGAACAGGCCAGCGTCACCGACTTGCGCGCTGCCGATATGCGCCTGATCGATGTCGGCCGGTTCGCTCTGGCGCTCGTTGGCTTCATGCCGCCCGCCGAGCAGTCGGCCGCTGACCAGAAAGAGATAGATGCCGCCCGCGATCGCCATCGGAATGCCGACCGGCGTGATTTCGAAAATGCCGAAGCGCGGCTGCCCGGCGACGCTGGCCATGTCGTCGACCAGCAGATTGGTCGATGTCCCGATCAGGGTGCAGCAACCGGTCAGGATCGTGACATAGGACAAGGGCATCAGGAACCGCTTCGGCGACAGGCCCAGGGTGGTGGCGACGTCGCGAATCACGGGCGCGCCCAGCACGACGATCGGGGTCGAGTTGAGGAAGCAGGACACCGACCCCATTATCGCCAGCAGCAACCACAGTCCCGCGGTGCCCAGTCGTCGGCACATCGCGACGGCCAGCGTGATCGCGCGGTCAAGCAGGCCGCTGAGTTCGAGCGCATAGGCGATCACGAACAGCGAGGCGAGCGCGATGATCGCCGGGCTGGCAAAGGCGCTCTGCACCTCGACCGGGCGCACCACCCCGGCCATCAGCAACACCGCGGCGCCGGTCAAGGCGACGACATCGGCTCGCACCTTGTCCCAGATAAGCGCCGCGACCACCGCTGCCAGAACGAGCAGGGTCAGGATCTGATCAACCGACATCGGCCCTGCGTCAGGCGGCGTCGGCCTGCTGTCAATGTCTCACCGCAGAAAATTTCGTTTTTTGGTCTGGAGGATATGTCGGGATTTGCTATCGAGGTGAGATGCAGGAACCCAGCGTAAGGACCAGTCGGCTCGCAATCGCCGGTGGACTCGCCGCAATCCTTGTGGTCGGCGGCGGCGGATTTTTCCTCGGCCGCGTCACGGCCCCGGCGCCGAAAACGCCGCCGCCCGTCGTTGCGCCGGCGCCTGCGCCGCCGCCCGCGCCCGACGTGCCCGAACGCCTGCAACGCGCCGATCTGACCGCGCTGGCGCAGCGCGCCGCCGACGCGGCGGCAGCGGGGCAGCCGGTTCCCGGCGCGATCGCCGCTGTCACGGGACAGCGCTTTGAGCTGCTGTTGCCGTTCGGATGCGCGGGGCCAAGCGTCGGCGAAAGCGGGCTGCCGATGCAGTGGCGCTATGACGAAGGCGAGGAAGTCCTGCGCATTTCGGTGACGCCCACGACGTGGCGCGGTACCGACTGGGGACTGGGCGAGCCAGCGGGTGCGGCTGCTGCCGAAGGATTCTGGATCAACCAGCCCTGGTCGAGCAGCGAAATCTGCCCGGCCCGCGACCAGCAGGTCGCGCCGCGCGGCACCGATTCGGTGACTCTGCCCGGCCAGACCCTGGCGATCGCGCAATTTTTCAGCGACGAGACCGATCGCGAGGGCCGCCGCAACGGCCGTCCGTTTGAAACGGTAAAGCGGCTGGCGGCGGACAAGTTCGATGCTGCGTCGGGATTTCGCCTGCGCGTATCGGGGCGGGTCGAAGCGATCGCCGGCGGCGCCCCGGTGCGCTGCGTTCAGCCGGCGGGCGCCGAACAGCGCCCGATCTGCGTAATCGGCGCCCGTATCGATACCGTGCAAATCGAAAATCCGGCGACCGAGGAGATGCTCGCTACCTGGTCGATCAACCGGTCCGCCCGATAGATCGGCGGCCGGGGCCGCGACCGATCTTGGCTAGGTCACATACCCATAAATTGGATTCCCAAATTTGCTGAGTTGTGATTCAGTC
>CAZCUW010000131.1:0-6203 GCA_964502035.1 uncultured Sphingopyxis sp. | reverse complement strand
AAGGTCCTGACCCTAGCTGTGCAGGAAATGCATCACGTCGCCGTCGTGGACGACATAGGCCTTGCCCTCGGCGCGCAGCTTGCCCGCCTCGCGCGCCCGCGCTTCGCCGCCCAGCGCGACATAATCGTCATAGGCGATCGTTTCGGCGCGGATGAAACCCTTCTGGAAATCGCTGTGAATCTCGCCCGCGGCCTCGGGCGCGGTGGCGCCGGTATGGACGGTCCACGCGCGTGCTTCCTGCGGGCCGACGGTGAAGAAGGTGATGAGGTGGAGCAACTCGTAGCCAGCGCGGATGACGCGGGCGAGGCCGGTTTCGTGCAGGCCCATTTCTTCGAGGAACTCCAGCCGGTCGGCCATGTCCATCGTCACCAGCTCGCTTTCGATCGCGGCCGAAACCACGACTGCCTGCGCGCCCTCGGCGGCGGCCTTGGCGAACACCTTTTCCGAAAACGCATTGCCGTTCGCGGCGCTGCCTTCGTCGACGTTGCACACGTACAGCACCGGCTTGCTGGTCAGCAGCTGCGCGGTGCGGAGGACGCGAGCTTCCTCCTCATCCTTCGGCTCGGTCAGCCGCGCGGGCTTGCCGTCGCGCAGCAGCTCAAGCGTCTGGCCCAGCACCGACGCGGCGATCTTGGCTTCCTTGTCTCCCTGTGCGGCTTTTTTCACAAAGGCAGGAACGCGCTTCTCCAGGCTTTCCAGATCGGACAGCAGCAATTCGGTCTCGACCGTCTCGGCATCGGCGACCGGATCGACCTTGTTTTCGACATGCTGGATGTCGTCATCCTCGAAACAGCGCAGGACATGGACGATGGCATCGACTTCGCGGATATTGCCCAGGAACTGGTTGCCCAGCCCTTCGCCCTTCGACGCGCCGCGGACCAGCCCGGCGATGTCGACAAAGGCGAGCTGCGTCGCGATAATTTTTTTGCTGCTCGCGATCGCTGCCAGCTTTTCCAGCCGCGCGTCGGGCACCGCGACATTGCCGATATTCGGCTCGATCGTGCAAAAGGGATAATTGGCCGCCTGCGCCGCCGCCGTTTCGGTCAGCGCGTTGAACAGGGTGGACTTGCCGACGTTGGGCAGTCCGACGATGCCGCATTTGAAACCCATAAAAACTCCGTGTCATCGGCATCAGGCCGGTGTTGCTGCGCCCCTAGCGCCATGTGCGCGCCGATGCCAGCCTTTGCGGGCGGTGCCGGGTCGTTGCGAGAGGTTCAGCCTTGCGCCATTATCGCGGGCAGGATGAAAAAATCCCGACCCATTGCTGCCGTGACCGCGCTGATCGCACTGGCGGCCGTGGCCGCCGATGCGGCGCCGAACCGCTTTGAATCGGGGGTGTTTGCCGAACTCAATCGGTTCCGCAGCGACCCCGCCGCCTATACGGATTACCTGCGCGACTATCGGCCGCGCTTCGAGGGCAAGCTGCTGGTCAGCGACGACGACAGCGAAATCGACATCATGACGCGCGAGGGCGTCTCCGCCGTCGATGAGGCGATCCGCGATCTGCGCCGCGAAAAACCCTTGCCCGAACTGACGTGGAGCGAGACGCTGGCGCGCGCCGCCGCCGATCATGTCGCGGCGCAATCGCGATCGGGCGCGGTCGGCCATTACACCGGCGGCCGCGGTCCCGGCGAACGGGTGAAGGCGCGCGGCGGCGGACCTTATGTCAACGAAGTCATCACCTATGGCCATCACAGCCCCGCCGGCGTCGTCGACCAATTGCTGATCGACGACGGCGTCCCCGACCGCGGCCACCGCCACAGCCTGCTGCGCCCGACGCACCGCTATGCCGGCGTCGGGTGCGGGGCGCACAAGGTCCATCGCACGATGTGCGTGATCCTGATGTCCCAAACGCCGAACGGCGCGCCGCCGCCACCGCCGAAACGCAAGCCCTAGCGGCCCCCGCCCGCCCCGAAGGGACAGGCGGGGGCGCTTGGTTCAGTTGCCGACCGGCTGGTTGTCGGTGCGCCGCACGACGATCGTCGACGACCGCGGCTGCTGGCCCGCCACCGGCCAATTGCCCGTCGGATGCTGGATATTGACGAAGAAGGTGCGCAGATCGGGGGTATAGGTCAGCCCGGTGATCTCGCAGCCGAGCGGGCCGACCAGAAAGCGTTTCGACTGCTTGGTGACCTGATCGACATAGAACATGGCGTTATGCCCGAACGCCTGATCGATCGACCGGCCTGCGACGCCCGAATTGCCCGGAACGCTATGGTCGGTCTGCACCCACAGGCGACCCTGCGGATCGACGCGGATGCCGTCGGGGCTGGAGAAGGTGTCGCCGTTGATATTTCCGGTCAGGTTGCTGCCCCCCGCCGCCAGCGTCGGATCGCCCGCGAGCAGAAAGATTTCCCAGCGGAAGGTCGTCGCCAGCGGCGAATTGCCCTGTTCGCTGAACTTGATGATATGACCGTGCAAATTGGTCGTGCGCGGGTTCATCGGGTTGGTGACGCGGCGGCCGCTGTTGTTGGTCAGGGTGACGAACACCGCCGAATTGTCGGGCGCGACGGTGATCCATTCGGGGCGATCCATCACCGTGCCGCCCGCGACCCGCGCCGCCGATTTGCAGTTGATCAGCACATCGGCCTGGCTGTTGAAGTTGACGATCGTTGGCGCAGGCGGGGTCGTGCTCTGGCTGATATTGCCGGGATCGGAGGCGCCCGCGGCGAGGCCGTTCTGCCCGACAACCAGTGCGCGCCAATCGCCGGTGCCGTCGCCATTAAAGCGCGCGACGAAGAGCGTGCCGGAATCGAGCAGGTCGGTGTTCGCGGCGCGATTGGTGCTGCTGTAGGCGCGATCGGGGACGAATTTATAGATGCAGCCGGGGGTGCTGTCGTCGCCCATGTAAAAGGCGGTGCGACGGTCGCTGTTCTCCAGAAATGCGACATTCTCATGGTCGAAGCGACCCATCGCAGTGCGCTTGGTCGGCTGCGCCAGTTCGCGCCGCGGGTCGATTTCGACCACCCAGCCATAGCCGTTGGCCGGCTGCGTCGGATCGAAATAATTGTCAGTCGTCTCTTCGCAGGTCAGATACGTTCCCCACGGGGTGCGGCCGCTCGCGCAATTGTTGAGCATGCCCTTGATCGGCGCCGCGATGACGCTCGCGGCGGGGCCGCCGACGCGATAGCTGCTGTTGCCGGTATAACGGCGGTTATAGGTCGATCCGGCCTGGACGCCCCAACGGCCGTCGCCGCCCTTGGCGATTTCGACGACGCTGATGCCGACCGCCGACAGCGCGATCGCCTTTTGGTCGGCGGTGGCGGTCGCCGCATTATAGCCCCCCGACATCAGAATATTGAAGTCGGGGTATTCGTGGTTGATCGCGAGCAGGCCGCGGTTATTGGCATCGACCCCCGGAAAGGCAAAATATTCCATGCCGTCATGGTTGCCGCCCGCCCATTTTTCGGCGACCGCCGGGGTGGGAAAGCTGCCGGCATAAGCGGCGCCGCTTTCAACCGAATCGCCCGCTTTCAGCAGCACATCGACGGTATAGCCCGCGGGGACCGTGACCGCGTCATTCTGGTTCGCCGCGACCGCGGCGAAGGTCACGGCAAAGCTGACCGGCGGCGGGGTCGGGGCGGGCGTCGGTGACGGCCCCGCGGTCGGGGGCAGGGTGACCGTCGGGTCGCCGCTGGTGCCACCGCATGCCGCCAGCGCCATGGTCGGCAGCACCGACAGGCCGAGCAGGCCGTTGCGGAGCAAGGTACGGCGCGTCGGATTTTCGGCGACGATCGCCTCCAGGCTGCCCGGCGCGTGATGGCTGGTGGTTTCGCCGCGATACGGCGCGCGGGCGTCGTCGGTAAGATGTGACATGCAGTCCCTCTGTTTTCGGTTGAGCCTCCGGACTGGTTTGTCCGGAATGAGGTGGCGCACCGATGGCAGCGGGAGGTGTCAGCCAAATGGCTTCACCAAGTCAGAAAGGCAGGATTTCGATGACGTTCTGGTGACATGGCCGCGGGTCAGTCATGGACCGCCTTGACCAATGGCCCCAGCGCGCCGCCGCCAAGCCAAGCGACCTGTACCTCGGCGGAAACGCGATTGATCGCCTCCTGCGGCTTGTTCCCCGGATGCACCGCGCGGCGCAGCGGGCGCTTGCCCGCCGGCATTGCCATGATCTGGGCAATCGCCATCGGGACGTCCATGGGATCGGCGCTGCGCCCACTGCCGTCCTCGGTCCCCATGCCGCGGGTAAAGGGCGCATAGGCGGCCAGCAGCGCGGCATCGCTGCGCGCCTTCAGCGCCCCGGTATAGGCGTTGCGGTTCACCCAGACCCTGGTCGGATAGCCGCCGGGCTGGATGACCGTCACCTCGATGCCATGCGGCACCAGTTCATAGGCGAGCTGTTCGGACAAGGCCTCGACCGCGAATTTGGTCGCCGAATAATGGCCGCCGCCGGGGACGATAACGCGCCCGAGCTGCGACGAGATGTTGAAGATCTGCCCGCTCTTGGCGGCGCGCATCTGTGGTAACAGCGCGCGCAGCATTCGCTGGATGCCGAACACATTGGTGTCGAAGATCAGCCGCGTCGCTTCCATGTCCTGGACCTCGACCGGGCCGGTGATGCCGATGCCGGCATTGTTGATCAGCGTGTCGATGCGGCCGCCGGTCAGTTCGAGTGCGTCGGCGACGCCATTTTTCACCGAATCATCGTCGGTCACGTCGATTTCAAAGATATGCAGGTCGAGCTTTTCCTCCGCGGCTTCGGCGGTGAGCGTTTCGGCCTCGGGGCGGGGTAGCCCGCGCATCGTAGCAATCACCGTGGCGCCGAGCCTGGCATAGAGTAGCGCGCCGATCCGACCAAAGCCGCTCGAAGCGCCAGTGATAAGGATTGTCCGACCTTTCAGCAAGGGCGCAATATATGGGGTGGCAGCATTCAGGGCGAGGGGGGCGGCGGCGGTCAGCGCGGCGGTTCCGGCGATCAACTCGCGGCGGCTGGGACGGGAAGTGGTGGGCATGGCGGGCTCCTCTCGGCGGCGATCATGCCCGAATTTTACGCCGACGCCAAACCGCGGTCAGGCGGGCCGCTTGTCCAGCGCCGCGTGCCATTCCTGCAGGGCGCGCGGATTTTTGAGCCGCACCAGCGTTCCGTGATAGTCGCGCAGCTTTTCTTCGGTGCGCGGGCGCGGGCCGCGGTTCCACGCGAGCAGATAGAGGAAGAACTCCAGGTCGAACCGCTCGGGGCAACCTTCGGTCATGTCGGGCCGGGAGCGTCCGCGATAGGTCCAGATCCGGCGTAGCACGCGCCAGACGCATAGCCGGATCGGAAAATCGAGATAGACGACGGTGTCGGCGCGCGCCAATCGCGCGTCGAGCGTGCCGCCATAATTGCCATCGATCAGCCACCGTTCGCCGGCGGTAATGCCGCCGAGTTTGGCGCGGATGTCGTCCTTGCTGCTTTCGACCCAGCCCGGACGCCAGTTGAGCTGGTCCATGTGAAAGACCGGCAGATCGAGGGTCTGGCCCAGCCGCGCGGCCAGCGTCGATTTCCCGGCGCCGCAAGGGCCGATGATCAGCACCCGTTGCATCGCTCAGCCCTGCAACCGCAGCGCAAGATCGTTCTGAAAGCGCACGTCATTGCCCTCCGCCAGCCACGGCGCTTCGGCCGCGATGGCGCCCAGCAGGTCGGCGAGCGGTTCCATCTCGCTCTTGTGATAATTGCCCAGCACATGGCCGGTCACGCGGTCCTTATGGCCCGGATGGCCGATGCCGATGCGGACGCGGCGGAAATCCTCGCCGACGTGCTGGATCATCGACCTGATGCCATTGTGGCCCGCGGCGCCGCCGCCGCGCTTGACCTTGACCTGCATCGGGATCAGGTCGAGCTCGTCGTAAAACACCGTCACGTCCGGGGTTTCGAGCTTATAGAAATCCATCGCAGCACGCACGCTGCGGCCGCTTTCGTTCATGAAGGTGCCGGGTTTCAGCAGCAGGATACGCTGCGATCCGATTCGCCCGTCCTGCACCCAGCCCTGGAATTTCTTCGCGGGCGCCGGAAAGCCATGAACGTCGGCGATGACATCGGCGGCCATAAAGCCGACGTTGTGGCGGTGCATCGCATATTGGGGCCCGGGATTGCCGAGGCCGACCCAGAGCTGCATCTTCTTTCCCCTCACCCTCAGGGGAGGGGCAGCGAGACTTGGCAGCTTGCTGCCCAGTCGCAGCGGGGTGGGCCATCGGCCTCGCGCTGCCCCGCAAAACCC
>CAZCUW010000130.1:0-6255 GCA_964502035.1 uncultured Sphingopyxis sp. | reverse complement strand
TCGCGCGCTTGGCCCAGCGGCATTTCGGGCGGCGACGTGCGGGCATAGTCGCCGCGCGCCATCGCCGCCGGTGCTTCGGCGCCGCAGGCATGGCCAACGCTCGCCGCGCCCGCGCGCAGGTCAGGCAGGCCGCCCTGGCTGATCGCAAGGTCGATGCGGATCGGATCGGTGCCGCGCAGCGCATCGCTCGCCGCCAGCCCAGGCCGCCGCGCGAGCCACAGCGCCAGATGCCCGCCCGCGCTATGCCCGATGGCGATCCGGGTGCCGCCGGTGTTAAAGCCGTACTTTGCTCCCTCGACCATGAACAGATCGGCGGCGCGCGCCACATCCTCATAGGTTCCCGGCATCCCGCCACCGCGATCGACGCCGCGATATTCGATATTCCACACCCCGACGCCATGCGCGCGCAGATCGTCGGCGATCCAGTTCATGATATCGCGTTCGGCAATCGCGGTCTGCCAGCAGCCGCCGTGGATCATGATCACCGCCGGGTGCGGGCCAGCGCCCTTCGGCACCCACACATCGACCAGTTGCAAGGCGTCGTCGCCATAGCGGATCGTGGCATCGGCCACCGGCTTGGCGCGGGTCAGCAGGTCGGGCCAGGTCATGATCGGCTTGTCGGGCACCGCCGTTTCCTTGTCTATTCGGCCGACCGGCGGCGGGGCGCAGCCAGCCAGGATCAGCGCCAGTCCGGCAAGCGCGCCTTTTCGATACCCGATCAGGCGTCGTCGCCCATCCGCAGCGCGGCGATGAATGCCTCCTGCGGGATGTTCACATTGCCATATTCGCGCATCCGCTTTTTGCCCTCTTTCTGCTTTTCGAGCAGCTTTTTCTTGCGGGTCGCGTCGCCGCCATAGCATTTGGCGGTCACGTCCTTGCGCAGCGCGGCGATGGTTTCGCGGGCGATCACCTTGCCGCCGATCGCGGCCTGGATCGGGATCTTGAACATGTGGCGCGGGATCAGGTCCTTCAGCCGCTCGCACATGCCGCGGCCGCGGGTTTCGGCGGTGCCGCGGTGGACGATCATCGACAGCGCGTCGACCGGCTCGTTGTTGACGAGGATGCTCATCTTGACGAGGTCGCCGGGGCGGTGGCCGATCTGGTGATAGTCGAACGACGCATAACCGCGGCTGATGCTTTTCAGCCGGTCGTAGAAATCGAACACGACTTCGTTGAGCGGCAGTTCATAGGTGATCTGCGCGCGGCCGCCGACATAGGTCAGGTTCTTCTGCACCCCGCGGCGGTCCTGGCACAGCTTCAGGATCGAGCCGAGATATTCATCGGGGACGTAGATCACCGCCTCGATCCACGGCTCCTCGATCTCGTCGATGCGGTTGGGGTCGGGCATGTCGGCGGGGTTGTGGAGCTCGATCTCCTTCGCCGCCTCATTCTTCGTATGCCCCAGCTTCAGCTTGTACACCACCGACGGCGCGGTGGTGATCAGGTCGAGGTCATATTCGCGGGTCAGCCGCTCCTGGATGATCTCGAGGTGGAGGAGGCCAAGGAAACCGCAGCGGAAGCCGAAGCCGAGCGCGGCGGAGCTTTCCATCTCGAAACTGAACGACGCGTCGTTGAGACGCAGCTTCTGGATGCTCTCGCGCAATTTCTCAAAGTCGTTGGCGTCGGTCGGGAACATGCCGCAGAACACGACGGGCTGGACTTCCTTGAACCCCGGCAGCGCCTGCGCCGCGGGCTTTTTCGCGTCGGTCACGGTGTCGCCGACGCGCGCCTGCGCGACGTCCTTGATCTGCGCGGTGATAAAGCCGATTTCACCGGGGCCGAGCTCGGCGAGCTGTTCGATCTTGGGCGTGAAACAGCCGACGCGGTCGATCAGATGGGTGGTGCCCGCCTGCATGAACTTGATCTGCTGCCCCTTTTTCAGCACCCCGTCGATGACGCGGATCAGGATGACGACGCCGAGATAGGGGTCGTACCAGCTGTCGACGAGCATCGCGGTCAGCGGCGCATTGGCATCGCCCTGCGGCGGCGGGATGCGGGTGACGATCGCCTCGAGCGCTTCCTCGATACCGATCCCGGCCTTGGCCGACGCGAGCACCGCATTGTCGGCGGGCAGGCCGATGATATCCTCGATCTCGGCCTTCACCTTATCGACGTCGGCGGCGGGCAGGTCGATCTTGTTGATCACCGGCACGATTTCATGGTCGTGCTCGATCGACTGATAGACGTTTGCCAGCGTCTGCGCCTCGACCCCCTGCGCCGCGTCGACCACCAGCAGCGCGCCCTCGCACGCCGCCAGGCTGCGCGAGACTTCATAAGCGAAGTCGACGTGGCCGGGCGTGTCCATCAGGTTGAGCTCGTAGGTCTCGCCATCATGCGCCTTGTACGACAGGCGCACCGTCTGCGCCTTGATCGTGATCCCGCGCTCTTTTTCGATGTCCATATTGTCGAGCACCTGCGCCGACATCTCGCGCGCGGTCAGCCCGCCGGTGAACTGGATCAACCGGTCGGCAAGCGTCGATTTGCCATGATCGATATGCGCGATGATGGAGAAGTTGCGGATGTGGGACATGGGCGTGGTCATGCGGGGCGCACTAGCAGGGGTTTGCCGCGCTGTCAGCAGGGAGTGGATGGCGCAGCGCGGACGGCGCGCTCTTCGGCCATGGCGGGGGTAAAGCGAGGGCAAAGTTCAGGGAAGTTCAGCCCAATGGCGCATAGTTTAAGCGCCGTCGAAGGTCGCGAAGGTCGCCCACGGTGCGCGCGGGCGAAAGATCGCAAAGGTCGCACGTAGACGCGATGTTTGGGTACGCGGTGGAGCAGCAGATGGACGAGTCAAAGAGCCAGAGCGCAAGGCTGGCATGGCGGGATAATGTAGGAAAGGGGTTTCTCGCGCAGAGACGCGAAGGGCGCGGAGGTCAGGCCGCGAGCAATTGTTCGATCCGCACGACTTCCTCGGCAAATTCAAAGCGGAGCTGATCGCGCTCGTCCTCGGGCAGCCAGTTCGCCATCTGCGGAAACACCGTCTTGTGATATTGAAAGGTGCGCGCATCCCATGGGCAGCGGTCGGTCGCGGCCTTCGCCACGGCGAGCACGTCGTGAAGTTCGCGCCGGACTTCGTCGCGGTCGGGCTCATAAGATTTCGGCCGAGCCGAATCGCCGAGGTCAAAGCCCAGCTGCCGTGCTGTACCGGGAAACAGATCGACGATTTCTTCAGCCATATTCGAACCTTTGGCGGTTGCCCGCATGCCAGCGCCTGTGCCAATAGCTTTTGACCGAGGGGGATGGATGACGCAAGCCGAGCGAGAATTTGTTCCTTTTTTGTTCCAAAATTCTCTCGCCTCACAGCCATAAGGTGTGATAGAGTAATAAAATGACGGTGGCCTTCTGCGAACTGCGAAACAGATGCGGTCTTGGGCTTGCTGACATTGCGGCGGAGTTTGGCGAGCCACTCGATGCGGTGTTTCGCTGGGAGAATGGCGAGGCTTCGCCGCCCGACCGGGTATTGCGTTCGCTTTCGATCATGGCGGATTTTTCGGGCAGTTCGGCAACTTTGGGAAGTTCAGCGACATCGGTTGGCGGGGTTGCGCTCCTAGAGCGGCCAGAGGCAGTGCCGCGGCCTGCGCCTGCTACGCCAAGGCAGCGCAAATCGCAGCTTGGGCAGTTTATGACGCCGCCGAGCGTTGCTGACTTCATGGCGTCGCTATTCGAGCTGCCATCAGAGAACTCGGTGCGTTTGCTTGATGCCGGAGCTGGGCAGGGCGCGCTAACCGCCGCGTTCATCGAAAGGGCGGCAGGAACCGCTCGGGTCGCCGCTACAGCCTTCGAGTTTGACGATCAAATCCTGCCGGAGTTGCGCGCCAACCTTGATACGCTTCGCCAGTGCGCCAACACCGAATGTGAGCTGGTCGAGGGCGATTTCATTGAAGAGGCGGCGAACCGCATCTGTCTTGGCAAAGGCGGACGCTTCACTCATGCCATCCTCAACCCGCCTTACAAGAAGATCGGAAATGACTCGCGCCATCGCGCCTTGCTCCGCGCAGCGGGGCTGGAAACGGTCAATCTCTATACCGGCTTTGTCGGCCTCGCGCTCGATTTGCTCGAACAGGGCGGCGAGTTGGTCGCGATCATCCCGCGCAGCTTTTGCAATGGCCCCTATTATCAGCCTTTCCGCCGGTTCATCCTGCGGCGTGCGGCGATCAAACACATCCATTTGTTCCACGCCCGCAACAAAGCGTTCAGGCAAGACAACGTCCTGCAGGAAAACATCATCATCAAGCTGGTGCGCGGCGCGAAACAAGGCGCCGTCACGATCTCGACATCGACCGACGACAGCTTTGCCGATTATGCCGAGAAGCAACATGATTTTGCCCGCATTGTTTTCCCGGACGATGCTGACGCGTTCATCCACATTCCGACTGGTAATGATGAACAAATTTTGGAGCGCGCCAGCTTCGGCCATAGCCTTGCCGATTTGGGGCTGACCGTCTCGACCGGCCCGGTCGTCGATTTTCGTTTGCGCGAGGATTTGCGCGCCGAACCAGAGCCCGGAACGGTCCCTTTGCTCTATCCTGGCCACTTCAATGGCAATGGCCTGCAATGGCCCAAGGCGGGGTTCAAGAAGCCGAACGCGATCCGCGATTGCGTGGCCACGCGCAAATGGCTTTATCCCAATGGCTTCTATGCCGTGGTCCGGCGCTTTTCTTCAAAGGAAGAACGGCGCAGAATCATTGCCAATGTAATCGATCCCGCGCGCCTGCCCGCCGAGATGATCGGGATTGAAAACCACCTTAATGTCTTCCACATCAGGCGCGAACCCCTCCCCGATGCATTGGCACATGGGCTGGCAAGTTATCTGAACGCCACAGCCGTCGACACCTATTTCCGTCGTTTCAATGGCCACACGCAGGTCAATGCGACCGACCTTCGCGCGATGCGCTATCCCAGCCGTGAGGCGTTGATTGCTCTCGGCGAGTGGACGAAGACGCGCGTCAGCCTTTCGCAGGACGACATTGACGAAAGAGTGAATAGACTGTGATCGACCATCCCAAAATTGTCGACGCACTCCAAATCCTATCCGATCTTGGCTTGCCCCGTGCGCAGCAGAACGATCGTTCAGCGCTCACACTTTTGGCATTGCTCGATTTGCAGCCCAACATGGATTGGAAGCAGGCGAACGCGCCACTAGTCGGCATTACGCCGATTATGGGCTGGATTAGGGAGTATTACGGCAAGGAATATAAGCCCAATACGCGCGAAACCGTCCGCCGCCAGACGATGCACCAGTTCGTGTTGGCAGGCATCGCGCTTTACAATCCCGACGATCCGGCCCGCCCGGTAAACAGTCCGCGCGCGGTCTATCAAGCGTCGCCCAATGCGCTCGCGCTAGTCAAAACCTATGGCAAGCCGGGATGGAAAAAGCGGCTTGCCGCCTATCAAGGCGACGTAAAGACGCTGATCGACCAATATGCGCGTAAGCGCGAGATGGAGCGCATTCCCGTCCAGCTTGCCGATGGCACTGAAATCCGCCTGAGTCCGGGTGAGCATAGCGTCCTGATCCGCGACATCATCGCCGAGTTCGCTCCTCGCTTCGCCCCGGGAAGCATATTAATCTACGCTGGCGATACTGGCGAGAAGATGGGTCATTTTGACCGCGAACGCTTGGCCGCGCTTGGCGTTTCGGTCGATAATCATGGCAAGATGCCCGATGTGGTGATCCACGACGTTAAGCGGGACTGGCTCTTACTGATCGAATCCGTCACCAGCCACGGCCCGGTCGATGGCAAGCGCCACCATGAGCTTGCCGCCCTATTCGCGGGATCGAGCGCCGGATTGGTTTATGTAACGGCCTTCCCGACCCGTGCCGTCATGGCGCGCTACCTAGGCGAGATCGCATGGGAATCTGAAGTCTGGGTTGCCGATGCTCCCACGCACCTGATCCACTTTAACGGGGTCCGATTTCTAGGGCCATATTCTGATTGATTGCTAAGGAGGCTGCCCGCCACAACACGCCCTTCCGCAACCAGGAGCGAGCGGCAGGATCCGGGTTGACCCTCCCTTTCGCGTAGCTATGGGGAGGTGGCAGCGTGGAGCGCTGACGGATGCGCAATTGCGCGACGTCGCTGCCCCTCCACCCTCCTGCGGACGGTCCCCCTCCCCATGGCTTCGCCGCAGGGAAGATCAGGTTGCCAACCACCGCGCGCAATCATCCCTCACCCGCGCATCTTTATCCCCCAATCCCCGCTCCAGCACCGCTGCCCGGCCAGCGCCCTCTGCCACGGCAGCCAGCGCGGCGATGGC
>CAZCUW010000129.1:0-6280 GCA_964502035.1 uncultured Sphingopyxis sp. | reverse complement strand
GCCTGAGTGGCGCCGATCTGGGCAAGTGCCGCGCGGTGCTTTATCCGCCGGCCTGAACATAAGAGGGCGCATCATGAATCTCGTTTTTCCGGTCGCAACCCCGTCCGCCGAAATCGCCGGCAGCGATCAGCGGTTTCCGATCCGGCGCATATTCTGCGTCGGCAAGAATTACGCCGATCATGCGCGCGAAATGGGCGGCGATCCCGACCGCGAGCCGCCCTTCTTTTTTTCCAAACCCGCCGATGCGGTCATCGCGGGGAGCGCCGATATTGCGATGCCGCCGCGCACCGCCAACCTACATCACGAAATCGAGCTGGTCGTGGCGCTGGGCAGCGGCGGCGCAAATATCGGCGAGGATGACGCGCTGGCGGCGGTGTTTGGTTATGCGGTCGGCAACGACCTGACCCGCCGCGACCTGCAAGCCGATGCCAAGGCGGGCGGGCGCCCGTGGGACATGGCCAAGGGTTTCGATCATAGTGCGATCCTGTCGCCGATCCAGCGGGTGGCCGAGGTTGGCCATCCCGCGTCGGCGCGCATCTGGCTGTCGGTGAATGACGCGCTGCGCCAGGACGGCGACATTGCCGACCTGATCTGGCCGGTGGCCGACATCATCGCCGAACTGTCGACCTATGTCGAACTGCAGGCAGGCGATCTGATCTACACCGGCACCCCGGCGGGGGTTGGCCGGATCGTCGCGGGCGACCGGGTGACGGGCGGCATCGACGGCATCGGGACGATCTCCAACCGCTTCGTCTGACTCCACCCTATAACCTCTGGCATATATCGGCGCGGTCATTCGGTATTATTTGTTTATGACTGACGCGCCTAGGCCGGTCGCCGAGACTGGCTCTGTTTGAAGGATCGCGGATGAAATCGACCAATGTGGCCCGCAATGTCGTTGCGGCGCTCCGCGATATGGGGGTGCGCCATGTCTTTGGCGTGCCGAGCGGCGGCTGGGTCGATTATATGGAGGCGATCCGTACCACCGACGGGATCGACTTCGTGCTGGCCAGTCATGAAGGCGGCGCGGGCTTCATGGCCGATATCTGCGGGCGACTGACCGGGGTGCCCGGCGTTTGTTTCGGCACCTTTGGACCCGGCGCGACCAACCTTGCCACCGGCGTCGGCGGCGCCACGCTCGACCGGTCGCCGATGATCGCGCTGACCGACGAAATGCCCGCGCCCTGGCGCAGCCGCACGATCCAGATGGGGATCGACCATCAGGCGCTGTTCGCGCCGCTGACCAAGGCGACGATGCGAATCGAAGCTGACACGGCGGTGGATACGCTGGCCGCGGCGGCGCGGATCGCGCTGTCGGGTCGCCCCGGCGCGGTGCATGTCGGGCTGCCGCAAGGGATGAGCGCGGTCGCGGTCGATGAGGCGCAGATGCCGCCGGTCGCCGCCGATCCGGTGCCTGCTGCTGCCGCCGATGATGTCGCCGCGCTGGTCGCGGCGTTCACCGCCGCCCGCAAACCGGTGCTGGCGATCGGGCTGGGCGCCGTCCATGCCCGGGTGCAGGACCGCATCGTGGCGGTGGCCGAACGCTTCGGCCTGCCGATACTATTGACGCCAATGGCCAAGGGCATGGTGGCGGAGACCCATCCCAATTACGCCGGGGTGCTGTTCCACGCCTTGTCCGACATGGTGGGCGTAACCCATGCCGAGGCCGATCTGGTCGTCGCGGTCGGTTATGATCCGATCGAATTCAACTATGAAAACTGGATGCGCGACGGGCTGGCGCTCGCCAGCATCGACATCGCGCCCGCCGACATCGATACCGCGGTGCACCCACTGGCCGCCGATGCGGTCGGGATGATCGCGCCAACGCTCGATGCGCTGCTCGCACTTCCCGCCGCCACCAAGGACTGGGATCTGGTGGCGCTTGGCGCGCGCAAGGACGCGATGTTTGCGCGGCTGGTCGGGCGCGAAGGCGCCTTTGGTCCGTGCGCCGCGCTCGACGTGCTGCGCGACGTGCTGCCCGACGATGGCATCATGACCTGCGACGTCGGGGCGCATACGCATCTGATCGGCCAGCATTGGCGCACCCCGGCACCGGGAACCCAGATCATGTCGAACGGCTGGTCGGCGATGGGCTTTGGCCTGCCGTCGGCGATCGCCGCAAAGCTGTGCCGCCCCGACACGCCGGTCTGCTGCGTTCTGGGCGATGGCGGCTTTTTGATGACGGCGGGCGAACTGGCGACCGCGGTGCGCGAAAAGCTGCCGCTCGTCATCGTCATCTTTACCGACAATGATCTCGCGCTGATCCGCATCAAGCAGGAAAAGAAACAGAACCCCATTTACGGCACACCGGTGCGTGCCGAGGGGACGATCGGCGGGCCGTCGCTGTTCGGGGTTCCGGTGACCGTCGCGCGCGATCCGGCCGAATTCCGCGCCGCGCTGGAGGCGGGTTTTGCTGCGGAGGGGCCGGTGATAGTCGAAGCCCTGCTCGACAGCCGCGAATATGACGGGCTGGTCCTGCGCAAGGACAAGCCATGATGCATATCGCGTTCGACGGCGGCCGATCGCTGTTGATCGGCGGCCGCTGGGAAGCGGCGAGCGATACGATGGCGGTGATCAGCCCCTGGTCGGGCGAAGCACTGGGCGAAGTCGCCTGTGCCGATGCGGGTCATGTCGATCGCGCGGTGGCGAGCGCTGCAAAGGGCGCAGAGGCGATGCGCGCGTTGTCGACGGGCGCGCGGGCGCGTATCCTGCACGATGCGGCGACGGCGCTGGCGAGCGATGCCGACCGCTTCGCCGCCGCGATCACCGCGGAGACCGGCAAGCCGATCCGCAGCGCGGCGCGCGAAGTCGCGCGGGCGGTCAACACGCTGTGCCTGTCGGCCGAAGAAGCGACGCGGCTTGCGGGTGAGACGATCGCGTTTGACAGTTTCCCGGGCGGCGAGGCGCGGTCGGGCTATTATATCCACGAACCGCTGGGCGTCATTGCCGCGATCACGCCGTTCAACGATCCGCTCAATCTGATTTGCCACAAACTTGGTCCGGCGCTGGGCGCCGGCAATGCGGTGGTGCTGAAGCCCGCCGAGCAGGCGCCGCTGGTGGCGGTCATGCTCGCGCGGCTGTTGCTCACGGCGGGGCTGCCCGACGGGGCGTTGCAGCTGTTGACCGGGCGCGGGCGCGATTTCGGCAATGCGCTGACCGGGCACCCCGATGTCGCGATGGTCAGCTTTACCGGCGGCGCCAGCGTCGGCCAGGCGATCGCTCGCGCGGCAGGGATCAAGCGGCTGGCGATGGAGCTTGGCGGCAATGGCCCGGTGATCGTCATGGACGATGCCGACATCGCGCGGGCCGCCGATGCGTGCGTGGCGGGCGCCTTTGGCGCGGCGGGGCAGAATTGCATCGGGGTGCAGCGCATCTATGTCCATGATGCGGTGCATGACGCCTTTCGCGATGCGCTGCTCGCCCGCGTGCGCGACCTGCGCGTCGGCGATCCGACCGACCCCGCCACCGACATCGGGCCGATGATCTCGGCCGATCAGGCCGAACGGATCGTCGCGTGGACGGCCGAGGCGATGGCCGAGGGCGCGACCTTGCTGACCGGCGGCGAGCGGGCGGGAACGCTGGTGCGCCCGACCTTGCTGGCGAATGTCGCCGATGATGCGCGCGTCGCCTGTCACGAAGCCTTTGGCCCGGTCGCCAGCCTGTTTCGCTTTACCGACCTCGACGCGGCCATCGACGCCGCCAACCGCGCCGATTATGCCATCCACGCAGCGATCTTTACCGAATCGATCCGCCACGCGCGCCACGCGGCGCGGCGCTTGCGGGTCGCCGGGGTGATGATCAATGATTCGACCGACTACCGGCTCGACGCCATGCCGTTCGGCGGCGCGGGGCGGGGCAATATGGGGCGCGAAGGCGTGCGCTTTGCGATGCGCGAAATGTCCCAGACAAAGGTGATATGTTTCCATGACGCTTGAGGCCGCCACGATCAAAATCCCCGAAACGCCCGACCGCGGCTGGTGCGAGGCGATGGACCGTGCCGACGCGCTGGCGCCGATGCGCGACCAGTTCGTGCTGCCCGACGGGATGATCTATCTCGACGGCAATTCGCTGGGCGCGATGCCGAAGGCGGCGAGCGCGCGGGCGCAGGGTGTCGTGACGCACGAATGGGGCACCGACCTGATCAAAAGCTGGAACAGCGCCGGCTGGTTCGACCTGCCGGTGCGGCTGGGTGACAAGCTGGCGCCGTTGATCGGCGCGGCGGCGGGCGAGGTTATCGTCTGCGATTCGACCAGCCAGAATCTGTTCAAGGTCTTGTCGGCGGCGGTCGCGATGCGGCCCGATCGCAGCGTGCTGATCCTCGAGGGCAGCAATTTCCCGACCAACAATTATATCGCCGAAGGCGTCGCGGCGGCGACCGGCGGGCGCGTGTCGGTGCGATTGTGCGAAAAGGACGAGATCGCTGACGCCATCGACGAAAACACCGTCGCCGTCGCGATCACCCATGTCCATTACAAGAGCGGCCATATCCACGACATGGCCGCGATCACCGCGCGCGCTCACGCCGCGGGGGCGCTCGCGGTCTGGGATCTGTGCCACAGCGCCGGGGCGATGCCGGTCGATCTGAATGGCGCGGGCGCCGATTTTGCGGTCGGCTGTACCTATAAATATCTGAACGGCGGCCCCGGTTCGCCCGCTTTCCTGTTCGCGGCCAAGCGGCATCAAGGGCAGGCGTTGCAACCCGTCACCGGCTGGTGGGGCCATGCCGCACCCTTTGCCTTTGAACCGGGCTACCGGCCGCAGCCGGGGCTGCGCCAGTTTCTGATCGGCACCCAGCCGATCCTGTCGATGGCGCTCGTCGAAACCGGGCTCGATATTCATCTGCAGGCCGACATGGCGGCGATCCGCGCCAAATCGATGGCACTGACCGACCTGTTCATCCGCTTGGTCGAACAGCGGTGTTCCGCCCATGGTTTTACCCTGGCTTCGCCGCGCGAGGCCGCGGCGCGCGGCAGTCAGGTGTCGTTTGCCCATGCGGACGGTTATCCGATCATGCGCGCGCTGATCGCCGCCGGGGTGATCGGCGATTTCCGCGCCCCCGACACGGTACGCTTCGGCTTTACGCCGCTGTACGTCGGCTATGCCGATGTCTGGGATGCCGTCGACCGGCTGGTGACGATCATGGATGCGGGCGTCTGGAAACGACCCGAACATCAGGCGCGCGACGCCGTCACATGACCGAAGGGCGAGGGGGAATGGCGATGGACGAACAGGCCTTTGTGGACCGCGAGGGTGGACTTGAGCGCGGCTTGACCAAGGCGCAGATCATCATGATCGGCCTAGGCGGCGCGATCGGCACCGGGCTGTTCATGGGGTCGGGCATCGCGATCGGCTATGCCGGTCCCGCGGTGCTGGTCAGCTATGCGATCGCGGCGTTGATCGCGGTGATCATGGTGTTCAGCCTGTCCGAAATGGCGGTCGTCCATCCGACTGCGGGGTCGTTCGGCACCTATGCCGAAATCTATCTTGGCCCGATGATGGGGTTCATCGTCCGCTATACATACTGGATCCAGCAGGTGCTGTTGATTGGCAGCGAGGCGGTCGCGGTCGGCATCTATATGAGCTGGTGGTACCCCGACACGCCGGTGTGGATGTGGGCGATCGGCAGCGCCGCGGTTGTCGTGTGGGTCAACACCCGCGCGGTGCACAATTTCGGGTCGGTCGAATATTGGCTGACCGTGATCAAGGTGTCGGCGATCGTCGGTTTCATCATGGTCGGCCTGTCGCGCATTTTCGGCATCGTTGGCGATCCGGTCGGGCTGCACAATGTCACCGGGCTGGCTGGCGGCTTTTTCCCCAATGGCTTTTCGGGGGTGTGGATGGCGGTGCTGACGGCGCTTTTTTTCGTTCATGGGGCTGGAGTTCGTCGTCGGCACCGCCAGCGAGGCGAAGGATCCGAAAACCGCGATCCCCGCGGCGCTGCGCACGATGGCGGCGCGATTGTTCCTGTTCTACATCCTCGCGCTGTTCATCATCGTCGCCTTCCTGCCGTGGACCGAATCGGGCGCCAAGGTCTGTCCGTCGTCAGGACATTTGGCTCAACTCGCGGCGTAGATTAATGGAGTGCGGGCCTCGTCTGGGGATTGATGTTAGGCGGCGAGCTTGCGGTGTTGCAAGCGCCGATGTTCGATGGTCTGTCGCTTGATCCTTTCACGCTGCTGGATGATGGCTGGTGCCCTGCCGAAGTAGGCGTCGGCAGGCGTCACATTGTTCAGGCTCTCGTGGTAACGTCGGTGGTTATAATGCTCGACGAACGCTTCGA
>CAZCUW010000128.1:0-6413 GCA_964502035.1 uncultured Sphingopyxis sp. | reverse complement strand
TGGGGTAGCCTGAATGAACTTATCTCGGTGTCCACCAAACCGGCAGCAGGCCACCGTAAGCGCTAATTTACCCCCACATTTTCGAATGTTCTGAGATCGTTATGTTGCGCGCCTTCTGTATCGGGAGCGTAACTAGCGATGGGCGATGTAACGACGTTCGAAAGTAGCTTCGAAAGCAACGGGAACGGTCGTGCTCGCCCGATGGAGGTGATCCCGGCGGGTCGCGAGCGTCGGCAGTGGACGCCGGAAGCGAAGGCCCGGATCATCGCCGAGAGTATGGCGCCGCGGGCGAACGTCGCGGATATCGCGCGCCGGAACGATATCCTGCCGCAGCAGCTCTACGCCTGGCGCCGGGAAGCGCGCGAACGGATGGAATCGGACGACGCGCCGGCCTTCGTTCCGGCAATGGTCGAGGAGCCGAAGGCGCAGGGCAGCGGCGCCGAGATCCGCATCAACATCAAGGGCATGACGATCCGCATTCCCGACGGCGTGACTGCCGACCATATCGAGCGGGTGCTGCTCGCGGTGCAGGTGTCGACATGATCATCCCGCCGGGACCACTCAAAGTGCTGGTGGCGGTGAAGCCGGTCGACTTCCGCAAGGGAATGGTGGGCCTGGCGTCGCTCGTGCAGCACGAGCTGAACCGCGACCCCTTCTCCGGAATCATGTTCGTGTTCCGCCGCAAGCGCGCCGATCGGATCAAGCTGCTGCTATGGGACGGGACCGGCCTGGTGCTGGTGACGAAGCGGCTCGAGACGGGCACGTTCCGCTGGCCGCGCTTCGGCGACGGGGTGATGAGCCTTACCGCGGCGCAGGCTTCGGCGCTGATCGAAGGGCTCGACTGGGCGCGTGTTCATGCCCCGCGTGTGGCGCGTCCGGTGATGGCGTTATAGGCCGTGAAAATGACTCGTCTTGCCGCACAAAACGGGCAGAAAACCGCGAAATAATGTATCCATCCGCACCATGAGCGAGGGGGTGGAAGAGCTGCCCGACGACGTCGAGGCACTAAAGGCGATGATCATCGCCGAACGGCTCCGCTCCGCTCGGCTCCAGCACCTTCTTGATGTCCTCAATCGCATGCACTTCGGCAAGCGGTCGGAGAAGATCGACAGCGGCCAGCTCGCGCTGGCGCTCGAAGATCGCGACGTATCGATGGCCGAAGCCGAACTGCTGGTCGAACAGGGCGAGGAAGCCACCGGCATCGCGCCGCCGCGGCGCAAGCGTGCGGCGGACGAACCCGCGCCTCGCTGCCGGCGCATCTTCCGCGTCACGAGATCGAGATCGCGCCGGAGGCCGGCTGCTGCGCGGGCTGCGGCGGTGCGCTGCACCGGATCGGCGAGGATCGGTCCGAACGACTCGACATCATCCCCGCCCAATATCGCGTCATCGTGACGGTGCGGCCGAGGATGGTGTGCCGATCGTGCGGCGATAGCGTCGCGCAGGCGAAGGCTCCCGCGCATGTGGTGCCGGGCGGCCTGCCGAGGGAAGCGCTGCTCGCCGATATCCTCGTCAAGAAATACGCTGATCACCTTCCGCTCTACCGGCAGGCGCAGATGTTGGCGCGCCAGGGCGTGACGATCGATCGCGCGACGCTCGCGGGCTGGGTCGGCCGCGCGGCGGGCTATCTGAAGCCGATCGTCGACCGGCAGAAGGCGGAGCTTCTGAAGAGCGATCGCCTGTTCGTCGACGAGACCACCGCGATGGTGCTGGCGCCGAGCAGCGGCAAGACGAAGACGGGCTACCTGTGGGCGATGGTCCGCGACGACCGCCCGCATGGCGGGGTCGATCCACCCGCGATCGTTTACAGCTACATGCCGGGCCGGGGCGGCATGTGGGCGGCGAAGCTCCTCGGCGAGTATCACGGCATCCTGCAGGTCGATGGCTATGAAGCCTATGGCCAGTTCGGCAAGGCGGGACGTCCCGGCGGACCCTCGGTGCTGGCCTATTGCTGGGCGCATGTTCGCCGCGGCTTCTTCGACGCCGGCGGCAAGGGCGATGGCGCGCCGATCGCCACCGAAGCGCTGCACCGGATCGGGCTGCTCTACAACATCGAGCGCGAGATCCACGGTCGCACGCCCGAGGAGCGCCTTGCCGTCCGCTAGGCGCGGTCCAGCCCGATCGTCGACGAGCTGCATGACTGGCTCGACGCCAAGCGCCGGCGCATGTTCAGCGGCTCGCCGACCCTCAAGGCGATCAACTATGCACTGAGCCACTGGGCCGGGCTCGTCCGGTTCCTCGACGATGGCCGGATCGACATCGACAACAACCCGGTGGAGCGGTCGATGCGGCCGATCGCACTCCAACGGAAAAATGCGTTGTTCGCGGGCCACGAACTGGGCGCCGAGAACTGGGCGGCGATCGCGTCGCTGATCGAGACCTGCAAGCTGGGTGCGATCAACCCCGCCGCCTACCTGGCCGACGTCCTTGCCCGCATCGTCACCCGCGGCGACGGCGAGCCCATCGATGACCTGCTACCTGGGAACTGGGTCGATACAAAGGCCGCCGAAATGACGTTCGAAACGAGTGCCACCGCCAACGCCGCCTGAGCAAAGCACGATCGAAATTAGATACAACGAAATTAGGCGCCAGCTTCTAATCGAAGCCCGCGCCCGTCCGCCCCGCGTGGGGGAAAATTATCACTTACCAGGATCCACACCATCCTGACAGATAACGGCGTACAGTTCGTGCAGCGGGACCAAGGCGGGCCACTGGGATGGATCGGCCATATCTTCGGCCGTGTCTGCGAGCAGAACGGCATCGAGCATCGCCTCACCAAGCCCTATCACCCATGGACCAACGGCCAGGCCGAACGGATGGTGCGCACCATCAAGGAGGCCACCGTCAAATCCTTCCATTACACGTCGATCAATGAACTGCGCCGCCATGTCCGCGACTGGCTCGTCGCTTACAACTTCGCCAAGCAGTTGAAGGCTCTGCGCTTCAAGACAACCTACGAGGCCATCGAAGAGCTCCGGAAATCCAAGCCAGATATCTTCAATATGAAACCACTCCATCACATGCTGGGACTAAACACCTAACAGTCCACGCGGACCACTCGGTGGGGGCCGGTCAGATTCGAGGGGCAGGAGCCAATGTGCCTCCCATATCGCTCGCGCGAGACGCAAGTTTCCGCAGTGCGCACGCCGGACGTATCTCACACCCATTCCTCGCCCAAGACTGCAATTGGCGCATGAAATCGGCGTCGGAGGGCCTGCTACTGGCCCTCCGACGCCGCGATTTTCATGCGGTATAATTTTTCCCGATCGATTGGGACAGCTAAAGCATTAGAATTTTGCGCCGATCGCGACACCATAACGCCGCGGATCAAGCGTGTAGATATTTGTAAAATTACCGGAAGATGCATCGGTGACATAAAGTCCGGTAACTGAGTTGCTATCGAAGATATTCTGAACGAACCCCCGGACAAACCAGCGCTCGTCGGCACCATTCAACTGCAAAACTGCATTAGCCTGTACGAAAGGTTGGATGCGATTAATTCTGCCGTTGAAGATATTGCCATATTGCTTTCCGGTCATGGAAATGTCGACGCGGGGGACGAGTGTCATACCATTCCCGACCTCTGCCGTGTACTGCACGCCCATCGAGACCTTGACATTCGGCGCTTGCGGCAATGTGTTGCCCTTGATGTTAACCTCGACGCCAGGACTCAATACCTGGATCCCGCTGTTCGCAGGGATAGCGCTCGCGAGGACACCGCAAATGCCGAACGCGCCGCTGGAGGCGATATTGCCGTCCGAAGGAAATTCCTGCGGTGCGCGAAGGCCGAGAGCCGCATTTACGCCCGCAACGAACGCATCAGCAACGCCAGGCGCAGGTCCCGTGACAGCGCAGTGCGCACCATTGCTGATGTCCTTGATAATCACGGCATCAGGATCCCCGCCGCCCGGATCACGCGGATTGGAGAAGAATTGATCGCCGGCGACCTTGGCATTGAGATAGCTGAAGGACAGATTGATAAGCCAGTTCGGGTCCGGCCTGATGACAGACTCCAGTTCGACACCCCAGATATTGGCGTCAACCGTGTCATTCACGGACGTTCTTGCCACGATGCGGCTGAGCTGCAGTCCACTATATTTGTAGTAAAATGCGGTGGCATTGAGTTGTAACGCGCCGTTTGCGAAGACGTTCTTGGAGCCGATCTCGAAGGCATCGATCGTTTCAGAGCCGAAACTCTCGCTGACGGCGAAAATCGGAGAAAGCGGAGGATTGATCCCGCCGGATTTGTAACCCCTAGAATAAGATGCATAGAGTGAATTGTCCGGCGTAACCTCGAAGGCCAGAACTGCTCGTCCGGTAATTTCGTCGAAGCTTACTTCGCGAAACTGGGCGAGCTGTTGGCCCGGCGTCCCCGGGTCGGCATCGAAAAGCCCAGACGGCCCGGTGAGGGGCGTTATCGGGGTATCGAACGGATCTCCATCATTGGCATAAGGGTTCAGGAAACTGATCAGCGTCGTACGCGCCGTCACATCCTTCTTGTCATTATTGTAACGCAGCCCCCCGGTCAACGTCAGCCGGTCGCTTAGATCGAAATAGACCTCGCCGAAAATGCCATAGCTCTCTAGATTCGATTCCAGCGAGTTGTTCCGATACATCGACGTCGCGAAATAGGATGGCGGAAGGCCGCCCGACAAGGAGCCGAATGAACCCAATACGGCACTGGCGTAATCGAGCGCAAACGAGTTCACATAATAGCTATTGTCGGTGGTTTTCGATTTCGCGTAAATTCCGCCCAACAGGAAATTGAACGGCCCGTCGAAGTCACTCGTGAGGATGAGCTCTCCGCTCCACGATTCGCGTTGTTCCGAAGATCGATCGAAAGAAAGCGGCGTTTCGGAACACAGCGAGTTCCCTTCGAAAGCGCCTCTGCTTCCATCATCATTATCCGACGTGCACAGCACGCCCTGCGGACCGTCCGGGATTAGAGCGCCGGCAATCGGCGAAAAATAGGCCGAAGAGCCGGGAATGAAGGCTGGCGCCGGCGGAGCAAGACCTGTCGG
Source organism: uncultured Sphingopyxis sp. (assembly GCA_964502035.1). GTDB lineage: Bacteria > Pseudomonadota > Alphaproteobacteria > Sphingomonadales > Sphingomonadaceae > Sphingopyxis. The sequence goes on along the minus strand of CAZCUW010000128.1, from coordinate 1,395 downwards.
TAATCCGTTAGCCGCAAAAAAGTCCAACGTATTGAGCGCCGGGGCGAAACCGGCACGGCTTTGAATTCCAAGAAAATAGTCCTGCCTGGAATCGACTTCAGTATCCTGATAAATGCCGGTGGCCGTCAGGGTCATCGCGCCGAATTTTTGCTCAAGGCGCGCCTGCACCTGTAGCTCTTCGGCAAAATAGAAAGGGGTATAGGCCGTGTTGACGACACGCACATCGCCAGGCTCCTGAAACCCGGAAAACCCATCAGGGCCATAAAGGCTGCCGAGGCCGAGCACGGCGGGAATGCCCTGAATGGCGAAGAACTCGGATGAACTGAGCGTCGCACCGACCGTTGAATTTGCGTTCGTGGTATCGAAATCACGTCGATTGTTCAGGCATCCGAGCACGCCCAATGGATCGCGTTGGCACGTTTGTTTCTGGTTTCTGAGGCGCGTGTCCTTTTCCCGGAAATAATAGCCCATGAGATCGATCGTCGTATCAGGACCGGGTTCGAAACGAAGGGAGCCTCGCAACGCATAGAGGTCCCGAGCGTCGATGTCCGATCCATCATAGAGATTCGTCGTATAACCGTCGCGGTTCACATATATGCCCGCCAGCCTCACGCCGATCATATCCCCGATCGGGACGTTGACCATGCCACGCGCTTCGATGCTGTTGAAATTGCCATACTCGAATTGCGCTTCAGCCTCGAAACGGGAGAGTTTGGGTTTCGCGGTCACAACATTCACGACCCCGGAGGTCGCATTCCGGCCGAACAGGGTGCCTTGAGGTCCGCGAAGGACTTCAATCCTTTCCAGATCGAAATATTCGGTCTCGAACAGGCGTGTTCCGAACAAGGGGGATCCATTGACATGGATTGCGGTCGCAGCATCGCAGGTGACGCCGACGCACAGGTCGCCAACGCCGCGAATAGTGAATGAAGCTGAGGTGAAATTGCCTTTCGAGAAAGATACATTGGGCAGCGTCAGCTGTAGATCCGAGGCATTTTCGATCTGCTGGCTTTCAAGCGCCTCAGCGCTGAATGCGCTGACAGCGATCGGTACGTCTTGCAAGCTTTGCGCCTGACGTTGCGCTGTCACGACGATGACATTGTCACCGCCATCTGGCTCTTCGGCTATGACTTCCTGAGCATTTGAGACCTGTGGCAACGCCATCACGACGGCGCTTGCCAACCAATAGGCTTTCTTATTCATCACCCTATCTCTCCCTGTCTCGATTTTTTCGTTTCTTGCGCGAACCCGTCCTTGTCCCCGATTGTCGATGTTCAAAAATGGGGCAGCTCGCCGAGCTGCCCCGAGTTTGAGGAGTGGCCAGAAGGAGATTTCCGGAGAGGAAAAGATTCTCGCCGCTCGGCTGGAAGATGAGCAGTTTTTCGGCATTTGGTA
>CAZCUW010000127.1:0-6472 GCA_964502035.1 uncultured Sphingopyxis sp. | reverse complement strand
GGGCCGCGATTCCCCCTTTAATCTTTTGACCTCCTCTATCATCATCGCTAACGCGGCCCATATTTACGGAATCGGCGTCACGTCGGCACCCATGGTAATGCGGGCCTGCCCTTTTGCACGGCGGGTTTTGCATACCTATGCAGCGGGGCCGCGGCGCGATCGGGAAAGGCAAGGCTATGACGAAGATAGTGATCGGCAATATTGCGGTCGAAACGCAGGCGGAAGTCGCAGAAAACTGGGACACGTCGGCGCTGATCGAAGATGCCATCCGTCATGGCGAAGGCCTGCTTGCCAAGGACGGCCCGCTGGTCGTCGCCACCGGCAAGCACACCGGGCGCAGCGCCAAGGACAAGTTCATCGTCCAGGACGCCGAAACCGCCGACACCATCTGGTGGGGCAAGACCAATGTGGCGATGACCCCCGATCATTTCGCGGCATTGAAGGCCGACTTTTTCGCGCACCTCGCCGCGCGCCCGCGCCTGTTCCGCCAGCAGCTGTTCGGCGGTTCGCAGCCCGAGCACCGCGTCGGGGTGCAGGTCGTCACCGAATTCGCCTGGCACAGCCAGTTCATCCGCACCTTGCTCGTCCGTCCGACCGCCGAGGAACTGGCGGCGTTCGCGGCCGAATATACCATCATCGACCTGCCCAGCTTCCGCGCCGATCCGGCAAAGCATGGCACGCGCACCGAAACCGTCGTCGCGGTGAATTTTACCGAGAAGCTCGTGCTGATCGGCGGCACCGCTTATGCCGGTGAGATGAAGAAGTCGGTGTTCGGCATCCTCAACTATCTGCTGCCGGTGAAGGGCGTCATGCCGATGCATTGTTCGGCGAACATGGGGCCGAACGGCGACACCGCGGTTTTCTTTGGCCTCAGCGGTACCGGCAAGACGACGCTGTCGGCCGATGCCAGCCGCACCCTGATTGGCGACGACGAGCATGGCTGGTCGGACACCGCGGTCTTCAATTTCGAGGGCGGCTGCTATGCCAAGATGATCCGCCTGTCGCCCGAAGCCGAGCCCGAAATTTTCGCGACGACCAAGCGTTTCGGCACCGTGCTGGAAAATGTCGTGATCGACCCGGTGACCCGCGAACTCGACTTCGACGACGCCAGCCTCGCCGAGAACAGCCGCGGCAGCTACCCGATCGATTTCATTCCGAACACGTCGGAAAAGAACATGGGTCCGGTGCCGCAGAATATCATCATGCTCACCGCCGATGCCTATGGCGTGCTGCCCCCGATCGCCAAGCTGACCCCCGATCAGGCGATGTATCATTTCCTGTCGGGCTATACCGCGCGCGTCGCCGGGACCGAGATCGGCGTGACCGAGCCCGAGGCGACCTTCTCGACCTGCTTCGGCGCCCCCTTCATGCCGCGCCACCCGTCGGTCTATGGCAATCTGCTGAAAGAGCGCATTGCGAAGGGCGGCGTCCAGTGCTGGCTGGTCAACACCGGCTGGACCGGCGGCATGGCGACGATGGACGGCATCAAGCGGATGCCGATCAAGGCGACCCGCGCGCTGCTCAACGCCGCGCTCGACGGCAGCCTGAACGACGCCGAATTCCGCAAGGATCCGAACTTCGGCTTCATGGTTCCGGTTGCGGTTCCCGGCGTCGACAGCGCGCTGCTCGATCCGCGCGAAGCGTGGGCCGACAAGGCCGCCTATGACCGCACCGCGCAGGTGCTGGTCGGCCAATTCATCGACAATTTCGCGCAATTTGCGGAGCATGTCGATGAAGGCGTCCGCCAAGCCGCCCCGCAGGCCGCCGTCGCCGCATAATTTGCCCGGATAACTTCCGGGTGGCAATTCACCCGGAAGGACCGGAGCAATGACCACCGAATTTTCGCCGCGCCTGTTCGAGCGCGATAGTGACATCCGCGCGATCGGCACCGGCCTGCTCGCCTGCGCCCTGCCGCGCGCGGCGTGGACCCACGAGGCGCATCTGGGCGCCTGCCTGTGGCTGATCACCGAGCGGCCCGACATCGATGTCGATACCGAGATCGGCACCATCATCCGCCGCTTCAACACCAGCGTCGGCGGGGTGAACGACGACACGCAGGGTTATCACGACAGCATCACCCGCGCCTATGTCGCGGGGGTGCGGTTGTTCCTGTCGGAGACAAGCGAAGTGGGATTGGCGGCGCGCGTCAACGCGATGCTGCTGTCGGACATCGGCCGCCGCGACTGGCCGCTGCACTTCTACAGCCGCGATCTGCTGTTTTCGGTCGCGGCGCGGCAGGGGTTTGTCGAGCCGGATCTGGCGCCGCTGCCCGCCTAGAGCTTCATTCCCGGCGTCCAGCCGCTTGCCGCGAGAAAGGCGGCCGGGTCGCGCATTTCGATGATCGCCTTGAGCGCCGCCGCCTTGTCGGGCGCGCGGTTATAATAGCTTTTGACGATCCGGTAGCCGACCCAATAGCCTAGGTCTCCCGGCCAGTCCGGGGTGCCGAGCTGGTTGTAAACCCAGCGCGAATCATTTGCCTTGCCATCCTTTTCGGCGAGGAAGTCCCGTTCGACCGCTGCCTCGCGCCCCGCCGTCCAGCGGTGCAGATGTGTGTAAGCGACCGATCCGCTGATCTGTTCGGCAACAAATTCAGCGGCGCCCTCAACGAGCGCGGCGTGGAGGACGGTGTCGTTATCGCTTTCGATCTGGGCGAGCGGTTGCTGGGCATGGACATATTCGTGCGCGATGACATGGACGAAGCGATCTTCGTCATCGGCTTCGAAAAATTTCGCCGCGCATAGCGCTTCGAGCGAGACGTACAACCCCTTGCCATTCGCCGCCGCGACAGGCGTGCCGCGGCTCATCGCTATGGTGATCGGCGGAAAGATCGCTGGAGGATAGAGTTCCGCCAATCGATCGGCCGACGCGGCCAAACGCCCCCGGACATCGCCTAGCGTCGCTGCGCAGGCGCGCGCGTCGCGATAAAGATCGGGCTTGTCGCGCAGCGCCTTCGCCACGCGTTCGGGCGTGATCCGGCGCATCGCCATGAACTCGACAAGCCCCGGCGAAGCATCGGCGAGGTAGCGCGCCGCCAGCATATCGGGCTGCGCGGCGATCGCCGGGTCGTCGTACAAAGCATAAAAGCGATCGACGTCGGACGTCACGATAACGACGCGTGCCGTTTTCGGCGACGGGGCAGGCGCATCGGCGGCATGGCCTACGCCGCTCGCGAGTAGCGCGGCGCCCAGTGTCCACAAAGCCATACGCCGTCGCATCAGCCCTTTTTCCCCGCCACATAATCCGCGACATTCAGCGCCAGCACATCAAGCGGCACATTGCCCCCCTCGACCACGACATTGTCGAAATCGCGCAGGTCGTATTTCGGCCCCAGCGCCGCCTGCGCCAGCCCGCGCTGGCGGACGATCTCGCTATGGCCGACCTTGTACCCGCACGCCTGTCCGGCCCAGCTGCAATAGCGGTCGACCTCGCTCGCGACCTCGAGCGGGTTCGAGCCGTTTTCCTTGACGAAAAACGCGACCCCCTGTTCGCGCGTCCAGCGCTTGGCGTGGAGGCCGGTGTCGACGACGAGGCGGCAGGCGCGGAAGGCGAGCGACTGGAGGTAGCCGAGCCGCCCGACCTCGAAATCATCATACAGCCCCAACTCGTCGGCGAGCTGTTCGGCATAGAGCGCCCAGCCCTCCGAATAGGCGTTGAACGCCAGCATCGTGCGGATCAGCGGCATCTGGTTGGCATATTCGCCCTGCCACACATGCCCCGGGATCGCTTCGTGCATCGTCAGGTCGGGCAGCGAATATTTGCTGTGCAATTCGGTGGTGCGCAGGTTGATCCAGAATTTGCCCGGCACCGTCCCGTCGATCGACCCGGCGCCGCCATAGGCCGCGGGGGCGCCGGGTTCCTCGGCCAGAGGGAGCCGCTTCACCTCGACATTGCCCTTGACCAGGGTGCGAAAGGCGCGCGGCAACTCGGCGCGGATCTTGCCGAGCCAGGTCTGGATATAGGCGTGAATTTCGGCGCGGCCGGCGTCATTGTCGGGAAATTTGAAACGCGGATCCTGCGCCAGCGCGTTCATGCGGTCGCCAACCGAGCCTTGGGTATAACCGAGCTTTTTCAGGATCGGGTCCATCCGGCCGTGCAGCTCGGCCAGCTCGCTCCGGCCCATCGCATGAACCTCGTCGGGGGTCATCCGCGTCGTGGTGCTGGCGCGCAGCCCCCAGGCATACCATTCGTCGCCGCCCGGCCGCGCCCACATCCCGGCGTCCATCGTCGCTTTCGTGCGCTGCGCCTTCAGTTCGGCGAGCTGGCGTTCGAGCGCGGGGACGACCGCGCCGCGCGTGATCGCCTCGGCGCGCGGACCCCAATTGCCCGCGATCTTGCCCTCGCGCGTCCGCCGGGCGAGGCTGTCAACCAGCCCGCCGCCGGTGCGCGCATCGGCCAGGCTCGCCTCCATCTGCTTGACCGCCTTGTCGATCAGAAACGCCGGAGCGATCATCCCCTGACCGCCCGCCGCCTGCAGCCGCCCGGTCTCGCCGTCGAGGACGCCGGGAAAGGCGTTCAGGCGCGACAGATAGGCTTCGGCATCGGCGGCGGTCTTGACCGGATGGTCGCTGTCGAGAAATTTCGGCACGTCGAGATAGGCGCCGACATTCTGGATCACGACATAGGGGGTGTTGCGCCAGCCGCCGACCGCGACATCGCCATAGGGCAGGGCAAAGCCGTCGAGCGCGACGCTGTACGCGCTGTCGACGACCGCCAGGCTGGTGCGCGTCTTGTGGTCGAGGCCCGTCTTGTCAAAGGCGCGGACGCGCGCGACGTCGGCCTTCAGCGTGCTCGCGACCGCCGCTTGCCCCGCCGCCGACCGGTCGGACAGCTTGCCGCGTTCGGCGGCGCGCGCGCCGGTGTCGATGCCCAGCGAGGTTGCCCCCTCGGGCGACAGCGCGAGCAGATTGTCGGCGACCGACGACAGCAGCGCCTCGGCCCCCGCTTGACCCGCGGCAGCGGGCGGCGGCGGCGGGGTCGCGATACCGCCGGGATCGCGGCTGCACGCCGCCAATGCGAGACTCGCCGCGCCGGTGCCCAGCGTGGCAAGCGTCTGGCGGCGGGTGAACGGGGTGGACAGGCGATGATGCACGCGGCGGCTCCCTTGCGACTTTGTTTCTGCTGAAACCTGTCTAGGCAGCGCGGCGGGGCGGTCAATGGCCGACACAAAAAGCCCCTCCCCTTCAGGGGAGGGGTTGGGGTGGGGTCTGTCGGCGTAGCGTAAGGCCGATGGACCCCACCCGCTGCGACTAGGGAGCACGCTCCCAAGTCTCGCTGCCCTCCCCTGAAGGGGAGGGCTAAAGCAGGATCAGTCGGTCAGATCGGCGGGCACTTTGCCGCCGTTCGCCGCGAGTTCGCGCATCACCGCCTTGTGCAGCCAGATGTTCATCTCGGCGCTGCCGTCGAGGTCGCCGGTATAGCCCAGCTCGGTCGCCAGCTCCTTGCGATTGGCCAGGCTCGAATCGATGCCGAGCAGCTTCATCAGGTCGACGATCGAGGTGCGCCAGTTGAGGTCCTTGCCCGCCGCCTCGGCGGTCAGGATCGCGTCGACATCGACCTCGGCGGGCGGCGCCGCGGCGGCCGCGGCCATGGCACTTGTCGCGGCGTCGAGCGCGCTGCCAACCGGGTTCGGCGCAGTCGGCGCGGCGGGCTCCGCCGCGACGGCCTTCTTGCCGAAAATCGCGTCTTTGATGCTGCTGAAAATGCCCATGATTTCACTCCCACTATCGCGCGGCCCAGCCCGGAAAGGGCGAGTCGGATGACCGCAGGCTAGGACTATGCATTTGAAAATGACAGTCAAATGAACGGCTCGCGGCACGCGCCCACGCTGCTATAGTCGGCGCCGCGGGCGCCGTGTGACCGGCGCCGGAGTGGGAGCAAGACTGATGAACCTGACCGACATTTTGGCGCAAGCTGGCGGCATCGAATCGATGGCGAAAGAGCTGGGCGTGCCGCCCGCGATGGCCAAGCAGGGCGCCGCCGCGCTGCTCCCGGCGATCCTTGGCGGCTTCAAGAAACAGGCGCAATCGGGCGGGATCGAAGGGCTGGGCGGGTTGCTCGGCCAGCTCGGCGGCGGCGGCCTGCTCGATTCGGTGCTCGGATCGCAGCCGACCCCGGTCAGCCAAGGCAATGATGTGCTCGGCGAGATTTTCGGGTCAAAGGACGTCAGCCGTACCGTCGCGGGGCAGGCGGCGAGCCAGACCGGGCTCGATGCCGGGCTGCTCAAAAAAATGCTGCCGATCCTGGCGATGATGGTCGCGGGCTATATGGCCAAGCAGGGCGGTCAGTCGCAGGGCGGCGGCGGTCTGGGCGATCTGATCGGCGGCGCGCTCGGTGGTGCGGGCGGCGGCGCGGGCGGCGGCGGCGGCCTCGGCGGGATGCTCGGCAATGTGCTGGGCGGCGCGGTCGGCGGCGGCGCGGCGCCGTCGGCGGGTGGCGGCGGACTGGGCGGCGGCCTGGGCGGGCTGGCCAACAT
>CAZCUW010000126.1:0-6484 GCA_964502035.1 uncultured Sphingopyxis sp. | reverse complement strand
CCCTGCGGGCTGCCACCTCCCCGTTCCGGGGAGGATCAGGAAATGGCAGCTCCCCACCCCAAAGCTGCCATCCGCCGCAAAAAAAAACGCTGTCCTACATTATTCCGCTGTGCCAGCCTTCATCTCAGCTCTTTCAATTTACAGGCAAAAGCGGTCGCCGCCCGGATTCCGGACACGGCCAGGTTCCGACCGCCCTCTGTCCGCCGAACACGACAAATCGGGCGCTGCACTAGGCTGAACTTTACTGAACTTTGGAATGGTAACGCGGCGCACGCGCCGACCGGATCGCGGCGCCAGCCCGGGATAACCGAAAACGGCAACGGCAGCTCATGCCAATCTCAACCCTTCGGCTCGCTCCCCAACCCCTCGACCTTCTCCACCAACGCATCGATCTTGTGATGCAATCGCATGATCTCCAGTTCGGCGCGCAGGTTGATCTCGTAATCCAGGCTCGCCGCCAGCCGGTCCTTTGCCGAAGCGCGGTTCTGGCTCATCATGATGATCGGCGCCTGCACCGCGGCCAGCGTCGACAGCATCAGGTTCAGGAAAATGAACGGATAGGGATCGAACGCCATCCCCCAGCGCGCCAGCACTTCCGAATTGAGCAACATCCACCCCAGCAGCACGACGGTGAACAGGATGATGAACCGCCATGACCCGCCGACCGCGGCCACCCGATCGGACAGGCGCGCGCCAAAACTTGCTTGCTTGTCATCGATGTCGCCCGCATCGCGGCTGGTCGGCTCGTGCGCGGCGATCGCGGCAATGACGCGGCGCTCCTCGGCATCAAGCTCGTCATACGACCGTCCGAGCAGCCGCAGCGCGAGATCGGAAGCGTGAATCTCGGCGTTCACACCCTAACCCACCCAGCGCCAGATGCCCGCGACCATATAGCCCAGCGCGCCATGCCCCCATGTCGCGGCCAGCCACAGCACGACGCCGCCGAACAGCGCGTGCGGGCGCGGGATCGTGTCGCCCCACGGCGTCGCGCCGCCGATCTGCCGCGCAAAGGGGACAAAGCTGGTCCGCGCCGCCCAGTGCCGCCAACTGTCGCCCATCAACCGCGCTTTCTTGCCGTCCTGTCCCGCCGAGCCGACCAGCGCCAGAAAGGCGATCGTGCCCGACAGGATGATCTGCGCCGCGGTCGGCATCACCATGACATGCGCCACCGCCCACAGCGCAAAGCCCCACATCATCGGGTGGCGGGTGATCGCGAACACCCCGCGCGGCGCGTTCTGGGCTGCTGCGGCGGCGCTTGGCGCGGGCAGCGCCGGATTGCCGATCAGCGATCCCATGAACAAGATGCTCGCGAACAGCACCAGCGCCGACGCGACAATCCACAGCGCATCGCCGACCGCCCATAAAGGCGGTTCGGGCGGCATCCCGCGCCACGCCTGGACCAGCATGATCAGGCACGCGATCGCGACGATCGAATAGACGATCTGAAATCCGCGCTCGCCCAACCGGCTGGCGAGCCCGTCGCGCAGCGGATGCGACAAAGCGAGGTGCGAGCCGACAAACAACACGCAGGTGGTGATCAAAAGCGACATCGGTTGCATGGAAAAGCCCCTCTCCTGCCTATGCCGCCCCATCATAGCCATTCGTCATCGCGGCGAAAGCCGCGATGACGAACTATAGCCTACCGATCATAAGCCTTGGGCAACGCCCCTTCCTGCGGGGTCGCATAGCGATCGCGCAGCCGGTCCTGCCGCGTCGTCAGCGACTGCGCCTTGCCGTCGATCCAGATCGCGGTCGGGCGGCTGCCCAGTTCGAGCGGGTCATTGTCCCACACCACGACGTCGCCGACGCGGCCGGGGCGCAGCGACCCGATGCTGGCCTCCATCCCAACCGCGCGCGCCGGGGCGCTGCTGATCGACGCGAACGCCTGATCCCACGTCATGCCGCTGGCGCCGGGCAGGCGCGCCAGCCCGACCAGATTGCCGGCATATTGGGTCGCATAACCCATCTTGTGCGCGTCATCGTCGTCGAACACGCCGACCGACACATCGACCCCCGCGGCCTTCAAGCGGCCCGCGTTCGATTGTGTCGCGCCCAATTGCTCGAAACTCGACGGCAGGTCGGTCAGCGGGGACACCAGCACCGGCACCTTTGCCGCCGCCAGTTCGCGCGCGACCAGCCAGCCTTCGGTGACCCCGACCAGCACCAGCTTCAGCGCCGGAAATTCCTGCCGCAGCTTCAGCACGTTGACGATGTCCGATGCGCGGTCGACGCGCACGAACAATGGCGTCGCACCGTTGATCACCTGCACCAGCGCATCGGCATCGGCGCGCTGGATCATCGCGTCATTGCCCCATTCGGCGAGTGTCGCGGGATTGCGGGCATAGCTGCGCGCCGCCAGCAATTGTTCGCGGAACAGCAGGAAGGTCGCGGCGCGGCTGCCCCCGGCCTTCGCAGACCCCGCCTCGCCGAACGCCACGAATTGCAGCGCGCGCGGCTTGGTCACCATGTCCATATCATCGGCCAGGTCGACGACTGCGCCCTGTCCGGCGAACAAATTGCTGCTGCCCCCCGGCGCAACGATCGCGCGGGTGACCCCGGAGGCGCGGTTGACCGCGACCGGCGATCCCATCGGGTTGAGCGCGGGCGCGATGTCGAGCCCCGCCGAAAAGCGCGTCCGCGGCGCATTGCGATCGTTGGTGCCGCCGACCGCGTCGACCTCGACCAGCCCGACGCGGCTGAACGCCGCGACGATCCCCGGGGTGACCCAGCGGCCCCCGGCATCGACGCGCTCGATCCCGGCGGGAACCGCAACCCCGGCGCCCGCGGCAACAACCTTGCCGCCGCGCACGACGACGGTGCCGCCGTCGATCGGCGCGCTGCCGTCACCGATGACGAGCTTGGCGTTGGTAATCGCGATGTCTTGGGCGTGCGCCGGTGCAGCCAGCGCCAAGGCCGCAACCAATGCGCTCCCCAGCCCCAATCGCGCCGTGCCCCTGCGAAGGCAGGGGCCCATCACCTGCGCTCTCGCCCGTTCACCACCGTTTGTTTGAAATCGAGAGGACCGGAGATGGCCCCCCGCCTTCGCGGGGGAGCAGGAAAGGGCAGAGAGGAAATTTGGGAGCTTGTTCATTTCACATCTCCCTCGCCGGGCTGGCCCAGCTCGAAATCGCTCACCGGGCGGCGTTTCGGATCGAACGCATCGAACATCAACGCGCCATCGACCCACACTTTTTCGGGCCGCGTATAGGCGCTGAACGGATTGCCGTTCCACAGCACGACGTCGGCCATCTTGCCGGCCTTCAGGCTACCGGTCTTGTCGCCGATGCCGAGCGCCTTGGCGGGGTTATACGACAGCCAGGTCCACGCCTGTTCGTCGCTGACGTCGATCCCGATGCGGCGCCCCGCGGCGCGCGCTTTCGCGGCTTCCTGGTTCAGCCGCTGGATCTGGTTGGCGTCGTCCGAATGGACGATCGTGCACGCACCTGCCTTGTACACCAGCGGGATATTCTCGTTCACGCTGTCATAGGCTTCCATCTTGAAGCCCCACCAGTCGGCCCACATCGCCGAACAAATACCCTCTTTGGCGAGGATGTCGGCGATCTTGTAGCTTTCGACCGCGTGGTGAAAGGTCGATACTTTATAGCCGAATTCCTTCGACATATCGATCACCAGCGCCATTTCGTCGGCGCGATAGCAATGGTTGTGGACCAGGATTTCGCCCGCCAGCACCCCGGCCAGCGTCTCCATCGCCAGATCGCGGTCGACCGCCTTCCCGTCGTCCATCTTCTTCTTGTACGCCGCGGCCTTCTGCCAGGTCGCGCGGTTCACCGCGAAATTGCCCATGCGGGTAGACGGCGCGCGGCCCTTGCCGCCATAGACACGCTTCGGATTTTCGCCGCACGCCATCTTCAAACCATAAGGCGCGCCGGGGAATTTCATCCCCTGCACCGTGCGCGACGGCACATTCTTCAGCGTGATCGAACGCCCGCCCATCAGATTGGCGCTGCCCGGCAATACCTGTAGCGCAGTCACGCCGCCATTGGCGAGCGCGCGGCTGAACCCCGGATCCTGAGGCCACACGCTATGTTCGGACCACACTTCGGGGGTCGTCGGGCTGGTCGCCTCATTGCCGTCCGAATGGGCTTCGACGCTGGGTGAGGGATAGTCCCCCAGATGGCTGTGGATGTCGATAATCCCGGGGGTGACGAACTTGCCGCTGCCGTCGATCACGTCATAATCGGCAGGGATCGCGGTGTCGGCGCCGCCGACCGCCTCGACCTTGCCGTTCACGAACAGCAAGGTGCCATTATCGATCCGCCCGCCTTCGCCGTCAAAGATGGTGACGCCGCGCACCGCGGTCGGCCGCCCGCCATAGGGGCGATAGGTCGACGGATACGGATCCTTGTTGAACTTGACCGGCTTTTCGGCGGCGGCGGGCTTGTCGCTTGCCGACTTCGCTTCGCCCCCCGTCGCCGCACAACCGACAAGCGCCAGCGACACCGCAGCCAGCAGGCTGCCCTTCACACCGCGGATCATCGGTTATGCTCCCTTGGGTGCAGGATGGATGCCCGCGGCTTGCGGTTCGCCCAGCTCGCCTGCCCCCGCGACCTCGTCGCGATCGCGCAGCGTGTCGAGGTGCATCCACCGCTTCACGATCGGGCTGACCAGCAGCACGGCCACCGCCGCACCGATCGCGATCCAGCCGAACATCTCGTAAATGTCGAGCAGGCCTTGCTTGGTCATCTGGCCATCATGGCCGCCGGTCGCCTCACCGATCTTGCCGGCGACGAAATTGCCGACCGCGGTCATATAGAACCACGCGCCCATGATCAGCGACGCCAGGAAGGTCGGCGCCAGCCGGTTCATCGCGCTGAGCCCGACGGGGCTGAGGCACAATTCGCCGGTGGTGGCGAAGAAATAATAAGCAAAGACCAGCAGCACCGGCGTCATCGCCGCAACGCCATAGGCCTCGGCACCCCAAACCAGCACCAGATTGGCAAGCCCCATCTGGGCGAGCGCGAGACCGAATTTGGCCGGCGCCGACGGTTCGATACGCCGATTGCCGAGCCAGACCCACAGCGCCGCGAACAGCGGCGCGACCAGGATGATGATGATCGGGTTGATCGACTGGAAAATACCCGCCGGAACGCCGCTGCGATCGACGAAGCGGTCGGTGAACAGGTTCATCGATCCGCCGGCCTGCTCGAACAGGCCCCAGAACAGCGGATTCAGGCTGATCAGGAACAGGATCGCGAACATGCGCTCGCGCGGTTCTTTTTCCAGCTTGAAACTCTCGTAGAGGACATAGCCGAGCAGCGCGACGCCCGACACTGCGAGCAGCGACTGGATGACGTCCTGATACTGGACCAGCGCCCAGATCACAGCGACCGCCGCAAAGCCGATGGCGTAAATCGTCAGTTCGCGCGATCTGGCAAGCGGGGCTGGAGCCTCGCCTGCGCCCTGAAGCGCCTTTTTGCCAAGCACGAAAACGACCAGACCCGCCATCATGCCGATACCCGCGAGCCCGAAGCCAAAGCCCCAGCCGATCGTCTGGCCAAGATAGGCGACAAGGATGGTGCCCAGTGCGGCGCCCGCATTAATGCCCATGTAAAAGATCGTATAGGCGCCGTCGCGGCGCGTATCGGTCAACTTGTACAGCTGGCCGACCATCACCGAAATATTCGCTTTCAGGAAGCCCGAGCCGACGATGATGAAGGCGAGCGCGGCCCAAAAGACGTTGATTGTCGGGTCATTCTGCCCGCCGACGCCCTCGACCGCCATCAAGCTATGCCCCGCGGCGAGCAGGACACCGCCGAACAGCACCGCCTTGCGCTGACCCAGATAGCGATCGGCCAGATAGCCGCCGAGAACCGGCGTGATATACACCAGGCTGGTATAGGCGCCGTAGATCAGGCTGGATTTGCTGTCGTTGAACAGCCAGTGCTGGGTGAGGTAGAAAATCAGGATGGCGCGCATGCCGTAATAGGAGAAGCGCTCCCACATTTCGGCAAAGAACAACATATAGAGGCCTTTGGGATGGCCTGCGAACTCGGGTTTCTTGCTGGTGGCGATCAACGCCCCGACGGTCAGAAACACCCCGAGCAGGACCAGCGCTATCGCCGCGATCCAGTCGCCTTCTTGCCAAAGGCCCATATCTTTCATCAAAGCGTCCCTTTTCGCTGTTATTTTAGGCGCGGCTCCCCGCCGCGCGAATGGGGCAACCTAGCGCGAAAATTGCGTATGGGAAGAATCTAATTGCGCGTGAAACCATCGGTCCGACGCATTGTCGGGGTTGCGTGCGCCCCGCCCTGCCGCCACATGGACACGATGTTCAACGACACCTCCACGCTCCGCGCCCACCTCGCGACCCGCCGCTCGGGCAAGGCGCGCGACATGATTGCGCCCGGACCCGACGCCGCGGCATTGCGCGAGATTATCGCGCTTGCGCTGCGCACCCCCGACCATGGCAAGCTCGCCCCCTGGCGTATCGTCACCGTCGCCGCCAACCAGCGCGAAGCGCTGG
>CAZCUW010000125.1:0-6540 GCA_964502035.1 uncultured Sphingopyxis sp. | reverse complement strand
CCTGCGCCGAGCATGGGGTGATCTTTATCGCGCCCGACACCTCGCCGCGCGGCGATGCTGTGCCCGATGACCCCGATGCGGCGTGGGATTTCGGGCTGGGCGCGGGCTTTTACGTCGATGCGACCGAGGCACCATGGGCGGCGAATTACCGGATGCGATCGTATATCGAGGACGAGCTGCCGTCGCTGATCCTGCGCGAATTTGCCGCCGCCGACATGGTGCGGCAGGGGATCACCGGCCACTCGATGGGTGGGCATGGCGCGCTGACCGTGGCGCTGCGGACCCCCGATCGCTTTCGCTCGGTATCGGCTTTCTCGCCGATCGTGGCGCCGCTGCAATGCCCATGGGGCGAAAAGGCGCTCGGCAACTACCTCGGCGACGATCGCGCGGCGTGGGCGGTGTACGACGCGTGCGCGTTGATCGCGGGCGGCGCGCGGGTCGCCGATTTGTTGGTCGATCAGGGCGAGGCGGATAATTTCCTGGCCGGGCAATTGAAGACGCATCTGCTGGTCGAGGCGTGCGAGCGCGCAGGACAAAAGGCCGAGATCCGGATGCAGCCGGGATATGACCATAGCTATTATTTCATCTCGACCTTCTTGGCCGAGCATGTCGCGTGGCATGCGGAGAGGCTAAAAACCTGAGGTCTTCTCTCAAACCGTCCGCATCGAGCGAAGTCGAGATGCCCCTACGACGTGCACTGCTGCGGGGTGTCTCGACTTCGCTCGACACGAACGGGAATGAGAGGGCGGCGCGCGAAGACTAGGGAATCAGCAGCGTCGATCCCGTCGTCCGTCCCGCTGCCAGATCGGCATGCGCTCGCGCTGCATCCTGCAAGCTGTACCGCTGCCCGACGGTGATCTTCACCGCGCCGCTTTCGATCATCTCGAACACCCGCGCGGCGCCGGCGGCGCGTTCGGCGGCGTGGAGATAATAGTCGAACAGGGTCGGGCGGGTGACAAACTGCGAGCCATGCTGCGCGAGAACGCCCAGGTTCACCCCGGTCACCGGACCACCCGCATTGCCATAGCTGACGATCAGCCCGCGCCGCGCGGTCGCTTTCAGCGACACGTCCCACGTCGCCATGCCGATCCCGTCAAAGGTCACCGGCACGCCCTGACCGGCGGTGATTTCCCGGACATGCGCGGCGACATCGTCGCTTTTGTACAACAGGACGTGGTCGGCGCCGGCTTCGTGCGCGGCGTGCGCCTTGGCTTCGGTGCTGACGGTGCCGATCACCGTCGCGCCGATCGCCTTTAGCCATTGGACGAGGATCAGCCCGACGCCGCCCGCGGCGGCGTGGACCAGCACGGGCGATCCCGCTTCGACTTTGGCGCAGCGTTCGACGAGCATTTCGACCGTGCACGCCTTGAGCAGCGCCGCCGCGGCGGTGTCGTCGTCGATCGTCGCGGGCAGCTTGAACAGCGACGCCGCGCCGACCAGCCGCGCGCTGGCATAGGCGGCGCGTTCGGGGCCAAAGGTCGCGGCGCGGTCGCCGGGCCGGAAACCATGGACGCCGTCGCCGACCGCGATCACTTCGCCCGCGGATTCGAGCCCGAGCCCGCCGGGTAGCTGCACCGGATAGGTGCCGTCGCGGTGATAGATGTCGATGTAGTTGAGCCCGATCGCACTCTGGCGCAGCAACACCTGGCCGGGGCCGGGTTTGCCCGGCGTGACGTCGCGCCAGTCGATGACCTCTGGCCCGCCCTGACTTTCGATGAAGGCTTTGATCGCTTTCATGCGCCGCTCTCCTGCTGTCCCGTCCATCTGGTGGGCCGGGCGGCAGGACGCAAGGGTGAAGCGGTGAAAGCCCCTCCCCTTCAGGGGAGGGGTTGGGGTGGGGGTTGTCAGGTTGGCGCAAGGCCGATGGCCCTCACCCGCTGCGACTAAGCCAGCAAGCTGGCAAGTCTCGCTGCCCTCCCCTGAAGGGGAGGGCTTATCGTGTTACTTCGACGGGCGGCGCGGGCTGCGCTGGCCGAAGGGCTTGGGCTTGTAGCGATCGGTGGGCTTGCCGCCGGGGCCGCCGGGGCCACGCGGACGATCGCCGAAGCCGCGGTCGCCGCCGGGCGCGCGGCCCAGCGTGCTGCGCGGGGCACCATCGCGCGGGGCACTCGAATGGCCGCCCCCATGCCCGCCTTTATCGCGGCGCGGCGGATAGGTCGGGCCGTCGGGTGCAGGGGTGATCGCCACGCCGCTGTCGTCTTCGCCATCTTCATTGGCGCTGCGGATCACCGCCTCGGCAAAACGATCGGCGATGGCGCGCGGGATGTTGAACATCGTTTCCTTGGGACCGATGCGGATCGCGCCGATCTCGTTCTTGCTGACATGGCCGCGGCGGCAGAGCAAAGGCAGAATCCAGCGCGGATCGGCATTCTGGTGGCGGCCGATGTTGAGGCGGAACCAGACGCTGTCCTCGAAACCCTCGCGCTGATCGCCGCCAGCACCGCGTTCGGGGCGTTCAAAACGCTCGCCGCGCTCGGGGCGACCGGCGCCGTCGCGGCCGCGGGCGCTGTTGTCGATAAGGTCTTCGGGGGGCGGCATCAGCGCGCGGTGCATCTGAACAAGCGAGGCGGCGATATCCTCGGGGGTGCGCTCGGCCATCAGGCGCTGCGCGAGTTCGATATCTTCGGCTTCATGCTCGACGGTGGTGAGCAATTTTTCCATCAGCCGTTCCTGATCGCGCTTGCGCACGTCGGCCGCGGTCGGGGCGTCCATCCATTCGGCCTCGATCCGCGCGCCGCGCAGCATGCCGTCGACGCGGCGGCGGCGCGGATAGGGGACGATGATGACCGCGGTGCCCTTTTTGCCCGCGCGGCCGGTGCGGCCCGAACGGTGCTGGAGCGCCTCGGCGTCGCGGGGAATTTCGACGTGGATGACGAGGCTGAGGGTCGGCAGATCGATGCCGCGCGCGGCAACGTCGGTCGCCACGCAGACCTTGGCGCGGCGATCGCGCAGCGCTTGCAGCGCGGCGTTGCGTTCGTTCTGGCTATGCTCGCCCGACAGCGCGACCGCGGCGAAACCGCGCTCGACGAGGCTGGCGTGGAGGCGGCGGACATTGTCGCGGGTGGCGCAGAACAGCATCGCGGTTTCGGCGTCGTGCAGGCGAAGCAGGTTGACCACCGCGCCCTCGATATCGGCGGGGGCGACGGTCACCGCCTGATAGGCGATGTCGCCATGGCCGCGGTCCTGGCCAACGGTCGAAATCCGCAGCGCGTTCGTCTGGTACCGCTTGGCAAGCTGAACGATCGGGTTGGGGATCGTCGCCGAGAACAGCAACGTGCGGCGCGTCGCCGGGGTGCCGTCGAGGATTTCTTCCAAATCGTCGCGAAAGCCCATGTCGAGCATTTCATCGGCTTCGTCGAGCACCGCGACGCGCAGCGCCGACAGGTCGAGCGCGCCGCGCTCGAGGTGATCGCGCAGGCGCCCGGGGGTACCGACGACGATCTGCACGCCTTGACCGAGCGCGCGGCGTTCCTTGCTGGCGTCCATGCCGCCGACGCAGGTCGCGATGCGCGCGCCCGCCTTGGCGTAAAGCCAGCTGAGTTCGCGGCTGACCTGCAGCGCGAGTTCGCGGGTGGGGGCGATGATCAGCGCGAGCGGCGAGGTCGCGAACGGCAGGCGGCCGTCCTCGATCAGCTCATCGCCCATCGCGAGGCCGAAGGCGACGGTCTTGCCCGATCCGGTTTGGGCCGAGACGAGCAGGTCGCGGCCCTTGGCCTGATCCTCGCTAACTTGCGATTGGACGGGGGTGAGCGCTTCATAGCCGCGCGCGGTAAGGGCGTCCGAAAGGACGGGAGAAAGATTTTCGAAAGACATTGTTATCTCAATAGCATAGGCGGTCACCGGTGCGGTGACAGGCCGACAGAAAAGGGGCTCAATGGGCTTAAATCACCTGGCCGGCGGCAACACCGCTGGCCCATGCCCATTGAAAATTATAGCCGCCTAACCACCCTGTGACATCTACGGCCTCGCCGACCGCATAGAGGTTTGCGACGCTTTTGGCCATCATTGTTTGCGAGGATAGGTTTGCAGTCGAGATTCCGCCGACGGTCACCTCGGCTTTGGCGAAGCCCTCGGTGCCGTTGGGACGGAATATCCAATTGCCGAGGCGCGATTCGGCGTCAGCGAGTTTGCGGTCGGTCTGGGCGGCAAGTTCGCCGGGCAGCGCGAGGCGTTCGGCGAGCGTTTCGGCGAGGCGGTCGGGAAGCAAGGCGCCGAGCGCGGCGCGCACGGTGGTGCGCGGGCGGCTGCGTTTGGCGTCGGTCAGCCAGCCTTGCGGGGCACCCGGCAGCAGGTCGATGGTGACCGGTTCACCGTGGCGCCAATAGCTGCTGACTTGCAGAATGGCCGGCCCCGAAAGCCCTTTGTGGGTGAACAGCGCCGCCTCGCGGAACGCCGCCTTGCCGGCGCGCGCCTCGACCGGCGCGGCGATGCCCGACAAGGTGCGGAACAGCACATCGTCGCCGCCGAGGGTCAGCGGGACGAGCGCCGGGCGTGGCTCGACGACCTTCAGTCCGAACTGGCGCGCGAGGTCATAGGCAAAGCCGGTTGCCCCCATCTGCGGGATCGAAGGGCCGCCGGTGGCAATGACCAGCGCGGGGGCCGTAAAACGGGCGTCGCCGAAGCGGACGGCGAACCTGCCGTCGGCGTGGGTGACGTCGTGCACCGGCTGACCGGTACGAACATCGACCCCGCCCTTGGCGCATTCCGCGAGCAGCATCGCGACGATCTGTTTCGCCGACCCGTCGCAGAACAGCTGGCCGAGCGTTTTTTCGTGATGCGCGATGCCATAACGATCGACGAGCGCGATGAAATCGGCGGGGGTGTAGCGCGCCAGCGCCGACTTGGCGAAATGCGGGTTCGCCGAGATAAAGCGTTCGGGCGCGGTGTTCACATTGGTGAAGTTGCAGCGCCCGCCGCCCGAGATCAGGATCTTCTTGCCGACCTGATCGGCGTGGTCGAGCAGCAGCACGCGGCGGCCGCGCCCGCCCGCGACCGCGGCGCACATCAGCCCGGCCGCGCCGGCGCCCAGCACGATGGCGTCAAATTCATTGGCGGACACCGCTACCTTCCCCCTTGATGGGGGAAGGATACGCAGCCTTGCCGCGACGCGGCTAGGCGAAGTTGGATGGGGGTGACGGCGCGTCCTTGCGCCGTCGTTTCAGGCCGCGAGCGCACCCCCTCCGCTGCGACTAAGCCAGCAAGCTGGCAAGTCTCGCTGCCTCCCCCATCAAGGGGGAGGGTTGGGTTGTGCGAATATTCCATGATCGCTCAGTGCAGCTTGGCGATCGACAGGCTGTCGGCCTTGGCGCGCGCCTTCACCGATTCCTCGCTGCGGGTCAGCGCCTTGGCGATCGACTTCAGCGGCATGCCCTTTTTGGCCAGCGTGTGGAGCTTGTCGATTTCGGCCGGGGTCCACGGCTGTTTGTGGCGTTCGAACTTGTCCTTCATGCCTGCGTCTCCGGGTCGGTTGCGACGGCGAGGATGGCGATCGCATCCTCGCGGTCCTGATAGTCGACGCTTTCGCCGGGCTCGGCACCCATCAGCGCGCGGGCGAGCGGGGCGGAAAAGGCGACGCAGCCCAGCGCCGGGTCGGCCTCGTCGCCGCCAACGATGGTGATCGTCTTTTCGGCCGTGCCCAGGCGATAGGTGACGCGGCTGCCGATGCCGACGCTGCCGTCCGCGGGCGGCGCCTGGACGTCGGCGGTCGATTGACGGGTGTGGAAATAGCGTAGGCGGCGCTGCAATTTCTTGCGCGCTTCCGCGTCAACGGTCGCCGCAATCTCGGCCTCGATCTGCGCGACCGCTTCGCCGAGCAACCGCAGCCCGCGCGGCGTCACCCAGTTCGGGCCGACCGCAATGGGCAGCTCGAATTCGGGTTCCTTATGCTCGTCGTCGCCCTCGCGGCGAAACGCTACGCTCATGGCCTGCTTTCCGGTCGAAATCGTAAAAAACTGCCCCTGCGCGCCGAAGGTGGCGACAAAATGGCGCGGCGCGTCGGCGGCCGCCGTAACCTTCGGGTGGTTGCCCGCGAAACTCCTGTCGATGCCATCCCCCGCATCATCCATATTCCAAGGGAGTATCCATTATGTCGAATAGCCTGAAACTGTCGCTGGCCGCCTCGGCGGTCCTCGCCATGGCCGCCGGTGCGGTGACCATGCCCGCCGCCGCCGCCGATGGTGCCAAGGAAAAATGCTATGGCGTGTCGCTGAAGGGCAAGAATGATTGCGCCGCCGGTCCGGGCACCAGCTGCGCCGGCACCTCGACCGTCGATTATCAGGGCAATGCCTGGAAGAATGTCACCAAGGGCAGCTGCGTCAAGATGGGCGGCACGCTGGCCGCGCACAAAGGCAATGCCAAGCCGGTCGCCAAAAAGGGCTGAGCCCGATGTCCCCCCACCCGCTCCGTGACTTGCCGCCGCGCGCCGGTTTCGGGCTGAAGCCCGAACATTATGCCGACGTGCTGGCGGTGGCGGAGCGGGGTGCCCCGCCCGCCTGGGTCGAAGTACACCCCCAAAATTACTTCGGCGCAGGCGGGCCTCCG
>CAZCUW010000124.1:0-6549 GCA_964502035.1 uncultured Sphingopyxis sp. | reverse complement strand
TCGGCGAGCTCGCCGATCCAGCCCTCGTTGGCGATCTTCGCCACTGCCGCGGTCTCGGCGCAGAGGGTCAGGCCATAGCTGGCGTTCTCGACATTCGCCCCGGTGACGACGTCGCCGTTCCTCAGCAGCAGCGCGGCGCCGACATGAAAGCCCGAATAGGGCGCATAAGCGCGGCGCGCGGCGTCGCGGGCGGCGGCGATCAACTCGTCACGGGGGTCGCTCATCGCGGGTCTCCTTCGGGGCGGACGACGTTCCAGCCGACGGTGCCATCGGCGCCCGCCAGGCGGACATAATCATTCGCCTGCCACATCGCCCAGGGGTGGGCGCCATAGTCGGGCTCAAAAAAATCGCGGCGCAGCCAGATGGTGCGCGCAATGCCCTGGGTCACCTTATAGTCGCTCTCGAACCCCGGGCCGGGGGCGATCAGGCTGCGCTTGCCCATATGCGCCTCGATCTGCGCCAAAAAGGTTGCGAGTTCGGAGAGCAGCAACGCGCGGGTCGGGCGGTCGGGGCAGCGGTCGTCATAATCGAGCCACACCACCGCGGGCAGTGCGTCGGCGCGGCGCGGGACGTGGCGGATGAAATTGGCCGCCTGATCGGTCGCGAGCTGGCACAGGCTGTAGCGGTGGATCGCGCCGGTCTGGACCCCCGCCTCGCGCGCCGCGACCATGTTGCGGGCAAATTTGGCGTCGATGCCGCGGGTGCCGTCGGTACCCATCACATAGGCGAAATCGGCGCCCGCGGCCTTGATCGATCCCCATTGGACATCGCCATTGCCGGCGTCGATCGTCACCCCCTGGGTCGGATAGAGCGCCCGGTCGGGGGTCCAGCGCGCCGCCCACCACAGCGCCAGCCCCGCCGCGAGCAGCAGCAGCACGATCGCCGCGCCGATCCGCCGCAGCAGGCGCGCGACCGCGGCGCGCCAACCGCCGTCCCGCCTCACTGGACCTTTGCGTTTGATTGCGCCCGTTGCCACGCCTCAACCCTTGATGTGGAGGACGCAGATCAGCGTGAACAGCCGTCTCGCCGTGTCGAAATCGACCGCGATCTTGCCGTCGAGCCGGTCCATCAGCATCTCGGCCGCCTCGTTATGCAGCCCGCGGCGCGCCATATCGACGGTCTCGATCTGCTGCGCGGTCGAGGTCTTGATCGCCTGATAATAGGAATCACAAATCGCGAAATAGTCGCGGATCGGGCGGCGGAAACGCCCCAGACCCAGGATGATCGCTTCCAGCGGCGAGCCATCCTCACGCGAAATTTCAAAGATCAACCGGCCTTCCTCGACGCGCAGCATCAGCCGGTAGGGGCCGGCATAGCCATCGGCATGGCCGCGTTGCGGGACGAATTTATTGTCCTCGATCAGGTCGAAAATCGCGACGCGGCGTTCCTGTTCGACATCGGGATTGCGCCAGACGATCGAACCCTCATCGAGTTCGACCGAAATGATGCGCTGTTTGGAAGGGTCTGCGTCGGCCATGCTGCCTGTGCTTCTACTTGGCGCGGGGCGAAGGGCAAGGGGACTTGGCTTCACCCTTGAAACCCGTTCATGTCGAGCGAAGTCGAGACCCCTCTGGGCGGCGCAAGTCCGACGGGTGTCTCGACTTCGCTCGACACGAACGGAATCTTGGACTTATCCCCAGATGCACCCACGGTGATGCCGATGGGGTCGGTCTAGCCGGTTGCACCCGGCGCAGCGACAGAGCATGAAGCGACCATGTTAGATGTTGTCCGCCTCGCTCCCTCGGCCAATGCCGGGGATGAACGCCAATTGCCGCGCAATATCGAGGCCGAGGCCGCGTTTCTTGGTGCGATCCTGATCGACAACCGAGTCGTCGAGGATCTGCCCGTCGCGCTGACCCCCGATCATTTTTTCGAGCCACTGCACGGCCGCATTTTTCAGCAGACGATGGCGCTGATCGAGCGCAACAGCATCGCGACCCCGGTGACGCTCAAACCCTATTTCGAAGCCGACGAGGCGATGAAGGCGGTCGGCGGACCCGGCTATCTGGCACAGCTGACCGGCAGCGGCGCGGGCCTGATCGGCGCCCGCGACTTTGCCCGGCAAATCTATGACCTCGCGTTGTTGCGCGAACTCGCTGGCGTCGGGCGGGTGCTGGTCGACAACGCGCTCGACACCAGCGAGCGCGTCGATCCGCAGGCGCAGATCGAGGAAGCCGAAACCGCGCTCTATCGCGTCGCCGGCGGCGAGGCCGAGCTGGGGTCGGTCAAAAGCTTCAGCCAAGCCAGCCTGACCGCGTTGCAGGCGGCCGAACGCGCACTCAATTCGGGCGGGCATCTGTCGGGGATCACGACCGGGATTTCGAGCATGAACGCCAAGATCGGCGGCATGCACAACAGCGATTTGATGATCCTCGCCGGACGTCCGGGCATGGGCAAGACCTCGCTCGCCACCAACATCGCCTATAACGCCGCCGAACGCTGGCGCCGCGACGAGGGCGACGGCATTCCGCCGGAAAAAAACATGGGCGCCAAGGTCGCCTTTTTCAGCCTCGAAATGTCCGCCGACCAGCTCGCGACGCGCGTCCTGGCCGAACAATCGGGGGTATCGGGCGAAGCGCTGCGCATGGGCAAGATCAGCAAGGAGCAGTTCCAGCAACTGTCGCGTGCGGCCCAGACGCTCCAGACATTGCCGCTGTTCATCGACGACACGCCGGCGCTGACGATCGCGGGGCTGCGGACGCGGGCGCGGCGCTTGCAGCGACGGCAGGGCATCGGGTTGATCATCGTCGATTATCTCCAATTGCTGGCGGGCAGCTCGAAAAGCGGCGACAATCGTGTGCAGGAAATTTCGGAAATTTCGCGGGGTTTGAAGACACTGGCGAAGGAACTTCATGTGCCCGTGATGGCGCTGTCGCAGCTTAGCCGTGCGGTCGAACAGCGCGAAGATAAACGGCCGATGCTGTCGGATCTGCGCGAATCGGGCTCGATCGAGCAGGACGCGGACATGGTGCTGTTCGTGTTTCGCGAGGATTATTATGTCGCCTCGCGCGAGCCCAAACGCCCGATGGAGGGCGACGATGTGAAGATTCACGCGGCGCATGAGGAATGGGCGGCCGAGATGGAGCGCGTCTTTGGTCTCGCCGAAGTGATCGTCGCCAAATCGCGCCACGGTTCGACGGGCAAGATCCGCATGCACTTCGAGGCGAAAACGACGAAATTCAGTGACCTTGCCGACGAGAGCCAGGCGTTTGCGGATTATGAGTAAGGCGTAGCCTGTCTTAGCCCGTCATTGCGAGCGAAGCGAAGCAATCCAGAGCGGCTTGTCACCCCCTGGATTGCTTCGCTTCGCTCGCAATGACGACGTTTTTGCGATGCGTTAGATCAGAACGCCGGATCGTTCGCCGGGTCGTCACCGATCGGCGACACCGCTTCGTGGATGCCGCATTCGGTTTTGTCCCAGCCGCGCCAGCGGCCCGAGCGCGGGTCTTCGCCGGCCTGAACCTTTGACGTGCACGGCGAGCAGCCGATCGACGGATAGCCTTGCGATTCCAGCGGGTGCCGCGGCAGGTCGTGCGCGTCGAAATAGGCGTCGAGGTCGGCGCGCGTCCAGTTGGCCAGCGGGTTGAATTTCAAGCGGCCAGTGGTGCCGTCGAGCTCGAAGCGCGGCAGGCCCTGGCGGGTGGCCGACTGGAACCCCTTGCGCCCGGTGATCGACGCATCGAACCCCGCCATGGCCTTTTCGAGCGGCTTGACCTTGCGGATGTCGCAGCAGCCGTCGGGGTCATAGGACCAGCGCAGCTCGGTCGCATCCTTGGCCGCGAGATCGTCGGGGTCGGGGGTCAGGTTGACGATGTTGAGCCCGAGCTGGGCCGCGAGGGTGTCGCGATAGGCGAGCGTTTCGGAGAAATGCTTGCCGGTGTCGAGAAACAGCACCGGCATATCGGGCGCAGTGCGGCTCACAAGATGAAGCAATACAGCGCTTTCCGCGCCAAAGCTCGACACGATCGCGGTGTCGCCGAGCAGGCCCGCGCCGATGACGCTGGCGACCACTTCGGCGGCGTCCTGACCGCGGAACAGATTGTTCAGCCGGATCACGTCGGCGTCGGTGAAGCGCGGCGCGACGTCGATGCGATCGCGCTTTCTGTCATTTCCCTTGTTTCCGTTCGTGTCGAGCGAAGTCGAGACACCGTGAAGGCGTGGGTCACTGATGGGCATCTCGACTTCCGCCAAAGGCCGAAGTTTATCCCGAGCGCCCGCCCTGCGGGCAGTCGAAGGGCTCGATGCGAACGGGAATTTCTGATCGGGCTTAGCCATGCCGCAGCTTCCAGATCGGCACCGCGCCGTCGGCGGCGGTCTGATAATGTTCGGGCCAGCGACCCAGCGCCGCCTCGACATCGGCCGGATTGAGCGATTTTTCGGGCGCGAAACTGTCGAAACCGCAGCGTTTCAGATAGGCGATCTGGTCGACAAGGACGTCACCCTGCGCGCGCAGTTCGCCGGTGTAGCCCGCCTCGCGCAGGATGCGCGCCGATGAATAGCCGCGACCGTCGCGGAATTTGGGAAAGGCGACTTCGATCAGCTTGAGCCGGTCGAGAAAGGGGATCAGCGCGCGCGCGTCCTCATCCGATTCGAGCCGCACCGCGGTCGCGTTCGACTGTTCGAGGAAGGCGTCGAGGGTGACGCAGGGCTCTTCGCCGTCGGCTTGCAGATGCTCAACCATAGATCGCCTCCTTGAACGGCGCCATGCCGACGCGGCGATAGGTGTCGACGAAGCGTTCGCCATCGGTGCGCTCGCTAAGATATTTGTCGGTGACGCGCTCGATCGCATCGACGATGCCGTCCTCGTCGAAACCGGGGCCGGTGATCGTGCCCAGCGACACGTCCTCCGCGCCCGAGCCGCCGAGCAGCAGCTGGTAATTTTCGGTGCCCTTGCGGTCGACGCCCAATATGCCGATGTGACCGGCATGGTGATGGCCGCAGGCGTTGATGCAGCCCGAAATCTTGAGCTTGAGTTCGCCCAGATCGCGCTGGCGCACCGGGTCGGCGAAACGCTGCGCGATCTTCTGCGCGACCGGGATCGAGCGCGCGTTGGCGAGGCTGCAATAATCGAGCCCGGGGCAGGCGATGATGTCGCTGATCAGGTCGAGGTTCGGGGTCGCGAGCCCCGCGGCGTCGAGCGCTTGCCAGATCGCGAACAGGTCGGCCTTGCGGACGTGGGGCAGGACAATGTTCTGCGCGTGGGTGACGCGCAACTCGTCATGGCTGTAGCGTTCGGCCAGATCGGCCATCAGGTCGATCTGCGCCGAGCTGGCATCGCCGGGGATGCCGCCGACGGGTTTCAGGCTGATGTTGACGATCGCATGGCCGGGTACCTTGTGCGCCGCGACATTCTGATCGACCCACACCGCGAAATCGGGATCGCTGCGATCGATCGCGTCGGGTGCGCTGGCGCCCAGCGGCGGCATCGCGAATTGCGCCGCAATGCGGTCGAATTCGGCCTTGGGCGGGTCGATACCGAGCGACTTTACATGCGCCCATTCGGCGTCGACCTGGCGGCGATATTCGTCGGCGCCCAGTTCGTGGATCAGGATCTTGATCCGCGCCTTGTAGATATTGTCGCGGCGACCGTAGCGGTTGTACACGCGCAGGCACGCCTCGGTGTAGCTGAGCAGATCGTCCAGCGGCACAAAATCCTTGATCAGCGGCGCGATCATCGGGGTGCGACCCATGCCGCCGCCGACGTAAAAAGCGGCGCCGTGGACGCCGTCCTTTTCGACGATCTGGATGCCGATGTCGTGCAGGCGCATCGCGGCGCGATCCTCGTCGGCGGCGATCACCGCGATTTTGAACTTGCGCGGCAAATAGCTGAATTCGGGGTGAAAGTTCGACCATTGACGCAGCAGCTCGGCCCACGGACGCGGATCGGTCAGCTCGTCGGCGGCGGCGCCCGCCCACTGGTCCGAACTGATGTTGCGGATGCAATTGCCGCTGGTCTGGATCGCATGCATTTCGACCGACGCCAGGTCTTCGAGGATCGCGGGGGCATCCTCCAGCTTGATCCAGTTATACTGGATATTCTGCCGGGTGGTGAAATGGCCATAGTCGCGGTCATATTTGCGCGCGATATGGGCGAGCATCCGCATCTGGCGCCCGTCGAGCGTGCCATAGGGCACCGCGACGCGCAGCATATAGGCGTGGAGCTGAAGATAGAGGCCGTTCATCAGTCGCAGCGGCTTGAACTGATCCTCGGTGATCTCGCCCGCCAGGCGGCGCTTTACCTGATCGGCAAACTCGGCGACACGGGCATCGACCATTTGCTGGTCATATTCGTCATATTTATACATGTCAGATCACCCAGTCGCCGGCCGCGGGATCGGCGGGTTTTAATGTCAGGTCGGGGCGCACCGTCGGGCCAAGGGCGCGGATGCGGTCCTTGATATGCGCGGGACGGGGGCCGTCGGGGGTTTGCTCGCCCGCGATGATATAGGGCGCGTTGACGCGGCGCGCGGCTTCCTCGACCGCCAGGATCGCCTCGCCAGCCTCACCGACGTCGGCGGCATCCTCGACATGCAGCGACCAGTCGGCGCC
>CAZCUW010000123.1:0-6567 GCA_964502035.1 uncultured Sphingopyxis sp. | reverse complement strand
CTGAATCAGGATCGGCGCTTCACTGCAAGAGGGACTTTTTCAACAGCATCGGCCGCAAGCTGCCAGCCAGCGTTACCGCGCGTAAGCATCCCGCAATTCCCGCTTCAACACCTTGCCGATCGGGCTGCGCGGCAGTTCGTCGACGACGGTAATCGCGCTCAGCCGCTGGGTCTTGCCGACCTTGGCGTTGCAATCGGCGCGCACCGCCTCTGCATCGGCGCCGGGTTTCAGCACCACGAACGCCACCGGGGTCTCGCCCCATTCCTCGCTTGGCATCCCAACCACGGCGGCCTCGATGACGCGGTCGTCGGCGAGCAATATGCCTTCAAGATCGCTCGGGAAAATATTGAAGCCGCCCGAAATGATCATGTCCTTGGCGCGGTCCATCAGGGTCAGGAACCCGTCCTCGTCGATCCGCCCGATATCACCGTGGCGATAAAAGAGATTTCCCTCGCTGTCGTACCAGTGCATCGCCTTGGTCGCGTCGGGCCGGTTGTTGTATCCGGTCATCATGGCGGGGCTGCGGCCGACGACTTCGCCGACCGACCCTTGCGGCAGCTCGTTGCCGTCCTCGTCGATCACTTTCGCGATATGCCCCGGCGCGGGCTTGCCGACGGTGTGCAGCTTGTCGGGGAATTGATGCGCTTCCAGAATGAACGCCGCGCCCCCCTCGGTCATCCCGTATATTTCGACCAGCCCGCCCGGCCAGCGCGCCAGCACATCGGCCTTTAATGCGGCGGGAAAAGGCGCCGAGGTGCAATATTTGACGACGAAGCTGGCGAGGTCGAAGCTCTCGAAATCGTCGAGCGCCATGATGCGGCGATACTGCACCGGGACCAGCATGGTATTCGTTGCGCGCTCGCGCGCCGCCAGTTCCAGGAACCCGCGCGCGTCGAATTTCTTCATCAGCACCGTCTGCCCGCCCGACCCGACGGTCGGCATGAAACTGGCCATCGTCGTGTTCGAATAGAGCGGGGTCGACAGGATCGTCACCGCATTGGGACCATAAGCGGGGGCGCCGCGGATGATATGCTGCCAGCGCATCGCGTGGCTGTGGACGATGCCCTTTGGCGTTCCCGTCGTCCCCGACGAATAGATGATGTTGAAGCCGTCCTCGGGGCGGATATCGACGTGGGTCGGCTTGGCGCCCGCCAGCGC
Organism: uncultured Sphingopyxis sp.; assembly: GCA_964502035.1. Taxonomy (GTDB): domain Bacteria; phylum Pseudomonadota; class Alphaproteobacteria; order Sphingomonadales; family Sphingomonadaceae; genus Sphingopyxis. The sequence goes on along the minus strand of CAZCUW010000123.1, from coordinate 5,409 downwards.
CAGCCAGGCATCGAGCGGCGTCCCCGCATCGCTGCCGTCCATCGCGATCAGGTCGCTGGCGGTGATGACCTGGCCCTCCAGGCTCGCTCTGGCAGCGGCATCGAGGAACAGATGCCGCGCCCCGGTATCGGCGATCATTGCCGCCATCTGCTCGCCGGTCGCGCTGTTGGTGACGAGGCCGGCAACCCCGCCGGCGCGCAGCGTGCCCAGGATGACCGCCATCTGCTCGACGCTGTTGAGCCCTGCGATCGCGGTGCGCTCGCCCTTGGCAAATCCGTCCTGCTGTAACCGCGCAGCGATTCGGTCGGTCAATTGATCCAGTTCGGACCAGCTCAGCCGCCGCGCCGGATCGGCAGCCGCTACGGCATCGGGACGTTCCGCCGCATGGGCACGGACAAGGTCGGGCAGGGTGGCGAAGTCGCCGTCAAGCATTTCGATACTGGTCATGGCCTTGGGTTAGCACAGCCAAAAGGTGGTGCAATGCCGGTGGGGCGGCGGCGCGACAGGATGTTGCGACGACGACGGGGAGTGCAGATGGCATCATCGGGTGTGATTGGCGCTGGCGACAGGAAATTGCTTGTCGCCTTCTATCATCCACACGCGCCGCGCGCCGATGCGCTCCGTGACGCGATCGAAGCTGGCGGGTGCGCGGCGCAGATGCTGCCGCCGCAGGTCAATGGCCTGCGGCATTGGGTCGATTGCTGTTTCGACCTGCTGCTGATCAACCCGTTTCTCGATTGGCAGGAGCCCGCCGAGTTTATCCGCCTGGCGCGATCGATCGCCGGGCGCCGGCCGCTGCTTATCGTGTCGGACCGCGAGTCGCTCGCCGACCGTATGGTGGCGCTGGGGGCCGGTGCCGACGATGCGGTCGGGTGGGCCGGAAATTTGCCCGAGGTCGTGGCGCGGATCGCCAGCCTGCTCCGGCGCAGCCGCATTGCCGCTGGACAACTGGGTGAGGGCGAGCTGCGCATCGACCTGATCGACCGGCGGGTCGAGCGCGCGGGGCGGTTGATCCGCCTGCCGCTGCGCGAATTCGACCTGCTGGCGAATCTGGCGCGCGTCCCCGACCGCCCGATTTCGCGTGCGGCGCTGCTCCGCGCGGTGTGGCGGCTCGATTTCGACCCCGGCACCAACCGCGTCGAGGTGCATATGTCGCGGCTGCGCGCCAAGGTCGATCGGGGTTTCGCCTGGCCGATGCTGCGGACGGTGAAGGGGCAGGGCTATGCGCTGCGGTCGCGGCCCGATTAGGTGCGGCGGTGCAGCCTCGCTTGACCGAAAGTTTCAGGTTGCTACTGATCTTCGACATAAGAAATCAACGATTCCGGAGATGATGGCCCGATGCACCCTTCCGTCCATGCCCGCAGCAACCCTGAAAAACCCGCGATTATCGTCGCCGAGACGGGCGAGGCGATCAGCTATGGTGAACTCGACGCGGCGTCGAATCGCGCCGCGCAGCTGTTTCGCGCCCACGGGCTGGGGCATGAGGATGTCGTCGCCTTCATGCTCGAAAACACCCCGCATTATTACGGGCTGACCTGGGGGGCGCAGCGTTCGGGGCTGCGTTATGTCTGCATCTCGTCGCGGCTGACGCAGGACGAGACCGATTATATCCTCGAAAATTCGGGCGCGAAGATGCTCGTTGTTTCGGCCAGCCTGGGCGACGCGGCGCAGCAGCTGACGACCGGGATCACCCGCTTTGCGATGGGCGGCGCCATTGCCGGCTGGGCCAGCTGGGAGGATGCGGTCGCCGCGATGCCCGCCACCCCCGTCGCCGACGAGCGCGCCGGGGTCGACATGCTCTATTCGTCGGGGACGACCGGGCGGCCCAAGGGGGTGCGCGTCCCGCTGCCCGAAGACGCCGCGATCGATGCGGCCAACAGCCTTGTCATGCTCGCCTCGGCGGTGTTCCAGATCAACGCCGACAGCATCTATCTGTCGCCGGCGCCGCTTTATCACGCCGCGCCGCTGCGCTGGTCGATGACGATCCACCGGCTGGGCGGCACCGTCGTGCTGATGAAGAAATTCGATCCCGAGGCGGCACTGGCGCATATCGAAACATATCGCGTCAATTCCAGCCAGTGGGTGCCGACCCATTTTGTGCGGATGCTCAAATTGCCCGAGGACGCCCGCTCCCGCTACGACACGTCGTCGCTCAAGGTGGCGATCCACGCCGCGGCGCCGTGCCCGATCCCGGTCAAACAGGCGATGATCGACTGGTGGGGGCCGGTGCTGTTCGAATATTATGCCGGGTCCGAAGGCAATGGCATGACCTTTATCTCCAGCCCCGACTGGCTGACCCACAAGGGCAGCGTCGGCCGCCCGATCCTCGGCGCGGTGCATATCATGGGCGAGGATAATGAAACCGAGCTTGGGCCCAATGAAGAAGGCGCGGTCTTTTTCGAAAGCGAAAATGTCTTTGAATATCATGGCGATAATGAAAAGACCGCGTCGAGCCGCAATTCGCGGGGCTGGTCGACGCTGGGCGATGTCGGCAAGGTCGACGACGAAGGCTTCCTGTATCTGACCGACCGCAAGAGCTTCATGATCATCACCGGCGGGGTGAATGTCTATCCGCAGGAAATCGAAAACCATCTTGTCACCCATCCCAAGGTTGCCGATGTCGCGGTGGTCGGCGGACCGCACGACGAAATGGGCGAAGAAGTGATCGCGGTGATCCAGCCCGCCGACATGGCCGATGCGACCGATGCGCTGCGCGACGAGCTGATCGGCTATGCTCGCGAGAAATTGTCGGGGGTGAAAATCCCGCGCCGCATCGACTTCATGGAGGCGTTGCCGCGGCACGACACCGGCAAGCTCTACAAGCGCCTGCTGCGCGACCAATATTGGGCGAAAGAGAAAGCGTGATGGCGCGTCGCCTCGAATTTTTCTTCGATCTTTCGTCGCCCTGGACCTATCTGGCGTTCACCAATGTCCAGGCGATCATCGCGCAGAGCGGGGCGGCGGCGACCTTTCGGCCGATTCTGGTTGGCGGGGTGTTCAACGCGGTGAACCAGGGCGTCTATGCGGCGCGCGAACAGGCCGACAACCGCAAGCTGCAACATAGCTGGAAGGTGCTGAGGGACTGGGCGCAGCTGGCCGGGGTTGCGATGAATTTCCCCTCGCAATGGCACCCGGCAAAAAGCGTCAACGCGATGCGCTTTGCCGCCGCGCTCGAGGATGACCAGCCGGCGCTGATCGCCTTTTCGCGCGCCGCGTTCGCCGCCTATTTTGACGCCCAGGACAATCTGGACGATCCCGACGTGCTCGAAGCGGCGGCGACGGCGGCGGGGCTCGACGGCGCCGCGATCCGCGCCGCGGCCGCGAGCGATCCGGTCAAGGCGCGGCTGCGCGCCAATACGGACGAGGTGATCGCGCGCGGTGGTTACGGATCTCCGTCCATGTTCGTCGATGGCGACGATATGTATTTCGGCAACGACCAATTGCCGCTCGTCGAAGCGGCGCTGCGCCGCTGAACATGAAGGACTCTCCTATGCAAGACCGGATTTCGATCACCATGCTGGACGGCGGCATCGCCGACGTCCGGCTGATCCGCGCCGACAAGATGAACGCGCTCGACCCCGCCATGTGGGCGGCGCTGACCGAGGCGATCGACACGCTCAAAACCATGGCGGGGCTGCGCGTCGTCGTGCTGTCGGGCGAGGGCCGCGCCTTTTGCGCCGGGCTCGACCTTGCCAGCCTGGGCGGCGAGCGCGCGCCGGGGACGAGCAGCACCGGCGGCAGTCTGAACGAACGCGCGCACGGGATTGCCAACGGCCCGCAATATGCCGCGTGGGGCTGGCGCGAAATTCCGGTGCCGGTGATCGCGGCGGTGCATGGGGTGGCATTCGGGGCGGGCAGCCAGATCATGGCCGCCGCCGACATTCGCATCGTCCATCCCGACACGCGGATCGCGATCATGGAAATGCGCTGGGGGCTGGTCCCCGACGTCGCCGGGATGGCGCTGTGGCGCACGCAGGTCGCCGACGATGTGCTGCGCGAGATGATCTATACCAACCGCGAATTCAACGGGTCCGAGGCCAAGCTGCTCGGCTTTGCGACGCATGTTTCGGACGATCCGCTGGCGAAGGCGATGGAGCTGGCCGCGGTGATCGCCGACAAGAATCCCCACGCGATCCGCGGCGCCAAGCGATTGTGCAACATGCTGGCCGATGCGAGCGACGCAGAGATTTTGCAGGCTGAAAGCGACGAGCAGGTGAAGGTCATCCGTACCCCGAACCAGATGGAAGCGGTGATGGCGGGGATGGAGAAGCGGCGGCCGAATTTCGTGGACTAATGTTCTTCGTCATTGCGAGGAGCGAAGCGACGCGGCAATCCAGAGGTGGCGTAAACCGCTCTGGATTGCTTCGCTCCGCTCGCAATGACGAGCTTTAGATCGGCGTGCGTCTAATATGAACCGTTCGCCCTGAGCTTGTCGAAGGGCTGCTCTTTCTTTCCGGCACCAAGAAAAGGACGGTCCTTCGACAAGCTCAGGACGAGCGGGGTTGGGTAGCGATGCGGATTTAGCGCACGATGCTCTATATCAACCCCAAAAACCGCACCGCATTGTCCCAGTCGCGCTTGTGCGCGGCGCGTTGCGCCTGCGCCTGCGCATCGGTGCCCCAGCGACGTTCCTGATAAAGTTCGTCCAGGCTGACCGCATCCCACAGCGTCTCGGCGTCAAACGCGTCCTCGACCCGCGCCAATCCAGCGACCAGCGATCCGCCGATGGTGACGAGCGGGGTCAGTGCCGTCATCCGCCACGGATCGACCGCGAACACCGCATCGCGCAGCGCCGCAACCGTCGCCGCCGGCTGATCGATCGGGAGTATGCCTTGCGTGATCGCAAATTCGATTCCGAAATGTGCCTCGGCCCAGGCGAGCAACGGATTCCATGCCGCCACTTGCGCCGCTTGCAACGCCGCATCGCGGTCGTCGCGGTAGCAGAACAGGTCGGTGGCGGCATAAGCGGCGATGGGTTCGGCAAAGGCGGCCGGGTCGGGCACGGCGAGGTCGATCGCGGCATTGGCAAGCCCGGTCATCGGCATCGCGCCCGGGTTGATCGTCTCGCCCTGCGCCTGCCATTCCTCGGCGATCGCAGCGGCGAGCGCGGCATTGCCAACCACCAGCGGCGCGCGCTGCGGTGTCCGCATCGGCCGTCCGTCGAGCGCGATACCCCAGCCACCGTCCTGCGGGACGGTGGCGACGTCTGTCCAAAAGCGTTTCACAGGTTTTTGGGCGAGCGCCAGCGCCGCGCGAGCAGCAGCGGCATCACCGCGAAATCGAACGCGCCGATCAGGACGAGCGCGACGCCGGTCCAGCGGTCGGTCGGCGGACCCGCCAATTCCCAGCCACCGCGGATCAGCACAAAGCCGATCAGCACCAGCAGCGCACCCGCGATGCGCATCGCGG
>CAZCUW010000122.1:0-6573 GCA_964502035.1 uncultured Sphingopyxis sp. | reverse complement strand
GCGGCGAGCGCCTCGCCCGAAATCTCATAGCCCTCTTCCAGCGTCACAAAGGCTTTGGGCGTCTCGCCGCGATAGGCGTCGGGGACGCCGAGGACGATCGCTTCCTTGACCGCGGGATGCTCATAAAGCTGCGCCTCGATCACGCTCGGGTACACCTTGAACCCGCCGACCGCGATCATGTCCTTCAGCCGGTCGACGATGCGGATATAGCCGCCGTCCTCGATCACCGCGACGTCGCCGGTGCGCAGCCAGCCGTCGGCGGTAAAGCTGTCGAGATCGGCGTCGGGCCGGTTCCAATAGCCCTGCATGATCTGCGGCCCCTTGACCGCCAGCTCGCCCGGCTCGCCGACCGCGGCGTCGCGCGACGGGGCCTCCTTGTCGAGCAGGCGGATGTGCGTCGCGGGCAGCGGCTGGCCGATCGTGCCGGGTTTGACCGGGCCTTCATAGGGATTGGTCGCGACCACCCCCGAGCTTTCGGTCAGGCCATAGCCCTCGACCAGCGAGGCGCCGGTCGCGGCGGTGAATTTCTCGCGCAGCTCGGCGGGCATCGGCGCGCCGCCCGAGATGCAGATGCGCAAACTGGAGAAATCGGTCTTGGCCAGATCGGGATGGTCGAGCAGCGCCTGATACATCGTCGGCACCCCGGGGAGCGCGGTCGTTTTTGTCCGCGTGATTGCGGCGAGTGCCTGCTTCGCGTCGAAGCGCGGCAGCATCGTGATCGACCCGCCGTTGAGGATGGTGCGGTTGAGGACGCAGGTGTTGGCAAAGACGTGGAAGAAGGGAAGCACGCCCAATATGCGATCCTCGGCATCATGGTCGGGGTCGATGCTGTTCACCTGCCGCGCATTGGCGGTCAGATTCTGGTGGGTCAGCTTGGCACCTTTGGGCGTGCCGGTGGTGCCGCCGGTATATTGGATCAGCGCGATGTCGGCTTCCGCGTCGATCGCTACCGGATCGGGCCGCCCGTCGTTGGCAATCAGCGCCGAAAAGCGGATGACGCGCGGATCGGCGGGCAGCGCCGCGATCTCGGCTCGCTTGAACAACCGGTAGAGCGCCGACTTGGCGGCGGGCAGCCCCCCGGCGACCGAGCCGACGACCAGCCGCTGGAGGCTCGATCCGTCGAGCACCTGCAATGCGGTGGGGAGGAGCGCCGCAGCGCTGACGGTGAACAGCGTGTCGGTGCCCGAATCCTCGACCTGCTCCTCCAACTCGCGGGCGGTGTAGAGCGGCGAGAAATTGACCACCGTCGCCCCGGCGGCGAGCGCACCATAATAGGCGGCGACATAATGCGGGACGTTGGGCAGGAACAGGCCGACCCGGCTGCCCTTGCCCAGCCCCAGTTGTTGCAGCCCGCGCGCCACCCGCGCCGCGCCGCGCGCCACCCCGGCATAGCTGAACTGTCTGCCCATGAAATCGAGCATCGCCGCATCGCCGCGCCGCGCCACGCTGGCGGCGAGCATGTCGGGCAGCGACAGCGGCGCAAAGGACTGGTCCCAGTCGGTGGGGTGGTGATAATCGGTCGACCAGGAAAAGCGGCTGTCCATCGCGGGTTATGATCCTCTGGAAAAGGGGGTTCCTGACACTAGGGTCAGTAAGCACGGATTTGCAACCGGGCTCGCTTGCAGCGCGTCATCGGGGCGGCTAGGCAGCGCATATCGTTCTCGCCAGGGGTTTTGCCATGTTGCAGCTGTCATCGCGCTTTGCCGCGCCGCTTATTCTCCTCGCCTGCGCACTCGCGGTGCCGGCCGCCGCAAAGGACAAGGCGCCGCCGGCCCGCCCGGTGCAGATCCAGGAACTTTATGCGTGCCGCGACATCGCCGACCCCGCCGCGCGCCTTGCCTGTTTCGACCGCGAGGTCGGTGAGCTATCGACCGCCGACACGGCGCGCGAGATCACCTTTACCGACCGCGAAACCGCCAAAAAGGCGCGGCGCGGCCTGTTCGGTTTCTCCTTTCCCAAGCTCGGCGGAATTTTTGGCGGCGATGAGGACGAGGTCAAGGAAATCGAAACGACGATCCGTTCGGTCAGCATGGACCGCTCGGGCAAATATACGCTGGCGATGGAAGACGACGCCGTGTGGGTGCAGATCGATACGACCAAATTGCCGCGTCAGCCCAAGCCGGGGCAAAAGGTGAAGATCAAGGTCGCGACGATGGGCAGCTATTTCGCAACCATCGACGGCGGCCGCACGATCCGCATGAAGCGCGACCGCTGATCGGCACGCGCGGCCGCGCGAGCGCATGATGGCGGGTGAGGTCGCGATACCGACAGCGGCACCGGGCGCCCCGCCCTTTGTCCTGCTCGACGACGCGCGCGTCCAGGGCGCAGCGGCGGCGCGGCTGTTCGTCGATCCGGTCGAGATATTGACCGCCCGTTCGGCGGCGGACGTCCCCGGCTTGCTGACCGCGATCGAGGCGGCGCGGGCGCGCGGGCTGCATGCCGCCGGCTATCTGGCCTATGAAGCGGGCAAGGGGCTGGCGCCAGCGTGGCGCAGTGGCGGCGGCGAGGCGGCGGGGGCCGGAGCGATGCCGATCGGCTGGTTCGCGCTGTTCGAGCAGGTCCGGCGGATCGACGCCGATGCGGTTGCGGCGCACTTGCCCGATCCCGCAGGCGCGTGGGTCGGCGCGGTGACGCCGCGGGTGACGCGCGCCGACTATATGGCCGGGGTCGAAGCGGTGCTCGAGCTGATCCGGGCCGGCGACATTTATCAGGCGAATTTGACCTTTCGCGCCGAGGTGCCGGTGATCGGCAATGTGCTGGCGATCCATGCGCGGCTGCGGCAGACCGCACGCGCGGGTTATGGCGGGGTGATCTGGACGGGTGACCAAGCGATCGTGTCGCACTCGCCCGAGCTGTTTTTCGCACTGCGCGACGGCCAGGTGATGGCGCGACCGATGAAGGGCACCGCGGCGCGGCTGGCCGATGCCGAGGCCGACGCGGCGGCGGCGCGCGAGCTTGCCGATGATCCCAAGCAGCGCGCCGAAAATCTGATGATCGTCGATCTGATCCGCAACGACCTGTCGCGCGTCGCGGTGCCGGGAACGGTCGCGGTGCCCGACCTGTTCCGCGTCGAGAGCTTTCCGACGATCCACCAGCTCGTGTCCGACGTCAGCGCGCGGCTGCCCGGCGGCGTGGGCGCGGTCGACGTGCTGCGCGCCGCTTTTCCCTGTGGATCGATCACCGGGGCGCCCAAGGTGCGCGCCATGGAAATTATCGACGCACTGGAAGGCGACGCGCGCGGGCTCTATACCGGCTCGATCGGTTTCATCGAGCCGGGGGGCGATGCGGCGTTCAATGTCGCGATCCGCACCCTGGTCTTTCCCGATTCCAGCGACTTGCGCAGCGGCGCAAATCGCGCCACGCTGGGATTGGGTTCGGGAATCGTCGCCGACAGCCAGCCGGCTGAAGAATGGCGCGAATGTCTGGCAAAGGGGGAATTTGTGGCGGCAGCGGGGGCGCGTTTCGACCTGATCGAAACCATGTTCTTCGATCCGATCGAGGGCGTCCAGCGGCTGGAGGGTCATCTGGCGCGGATGAAGGCAAGCGCCGCGGCGCTCGGCTTTACCTTTGACCGGCATGGCGCGCGCAACAGTTTGCAATCGGCGACCTTTCGCCTGCGCCACGCGGCGCGGGTGCGGATGCGGCTGGCGCCGTCGGGGGCGCTGGCGGTCGAGGTGTCGCCGCTGCCGCGACTGGCCGAACTGCCGGTGCCGGTTGCGGTTCGTCCGGTGCCGATCGCCGCCGACGATTTTCGCCTGGTGCACAAGACCAGCCAGCGCGCCGATTATGATATGGCGCGGCACGACAGCGGCGCCGCCGAGGTCGTGTTTGTCGACGAGCCGGGTTTCGTCACCGAGGGTAGCTGGAGCAATATCTTTGTCGAGCGCGACGGCCAGCTGCTCACCCCGCCGCTGGCGCTGGGGCTGCTCCCCGGGGTGCTGCGCGCCGAGCTGATCGACAAGGGCCGCGCGGTTGAATCGCATCTGCGGCTCGCCGATCTGGCGGACGGCTTCTTTATCGGCAATTCGCTCCGCGGGCTGATTCCGGCGCGGTTGTTGGACGCGAGCGTGTAGCTACTCCCCCCTCCCCTTCAGGGGAGGGGCAGTGAGACTTGCGAACTTGTTCGCTAGTCGCAGCGGGGTGGGCTTCGAGCGTGGGTGCCAGGCCGATGGCCCCACCCCAACCCCTCCCCTAAAGGGGAGAGGCTTTATTGGGGCTGCATAGGTAAATTATCCCCGCAGCCGCTTGCGAAGTTCGGTCAGAGGCTTTACGCGCGGCCCCGCGCAATTTCCTGTCAAATCGCCGCCTGTCCGCGCAAGCCACGGAAAGAAATCTGATGTCGTTGAAGCCGCATATCTCCGCCGCCCTGAAACGGATCCAGCCGTCGGCGACGCTGGCGATGACCGCGCGCGTCTCGGCGCTGAAAGCGGCGGGCGTCGATGTCATCGGGCTGAGCGCGGGCGAGCCCGATTTCGACACCCCCGATTTCGTCAAGGAAGCGGCGATCGAAGCGATCCGGGCTGGCCAGACCAAATATACGCTGGTCGACGGCACCGTGGCGCTGAAGGAAGCGATCCGCGGCAAGTTCCGCCGCGACAACGGGCTCGAATTCGGGCTCGACCAGATTTCGGTCAACGTCGGCGGCAAGCATACGTTGTTCAACGCGCTGGTCGCGACGGTCGACAAGGGCGACGAGGTGATCATCCCGGCGCCCTATTGGGTCAGCTATCCCGACATCGTCGCCTTTGCCGGCGGCACCCCGGTGATCATCGAGGGCGGCGCCGCGCAGAATTACAAGATCACCCCGGCGCAGCTCGACGCGGCGATCACGCCGAAGACGCGCTGGGTGATGTTCAACTCGCCGTCGAACCCGTCGGGCGCCGCCTATTCGGGCGAAGAGCTCGACGCATTGGGCGAGGTTATCCGCCGCCACCCGCATGTGATGGTGATGACCGACGATATGTACGAGCATGTCTGGTACGCCGATTTTGCCTTTTCGACCTTTGCCCAGCGCTGCCCCGACCTCGCCGACCGCATCCTGACGGTGAACGGCTGTTCAAAGGCCTATGCGATGACCGGCTGGCGCATCGGTTACGCCGGCGGCCCGGCGTGGCTGATCAAGGCGATGGCCAAGCTCCAGTCGCAATCGACCTCGAACCCCTGCTCGATCGCGCAGGCCGCCGCGGCCGCGGCGCTCGGCGGGCCGCAACAGTTCCTCGACGATCGCAACGCCGCGTTCAAGAAGCGCCGCGACATGGTCATCGCGATGCTCAACGACGCGCCGGGGCTCAGCTGTCCGACCCCCGATGGCGCCTTTTACGTCTATCCCGACGCGAGCGGCTGCATGGGCAAAAAGACCCCCGACGGCGGACTGATCGACAGCGACGAGGCGCTGATCGATTATTTCCTCGACACCGCGAAGGTCGCGGCGGTCCATGGCGGTGCCTTTGGCCTCTCGCCGGCGTTTCGCGTGTCCTATGCGACGTCGGAAGCGGTGCTGAAAGACGCCTGTGTGCGGATCCAGCAGGCGTGCGCAGCGCTGCGCTGACGCATGATTTCATCCCTGCAAAGGAATTCTGTACCGACCGGTCTTGTAATGTCGGCGGCTTTTCCTATCTGAACCTGAACGGCGGTTAAGCGCCCGGTTCACCGGATAGTAAGCCATCCTGTTTAGGGTGACGATCATCACTGCACGGTTGGTCGGGGCGCGCCATATCGTCTTTGTAACCAAAGCGGTTTCAGCCGCGAATGACCATAGATGAAAAAAGAGGCTCCCCATGCTCAATCTCTTCCGCTCCGACTGGTTTTTGTCGATGCTCGCCGGCTTCGCAATTGGCGCGACCTATATCGTGCTCAATCAGCCGGCGCTGCCGATCCCGGCGTGACACAAGCCCGCCGCACGCCGTTCGGTCGCATCGTGGCGACGCTGGCCGCCGGTGCGATCGTCGCGCAATGCGCCCCGGCGCAGGCCGAAAGCATCGTCAAGCTGCCCGCGGCGGCGGTCGATCCGGCGGTCAAGGCCAAGCGCGCGACCGCGGTGCTGGCGGGCGGCTGTTTCTGGGGGGTCGAGGGCGTCTTTTCCAATGTGAAGGGCGTCATATCGGTCGAATCGGGCTATCATGGCGGCAGCGCCGCGACCGCGAAATATGAACTGACCCACGACGGCAAGTCGGGCCATGCCGAGGCAGTGCGCATCGTCTATGATCCGACCCAGGTCAGCTATGGCACCCTGCTCCGCGTGCTGTTCTCGGTGGTCGCCGATCCGACGCTGAAGAACCGTCAGGGCCCCGATTCGGGCACCCAATATCGGGCCGCGATCGTGCCGATGGATGCCACCCAGCGCCAGGTCGCAACCGCCTATCTGGCACAGATCGGCAAGGGCAAATATTTCGCCAAGCCGGTCATTGTCCCGGTCGAAAGCTACAAGCGCTTCTACCGCGCCGAACCCAGTCACCAGGATTTCATGCGCCGCAACCCGTCGAACGGCTATATCGTCCGCTGGGACGCGCCGAAGCTGGCGGCGCTGAAGCGGCTGTTCCCGGCCATGGTCCGCGCGACCCCCGCCCCCTGAAC
>CAZCUW010000121.1:0-6900 GCA_964502035.1 uncultured Sphingopyxis sp. | reverse complement strand
GGTGACCCCGACGCAGCCGGCGACGGGCTCGACGCCGTCTCCCGCCGCGCCGCGGACCGCCGCGCCCGCCGCCGCACCGCGCTCGGCGGCGCCATCGTCCGCCGACGCGGCACCAGTCCTGCCCGCCGCGCCCGGCGATTCGGCGCTGCTGCCCTCGCTGCCCAATGCGACGCCCGATGCCGCGCTTCCTGCGGCGGACAGCGCCCCGGCCGCCGCCGCGCCCGCCAGCGCGCCGCCGGATACGCCGCTTTGGCCCTGGCTCGCCGCGCTGCTCGCGGCGCTGGGGGCAGGCGGGTGGCATTGGCGCCGCCGTGCCGTGCTCGCGGGTCCGGCCGTCGACGATGCGGCGCCGCCGCGCCCCGTCGTGCCGCCGACCCAACCGCCAACCCCGGCGCTGCGCGCCGCGGTCCCGCCGTCGCGCCCTGTCGCGCCGCCGCCCGCCCCACGGCCCGTGGCTCCGGCGGCTCCGGCGGCGCCCATGCCGCTCAGCGAACCGCGCCCCGCCGCGCCGCCCGCCTCGCCGATCGTCACCCGCGCCGCGGGCGAACAGCGCGCGCTGGTGGGCATGGCGGTCGACATTCGCAGCATCCGTTTCGCGCCCGACCATGTCGCGGTGGGCTTCGCGCTCAACCTGATCAATCAGGGCAGCCTGCCCGCGACCGGGTTGATGGTCCGCATTGCGCTGAACCAGGGATCGGCGATGCCCGAGGCGGTACTCGGCCGCTTCTTCGACGGCGCGGGGGGCAGCGTGCTGCGCGACGACATGGTCCTGGCGGTCGGGGCCGGCGAGGAACTGTCGACCGAAGTCATGCTGCCGCGCGCGACGATCGAGCCGCTGATGATCGGCGGCAAGCCGATGCTCGTCCCGGTCATCGCGTTCGATGTCACCTATCACTGGGACGGCGAGGGCGACGCCTTTGGCCAGAATGCCGGCAGCTTCGTGATCGGCCGCGAGCATGGCACCAGCGGGAGCGACAAACTTGCGCCGCTGCCGCTCGACCGCGCCTCCTATCTGGTCGATCGGCCGGGCGCGCGCGCGACCGCGGTCCGGCGCAGCCAATAGTTTCGCCCATCGCGCCATAAAAGCGCAGCTTTTTTGTTGCGGCGCAGCATTGGCTGAGGCACAGCGCCACCGCGCTTGAAAAAGGGCACGGCGGGGCATAGGCTTGTCCTCCCCGGAAAGAACAGAGCAGGATGGCCGGCGAAGGGACAGACAAAGGTTCCCATCGGTCGCAACAGGAGCATGACATGGACGCCTTGGTCTCAACCGACTGGCTGGCACGCGAACTCGGGGCTTCGGACCTGCGGATCGTCGACGCGACGAAATTTCTTGAGGCCGATCGCGATGCGCGTGCTGAGTATGAGGCGGGCCATATCCCCGGTGCGGTGTTCATGGACCTGGCCGAACTGACCGATCCGGCGAGCGACGTCGACAATATGGCGCCGCAGGCCGAAAAATTCGCCAGCCGCATGCAGTCGCTCGGCCTCGGCGATGGCAGCCGTATCGTGCTCTATGACGACAGCCCGCTGAAAAGCGCGGCGCGGGGCTGGTGGCTGCTCAAATTATTTGGCGCGCATGATGTCGCGCTGCTCGATGGCGGACTGGCAAAGTGGAAGGCCGAGGGCCGCGCGCTCGAAATGGGCAAGCAGACCCTGCGCCACCGTCACTTCACCGTCTGGCGCGATGCCAAAGCGGTGCGGACCAAGGATCAGATGCTGGCCAACCTCGACAGCGGCGCCGAACAGGTCCTCGATGCGCGCCCCGCGGCGCGCTTCACCGGCGAGGAACGCGATCCGCGTCCGGGCGTCGCGCCGGGCCATATCCCGCATTCGCGCAGCCTGCCGCACAGCGCGCTGTTCAATGCCGACGGTACCTGGAAACAGGGCGACGAGCTGAAGGCCGCGTTCGACGCCGCCGGGGTCGATCTCGACAAGCCGCTCGTCACCACCTGCGGCAGCGGCATGACCGCAACCGTCGTCGCCTTTGGCGCGCACCTGCTCGGCAAGAACGATGTCGCAGTCTACGACGGCAGCTGGACCGAATGGGGCGCCGACCCCGCGACGCCGAAGGCAACCGGCGCGGCTTGAAGCGGATGGCGTGACGCGCGGGCGGTCGTTCGATCCCCGGGCGTAGCGCTACTTTGACTCACACAAAGACACAAAGAGGGCAGTTTTGGCGCGCACCGTGCGCGCAAGAACTGCCCTCTTTGTGTATTTGTGTGAGATAATGAAGGGCTCGCTGCGCGGGAGGGATTAAGCCCACCTCTGGATTTTGCTCTGCGTGTCGCTAACAAGGCTCGATGAGCAAAAGCGACGACGAGAGCTTCCGCCCGGCGACCCGGCTAGTACAGGGCGGCCGGCGGCCCGAGTGGACCGGCGACCCGCGGCTGGGCGGCAGTGTGGTCAATCCGCCGGTGTGGCGCGCCTCGACGATCCTCTACAATAATATGGCCGACCTCGCGGCGCGCGGCCATGCGACGCACGACAAGCTCTATTACGGCCGCCGCGGGACGCCGACAGTGTGGGCGCTCGCCGATGCGCTGACCGATATGGAGCCGGGCGCCGAGGGCACTTTGCTCTACCCGTCGGGGGTCGCGGCAAATTCGGCGGGGCTGCTCGCACTGCTGGCGCCGGGCGATCATTTGCTGATGGTCGACAGCGCCTATGAACCGACCCGCGCGTTCTGCAACGGGCTGCTCGCGCGCTATGGCGTCATCACCACTTATTATGATCCGCTGATCGGCGCGGGCATCGCGGACCTCATCACCCCGCAAACCAAGCTGATTTTTCTCGAATCGCCGGGCAGCCTGACCTTTGAAGCGCAGGATATTCCCGCGATCACCCAGGTCGCGCGCGACCGCGGCGTGCTGACGATGCTCGACAACACCTGGGCGACGCCCTTGCTGTTCCCCGCGCTGGCGCACGGCGTCGATGTCGCGATGATGAGCCTGACCAAATATGTCGGCGGTCACAGCGACGCGATGATGGGATCGCTGACCGCGACGAAAGCGGTGTGGCCGCGGCTGCGCAGTGCGGCGTATCAGCTGGGGCAGGCGGTCTCTCCTGATGATTGCGCGTTCGTGCTGCGCGGGCTCAGGACGCTCGACGTGCGGATGCAGCGGCATGGCGAAAATGGGCTGACGGTTGCGGGCTGGCTGGCGGCGCGGGCTGATGTGGGCCGCGTCCTCCACCCCGCGCTTCCCGGCGATCCGGGGCATGCGATCTGGTCGCGCGACTTCGCCGGCGCCAGCGGGCTGTTCGGCTTTACCCTGCAGGGCGCCGATGCTGCGGCGCGCACCCGCTTTATCGACGCGCTGGCGCTGTTCGGCATCGGGTTCAGCTGGGGCGGTTATGAAAGCCTGGTGGTGCCGAGCGACCCGATCCGCACCGCGACGTCATGGCGCGACCCCGACCCGCTGATCCGCCTGTCGATCGGACTCGAAGATCCCGCCGACCTGATCGCCGATCTGACACGCGGATTCGCGGCGATATGAGCGCCGCGGCCAATCTGCGCGAGGGAATCGACGGCATGGTCGCCGCGATGAAGGCGATCGGGCTCGACGTCGGCGCGTACCGCCTGTCGCTCTACAGCCTGTTTTCGACGATCCTCGTCGCGATCCTGCTCTATCTGGCGGTCAAGATCGTGATGCGCGCGACCAAATGGCTGCTGCGCCGCAACACCCATATCGACCAGACGCAGCGGCTGCTGACCGAAAAATTGATCGCCATCGCCTTGTTCGTCTTTGCGATGCTGTTCGGCATCGACCTACTCGGCATCGACCTGACCGCGCTGGCGGTGTTTTCGGGTGCTGCAGGTCTGGCGATCGGTTTCGGGTTGCAAAAGACCGTCGGCAATCTGATCGCGGGGATCATCCTGCTGATGGACCGCTCGATCAAGCCCGGCGACATCATCGTTGTCGGCGACGGCGCCAGCATGGGCGGTTCGGCGCTGCCCGGCGGTGTGCCCAATGTGGGCCGTGTCGCCAAGATCGGGGTGCGCGCGGTCAATATCGTCACTCGCGACGGCAAGAAGCATCTGATCCCGAACGAACTGCTGATGACGCAGCCGGTCGAAAATTGGAGCTATGCCAGCCCCGAGGTGCGGGTGCGGATGCGGGTGCCGGTTCCCTACGACGCCGACTTGCGACTCGCGCAGCGGCTGATCGTCGAAACCGCGCAGATCAACCCGCGCATATTGGATGAGCCCGAGCCGGCGGTGTGGATCACGGCTTTTGGCGAACGCGCCGTCGAGCATGAATTGCGTTACTGGATTTCCGACCCCGAGGCGGGGCTGGGCAACATCCAGGGCGAGGTGTTCCTGGGCATCTGGGACCGGTTCAAGGACGCGGGAATCCGGATTCCCTATCCGCGGACCGATGTGCGGATTTTGGCGGATGAGGCGCCAGAGGAGGACTAGCCTCTACGTCGTCGCCCCCGCGAAGGCGGGGGCCGCTATTGGCGTCGCTCAAGGTTGCCAGCGGCCCCCGCCTTCGCAGGGGCGACGGCCGGGGTCAGTAACCCACCTTCTTCGCGCGCTCGATGCACTCGACGATGATGCGCTTGGCTTCATCGACATCGCCCCAACCGTTGAGCTTTGCCCATTTGCCGGGTTCAAGGTCCTTATAGTGGGTGAAGAAATGCTCGATCTGTTGCAGCACGATCGGCGGCATGTCGGTGTAGCTCGCGACATCGGCATAATAGGGGAAGGTCTTGTTGACCGGGACGCACAGCAATTTTTCGTCGCCGCCGGCGTCGTCTTCCATCAACAGCACGCCGATCGGGCGGCATTTGACCACCGCACCCGCGACGATCGGCGAACGCGCGACGACGAGGGCGTCGAGCGGATCGCCGTCCTCGCCCAGCGTGTGCGGCACGAAACCGTAATTGGCGGGGTAGCGCATCGGGGTGTGGAGGAAGCGGTCGACGAACAGCGCCCCCGACGCCTTGTCGAATTCATATTTCACCGGCTCGCCGCCGATCGGCACTTCGATCAGGACATTCAGGCTGTCGGGCGGGCTGTCGCCGGCGGGGATCAGGTCGATGCGCATGGGAGAATGCAGTCCTTTTTATGAGTCGCGTGTTTTTATGAGTCGGGCGCCCCTTAGCCGTTCGTGTCGAGCGAAGTCGAGACACCCATCGCGGGTGAACGAATTAGGGCCATCTCGACTTCGCTCGATGCGAACGGAATTCCAAGGCACCTAGAGGGTGCGGCGCGGCGCCAGCAGCCGATCGAACCAGTCTGGCCCGCTGCTGAGCTTTTCGAGGTGCGGCCAGCGGAGGCCGCCGTGATAAGCGATGTCGATCTGGCGATAGCGCCCGCCGCGTTCGACCAGCAGCCGCACCGGCGTCTTGCCGTCGGTCGCGGCGCGGATCGCGGCCTCCAGCCGGTCTTTGCTATAGGCGGTGCCATCGACCGCGACGATCTTGGTACCATTGACGATGTCGGCCTTGAACGCCGGGCCATCCCACAGGATCGCGCCCGCGATCGCATCCTTGTCGATCGTCATCCCCAGCGAATGGGTCAGGTCGTAATTCTTCGCCTGCGCCATGCGGTCGCGGTCGAACACATTGGGCGCATCGCGCCACGCTAGCCGGTATCCCGCGCGCTCGATCCCGCCGACGGGGGCCGCCTGTCCGGGGGTCTGCAACCGTTGGCGCAGGAAACCGGCCCAGTCATAGGGATGCACCGCGTTCAGCGCCGCCACGACATCGTCGAAATCATAAGTGTCCTGTCCCCAGTCGCCCTCACGGCCGCCGAAAAAGGCGCGCGCGAAATCGTCGAGGCTTTTGGCATCGTTCGTCGCCTGGCGGATCAGCAGGTCGGCCTCGAGCCAGGTCAGCGACCCTTCATTGTAATAATCCTCGCCGCGCGACCAGCTGGCAAAAGGCTTGGGTTTGCGCGCGCCGATGATCGGGTCGAGCGTCGTATCCTCGACCGATCGCCACGTGCGGCCCGGCTGCGCGCTGTAGAAACCGGCGTTGGTCGCCCATTCGGCCAGGATCATCTCCTTCGACTGGATGCCCGACCGGCCGGCGAGGACCAGATCCCAATAGCTCGTCTGGCCTTCATAAACCCACAGCAGATTGTCCTGCATCGGGGTGCGATAATCGGGCGTCCATAATTTGTCGGGGCGGCGATATTTGCCGTTCCAGCTGTGGACCAGCTCGTGCGGGAGCAGCCCGCGCTCGCTGTCATTCTCGTCCCATTCGGTGAAATAGTCGCGATTGCGGCTGTTTTCGCTGCTCCGGTGATGCTCCAGCCCGATGCCGCCCATCTCGTCGGTCAGCGCGAGCAGAAATTCGTACCGGTCGAAATGACGGACGCCGAACAGCGCCACGGCTTCGGACACCAGCGCCGCGTGGCGCGCGATATGGTCGGGGCGCGCGTCGAGATATTTGGCCTCGTCGGCGACGACGTTCAGCGTGACATTCTGGCCCAGATCCCATTTGCGGAAATATTTGCCCGCGAACATCGGGCTGTCGACCAGCACCTCATAGTTGGTCGGGGCAAAGCTGTAGCGGTTGCCCGCGACCTTCAGCCCGTCGAGCGCCGCGGCGCCGGTCCAGCCGTCGGGCAGCGTCACCTCGAGCTGCACCGGGATGTTGCGGGTGAAATAGCCCGCGGGGTACAGGCTGACCTGTTCCCATTGCAGGTTCATCATCGCCGGGGTGACGACAACGCGGCCCTCGCTCGTCCGCGTCGGCGACAGGAAATCGAATGCGACCTCAATGCTTTTCACCCCCGCGGGAACATCGATATCGAACGCATAGACATCGGTCGGCTGGCGCGTCCAGGCGAGCGGCTTGCCGCCCGCGGCTGCCGTGAACCCGGCCACTTCGGCAATCGCGCCGCGCGGCGCGTGCTTGCCGGGCAGCCATTCGGGATAGAGCAGGGTCAGC
>CAZCUW010000120.1:0-6951 GCA_964502035.1 uncultured Sphingopyxis sp. | reverse complement strand
TCGCCGCGCGGCGAGGTGTCGGGCGCGATAAAGATCACCCCATGCTCGGCGCAGGCGGCGCGATATTCGCCCTTTTCCATCACATTGGCGTGGGTGCAGGTCAGCCCCGACAGATACCAGAGCACCGGCAGCTTTGCGCCTTCCGCATGGTCAGGAACGAACACCGCAAAGGTCATGTCGGTGCCGGTGGTCGTGCTGGCGTGCCTGTACACGCCCTGCGTGCCGCCATGGCTGCGAACGGTGGAGAGGATTTCAGTGGAGGGGGATTCGGGGGTCATGGATTGTCCTGCACGGGGATGGGGGCGACCACCGGGTCATGCCCCCAATGGCGCAGCAGGTCCAGTATCGCGCCGCCCGCCAGCGCGAGCGTCGCGGTATTGCGCAGCGGGTGGACGTTGACCGGATCGGCGGCAGCCAGCGCCGCGTCGAGCACCACGGTGATGCTTCCCGGCGCGGCATTGATCGCCGCCAGCGGGGTGACCGAACCCGGCATGATGCCGAGCAGGCGCGCCATATCGTCGGCCTTGCCGAAACTGACATGTTTGCACCCGATCGCGCCGGGCAGGCGCTTCAGATCGACCCGCGCATCGGACGGCACGGTGACCAGCCAATATGCCCCAGCTTTGTCCTTCAGGAACAGATTCTTGGTATGCGCGCCGGGCATGGCGGCGTGCACCGCATCGCTCTCGGCGACGGTGAACACCGCGTCATGCTCGTGCGCGGCAA
The DNA here is from genome assembly GCA_964502035.1 of uncultured Sphingopyxis sp. Lineage (GTDB taxonomy): Bacteria > Pseudomonadota > Alphaproteobacteria > Sphingomonadales > Sphingomonadaceae > Sphingopyxis. Next base: position 6,225 of record CAZCUW010000120.1, on the reverse strand, counting down.
AGCGGATGCCCAGCGTATCCATATCCGCCAGCAGTCCCGCCTCGCCGCGCAACATCGAACGTCAGCGGCCGGTTACAGGCGCTTCAGCGCACACAGCTTGTTGCCGTCGGGATCGCGAAGATACGCGAGGTAGAGCTGGCCAAAGCTGCCTTCGCGGACGCCCGGCGGGTCTTCGATGCTGGTGCCGCCCGCGGCGACGCCGGCGTCGTGCCACGCCCTGGCCTGCGCCTCGTCGGCCATCGCGAAACCGATAGTGCAGCCGTTGCCCGCGGTCGCCGGCTGGCCGTCGATCGGCGGCGTCACCAGGAACAGCCCGCCATTGTGCATGTAGATCAAGCGGCCCTTGTCATCCTGAACGCCCGGCTTGCCGCCGATCGCCTGGAAGGTCGCATCATAGAATGCCTTCGCTTTGGCCACGTCGTTCGTGCCGACCATATTGTGACTGTACATCGCTCTCTCCTTTTTTCGTTGCGAATCGCTACCGAAACTCTGCCAGTCCTGTCAGCGAAATACTACGGTCTTGCGTCCGTCGATCAGCACCCGTTGTTCGGCGACCCAGCGCACTGCCTTCGCCAGCACCTGCGCTTCGACATCACGGCCGATGCGGATCAGATCCTCGATAGAATCGCGATGGTCGACACGCTCCACCGCCTGTTCGATGATCGGGCCTTCGTCGAGGTCGCTGGTGACGAAATGCGCCGTCGCGCCGATCAGCTTGACCCCGCGTTCCTGCGCGCGGTGATAGGGTTTGGCGCCCTTGAACCCCGGCAGGAAGCTGTGGTGGATATTGATGCAGCGCCCCGCCAGTTTCCCAGACATGTCCTGCGACAGCACCTGCATATAGCGCGCCAGCACCAGATAGTCGGCATCGCTGCGCGCCATCAGGTCGAGGATGCGTGCCTCTTGCTCGGCGCGGTTGGCATCGCTGACCGGGAAATGGTGGAACGGCACGCCGTGCCATTCGCTGAGGCGCCGCTGATGTTCGTGGTTCGACACCACCGCGACGATGTCGATAGCGAGATTGCCGGTCGACCAGCGGTGGAGCAGGTCGTTGAGGCAATGGCTGCCCTGCGACACCGCAATCACGAAGCGCGGCTTAACCGCGCTGTCGCTGATCCGCGCATCCATCGCGAAACGATCGACGATCGGCGCAAACGCCGCCTGGACCCCAGCGAGATCACCCGGAAAGCGCGGCCCCGCGCCGCGAAAGGCGACGCGCATGAAGAAACGCCCCGAATCAAGGTCGGCATATTGCTGGCTGTCGAGAATGAAGCCGTCGCGCTCCGCCAGCAGCCCGGTCACCGCCGCGACGATACCCACCGCATCGACGCAGCTGAAGGTCAGGACATAGGGTCCGGTCAAATCGTCACTCCCCCTTGAACGGAAGGATCATCCTCAAAGCCCGCTCGTGCTGAGCCTGTCGAAGCACCGTTCTTCCCCTCGCCGACGCATGAAGGAAGAACGGCCCTTCGACAAGCTCAGGGCGAACGGGTCATAAGTATTAGATCAGAAGACGACGACGCTGCGAATGCTTTCCCCCGCATGCATCAGGTCGAACCCCTTGTTGATCTCGTCCAGCGTCAGGACGTGGGTGATCATCGGGTCGATCTGGATCGTCCCGTCCATATAAAGATCGACAATCTTGGGCACATCGGTGCGCCCCTTGGCGCCGCCGAACGCGGTGCCGCGCCAGTTGCGCCCGGTGACCAGCTGGAACGGCCGGGTGCTGATTTCCTTGCCCGCTTCGGCGACCCCGATGATGATGCTGGTGCCCCAGCCGCGGTGGCATGCTTCCAATGCCTGCCGCATCACCGTCGTGTTGCCGGTGCAGTCGAAGGTGTATTCGGCGCCGCCGTCGGTCAGCGCGACCAGATGCGCGACGATGTCGCCGTCAACGTCCTTGGGATTGACGAAATGCGTCATCCCGAACTTCTTGCCCCATTCTTCGCGATCGGGGTTGATATCGACCCCGACGATCATCCCCGCGCCCGCCATTTTGGCGCCCTGCAGCACGTTCAATCCGATACCGCCAAGTCCGAACACAATGACATTGTCGCCCGGCTGCACCTTGGCGGTGTTGGTCACCGCGCCGACTCCGGTGGTGACGCCGCAGCCGATGTAACAGCTGGTCTGGAACGGCGCGTCCTGACGGATTTTCGCGACCGCAATTTCGGGCAGGACGGTGAAGTTGGAGAAGGTCGAGCAGCCCATATAGTGAAAGATAGGCTGGCCCTTGTACGAAAAGCGCGTCGTGCCGTCGGGCATCAGCCCTTTGCCCTGCGTCGCGCGGATCGCGGTGCACAGGTTGGTCTTGCCCGACAGGCAGCTTTTGCACTGGCGGCATTCAGGGGTGTAGAGCGGGATGATATGGTCGCCGGGAACGACGCTGGTGACGCCCGCACCGACCTCGCGCACGATGCCCGCGCCTTCATGGCCCAGCACGCTCGGGAAAATGCCCTCGCTGTCAAAGCCGTCGAGGGTGTAGGCGTCGGTGTGGCAAATGCCCGTCGCCATGATCTCGACCAGCACTTCGCCCGCCTTCGGGCCGTCGAGGTCGAGTTCGACGATCTCCAGCGGCTTCTTCGCTTCGAACGCAACAGCGGCACGGGTCTTCATGGACGGTCTCCTTCTCGCCCGGCTATCAGCACTCCACGACGCTGACCGCAAGCCCCCCCTTCGACGTTTCCTTATATTTCTCGCGCATGTCGCGGCCCGTTTGCAGCATCGTCGCGATCACCGTGTCGAGGCTGACGACATGCGTGCCGTCGCCGATCATCGCGATGCGGCTGGCGTCGATCGCCTTGATCGACCCCATCGCATTGCGCTCGATGCACGGGATCTGCACGAGGCCACCGATGGGATCGCAGGTCAGGCCGAGATTATGCTCCATACCGATTTCGGCGGCGTTTTCGACCTGCGCGTTGGTGCCGCCCAGCGCCGCGGTCAGCCCTGCCGCCGCCATCGAACAGGCGACCCCGACTTCGCCCTGACAGCCCACCTCGGCGCCCGAGATGCTGGCGTTGCGTTTGTAGAGCGCGCCGATCGCGCCCGCTGCGAGCAGGAAGATACGCACCCCCGCATCGTCACCGCGATAGCCGCGCCGGTAAAAGCGGATCACCGCGGGGATAATCCCCGCCGCGCCGTTGGTCGGCGCCGTCACCACCTTGCCGCCCGCGGCATTTTCTTCGTTCACCGCCATCGCCCACAGGTTGATCCAGTCCATCATCGCCAGCGGATCGGTCAGATTCTGTTCGTGGCGATTGCGGATGTCGGCGGCGATCTGCGGCGCGCGGCGCTTGACCTTGAGCCCTCCCGGCAAAATCCCAGTGCTGCAACAGCCCGCGTCGATCGACGCATCCATCGCCCCCGCGATCGCGTCGAGCCCGGCCTCAACCTCGGCCAGCGGGCGATGGACGAGTTCATTTTCAAGCATCATTTCGGCAAAGCTCTTGCCCGACGCCGCGCCCATGCTCAGCAGGTCGGCGCCCGAGGTGAAGGCGAAGGGCAGGCTCACCTCGTCCTCGGCGCCGCGGCTGTTGCGCCCGGCCTCATCCTCGTCGACGACGAAGCCGCCGCCGATCGAGAAATACATCCGCTTGGCGACGATCTCGCCGTCGGCGTCGCGCGCGGTAAAGCTCACCGCATTGCTGTGGAACGGCTGGCGCTGGCGCATCTGGAAATGCAGGTCGCGCGCCGGCTGGAAGCGGACGCGCTGGCGCCCGAGCAGATAGAGAAAACCTTCGCTGGTCGCGCGGTCCCAATGGGCGCGGATCGCAGCCAGGCTGGTGCTGGCCGGGATCTCCCCGGCGAGCCCCGCGACGATCGCGGTATCGGCGGCGTGCCCCTTGCCGGTCAGCGCGAGCGAGCCGTAGAGGTCGGCCTCGACGTGCACGGTCCGGTCGAGCGATTGCTGCTCGTCGAGCCAGACGGTGAAGCGGCGCGCCGCGACCATCGGCCCGACGGTGTGCGAGCTGGAGGGTCCGACGCCGATTTTGAACAGTTCAAAGAGGCTGATGGTCATGGCGGCGCCTATAGAGGCGGCGCCGCCATGACGATAGATACCAGTTCAAATTTCCCTTACGGTCAGGCCGGATAGGTCCAGGTCGTATCGCGCGCGAAATTCTCCGCCGCGAAATCCCAGTTCAGCAGCTCGTCGACCACCGCGTCGACATAGGCCGGGCGCAAATTCTTGCGGTCGATATAATAGGCATGTTCCCACACATCGATGACGACCAGCGGCTTGATGCCTGCGGTCAGCTCGGTTCCGGCATCATGGGTGTCGGTGACCGACAGCGTGCCGTCGCGCGACACCAGCCACGCCCAGCCCGACGCGAAATGGTTGACCGCGGTTTCCTTCAGCTTTTTCTTCAGATCGTCGAGCGAGCCGAAATCGCGGGTGATCGCGGCGAGCAAATCGCCTTCGGGCGCAGTCTTTTCAGGCGACAGACTGTGCCAGTAAAAGGCATGGTTCCACGACTGGGCGGCGTTGTTGAACAGGCCCTTGTTGCCCGCACCTTCGGCATGGTGGACGATTTCTTCGAGCGGCTTGTCGGCCAGCTCGGTGCCCTCGATCGCGGCATTGACCTTGTCGACATAGGCCTTGTGATGCTTGCCATGATGCGTCGCGAGCGTGTCGGCCGAAATATGGGGTTCGAGCGCATCCTGCTTGTAGGGCAGCGGGGGAAGAGCGATCGTCATGGCAGTCTCCATCTTGTTTTTGGGGGAGGATGAAGGCTGTAACTCGGTATCGGGCGGCGGGGTTGCAAGGTTTGGGCAGGGAAAATTTCTTCCAAATCCGTCATTGCGAGGAGCCGCAGGCGACGCGGCAATCCAGAGCGGGCGGTAACCGCTCTGGATTGCTTCGCTTCGCTCGCCATGACGAAAAGGATCACGTCACCATCGCCATCAACGCCGCAATCCGGTCGGCCTCTTCGGCGGGCTTGTCGCGGCGGATCCGGGCGATACGCGGGAAGCGCATCGCGAGCCCCGACTTGTGGCGTTTCGACGCATGGATCGAATCGAACGCGACCTCGAGCACCAGCGACTTCTCCACCTCGCGCACCGGGCCGAAGCGGTTCAGCGTGTTATCGCGGACGAACTTGTCGAGCCACTTCAGCTCCTCGTCGGTGAAGCCCGAATAGGCTTTGCCGACGGGCAGCAACTCGCCCGCATCGGACCAGCAGCCGAAGGTGTAATCCGAATAGAAGCTCGCGCGCCGCCCATTGCCGCGCTGCGCATACATCATCACGCAATCGGCGGTGAGCGGGTCGCGTTTCCATTTATACCACAGCCCCGCGCGCCGCCCCGCGACATAAGGCGCATCGCGGCGCTTGAGCATCACCCCCTCGATCGCCGCATCGCGCGCCCCCGCGCGGCGCGTCGCGAGGTCGTCGAAGTCGGCCGCGTCGATCACCTGCGACAGGTCGAAATGGCTGGCGGCGAGGCGCGGCACAAAGGCTTCGAGTTGCCGCCGCCGCTCGGTCCATGGAAGGGGGCGCAGGTCGTTGCCGTCGATCGCTAGCAGGTCATAAACGCGCACGAACGCCGGGGATTCGGTCAGCATCTTTTTCGACACCGTCTTGCGGCCGAGCCTTTGCTGGAGCGCATTGAAGCTCGCCGCCCCTCCCTGATTTTCCGGGCCGCCCTGCGCATCGCCGCGCACCAGCAGTTCGCCATCAATCACCGCATCCTGATCGAACGCCGCGACGAGTTCGGGAAAAGTGCCGCTGATCTCCTCGCCGCCGCGGCTGTAGATGCGGGTCTGGCCGCCGCCGCCCCTGCCACCGCGGACGATCTGGACGCGGATGCCGTCCCATTTCCACTCCGTGGCATAATCAGCGAGGTCGACCGTCGCCTCCTCCAGCGGATGCGCCAGCATGAAGGGACGGAAGAAGGCGACTTCCTTGAGGTCGGGCCGCTCCGCCCTTCCCTCGCCCCATGCAAACAGCGGCGCATAGGGCGGCGGGATCGCGTGCCACAGCTCTTCGACATCGTCGATGGGCACGCCAAACGCCTGCGCGAACGCCTGTTTGGCGAGCCGCGCCGACACCCCGACACGCATCCCGCCGAGCGCGAGCTTGAGCAGCGCGTAGCGCCCGTCGGCATCGAGCCGGTCGAGCAATTCGGCGAGGATCGCGGGCGCGGTGGCGCGGGTGGCGGCGGAGAGGGCATCGACAGCGTCGGAGACACTTAAGCCCCTCCCCTTCAGGGGAGGGGTTGGGGGTG
>CAZCUW010000119.1:0-6972 GCA_964502035.1 uncultured Sphingopyxis sp. | reverse complement strand
CGCGGCCCGGCCCGGTCCGCGCCATCGCGTGCGGCTCGATCAGGCGGGCGATTTCGGCACGGAACAGCAGGACGGATCCCGTCATCGCTTGTAGCAGGAGGAGCGGAGCAACGACCAGCGCTAGGCGGCGATGGAAGATCAGCAGGCTGGGCCGGGAGATCATCGGACGCAAAATCGGCTTCGGATCGCGCCCGAGTGGGGGCACGCGCGATCCGAAGCCTGTCCGGATCAGAAGGAAAAGGTCACACGGCCGGTGACGGTGCGCGGCGTGCCCGGCTGGACCCAGAACTGCGAATAGGAACTCGCATAATAGGTCTTGTCGAACAGGTTGGTCACATCGACCCCGATCCGAATATTTTCGCTCGGTTCATAGCTGACCAGCGCTCGCGCGAGTGTATAGCCGGGCAGGTAGAAACTGCTCGCCGTCTCGCCGAGGCGGCGGCCGGTGTAGTTGAGACCGGCCCCGATCGTCAGCTTGCCCGCGCTGCCCAGCTCGAAGCTCTTGGTCGCGAGCAGACTCGCCTGATGCTTCGGGATGTTGATCAGCGGATCACCGGCGCGGATCAGCGCCGCGAAATTCGGGTCGAGCGACGAACTTGTCCATTGGGCATCGGTATAGGAGTAGGTCGCAAGAACCGTGAAGTCGCCCGGCAGGTTCGCGTTGACATCGGCTTCCAGCCCCCGACTGCGCGCCTTGCCGCCCGCGATGCTAAAGCCGGCATTGGTCGGATCGGCCGTCAGGATATTGGTCTTTTTCATCGAATACGCCGCCACGGTTGCCGTGATGCCTTCGCCGGGCGACGTATACCGGACGCCAATCTCGTAGGATTGACTCGTCTCGGGACGGAAGGGGTCGCCGGCGGCATCGAGGCCGCTGTTGGGGCGAAAACCCGTGCCATAGCCGGCATAGACGCCGACCGTGTCGGTGACCTCATAGAGAATGCCCGCCGTGGGGCTGAAACGTTCCTTGACTGCCGGCGTTGGCGAGGCGCCGGCGCGATTGGTGATCTGCTGACGGAAATGGTCGAAACGTCCGCCAAAGCGAAGTTTCAGCCGGTCGGTCAGGTCCATCTGATCCTGGAAATAGATGCCATAGGATTTCTGGAGTTCGACCATATTCTGGACGGTCGCGGTGGGGACGGGCAACTGCCCGTAAACCGGGTTGAAGATGTTGACGGCATTGTTGGCTGGCGTGACCGGGCTGCCCGCGACATAGACCGGCGGACGATAGCGCAGCTGAAGCGTGTCGATCTTGAACCGGTCCCAGTCGGCACCGACCAGCACATGGTTGACGAGGCTGCCCAGATGGACTTCGCCCGAAATTTCCGCCCGCAGCACGGTGTTAGTGGTCTGATAGTCGCGCAAACGGCGCTGGCGAGACAGGTTGGTGCCGTCATTGTCCAGAATCTGGCGGCTGAGCGCCAGTTCGGCATCGCTCGAAAAGCCTTTGAAGCTCGTGTCGCGATAGCCGAAGCCCGCGATGAGCACCCAGTCGTTACCGCCCAGATCCTGCTCGAACTGGGCCTGATGGCCGACCACCTTGACCTTCGTCGGGCCATCGCCGGGCTCGCCGAGGAACCGCGAGCGCGGGATGAGGCCAAGCTGCCCGTTCACGGCGACGACGCCGCGATCGAACGGAACCTCCTGATCCACATATTCGAGTTCGTAGGTGAGGCTGGTTCGGTCGGACAGCTTGAGCAGCACCGACGGTGAGAGCACGAGCTTCTTGCTATGCAGCGTGTCGCGGAAGCTGTCGCCTTCCTGATAGGCGCCATTGACCCGCACCGCGATATTCTCGTTCACCGCGAGGTTGGCGTCGGCCTCGATGCGATAGGTATCATAGCTGCCGTAAGACGCCGATGCGCTGCCGAACGTGTCCTTCACGGTCGCTTTCTTGGTGATGATATTCACCGTGCCGCCGGGCTCGCCGCGCCCGAAGACCGCGCCGTTCGGGCCTTTCAATATTTCGATACGCTCGATGTTCGACGCATCGCGCGGGCCGCCATAGCCGCGGCCGCCATTGAACCCGTTGACGAGGAAACCGCTCGGGAAATTTTCGTCGCCGGCAAAGCCGCGCACCGCAAAGGCGTCCCACAAGCCGCCGAAATTATTCTGGCGCGACACGCCGCTTGCAAGTTCAAGCGCGGAATCGAGGCGGGTGACGTTAAGCTCGGTCATCAACTCGGACCCGATGACCTGAATGCTTTGCGGAATTTCCTTGAGCGGGACGTCGCCGCGATATTGCTGGCGCTGGCCGGAAACGACGATGGTATCGCCGGGCGCGGCGTCGGAGGCGGCGGTATCCTGGGCCCAGCCCGTCGCCGGAAGCGCGGTTAGCGCTACGCCGGTGGCCAATATGATGCGAAACGCAGACAGACTCTTCATTTTACTTCCCCTCAACTCGCGTCGTTCCGGGCCCTGCGAATGATCGGCGATGTCATGACGGTGTTTTGTGCCGGAAAGAAAGTTCCGAAATCGACCCGTCTCGCTCACCTTTGATTGCCGAGGCTACGCGTCGGTGAAGGAATCTTGCGTCGAAGCGGGCAAGCCGCTCGGCTGATTATTGTGAAAATGTGATGACAGCCACGAAATATGCCGCCGGGCGGTGCGGGCGGTCCGGATGCGGCGCCAAGAAAGAAGGGGCCGGACCATCGGTCCGACCCCGCCAGTGGACTTCAACCGCAGGGCGCCGCTGAAGATCAAAGATATTTGAGCCACCAGATGTCGCGGCGGCTTTGCTTGAGCCGCGCGAACCAGCGGGTCGGGAAATATAGGACGGGGATCAGGATCGCGACCCAGATCCACACTGTCGACAGATTGTCGACACCGAACACCGCGCCCTTGGTCGGGCCGTAAAGGTGCAATGCGACATTATAGACGCCCTTCAGCACATAGAGGTGGACGATGTAGAAGAACATCGGTGCGCCGCCGAACAGGGCCAGCGCCGGCATCACGCGGCTGTCCTCGTAAGTTTCGAACAGGGCGAGCAACAGGCAGCCGGTGCCGACGGTCGGCATCAGGAACAGCAATGACGGAGGATATTTGGTGAGCGACAGAAAGCTCATCGCTGTGCGCAGCGGGGTTTCGGCGTCGAACCAGGGTTTGTCGCCATAGAAATTCAGGTAACGGATCGCGACGAACCCGACGATCAGCGCGGCGCCGACGATGACGAGGCGCCGGATGCGGCGCGCCGGGTCGCTGCCCCTGGCGAACCACGGGCCGCAGGCATAGCCGAGCAGGATGACGCCGATCCACGGCAGCACGGGATAGGTCGTCTTGGCGATCATGCCGCCGCCGATATCGATCACCGCGCGCTGATGGATCATCGCCCACGCCGTGTACCATGGCGATTCGGGCGTCAGCTGGATCGGGTCGAGCAGATTGTGGAGGCAGACGATCGCGAGGCCGACGGCGAACTGCGCAATGCGGGGCAGGTGGATCAACGCGGCGAGCGCGATCATGCTGACGCCGATCGCCCATATGACCTGCAGCCAGAAGTTGGGCGGGGGAAAGATCAGCGGCTGTGTCGGCCAGGCGAAGCCGACCACCGTGAGTTCGAGGAACAGCAGGAACAGGCCGCGTTTGAGAAGAAATTCGGACACCTCGGCCTTGGTGTGCGACTGGCCGTAGAGCCACGCCGACAGGCCCGTCAGCGCGACGAAGGTCGGGGCGCAGAAGGTGGACAGCAGGCGGGTGAAGAACAGGCCGGGATCGGTCGTGTTGGCATCGACCGGGTCGGACACCTGCAGATGCAGGAAAAAGGTCTCGCGGACATGATCGACCAGCATGAACAACATCACCAGCCCGCGCAGCGCGTCGATGGCGACGAGGCGTGTCCGTACCTTTGCCGCCTCTAAGGTGGATGCCGCTCCGGCTCCGAGCCCGCTGGCTGGAACATGAGATGTCGTGCCGCTCATCGTTCGTCCTCCTCCCCGATCATCATCCCCGTCCTCATTCGCCTTGCGGCCGGAACAGGTCCTTGTAGAAGCCGACCGTCTTGATCGAGACGGTAACGGGCGTGTCGCCCTTGTTGCGGAAGTACCAGCCGTGGGTGCCGTCGAAAGGCGCGGTAAAATCGCCCTGGCCGCCGGTCAGTTCGAGCTCATTCCAATAGTCGGTGAATTCGCCCTCGGCGGCATCGACCTTCTCGCCGTGCATCTCGGCTTTTACCGGGCCGCCGGTCGACGCCCACTGGAAGATGAAGCTGTCGCCCTTGGTCATATGCGCCTTCACTTCCTGGCCGCTGTGCGGTTCGAGCGTGATCGTCATTTCATCCTGACGCCAGGGGGCGGACTTCGCGATGCTGGCCTTCGTCGGTATCGCGCTAGCGGTCGGAGCGGCTTTGGCGACGGGCATGGCCTCGGCCTTGCCGGTCAGCATGGCGTTGAGGCCCATCGACGTGCCGACACCGGTCGGATCGATGCCATATTCGGCGGGCAGCACGAACAAGGTCAGGATCGCCGCAGCGGCGATCACGGCGCCGCCGGTCGCTTTAGCGAGCGTCGCCGGCGATGGCTTTATTCCGGTCGGAAGTGCGGAAAGACTTTGTGTGTTCATGTCAGGCGCCTTTGGTGAAATAGCCGGTCAACTGGTAACCGATCAGAACGAAACCCGCCGCCATCAGCGCGGCATTGGCGACAAGAGCGCTGCGGCGAAAGCTGTCGGTCATCCGCCACAGGTTCATCGCGATCAGGATAAGGGTCAGCGCCATGAGCTGGCCCAGCTCGACCCCGACGTTGAAGCTTATGAGGTTGGGGACGAGCCCATCCTTGGCGAGCGTCAGGTCCTGCAATTTGGTGGCGAGGCCAAATCCGTGAAAGAATCCGAAGATCAATACCGCCGCCTTGGGATTGGGAGCGACGCCGAACCAGGTGCGAAAGCCGTCGAGGTTGTCGATGGCCTTGTAAACCACCGACAGGCCGATGATCGCGTCAATGATGAACGGATCGGCGCGAATGTCGAGCAGGACGCCCAGAAGCAGCGTTGTGCTGTGGCCAATCGCAAAGAGCGTCACATAGGCCGCGACGTCCTTCATCCGATAGAGAAAGAAGATCACGCCCGCCAGGAACAGCAGATGGTCATATCCCGTGACCATGTGCTTGGCGCCCAGATACATGTAGGGAATGATGTTGATGCCCGACGCGCCTTCGATGAAGGCCTGGTCATTCTCGTTGACACCATGCGCCCAAAGCGTTGCGCTCGTCAGCAGCAGGGCCAGCCCGGCAAGCGGCGGCAGCGCCTGCCGCAACCGGGAGCCGAAAATTGCGGAAGGAAGCCCTTTGGACATCGCCATTCCTATTTGGTCTGGAAGGTGGCGAAGATTTTGGCGCCGCTCTTGTCGACGACCGTCACGACCAGCTTCGCCCCCCGCGCCGGTTTGAAGCCCGGTGCGGACAATTTGTTGCCGCCCGCCGGCTTGAGGATTGCCTCGGTCCGCTTGCCGGCAACCGTCTGGGCGAGCTTGGCCGTGAAGCCCGCGGTCAGGGTCGGCTTGTCCTCCTCGCTAAGGTAGACATCGACGCCCTTGGGAGTCGTCGCGAGTTCGATCAACGTCTCGCCCGACATCTGCACAAGCCCGCCATGTTTGGGCTTCATGCCTCCATGCGCCTGGACGATGGCGGGGGCGGCGATCAGGGCGATCGCGGCGAGGCCGGTGCGTAAAAGGTCAAATTTCATGTGTGACATCCTTCTGATTGAGGCGGGGGATCATTCGGGCGCATGCGGCAGGACGAAGGAGAGCGAGGCGCGATATTCGGAATGATCGGCCTTCACCTTGTCGTCGCTGGGACCGACATAGATCGCCATCAGCACGTTGAGGCCCTGGTTGCGTATCTTGATGGTCGCGGTGCCATCGGCGGCGGTCTTGACCGCTGCCTCGTCCGGGTCGTTCACATAATCGGACAGGATGCTCGCGCCTTCGATAGGCTTGCCCATATAATAGGCGCGCACCGTGATCGCCTCGCCCTTCATCTGCGGAATGGCGGTGCCCACCGGCACCAGTTGCAGTGTGTGTCCGGCAAGCAGCGGCACTTGTTTCGTCGGCATCTTCTCCAGATGAACTGCATATTTCCAATTATGCTCGGACAATGTAGCGGTCGGCACCTCGTCGCGGCCCTTGTTGTGCCATTCGCCGTCGGGCGTCTTGCTCCACAGGCCATAATCCATCGATGCTGCGACCGCGGCGACAGGCTCGTCGCTGTCGACGACGGGGATGGGGCCCGCAACGCGCAGCCGCGTCTCGACGGGCGTCCAGTCGGCGTCGTAACCGGTCGTCGACTGGATCAGGGGCATGCGCTTCACGGCGTCGAGGTCGTCGGCGCCGACGCCGTAGATCAAAGCGATCTGGCGCGCGCGCTGTGCGAACCAGATGCCATGGGCGCTGGCGTCGGCCGATATCACGAGACCCGACCCAACAACGGCGACAGACAGGCCAACGGCAAACAGACGGTGATAGCGTTTCATAGGTTTCTCTCCTTGCGGGTCCGGGTTGCGGATCGACCCAGCCTATACCCCTCGGGCAAATGATCGTGCCAAATCTGCGGTGCTGCGCGGAACTATCTTTCTACCTGCGGTGCGCTCAAAGCATGATTCATGCGCGATCGCATCGGGTCGAACTAAATTTCGGCACTAAAGCGAGCCGACCTTTATCTTCGAACCATCGACCAGCCGGGTGAGTTGGAAGTGGGCGGGATCGACGCTTGGCGTTTCGTTGGCGATCAATTGGGCGGCTAGATAGCCGATGCCCGGCCCGAGCCCGAAGCCATGACCCGAACAACCTGCCGCCAGATAAAGCCCCCGAACCGGATCGATCCCCGAGACCACGGGTACGGCATCAGGCGTGCAGTCGACATAGGCGCCCCACGCATGGTCGATCTCGAGCTCCCCAAGCTCAGGGAAGGTGCCGCGGACATTATCGACTGTCCGTCGTCAGAACATTTGGCTCAAGTCGCGGCGTAAATTAGCGGAGTGCGG
>CAZCUW010000118.1:0-7292 GCA_964502035.1 uncultured Sphingopyxis sp. | reverse complement strand
GCTGCGACGCCCTCCGCCGACCTGTCCGATAAACGCGACGAACGCCGCGGCGCGCCGGATCAATCCGCCGCTGCGGATCGTTGGTCGGGTTCAACGTCACAGTTTTCACGGATGGAGAATGCAATGCATATGGTCAAAAAGCTCGTCATCGCGCTGGCGGCGACGTCCGCCGTCGTGGCGCCGGTTGCCGCATCGGCGGCCAGCGGCGCGCGTGCGGGGTCGATGGTCGAGGGCGAAAGCGAGCTGGAAGGCAATTCGGGCTGGTTGATCGGACTCGTCGGCCTGCTCGCCGGGGTCGTCGCGATCGTGCTGGTCGCCGATAACGACGAGGATTCGCCCACCAGCCCCTGACCCAGCGGCGAGAGACGACCGCCGGGCGTGTGCATTGTCGGTGCGCGCGCCCGGCTTTGCGTCGACGATGGGGTTGCGGGGCGATGAACGGCGCGGCGTGGCTGCGACATCTTGCGACATTTTTGCGCCGATCCGGCAAGGGGCTGGGACAAATGGCGCCTAGAACGGCTTCATCGGGAACCGGCCTTTGCCCGGACCGCCCATGAAGGAGTTCGTGACGTGAACAAGACAATGACATTTTTGACCTTGGGTGCCGCGCTGATCGCCGTGCCGGTGCTTGCCGCGCCCGGTGGCAAGGGTGACACCGACGGCAATGGCACGGTGTCGCGTGCCGAGGCGCAAGCCCATGCGACGCAGATGTTTGCGCGGATGGATGCGAACAAGGACGGCAAGATCGATCCGAGCGACCGGGCTGCCCAGCGGGCCGAGCGCCGGGCCAAGATGTTCGCCGCGATCGACGCCGACGGCAATGGCAGCATCAGCAAGGCCGAATGGGACCAGCATGGCACCGATCGCGCTGCAAAACGCGCCGAGCGTGGGGCCAAGCGCGCCGACGCGGGTGAAGCTGGCGAAGGCAAGCGTCACGGCATGCGCGGTCCCGGCAAGCGCGGCGGCCACCATGGGATGCGCGGCGGCATGATGGCCAACGCCGACGCCAATGGCGACAAAGCGATCAGCCAGGCCGAGTTCCAGACCGCGGCGCTCGCGCGCTTTGATGCGTCCGACGCCAACAAGGATGGCCAGGTGACCGCCGAGGAGCGCCAGGCGCAGCGCGGCGCATGGCGCGCCAAGCGTGCCGCACCGCCGGCCGCCCCCGCCAGCGAATAAGCATTTGGCCGGGGCCAGCGGCACGGGGCAGGCTTTCTTCCCCCCTCCCGGCATTGCCTTTGCCGCTGGTCCCTGCCAGCTATCGCCCACCGGCCCATCGGCCGGTGGGCGAACCAGCATTTCTATTGGGCCGACGATGACCGACAGCAATTCCCCGCGCATCCTGCTGATTGACGACGAACCGTCGATCCGCGAGCCGCTGACCGAATATCTGGCGGCGCAGGGCTTTGCGGTGACCGCCGCGGCGACCGCCGCCGAGGCGCGGTCGGTGCTGCGCGCCCAATCGGTCGATCTGGTCGTTAGCGACATCATGATGCCCGGTGAGGACGGCTTGTCGCTGACCCGCCATTTGCGCGAGACGAGCGCCATTCCCGTCATCCTGCTGACCGCGCGGGCCGAGGATACAGAGAAAATTGTCGGGCTGGAAATCGGCGCCGACGATTATGTCGTCAAACCGTTTAACCCGCGCGAACTGGTGGCGCGTATCCGCACCGTGCTGCGGCGCACCCAGCAGGGCGGCCGTGCGCTCGATCCCGGCGGCACTTGCTATGCCTTTGGCGACTGGGTGCTGCGCGAGGTCGAACGGGTGCTGGTCGATAGCGACGGCAATGAGGTCGGGCTGTCGTCGGGCGAATATCATCTGCTCCACGCGCTGGTCCGCCATCCGCGCCAGGTGATGAGCCGCGACCGCCTGCTCGATCTGGTCCGCGGGCGCGAGGCCGATATTTTCGACCGCGCGATCGACAATCTGGTCAGCCGCCTGCGCAAGAAGATCGAGATCGACGCCGCGCACCCGCAGATCGTCAAGACGGTGTGGGGCGGCGGCTATACGCTGGCGTGCGAAGTAAAGCGGATGGGACCGGCGGCGTGAAATTCCGTCTATGGCCGCGCAGCCTGATCGGCCAGCTTGTTTTTGCGGTGGCGCTGATGCTGTTCGTTGCGCAGGCGATCAACTTTGCCCTGCTCGTGCGCGGCCAGAAACAGCAGACGCTGGCGCATGGCGGCGGCATGGCGGTGGCGCGGATCATCGACGGGGTCGATCGCGACCGGCGCGGCGATTTTCGGCGCGGGCCGCGCGACCGGCGCGACGACCCGCACGAGCGCGAGCGTGCGCAAAAGCTGGTGATTTCGGAGCGGCCGGTGCCGGTTCCGAGTGGCGCGGTGCGTATGCCCGATCTTGCCGACTATGTCGCCAACCTGCTTGTCGAGGCCGATGTTGCGGCGCAGTCGGTCGATGCGTGGGCGCTGCCGCAGCGGCCACGACTGGGGCCCAACTGCCCCCGTCGGACGGTCATTGTCTCGGCGCGGATCGACGGGCGCTATTTCGCGGCCCGTACCCGTATCCAGGCCTGCGGCAATCGGCTGCAGGGCTTTCTGGTGTGGCAGACGCTGTCGCTCTATCTGCTGCTGCTTGTCCCGATCATGGTCATCGCCTGGCGCGCCGCGGCGCCGCTGCGCGACCTGACGCGCGCGGCGCGGGCCAATCCGGCGCTGCGCGATGCGACGCCGCTAGAGGAGGAGGGGCCATCGGACGTTCGCGACCTGATCATCGCCTTTAACGCCTATCGCGGCCGCATTGCCACGATGCTGTCGGACAAGGACCGGATGCTCGGTGCGGTCGGGCACGACCTGCGAACCCCCTTGGCCAGCTTGCGGGTGCGGGTTGAGCAGATCGACGACGATGTCCTGCGCGACAAGATGATCGCATCAATCGACGAAATGGCCGCGATGCTGACCGACATTCTGGCCCTCGCGCGATCGGGGGCAGGGACCGAGACGCGCGAGGCGGTGGGCCTGCGCGGCCTGGTCGAAGAAATCGCCGCCGATTATCGCGAGCGCGGCCAGGATGTGACTGTCGCCGCCTCGGTCGATGCCGCGGTGATGGCGCGGCCGTTGCTGCTCCGCCGCGCGCTGCGCAATCTGATCGACAATGCCGCGGCATACGGCATCCGTGCGCGCCTGTCGGTCGAACGCGCGCCGGGCGAGCTGCGGATTATCGTGTCGGATGACGGCCCCGGCCTGACCGACGAGCAAATCCGGACGCTGATCGAACCGTTCGCGCGCGGCGAAGGGTCGCGCAACCGCGCGACCGGCGGGTCGGGACTGGGCCTGTCGATCGCGCGCGACATTGCCGAGGGCGAGGGCGGGACGCTGACTTTGGTCAATCGCGACGGCGGCGGGCTGGACGCGGTGATGATGTTGCCGATAATTACATAGCGTCCCTCCGCGCCGTCATTGCGAGCGAAGCGAAGCAATCCAGGGCGGTTTACGCACACTCTGGATTGCCGCGTCGCTGCGCTCCTCGCAATGACGGGGGGAGCTAGGCGTAAATCGCGATCGCCTGGCTGCCGCTCAGCACCGGTTCGCCGGCGCGGTTCCACAGCATCATGTCCTGCACCGACAGGCCGTGGCGGGCATAGCCGGTCTTGGCCGACAGCAGCCACCAGCCGTCGTCGGTTTGCGGGTCGCCGGTCAGCATGTTGACGGTCCAGTTCATCGAGCTGATCGGCCCGAATTCGCTGAACAGCGCCATCGCGGCGGGGGGCAGCGCGTCGCCCATCGCCAGAAGCGCGACCGCGGGGTGGCACGCGGGTTCCTCGACAAAGCGCACCCAGGTCAGATATTCGCCGACCTCGCTTTTCCAGGCGAAGCGCGGGCCGGTGGTCGGGCGCATGTCGAAATGGCGGACGAAGGACGGGCGCGCATGATGGTCGGGCACCGGTTCGAGCGTTTCTGGCGCCGGGCAATCGGGCATCGCCAGCCGGTTATGGTCGAGGTGACTTTTGCGGTCGGACGAAAAGGCGAACACCGCCGCGGTGCCGAAGCCTGCGTCGCTCGACACCTCGGCATCGACGAACAGCGACGATTTCGACTGGCGCAGCACGCGCGTGTTCACGGTGCAATCGCCGCCGACCGGGCCGACGAAGCTGATCTGCGCGTAACGTAGCGGCGTATCGGTGGGGTGGAGCGCCATCGTTCCCGCCAGCGCGACTGCCGAGCTGATCCCGCCATAAGCGGTGCGGCCCTGCATCCAGCCGTCGTCGATATGCGCCTTCGCTACACCCTCTTCGGTGCGCAGCGTCGAAAGCAGCGCGTCAAGCGCGCTGGGAGAGGTTTGAGCGGTCATTCGGGTACTGTTCTCTTCATTCGATCCAACAAAACCGTTCGCCCTGAGCTTGTCGAAGGGCCGTTCTTTCTTCTTCCGGCGGAAAAAGGAAGAACAGTGCTTCGACAAGCTCAGCACAAACGGACGAGGGGTTAGCTTTCGATCTGGAAAGTCAGTCCGGCATGTTCGGTCAGCCGCGCGATCAGCGCGTCGCCGAGCAAGGCGCCCGGGGTCCACAACCCGCCGTCGCCCTTGTTCGCGAGCAGCGCGATGCCGGTCTCCGCCAGCATCTTGGACGTCGAGCCGTAACCGGGATCGCGGTCGCCCTGGACACTGGCGCGCACGGTGGTGCCATCGGGATATTCGCCGATGAACAATATGTCGTAAAAGCCGTTTTCGCGCTCTTCCTGGCTCGGGCCTTCGCCGGGCTTGAGCTTGGATTCGCCGAACGGGTTGGCCTTCGCCATCGCTTCGGCCATCGCTTTCCCCGCGTCGCCGATCGTCGTCATCACCATCTCGTCATAGACCAGATCGGCGCCCCAGGCGTGGCCGAGCAGGAAGTTGGTGCGGTGGACATTCTTGGTGTTGATCGGCGCCATGACGAAGGGCGCGGTCCAGGTCCCGGTCGCGCTGTCATATTCGGGGATCAGCCCGGTCGGCTGCGACGGCCCCTCGAACCCTGGAGTCAGCGCAAAACTCGACTTGAGCAGCAGCGCGAGCGAGGGCTTTTTGGCGATCGCCTTTAACGTTTCGGTCAGGCTGGCGATGGTGCCGCCCGATGCGCCGCCCGCCATCTTGCGGACGCGGCCCTTGACCCGCGGCGCGGGCTTGCCGTGGCGCTTCATCGCTTCGGCCTGGAGGAAAAGGACGCCAAGGTCGAAGGGGATCGAATCGAAGCCGCAGCTGAAGGTGATCCGGGCGCCCGACGCTTTGGCCGCGGCTTCATACTGGTCGATCATCTCGCGCATCCAGCCGGGTTCGCCGCACAGATCGGCATAGGCGGTGCCCGCCTTGACGCAAGCGGCGACCAGTTCGCCGCCGTACAGCTGGTATGGGCCAACGGTGGTCAGGATGACGTGCGTCCGCGCCGCCATAGCGTCGAGGGTCGCGGGATCGCTGGCGTCTGCGACGACCAGCGGGGTGTCCTGAGGCGCACCGATCAGGTCGCGCACCTCGGCCAGCTTGGCGGCGCTGCGCCCCGCCATCGCCCATTTCGGCGCGTCCTTGCGGCCCGTATAATGCTGCGCCAGATATTCGGCGACGAGCCGACCGGTGAAGCCGGTCGCGCCATAGACGATGATGTCAAATTCCCGGCTGGCCATGAAAGCCTCCCCTTACGTAAACGTAAAGGGAGGCTAGCGCAGCGCGGGGCGTTTGCCAAGGGCGGCGCTAACTCTCATTCCTGTCATTGCGAGCGGCGAAGCCGCGCGGCAATCCAGAGCGGGTTCAGGCCGCTCTGGATTGCCGCGGCCCTGCGGGCCTCGCAATGACGATAGACTTAGCGGCGCCAGAAGGGCCGCTTTTCGACCACCACCGGCGTCCCGACCGCTTCGGCGCGGCCTTCGGCGCGTGCGGCGCGCAGTTCGGCGTCGGCGGCATGTTGCTGCGCCTTGTGCGTCGCCAGCTCGTCGCGGCGCCGCTGACGCAGCGCATCATAGCTCCAGCGCGTGTGGCCATAGCCGAACAGGCTGAGCAGGCCGCCCGCAATCGCGAGATTCTTCATCGCGGCCATCGCCTGAACGGGATCAGTAAATTCGCGGTGGAAGAACAGGATCGTCGCGAGGACAAAGCCCGCGAGCAGGATCGACCACAGCCGCACCGCGATGCCGAGCGCGATGCAAACGCCGGCGACCAGTTCGAACAATCCGGCCGGGATCGCGAGGCCGCCGGGCAGCCCCACGGCGGCGATCATCGCATTGGTGTCGTTGACGTGGATCAGCTTGTTGATCCCCGACACGATGAAAATCACGGCGATGAACAGGCGCCCGATAAAAACGGCAATCATGGACATGCGTCTATCCTCCAAACGATGCCCCATCCGCTTGTGCAAAGAGGACGCTTGGGAGGACAACTAGTTCCTATCGGCTCCCCACCGCGTCATTGCTTCGCTCCGCTCGCAATGACGGCCAATTACAGCTTGGGCAGCGTGACGCCCTTTTGCCCCATATATTTGCCCGCGCGGTCGGCGTAGCTGATCTCGCACGGCTCGTTGCCAGCCAAGAACAGGAACTGGCACGCGCCCTCATTGGCGTAAATCTTGGCGGGCAGGGGGGTGGTGTTGGAAAACTCCAGCGTCACATGACCCTCCCAGCCGGGCTCGAGCGGGGTGACGTTGACGATGATGCCGCAGCGCGCATAGGTCGATTTGCCGAGGCAGATGACCAGCACGTCGCGCGGGATGCGGAAATATTCGACGGTGCGGGCGAGCGCAAAGCTGTTCGGCGGGATGATGCAGACATCGGTTTCGCGGTCGACGAAATTCTTCGGATTGAAATCCTTGGGATCGACGATCGTCGAATCGACGTTGGTGAAAATCTTGAACTCGGGCGCGACGCGCGCGTCATAGCCGTAGGAGGAGAGGCCATAGCTGATGCACCCGTCGCGGCGCTGCGCCTCGACAAACGGTTCGATCATGCCCTGCGTCTGGGCGGCTTCGCGAATCCAGCGGTCGGAAAGAATGGCCATGCCGCTGTTTGTCGGCGCGCGCAGATTCGCGCAAGCGGTCAGTCGCCGATCAGGCCCAGATCCTTCGGCCCAAAGGCGGCGGGTAGCAGCTCGCTGAGTTTGTAGGTCTTCACCTTTGCGCCATCGCCCGACGCGCAATGGACCAGGATGTCGGTCTGCGAGCGCTCGGCGGCTTCGTTCAATATCTGGCGGCAGCGCCCGCACGGGTTGACCGGATCGCTGCCCAGCAGCGCGTCGCCGTCGGGACGGCCGCCGATGATCGCGACTTCGGCGAGCTCGCCGATCCAGCCCTCGTTGGCGATCTTCGCCACTGCCGCGGTCT
>CAZCUW010000117.1:0-7342 GCA_964502035.1 uncultured Sphingopyxis sp. | reverse complement strand
GGCGCATGGACCGGCCATCACGCCAAAGTTCAGGAAAGTTCAGCCTAGTGCAGCGCCGCATTTGTCATGTTCGGCGGACAGATTGCGGCTAATTCTTGGCCGCATCCGGAATCCGGGCGGCGACGGCTTTTGCTGACAAATTGAAAGAGCTGAGATGAAGGCTGACACAGCCGAATAATGTAGGACAGCGTTTTTTTGCTGCGGATGGCGGCTTGGGGGTGGGAAGCTGCCTTCATAGACTCGTCATCCCGGACTTGATCCGGGATCCATCCGCCCTCTCGGCAGCGGGCGGCGCATGGCCTCATGGACCCCGGATTAAGCCTGTCCTGAGCTTGTCGAAGGGTCCGGGGTGACGAGGAACGGAAGGGCAGCTTCCGGTTGATTCCTGCCGTTGCCGTCGTCGATGGCCCCTCCCCACCGGGGAAGGGCCGCCGTCATCAATCCGCCAGCACAATCCGTTCATAGCGGTCCATGTGATAATCATGGCTGCCGAACTGGCCCTCGATCATCGTCGCGCGCTTGAAATAATGGCCGATCGCCAATTCCTGCGTGATGCCGATGCCGCCGTGGGTCTGGATCGCGTTCTGGCCGACGAACTTCGCGCCGCGCGCGACCTTGGCCTTGGCGGCCGAGACCGCGGCCATTCGCTCGTTCGCGGGCAGGTCGAGCTTGAGCACCCCCATGATCGTCATCGAGCGCGCCTGTTCGACTTCCATGAACATATCGACCATGCGGTGCTGAAGCACCTGAAACTTGGCGATCGGAACCCCGAACTGCTTGCGCTGCTGGGTGTATTCCAGCGTGCCTTCGTGCAGCTTTTGCATCACCCCGGTCGCCTCGGCGCACACCGCGACGGTGGCTTCATCGACGATCTGCTCGACCAGCGGCAGCCCGGTGCCTTCACCGCCAAGCAGTGCATCGCCGGGGATCGCGACATTTTCGAAATAGATTTCCGACGCGCGGCTGCCATCGACGGTGGGATAGTCGCGGCGGACGATGCCGGGAAGATTGGCGTCGATCAGGAACAGCGACACGCCCTCCCGGTCGCGCTGGCCGCCGCCGGTGCGCGCGGTGACGAGCAAATGCGTCGCCCATGGTGCGGCGTAAACGACGCCCTTGTGGCCGTTCAAGACATAACCCGCGCCGTCCTTTTTCGCGGTGGTGCGCAGGTTCGCCAAGTCATAGCGGCCCTGCGGCTCGGCATAGGCGAAAGCAACGATGACATTGCCGGCAATGATCTCGGGAATGATCGCGTCGGCCTGCGCCCCGCCAACGGCTTTCAGCGCGCCACCCGCGATCACCACGGTCGGCAGATAGGGTTCGATCCCGATGACCTTGCCCAGCTCCTCCATCACGATCGCATTTTCGAGCGCACCGCCGCCCAGGCCGCCATGGTCTTCGGCGAAGGGCGCACCCAGCATCCCCAGTTCCTGTGCCAGCGCGGTCCAGATCGCCGGATCGCGGCCGCTGTCCGAATTGATGAACTTCTGGCGCGTTTCAAAATCATAGGTGTCGCTCAGGAAGCGCGCGAGCGTGTCGCGGATCATGTCCTGCGTTTCGGTGTAGGTGAAATCCATCTCTATATCCTCGTCGCCCCCGCGTCGGCGGGGGCCGCTGTAGGTTTTTACTGCGGTGCTGCGTCAGGCCGACTGCGGTCCCCGCCTGCGCGGGGACGACACTTACGTCAGAGGCCGAGCACCATTTTGGCGATGATGTTGCGCTGGATCTCGTTCGACCCGCCATAGATCGTCGTCTTGCGGACGTTGAAATAGGTCGGCGCGGCGCGGTGGGCATAGTCGGGGCCGATCGGATGCTCGTTGTCGCCCTCGCCAAAGCCGCGGAAATAGGGCGCGCCATAATGGCCGACCGCTTCCAGGCTCAGCTCGGTCAGCCGCTGCTGGATTTCCGACCCCTTGATCTTGAGCAGGCTCGATTCCGGTCCCGGACCGCGTCCGGCGTTCGGGCCGGCGAGGCTGCGCAATTCGGTAAATTCCAGCGCCGCCAGATCGACTTCCAGCTCGGCAACCTTGCGCTTGAAGAACGCATTGGCGAGCAGCGGCTTGTCACCGTCGAGTTCGGTGCGGGCGATCGCCTTGACCTTTTCGATCCCGCGCTTCGACGCGGCGACGCCGGCGATGCCGGTGCGTTCATGCGCGAGCAGGAATTTGGCGCACGTCCAGCCTTTGTTTTCCTCGTAAACGCGCTGTGAAATGGGGACGCGAACATCCTCCAGCCACACTTCGTTGACTTCATGCTCGCCGCCCAGGGTGATGATCGGGCGCACCGTGATGCCGGGCGATTTCATGTCGATGAGCAGGAAGGAAATGCCTTCCTGCTGCTTGGCGTCCTTATCAGTGCGGACGAGGAAAAAGCCCCAGTCGGCATGCTGCGCCAGCGTGGTCCAGGTCTTTTGGCCGTTGACGATATAATCGTCGCCGTCGCGGATCGCGGTGGTGCGGAGCGAGGCAAGGTCGCTGCCCGAACCCGGTTCCGAATAACCCTGGCACCACCAATCCTCGCCCGACAGGATGCGCGGCAGGAAATAGGCTTTCTGTTCGGGGGTGCCGAAGGTGTAGATCACCGGCCCGACCATCGCGAGACCGAAGGGCATCAGGCGGATACAATCGGCGCGCGACGTTTCCTCCGACCAGATGAAACGCTGCGTCGGGGTCCAGCCGGTGCCGCCATATTCGACCGGCCACGCGGGCGCGATCCAGCCCTTTTTGTGCAGAATCTTGTGCCAGGCGAGAAAATCCTCCTTGGACATCTCTTCGCCCTCGTCCTGCCGTTCGCGCAGGTCGGCGGGGTAATTTTCGGCGATGAAGTCGCGCACTTCCTGTTGGAAGGCGAGATCTTCGGGGCTGAATTCCATGTCCATCACGAATCTCCCATCGGATAATGGCGCCCTTATACTGAGCGTTCACCTTTACGTAAACGGCAAGTTGCGACTTGCAACGTTTGTCGCGCCGATGATTGCGCCACGCGGCGCCGCTTGTCCAGCGCGCGGGCGCCTTGGGGCGCCCTAGATCGCGGACCGTGTCACCAGAACGACGGCGCCGTCGCTGGCGTAGCGGCCGCGCACCTCTGCAATGGTCAGGGTGACGGCGATCGCGGTTCCGTCGCGGGTGACGATCTGGGACGGCAGGCGCGCCGAGCAGCCCGACCGGAAGACCGATTCCAGTGCTTCGGCAAAGGCGCTGCGATGCCCGACCGCCAGCAGCGCCGAAAAGCGCACGCGCCTGATCGCTGCCGGATCGACCCCGAGCAGGCCGGTCAGCATGGCATTTGCCGCCTCGACGGTTTCGCGCACCGACAGGCGCGCATGACCGATGCCGCCGTCCGTTTCGACCGCATCGAGCAAAGCCTGCCGCGCGTCGGCCGCGGCAAAATCGTCGATGGCGCCGCTGACATCGCGCAGGATCAGCGCGCCGCCGATCGGCGCGGGAACCAGATCGACGCGCAGCCACTGGCGCGGCCGCAAGATGTCGGGCACCTCGCCCGAAAAACGCTCGCGATGCTCGATCAGGCGGATGATATGCTGCGCCAGCAAACTGCCGCCCAGCCGCGGTACCGCGGTCCGCAGCGGCGCGCCGATCAGGTCGGCGCACGATGTCTCGAGCATATCCGACGCCGCCGGATTGACCGCGACGATCCGCCATTGCCGGTCGATCAGGATCACCGCATCGCGGATCGCTTCGGCCAGCCCGGCGAGCGAGTGCTGTACATTGTCTGTCGCCGCGGCGACGTCGTCCGCGTCGCGGTCCAGCCGCCGATAGTCGTCGAGCGAGATCAGCACATGCGCGTCCTTGCCATGATGCGTCACGACGACCGGCTTGCGCGCCGATTGCATCCGCCAATTGGCAAAGCCGCGGATGAAGTCCGCCGCCGAAACGCGCTGTGGTTCATGAACTGCTGGCACTTTCGCCTCCTCGCTGGCCGGATCACTTATGATCCTTTTGGGGCGAACAGCGCGATGGTGGCCATGAAGTGCATCCGCCCCAGCGCCGTTATGGCGGCTCAGACCAGCTTCGCCTTGCCGCAACGCAGCGCGTTGACCCGCGCGTCGGCCTGCCCGACATGCACGCCGAGCAGGCCGGTGACATCGGCCAGCACGGTGTCGAGCACCGGCGCCGCCAGCGCCACGGTATCGCCAACGACGGTTCGCAGCGCATTGAGGTTGAGCCCGAGCCCCAGCACATTGACGCGCAGGTCCATGCGATCGGACAGCGATTTGGCGGCGCCCGCGACCAATCCGCTGCTCGACACGGTCTTCACCCGTCCATCGTCGATGTCGCTGCGCGCAAAGGCGACCTGCTTTTCGTTGAGGTCCGACAGCACCAGCTCGGCCTCGGCATCGACGCTGGCGAGCGGCAGTTTCACCACCCGCGCCGGCCGCGGGTCGAGCGGGCGCTGCATGTCCTGGAAATCGGCATCATCGACGGTACCGATCGCCAGCATCGCAGGCGAGGTGACCACCGCCAGCGACACCGCTGCCCCGCTGTTGGGCCGGCAATCAATGTCCGAAATCCGTGCCGACGCCGAGCCCAGTTCGGCCAGCACCGGGATATGAACGCTGGCAAGCGGGGTCGCGATGCGCGTGTCGAGCTTCAGCCGCACCTGCGCGGTGCGCACGATCACCTGGTTGGTGTCGGTCACCGCGATCAGCGGCGAGTGGGCCGGCGGCTCGCCGATCAGCAGCGCAATGTCGACCCCCGATCCGCCGGGCAGGTTGCTCGCCACCGACAGATCGACCTGACGATTGGCGCTGCCGAGCAGCAGCATTGCGCGCAGCAGGCTGAGCGCGTTGACCTTGACCGGATTGGCGGCATCGACCCGGATGCTCGACGAGCGCGGCCCCAGATCGATCGCGCGCGACGGAAACAGGCTGCGCGGCAGGGCGCGCGCGGCGATATGCTCCAGCGCGCTCGCCGCCTGCCCGTCCGATGCGTTCGCCAGCGCCGACACGACCTGCGGCATCGTCACCTGACTGTCGAGCGTCTGGCCAAAGGTCAGCACATCGGCATCGATTTCGGTGCGCAGCGCGTCGGAAAACGCCAGCAGGTCGATGTCGGTGCTGGCCAGTGCGTTGTAATCCATCAGCGACAGATTGATCTGGCTGCCGGTCAGTCCCGACAATAGCGCATTGGGCAGCCCGCCATTGACCGCGGCAACCCGCGAGCCGAGCGAAAAAGCCGCATAGCCGCGCCGCGCGCCGGTCGCGGTGGCGCGGATCACGCTGTTGCTCTTGCCGGTCAGGAAGCTGCCGAAATACAGCGGACGATCGCGCGTCAAGACGATCTGCACCGCGTTCGCCGATGCGCCGCCCGGGGTAAAACGCTGCTCGGCGGCGATCGCGCCGTCGGGCGTGTAAGTCCCCGGGGTCAGCGCCGCGATGCGGATACCGCAATCGCAATTCGCCGCGATGATCCGCTCGGCGGCGGCCTGCTCCTCACCCGGTCGGCCCGCCGCCGCCATCGCCGCGGCATCGGAAATCCCCTGCAACTTGCGGCGGTCGAGATAGAGCGAGCCGACATCGACGGCGAGCGCCGCGGCGCCGATCAGCATCGTCATCGCAAAAGCGGTGGCGATGCTGATCCCGGCGCGCCGGTCGCGGACAAGGAGGCGAAGGGTGTGAAGCCGTGCCATCGTCAATCCACCGGTAATTCAAAGGTCGCGCGCGACCGGATGACGTTGGTCGGCGACGGGATCAGCGCCGAGCGCAAGAAGCTGTCGGGCGGCGCCGTAAAGGTGACCGCGACGGTGATCGCCTCGCTCGTTTCGGACACCGCGACGCTGTGCGCGCCGCTCACCGTCTGCAGGCTGCGTTCGACCGCCCGCGCCGCGACCGCGCGGCGATCGGCGGCATCCAGCCCGACGATGGCGGCGCGCGCGCCGTCGTTTGCCGCCTGCTGGACGCTGTGCGCCAACATGAAATATTGGCCATAAACGAGCACGCCCATCAGCAGCGCGAGGAGCAGCGGCAGCACCAGCGCCATTTCGACGATGGCGGCGCCGCGCTCTGCGCGCGCGAACATGACGCCGGGCAAGGCGGGATGGCGGGCGCGCCGCGGAAATCGGAGAAAAGCTGTCATGTCCGTCAGCATGGCGGACCGAAATGAAAGCGGCGTCGAGAGCGCCCGACGCCGCTTTTGTGTATTTTACAGGAACCCGGTTCCGGTCCCGATCGGGCAACCGACGCAGTTCCGCCGAACCGCGCAGATCATCAGCAAAGCCTTAAACATCCGGCGCCGCCCGTTGTCGCAAATTGCGACTATTCGGCGGCCTCCAGCTTGTCCTGCGTCCGCAGGTCAAAGTCCGACGCATCATGCCGTTCGTGCAACTGGCTCGCCGGATCGCCCATCATCCGATTGACCATTCGCCCGCGCTTGACCGCCGGGCGCGCCGCGATCTGGTCGGTCCAGCGCTGGACATGCTTGTAATCCTGCACCTGCAAAAACTCGCCGGCCTCATAGACCAGCCCCTTGGCCAGCGCGCCGTACCAAGGCCAGATCGCCATATCGGCGATGCTGTAATCGGCGCCGGCGATATACTCGCTCTCCGCCAGACGCCGGTCGAGCACGTCCATCTGGCGCTTCACCTCCATCGCATAGCGGTTGATCGGATATTCCTGCTTGAACGGCGCATAGGCATAGAAATGGCCGAAGCCGCCGCCAAGGAACGGCGCGCTGCCCATCTGCCACATCAGCCACGACAAAGTCTCGGCGCGCTGCGCCGGGTCGGTGGGCAGAAATTCGCCAAATTTTTCGGCGAGGTGGATCAGGATTGCGCCCGATTCAAACACCCGGAATGGTTCGGCGCCGCTGCGATCGACCAGCGCCGGAATCTTGCTGTTGGGGTTGGCATCGACGAAACCGCTGGAAAACTGGTCGCCGTCGCCGATCTTGATCAGCCACGCGTCATATTCGGCGCCGCTATGGCCGCGCTCGAGCAGTTCCTCAAGCATCACCGTGACCTTCACCCCGTTCGGCGTCGCGAGCGAGTAAAGCTGGAGCGGATGCTTGCCGACCGGCAAATCCTTGTCGTGGGTCGGTCCGGCGATCGGACGGTTGATGTTGGCAAAGCGCCCGCCGCTCTCCTTGTCCCAGGTCCACACCTTTGGCGGCACATATTCGGCTTGATCGCTCATCTCGACACTCCTGGGCTGTTTTTAGGGAGGCTGAATTTCATACTGATCGGTATTTAAGGATCGAAGGCGCCGCCGTCCACCCCTCGCCGCTCAAATAATCCTTGCCGCCCGCAAAGCCGCAATCGCGGCCGTGTCGTAACCAAGTTCGGCCAGGATCGCATCGCTATGCTCGCCAACCTGCGGCGCGCGCGCCGC
>CAZCUW010000116.1:0-7344 GCA_964502035.1 uncultured Sphingopyxis sp. | reverse complement strand
ACTGAATCAGAAATTACCCTCCATGGGAATCCTGTTTATGGGTATGTGACCTAGGATTTTCGGCCCTCCTGGCTAGCAATCACCAGCCCCAGTCGCTACATGGACGGGATGAGCCGCGCCAAAAGAACCGACGATTGGGGTTTTCCCCGCTGGCGCCCCTATGGCTCGGGCAATGAAGCGCAAAAAATTCGCCTGTGCGACCGCCATGGCTGCACCAACCCCGGCAACTGCCCGGCACCCAAGTCGCCGAACAGCCCCGAACGCTGGTATTTTTGCGAAACCCACGCCGCCGAATACAACCGCGGCTGGGATTATTTTGAAGGCCTGAGCGCCGAGGACGCCGCCGCGCGCGCTGCCGAGGAAATGCAGGGCGCCCGCAGCTATGCCAAGGCGCAGCATTATGCCTGGGGCGGTCCCGGCGATGGCACGCGCAGCAGCGACGAAATGCGCGCGCTCGACGTTCTCGACCTGGAACCCGACGCCGATTTCGAAGCGGTCAAAAAGGCATGGCGCGCGCTCGCCAAGGAAACCCACCCCGACGTCAAACCCGGCGATGCCGACGCTGCCAAGCGTTTTGCGGCGGGGCAGGCGGCGTTTGAAGTGCTGAAACAGGCGGAAGATCGCAAAAGCTGGAAACCGGCGTAACGTCGTTGGCGCTGCACCCACCGGTGTACTGGTGACTCCAACCTGATTGACGGGTTGGCCCAATGCGCGTCTATCAAACCGGGATCGATTGCGATCGAACGAAGGGGCGAACATGCGGATCATCGGCGGACTACTCATCAGTATGGCACTGGCGACCTCGGTCGCGGCAGAGCCGCTGGCGTATCAAAATGGTTTGAGCCGCGTCGACGGCGTCGTCGGGCTCGGGCTGACCATTCCATTGGGCGGCAACCGCCAAAAAGCGCCGCCGCGCGTCGAACTGCGCCTGACCCGCGACATGGTGACCACCGACGGCACCCGCCTATCGAACCGCGGCATCCCCCTGAACGAGACGCGCATCGGCGTTTCGCTGGAGCGCGACAACCGGCTGCTGCTCAATGGGCGACCGATCAACACGAAACGGCGCAACAATGTGTCGACCGTCGGCTGGATCGCGATCGGCGCGGGCATTATCCTGATCGGCGGCGCCGTGCTACTCGCCGACGCGGCGCGCGACGCATCGGAATAGCCCGGCCAGACTGCCGAAGCTGGCGCGCTATTCGCGACGGGTTAAGGTGACATTCCGATAATTCAGAACAGGCCAATGACTGGAAACGACCGGTTGCGGACGATAAGCCCCTCCCCTTCAGGGGAGGGGTTGGGGTGGGGTCCATCGGCCTTGCGCAAGGCCGATGGACCCCACCCGCTGCGACTAACGACCAAGTTCGTAAGTCTCGCTGCCCTCCCCTGAAGGGGAGGGCGTGATTGTTTCGCTACGTCCACTCCCCACCCCACAGCAGGCACTGGCCTTATGAGTAAACACACCCGTCCAGCCCGTCGCCGCGCACCTGGCCGATGCGGGCGCGGATCGTGTTGCCGTAACGGCGGGTGAAGCCCGACGGGCTGACCGCCTCGCGTTTCTTGGGCAGCGGCAGGATCGCGGCGATGCGCGCGGCCTCGGCCGGGGTCAGCTTGCCCGCGCCATGGTTGAAATACCGCTGCGCCCCCGCCTCGACGCCATAGGTGCCGATGCCGGTCTCGGCGACGTTCAGATACACTTCCATGATCCGCCGCTTGCCCCAGATCTTCTCGATCAGAAAGGTGAACCACACTTCGGGCACCTTGCGGACATAGCGCGTCCAGCCGCTGCCCTGCCACAGGAACACATTCTTGGCGGTCTGCTGGCTGACCGTCGATCCGCCGCGCATCCGCTTGCCCTTGGCGTTGCGCTCGATCGCCTCTTCGATCGCTTCGGTGTCAAAGCCGTTGTGGGTGCAGAATTTGCCGTCCTCGGCCGCAATCACCGCGCGCACCATGTTGCGGTCGATGCCGGACAGGCTGGTCCAGTCTTTGGTGATCCCGCTGCTGTCGGCCAGCATCGTGAACGTCACCGGCGGCGGCACCACCGCATAGAGCAGCACCCACAGCACCGAAATCGCGACAAACCACAACAGCCATTTGACCGGCCGCAGATACCAGGGGAGCTTGCGGCGCTTGGTGCGTTTCTTGGCGGCGGTCGTCATCGCATCGTCCGTATCGGACGACATGGCATCAGAACAAGGGTAATTCGACCGCGACGACTTCGCCCGTCTCCAGCCGCGCCTTGCCGGTCAGCCGCATGTCGTTGCCGGGTTTGAGATCGACCAGCATTTCCTGGAAACGGCCGCCCTCGGCGACGATGATCGGCAGCTGCATCGTCGTGCCCTGCCGCGTCACGGTGCCAAAGGATCGGCTGCTGCTCGAGCGCAGGTCGAGCGCGCCGCTATCGACATTGACGTCGCGGACCTCGAACGAAAAGGACAGCAGCCGCCGCGACAGCGGGTCGTCCTTGTCGCGATCGATCGGGGGCAGCGTCAGCCGGTCGCGCGTGCGCTCGGCAAAGCGCAGTAGCGTCGCGCTTTGTTGCAGCGCGGGGTTGCCCGATCCCATCATCGCCTCGATCATCCCGCGGTGCAGCGCGGCATCCTCGGTCGCTGCGTAAAGCTCGCGCGCCGCCGCGACGCGCTCGCTGTCGCTGCCCTTGGCGACCGCGTCCTGAAATTGCAGCAGCAGTTTCTGATTCTGCGGCAGCGGCAATATCTTGGTCTGGATCGGCGCCAGGATCGGCAGGAATGCTACCGTGGCGCCGCGCTCGTTGCCCTTGTCTTCGGGGACGGCAAATTGTTGCAAGCCCCAGATCGTGCCCATGATCAGCGCAAAAATGCCGGTATGAAACATGCCGCGCCGCGCAAAACTGGCGCGGCGCAGCGCGAAGCAGAAGATGAAACCCGCGATACCCGCCGCCATCAACCACAGCGAATAATTGCCGATCGGTTTCGCCATGTCCCCCGCCAGGCCAAGGATCAACGAAAAGCCCGACCAGGCGGCGAGCTTGTCGCCGCCTTTGGCCCGGTTGTCCGCCGCCGGTGCGACGGGTGCTGCCGCGGGTACGGCAGCGGTGCCGCTTTCTATGCTCATATGGTCCCCCCGATCGTCCATGACCAGGCAGGCGCTCCGGCCTGCCGCTTATCCTCATGTTCGCAGCGAGTCAGCCCTTCGGCGGCTCGTCGTCCTTCTTGTCCTTGGCGGCATCAATCGCGTCATTGGCCTTGGCGGCGGCATCCTTCGCCGCGTCGCTCGCCTTGGCCGCGGCGACCTTTGCCGCGTCGGTGGCATCGGCGGCGAGCGAGCGCATCTTCGCCTCGGCCTCGGCCTCCTTGCCGCTCATCACCAGCCACGCCATCACCGCGGCAGCGATCAGCGACAGCAGCGCGAGCCAATAGCCGAAGTGCCAATTGACCTGGATCATCGCCAGCGCGGCCTGATCCATGCTGCCGTCCGACCCGTTCTTGGCCGCTTCGGCCATGATCGCATCCTTGCTGTAGCGATAGGTGCCGACAAAGATCAGCACCAGCGCGGCGACCGAGGTGCCGAGCACCAGCCTGGCGGCCTCGCGGCCCTTGGTGAACAGCAGGAACAGCCCGCCTGCGATCGCGAGCAGCGCCAGGATCAGCCAAAAATTCATCGATGCGCCGTCACCGGCATTGGCCGCCTGGCCCATCGCCGAGATGCGGCCAAAGGCGAGCCCGAAACCGCTCGCTTCGGCAATTTTCTGGTCGGAACAGCTGACGGTCATCCATGGCAACAGGAACGCCAGCAACGCGATGCCCTTGGGAATACGGATCCATTTCCACATGATATGTCCCCTCTTCGCTCAACCCGGACAGGAGGCTAGTCAATTGCGCCCGCGAGTCAAATCATCGGCGGTGTCAAAGATGATCACCGCGTTGGCGGGCGGCAAGCCGCCGATCGGCCGCGGTGCCGCGGCCTGCCATGCTTTCTTCTCCCTAAAGTCTGCGATATCGGCATATTGCCCGACAATCCGCCCGGCGCCAAAGCGATAGGGCAGGCCTTCGCTGTCGAGCGGCGCGGCGCGGTCGGCGATGTGGAAATGCAGGTGCGGCTGGGTGACATGGCCCGACGATCCGACGCGTCCGATCGCCTGTCCGCGCCGCACCCGCATCCCGGGCCTGATCCCGATGCCGGGCGCCAGATGCTGGTAAAAGGCGTAGCGGCCGTCGGGCAGGCGCAGCACGATCATCGCCCCCGTTTCATCCTCGACGCTCGCGGGCGCGCCGGGCGCGGCGCCATCCTTGACCGTGACGACCTCGCTATCGGCCACCGCCAGCACATCGGCGCCCGATCCGTCGGCGGCGACGTCGGTGCCGGTCGAGCCGGGGTCGAAGCCCGCCGCTGGCATCCAGTCGATCGCGTGCCGCCCAGGGAGCCGCACCCGGCCGCTGACCGCATAGGGAAAGCGGCGATGGCCGTTGTCGACGTCGGGCAGCGCGACCGCGGTCCATGGCCCACCGCGCAGCGGCGCGCCCAGCGTTGCTGCGAAAGCGCGCACCGGGGTAAATTCGCCCCCCGCGATCGTCACGCTCGCGTCCGGCCGCCCAGACCGTACCGGCGTCAGACTGATCCGGTGTAGCAGCGGCTTGAAGTCGCCACCCGGCCAGCGGACCGACAGGTAAAAGATTGCCCGGCCCCCCGGCGCGAGCTCGGTAGCGCCGCCCGCCTGCGCGCCGATCCGCCGCATCGCACCGACGGGGTCGATCCGCGCCAATCGCGCGCCGTCCGCCGCGGCGCTCAGGTCGATAGCGGTAACCGCCAGCGGCTGCGCGGCGAAATTGGTCGCATGCAATTCGTAAACCAGCCGATCCTCGCCGTCGATCCGGGCGATTGATGGCACATAAGGCACCTCGAGGTGGAGCGACTGATAGGGGCGCACCGCCGCGGGTTGATCGGCGGCGGCGGCGGCGGGCGGGGCGGACAGGGCGGCAAGCAAGGCGAACAACATCGGCGGACCTCCAGCAAGGAAACGGGTCCGCGCTTTGGCGCCGATCGCCGCGCGCAATCGAGCGCCGATCTGTGGGCGGGATTATGGCGCCGGTTCGGCGGGCGACGACCGGGGCGAGAGCAGCGCGGCCAGATTGGCGCGATAACGTCGGCTCAAACGCAGCTCCGCGCCGCTCACCAGCCGGACATGGGCATCGCCGCGCCCGATCGGTTCGATTTCGCGCACCCGATCGAGGCGGATGAGCGCGCCGCGGTGGATCCGCGCGAACTGTTCGGCGGGCAGACGCTGCGCCAGCGAGGTGAGCGATTCCTCGATCAGATGGGCGCGGCGCTCGCTGTGGATCTCGGCATAATCGCCCGCCGCGCCGATCCAGTCGATCGTCGCGAAGGGGATGCGGTGGACGGTGCCGCGGTTGCGCACGATCAGCGCATCACCCGCGGGCGCCGCCGCCCGTTCGGCGCGCAGCGCTTGCCGCCGCGGCCAGCGCAGCCAGGCGATCGTCAGCGCGACCAGTGCCAGATACAGCAAGCTGTTGGTGTCGAGATTGCGCACAAACATGATCGACGTCATGTCCCAGCGCGTCGCGACAGTCTCGCTGCGATAGACCGGCCAATAGACGAGCGCGAATAGCAGGACATGCGCGCCGACCACGACGGGCCACAGCAGCAGATAGCCGGCGATGCGGACCCAGACGCGGCGGATGCGGCGCTCGATGGCGATCACCGCGCCGATGATCGGCCAGCTCAGCAGCGCCCAGATCGAATAGATTGCCGCGGTATAGCCCAAGGTCGGCCACCAAGGCTGCGGCGCGCCGCGATAGGCCGCGACAAAATTGCCCTGCAACGCCTGCGCCAGCGCCAGCAGCGCCCAGCCCGACAAGATGAGCGCGCTCCACGCGCGCGGATTATCCGACAGGAACAGCCGCCGCGCCCGCGGCTCAGGCGTTGATGAGGCGCCGGTCGCCGGCCAGCTTCAGCATCGCCTTTTGCAGCTTCTCAAACGCGCGCACCTCGATCTGGCGGACGCGCTCGCGGCTGACGTCGTAAACCTGGCTCAGGTCTTCCAGCGTCTTGGGATCGTCGGTCAGGCGCCGTTCGGTCAGGATGTGACGTTCGCGCTCGTTGAGCGTTTCGAGCGCTTCGCTCAGCAGCGAATGGCGCACGTCGCGCTCCTGCGCCTCGGCGACGCGTTCGTCCTGCAACGGCCCTTCGTCGCCCAGCAGATCCTGCCACTGGCTGTCGCCATCCTCGCCCATCGGGACGTTCAGCGAGGTATCGCCGCCCATCGCCATGCGGCGGTTCATGCTGACGACCTCATCCTCGGTCACGCCCAGATCGGTCGCAATCTTGGCGACATGTTCGGGCGACAGGTCGCCGTCCTCGAACGCTTCCAGGTTGTTCTTCATCCGGCGGAGGTTGAAGAACAGCTTTTTCTGCGCCGCGGTGGTGCCCATTTTGACCAGGCTCCACGACCGCAGGATGAATTCCTGGATCGACGCGCGGATCCACCACATCGCATAGGTCGCCAGACGAAAGCCGCGTTCGGGGTCGAATTTTTTCACCCCTTGCATCAGGCCGATATTGCCTTCGGAAATCAGCTCGCTGACCGGCAGGCCATAACCGCGGTAGCCCATGGCGATTTTCGCCACGAGCCGCAGGTGCGAGGTGACGAGCTGCGCCGCAGCTTCATTGTCGCCATGCTCCTGAAAACGCCGGGCGAGCATATATTCCTGCTCGGGGGTCAGCAGGGGGAATTTGCGGATTTCCGACAAATAGCGATTCAGGCTGGCTTCGCCGCCAAGCGCTGGCACCGTGGCCGGAACATTGCTTTTAGCCATTGGAGAGCGTCTTCCCTTTGATATCTTGAGTCAGAATATGCCGCGGTTGCTGCCAGCGGTCGAGATAGATTTTTAATCGAAACCTAAACGCGCAATTCGTCGATCAGTTCCCGCATGTCCGGGGGGATTTCGCTGTCGAGCGCGACTTTGTTACCGGTCACCGGATGAATAAAGCCCAAATGGGCGGCGTGCAATGCCTGCCGCACGAAATTCTGTGCTTTCAGCACCTCGGACAGCGGCTTTCTGACCCGGCCATAGACCGGGTCGCCGACCAACGGATGGCCGATATGCGCCATATGGACGCGCACCTGATGCGTCCGCCCGGTTTCCAAGCGGCATTCGATCAAGCTGGCGTGCCGCAACGGCTCGATCGTCCGGTAATGCGTCACCGCGCGCTTGCCGCGATCCTCGGCAACCACCGCCATCTTCTTGCGATTGGTGTTCGACCGGCCCAGCGCGGCATCGACCGTGCCGCTGGCGGGCATCGGGCGCCCGGTCGCGATTGCGATATAGCGGCGGTCGATGC
>CAZCUW010000115.1:0-7397 GCA_964502035.1 uncultured Sphingopyxis sp. | reverse complement strand
CCACCCCAACCCCTCCCCTGAAGGGGAGGGGCTTTAAGGGCTAACGTCCGCAACTGGTCGAAGCCCGTAATTCGGTTCCCAAAGCGGCGATCTAATCGTGATCCATCGCCGGCGCCAGCGTCGGGTCGAGGTCGCGGGGGCGGATGAAGGCGGTGAAGCGGGCGACGCCGGTGTCCAGCTCATGCCAGTTGGCGATGTCGAGTTCGAGCCTTGCCAACGCCGACGTCGGCAGCTTTTCCTCGACCTCGCCGCGCAGCTCGTCGCCATTCGCCTCCGGCACGAGCATCAGGATCAGATCCTCCAGCCCCGGATTATGCCCTGAAATCAGCAGATGGTCGGCATCGCGGCCGGTGTCGCGGATGACGTCGATCAAGGTCGCGGCGGAGGCGAGATAGATGCGGCGGTCCCAGTGCGGCTCGAGCGTGTCGAGATCGGCGGCGGGCTGGAAGATGTCGAGGGTGTCGGTGACGCGCACCGCGGGCGAGGCGATGATGCGGTCGATGGGCAGCTTTTGACGCTTCAGCCATTGCCCGATCAATTCGGCGCCGCGGGCGCCGCGCTTGTTGATCGGGCGGTCGAAATCGCGCTCGACCTGAACATCCCAACCCGATTTGGCGTGGCGCAGGATCGTCAAAGTCTTCAAAATCTTCCCCCGCGCGGTCGCGCTTATGCCGTCGTTCGGCAGCCTTGTGCCGCAAACTTATGACGGTGAAAAGGCTGGAAACGCGCTTTTTCTGCGCTCGACATTGGCGGCGGCGACATGATTGACCGCCTCGTCCAATGGCAAGCGGCGGATCGGGGTGCCTTCGGGAAAGGCGCTGAGCAGGCGCGAGGGGAAGCTGGGCGAGAGCATGACGAACTGGCCGAAATCGTCGGCGCGGCGGATCAGGCGGCCGAACGCCTGGCCGATGCGGCCCCGGATGACCATGTCGTCATAGGCGCTGCCGCCCTGCGCCGCGCGGCGGGCGGCGTGGAGGATCGTCGGACGCGGCCATGGCACCCCCTCCATGATCACCTGCCGCAGCGATTCGCCCGGCACGTCGACCCCGTCGCGCAGCGCATCGGTGCCGAGCAGCGAGGCGTGCGGGTCGGCGCGGAAGATGTCGACGAGGGTGCCGGTGTCGAGCGGATCGACATGCTGGGCATAGAGCGGCAGCCCGGCGCGCGCGAGGCGGTCGGCGATGCGCGCGTGGACGATGCGCAGCCGCCTTATCGCACTGAACAGCCCCAGCGCGCCGCCGCCCGACGCCTCGATCAACCGGCTATACGCCCCGGCGAGCGCAGGCAGATCGCCGCGCGCGATGTCGGTGACGATCAGCACCTCCGACTGGCGGGCATAGTCGAACGGGCTGGGCACCGCGAAATGCTGGACCCCGCCGTCCATGTGGCGCGCGCCGGTGCGGATGTCGGCCTCGCTCCAGCCGCTCGCACCATGGCCGCTGCGCAAGGTCGCCGAGGTGACGAGCACACCCTGCGCCGGGCGATAGACGATGTCGGCGATCGGCCTTGCGGGGTCGAGCCAGTGGCGGTGCAGCCCGGTGTCGAACTCGCGCCCGTCGTAGCGGTCGATCGCCAGCCAGTCGACGAAATCGGGGTTGGCCGGACCGCCGACGCGCCCGAGCAGCGCCAGCCAGCCGCCGAGGGTGTCGACGCGCGTACCGAGGCTGTGCCGCGCCCCATCGACGCGCGCCCGCGCTTGCCCGTCGAGCCAGTCGGGCGGATCGTCGATCAGCGCGTCGAGCCGTTTCCCCAGCGCCAGCAGCGGCCGCAGCAGCGCCTCGACCGCGTCGCTCGCCGCCGCCGCGGCGGTGACCAGCGCCGCGTCGGGATCGGCCAGCTCGGTCTCGAGGCCATAGCCCGCGTCGGCGGTGCGGGTGTCGACCGCGCGCGCATACACCTGTCCGCGCACCGCCGCGAGCAATCGCTCGATCGCGCCCCATGGGTCGTTTTCGGACAGGCGGCCAAGCCAGCCGTCGCCGGGCAGTTCGGCGGCGGCGGTAATCGCCGCCTGGATCGCGTGCTCGCCTGCTTCGTCATAGCTCGCGACATCGGCGAGCCGCGCCGCGAGTCCGCGCCGCCGCCCGCGCGACTTGCCTTCGGGGCCGAGCACCCAGCGGCGGATTTCGACCGCTTCCTGCCCGGTCAGCGCCGCAGCGAACATCGAGTCGGCGGCGTCCCATAGATGATGGCCCTCGTCGAAGATCAGCCGCGTCGCGGGCGCTCCGCCGTCGCGCGGGCGCGCCGCCTGCACCATCGTCAGCGCATGGTTGGCGATGATGATGTCGGCCTGTGTCGCGGCGCGCGCCGAGCGTTCGATGAAGCATTTGCGGAAATGCGGACAGCCGGCATAGATGCACTCGCCCCGCCGATCGGTCAGCGCGGTGGTGCCGTTGCGGCGGAACAGCGCGGGCAGCCAGCCCGGCAAATCGCCGCCGACCATGTCGCCGTCGCGGGTGTAGGCGGCCCAGCGCGCGACCAGCTGCGCCAGGATGGCGGCGCGGCCCGAGAAACCGCCTTGCAGCGCATCCTCCAGATTGAGCAGGCAGAGGTAATTTTCGCGGCCCTTGCGCACGACCACCTTTTCGCGGTGGGTCGCGGCGTCGGGATAGAGTTTCTCGGTCTCGCGCGACAACTGGCGTTGCAGCGCCTTGGTAAAGGTCGAGATGCAGACGTTGCCCGCCGACTGGTCGATCCATTGTTTGGCGGGGGCAAGATAGCCGAGCGTCTTGCCGATGCCCGTTCCGGCCTCGGCGACCAGCATATGCGGCGCGTCCTTGCGCTCGCGCGGTTCGAAGATCGCGGCGGTGGCGCGCGCATATTCCTGCTGCCCCGGCCGCCGTTCGGCGCCGTCGCCGGTCAGCCGGTCGAGCCGCGCGGTGACGTCGTCGGGGTTGATGCGCACCTGCCGCGGCGCGGGGCGCGGCGGCGCTTCCTCCCATTCGGGCAGGCGCGCGAACAGCCAGCGCTCATTGGCGTCGGGGGTGGTCAGCCGCGGCTGGACCAGCGGCGCCCACGGCCAGCGCTGGCGCACGAGCGCCTGCATCCCGTGCCAGGCGCCCTCGCGTTCGGGCCATTCGGGATCGTCGATCCCCGCGAGCATCGCCGCGGTCGCCTGTGGGAGGAACGCAGCGATGTCTTCCTCGGCCTTTGGCGGGGTAACGCCGATCGTTGCGGCAATCCCTGCCGGGGTCGGCACCGCAAAGCGCGCAGGATAGAGGAAAGCGAAGAGTTCGAGCAGGTCGAGCCCCGACAGTTCGGGATAGCCGAGCCGGTCGCCGGTCAGCGTCGCATTGAGCAGCAGGTGCGGGGTCGCGGCGACCGCCGCAATCGCCTCGCCGCGCCCGACCCGCTGCACGCGCCCTTGCGTATCGGCGATCCAGATGCCGACATGGCTGGCATGGATCGCGGGCAGGGGGAGGGGGACGGGGAGCATCGCACAAGGTTAAGGACAAAAGGCGAACGCGGCAAGCGTTGCTCCCCGCGTTCGTCGTTCCCGCGAAAGCGGGAACCCGGTCAACGGCGGCTCGCTGGGTTCCCGCTTTCGCGGGAATGACGAGGGAGAGCGGGGTTTTGGTCGGCTTTTTCAGCTCAGCCCGCGGCGGCCGAACACCGGCGTGCGGTTGCTCAGGAATATCTGCGCCGGATCGACCGTTACTGCATTACGCGCCTTTTTCAGTGCGTTATAGAGCGGCCCGTGGGTCAGTTCATAAGGGAAGCGGACCCCCATGCGATCAACCTCTGACCACATGACGACGGCATAAGTGACCTGGCCGCCATAATGGATTTCGCAGCGCGAGCGCGCCGGCATGCTGGCGCCGTCGATCCGCGCGCCGCCTTCGGACAGGTCGGTGATCTGGCCGTCGACAAAGTTGAGGACGCCGTTGACCGT
This sequence comes from uncultured Sphingopyxis sp., assembly GCA_964502035.1. Taxonomy (GTDB): domain Bacteria; phylum Pseudomonadota; class Alphaproteobacteria; order Sphingomonadales; family Sphingomonadaceae; genus Sphingopyxis. Next base: position 3,508 of record CAZCUW010000115.1, on the reverse strand, counting down.
CACCTCGAGGGCGACGGCGGTGCGGGCCTGACGGCGGGGCTGCGGGATGCGCGGACTGTTCATGCGGCGATGCTAAGCCCCGGATGGTAAATTTTCCGGTAACGATGTTTCGGCGCGGTGGCGATGCCCCGGTACATGGCGGCGGCTGGCGCGCTGCGGGGAAACATGCAGAAAGGTGCTGCCCCCTCCCCATGCTCAGGATTCGCCGATGAAAGCCATTGTCTGCCCCCGCTACGGCGGTCCTGAGGTGCTGGAATTTCGCGACGTGCCGATGCCCGAACCGGCGGCGGACGAGGTGCGGGTGAAGGTGATGGCCACATCGGTGACGTCGGGCGACAGCCGGATGCGCGCCGCGCGCTTTCCGCCCGGCCTGGGCCTGATTGCGCGCCCGTTCCTGGGCTGGCGCGGGCCGCGGCAGCCGATTTTGGGGACCGAGCTCGCGGGAATTGTCGATGCCGTGGGCGCGGGTGTCACCAGATATCGGCCCGGCGACGCGGTGATGGCGTTTCCGGGCGGGGCAATGGGGTGCCACGCCGAATATCGCTGCGTCGCCGAAATCGGACCGATCGCGCCCAAGCCCGAAGGGCTGAGCTTTGCCAAGGCGGCGACGCTGTGTTTCGGGGGCAGCACCGCTATGCATTTCCTTGACGTCGCGGCGGCGGCGCCGGGCGACCGGGTGCTCGTGATCGGGGCGTCGGGGGCAGTGGGGTCGGCGCTGGTCCAGCTCGCGCGCCACCGCGGCGCGCATGTCACCGGGGTGTGCAGCGCGCGCAACGCCGATCTGGTGCGCGATCTGGGGGCAGAGGCGGTGATCGACTATGCCACCACCGATTTCCGCGGCAGACCGGGCGCCTATGACATTATCGTCGAAACCGCGGGCAGCATCACCACGCGCGATGCGCTGCCGCTGCTGCGCCCGCAGGGCCGGTTTGTGGCGATCGCCGCAGGGCTGCCCGATATGCTGGCGACGATCGGCGCGCCGGGACGCGGCGGGCGCCGGGTGATCGCGGGTCCGGCGACTGAAAAGCCCGAGCATGTTCAGCAGCTCGCCGATCTGGCCGCATCCGGCCTGCTGCGTCCGGTGGTCGACGGCAGCTATGCGTTCGACGCCATCGCGGCGGCGCACGCCTATGTCGATACCGGGCGCAAACGCGGGTCGGTAGCGATCCTGCTCGACCCGGCGGCGCAGGGCTAGCGCCGCTTACGCCGCATCGCGCGCTTGCAAAAACGCGCAAAAGCGGGAAAGGGCGGAGCCCCTGCCACCCGTGTACCGGAAGATTGTCGTGACCGAATTTCGTGCTGCCGCCCTCGCGTCCAAGGCCTGGCCCTTTGAAGAAGCGCGCAAGCTGGTGAAGCGCTATCCCGACGGCAAGCCCGACGGTGCGCCGATGCTGTTTGAAACCGGCTATGGTCCGTCGGGCCTGCCGCATATCGGCACGTTCAACGAAGTGCTGCGCACGACGATGGTTCGCCGCGCCTATGAGGAAATGACTGGCGCGCCGACGCGGCTCGTCGCGTTCAGCGACGACATGGACGGGCTCCGCAAGGTGCCCGACAATGTGCCGAACCACGCGATGCTCACCGAATATCTCGGCAAGCCGCTGACCGTCGTCCCCGATCCGTTCGGCAAGTTTGAAAGTTTCGCGCATCATAACAATGCGATGCTGCGCGAGTTTCTGGACCGTTTTGGCTTTGAATATGAGTTTGTCAGCTCGACCGAGCGCTATAAGAGCGGCGCCTTTGACGATGCGCTGAAGAATGTCCTGCGCCACAATCAGGACATTCTCGACATCATGCTGCCGACGCTGCGCGCCGAGCGTGCCGCGACCTATTCGCCGATCCTGCCGGTCAGCCCGGCGTCGGGCGTGGTGTTGCAGGTGCCGGTGACCGTCGTCGATGCCGATGCGGGACTGGTGTCGTTCGAGGATGGCGGCCAGACGGTCACGCACAGCGTGCTGGGCGGCGGCGCCAAGCTGCAATGGAAAGTCGACTGGGCGATGCGCTGGGTCGCGCTCGGCGTCGATTATGAAATGTACGGCAAGGATCTGACCGACAGCGGCGTCCAGTCGGGCAAGATCGCCAAGGCGCTCGGCGGGCGCAAGCCCGAGGGGCTGATTTACGAGATGTTCCTCGACGAAAAGGGCGAGAAGATCTCGAAGTCGAAGGGCAATGGCCTCAGCCTCGATCAATGGCTCGATTATGGCAGCGAAGAAAGCCTGGCGTTCTTCGCTTATCGCGAGCCGAAGGCGGCGAAGCAGTTGCACATCGGGGTGATCCCCAAGGCGGTCGACGAATATTTGCAGATGCGCGGCAGCTATCCGGCGCAGGAGCCCGACAAGAAGCTGGGCAATCCGGTGCATCATGTCCATGTCGCGCGCGGGCAGGATGTTCCCGTGACCGAATTGCCGGTGACCTTTGGCTTGCTGCTCAATCTGGTCGGGGTGATGGGGGCGGACGCGTCGAAGGACCAGATCTGGCGCTACCTGGGCCAATATGTCGACGGCGCCGATGCCGCGACTTACCCTGAGCTCGACCGGCTGATCGACAATGCGATGGCGTATAACCGCGATTATGTCGCGCCGACGCTGAACCGCCGCAAGCCGGTGGGCGGCGAGGGCGCGGCGCTGGCCGAACTCGACGCCAAGCTGGCGGCGCTGCCCGCCGACGCGGGGGCCGACGACATCCAGAACATCGTGTATGAAATTGGCAAGAACGAAGCCTATGGCTTTGAAAATCTGCGTGATTGGTTCAAGGCACTGTATGAAACGCTGCTCGGGTCGAGCGCCGGGCCGCGGATGGGCAGCTTTATCGCGCTGTTCGGGATCGACAATACGCGGCGGTTGATCGCCGAGGCTTTGGCTTAATAGGTCCGTCATTGCGAGCGAAGCGAAGCAATCCAGAGCCTGCTTAAGCCGCTCTGGATTGCTTCGCTTCGCTCGCAATGACGAAGAATAATCGAAAGAGCAGGGCAATGATCGAAATCTTCACCACCGGCGGGACGATCGATAAAGTCTATTTCGATGCGATGTCCGAATTCCAGATCGGCCCCGCGGCGATCCCCGACCTGTTGCGCGAGAATAATGTCCATGTCCCGCACCGGGTGACCCAGTTGATGCGCAAGGACAGCCTTGAGTTGGACGATGCCGACCGCGCCGCGATCCGCGCCGCGGTCGAGAACAGCGAAGCAGCGCACATTCTGGTCACCCATGGCACCGACACGATGGTCGTCACCGGCCGCGCGCTGGCGGGGATCACGGGCAAGACAATCGTGATGACGGGGGCGATGCAACCTGCGTCGGTGCGCGCCAGCGACGCCGAATTCAACGTCGGCTTTGCGCTGGCGGCGGCGCAGATTTTGCCGCCCGGGGTCTATATCGCGATGAACGGGATGATCTTTGACCCCGCAACGACCGAGAAGGATCGCGCCGGGGCACGCTTCGTCGCGCAGTAGCGCCGCTAGGCTTTAGACGTCACCTGCCGCAGCACCGCGGCATATCCCGGCGCGATC
>CAZCUW010000114.1:0-7413 GCA_964502035.1 uncultured Sphingopyxis sp. | reverse complement strand
CGCCAGCCTGCTCAGCTATGACGCGACCTATGGCAGCCTGGCGGGGGTGATGGTCGCGCTGTTCTTTTTCTATCTCGTCGGATTGGGTATGGTGATGGGCGCCGAACTCAACGCTGCGCTCGTCGAGGTTGAGGATTTGGGCCATGACGCTATTGGGCGCATCGACGACATAATATTGGCAAAGGCCGGAGAAGAAAAATGACGGGTCTGATGAAGGGCAAGCGCGGGCTGATCATGGGGCTCGCCAACGACAAGTCGCTGGCGTGGGGCATCGCCAAGGCGCTGAGCGCGCATGGCGCCGAGCTGGCGATTTCCTATCAGGGCGACGTGATGCTCAAGCGGGTGAAGCCGCTGGCCGACGAACTTGGCTGTGACCTGCTGATCGATTGCGACGTGTCGGACATGGACAATCTCGACGCGGCGTTCGCAACGCTCGCCGCGCGCTGGCCGACGATCGACTTTGTCGTCCATGCGATCGGCTATACCAACAAGGAGGCGCTGCGCGGCCATTATGCCGACGTGACGCTCGACGACTTTCTGATGACCATGAACATCAGCGTCTACAGCTTCACTGCTGTCGCCAAGCGCGCCGCGTCGATGATGACGCCGTTCGACCCCGAAACCGGCAACGGTGGCGGCTCGCTGCTGACGCTCAGCTATTATGGCGCCGAAAAGGTGATCCCGCATTACAATGTGATGGGTGTCGCGAAATCGGCGCTGGAAACCAGCGTCAAATATCTCGCCAATGACTACGGCCCGCAGGGGGTGCGCGTGAACGCGATTTCGGCGGGGCCGATCAAGACGCTCGCCGCATCGGGCATCGGTGATTTCCGCCTGATCCTGAAATGGAACGAGCATAATGCACCGCTGCGCCGCAACGTCACCATCGACGACGTCGGCGGTTCGGCGCTGTACCTGCTCAGCGATCTGGCGTCGGGCGTGACCGGCGAAACGCATCATGTCGACGCGGGCTATCACACCGTCGGCATGAAACAGGAAGACGCGCCGGATATCGCGCTTGTCTGAGGCTTGCGGCATCCGCGCCGCGACGGCGGCGGATGCCGATGCCATCGACGCGGTCATTCGCGCCGCCTTTGCCGCGACCGAATATGGCCATCAGGGCGAAGCCGAGCTGGTGCGGATGATCGCAGCGGACGGCGACACGCTGGTGTCGCTGGTGGCGACGCAAGGCGACGAAATCGCCGGGCATATGCTGTTCAGTCGGATGGATGTCGAAGCGGATGGCGCCGCGATTCCGGCCGCCGGCCTGGCGCCGGTGTCGGTCGTTCCGGGGCGACAGGGGCAGGGCATCGGCGACGCGCTGATCCGCGCCGGTCTTGCTGCACTGCGGGAACAGGGCTGCGCGATCAGTTTTGTCCTCGGCCACGCGGCATATTACCCGCGTTTCGGCTATTCGCCTGAATTGGCCGCGCGCTTTGCTTCGCCTTTTGCCGGGCCGCATTTCATGGCGATGATGCTGGACTCGGGCGCGACTTGGCCGCTAGGCGGACGGGCGGATTACGCACCCGCATTCGGCCGGATGGGATAGGGCAATGAGTTTCAACAGCTTCGGGCGCGTTCTTCGCTTTACAACATGGGGCGAAAGCCATGGTCCGGCGCTCGGCGCGGTCGTTGATGGTTGCCCGCCGCGGTTGTCGCTGTCCGAAGCCGATATCCAGCCTTTCCTCGACAAGCGCCGCCCCGGCCAGTCGCGCCACACGACGCAGCGGCAGGAACCCGATCAGGTGCGGATCCTGTCGGGGGTGTTCGAGGGCAAGACGACGGGCACCCCGATCAGCCTGATGATCGACAATGTCGATCAGCGGTCGAAGGATTATGGCGACATCGCGCAGGCCTATCGCCCCGGCCACGCCGATTACAGCTATGACGCCAAATATGGCATCCGCGACTATCGCGGCGGCGGCCGGTCGAGCGCGCGCGAGACCGCGGCGCGCGTCGCGGCGGGCGGCGTCGCGCGGCTGGTTATCCCCGAGGTGCAGATCCATGCCTGGGTCGCCGAAATCGGCGGGGATGCGATCGACCCTGCGAACTTCGACCTCGAAGAAATTGATCGCAATCCCTTTTTCTGCCCCGACCCCGCCGCGGCGCAGCGCTGGGAGGGGCTGATGGACGCGGCTCGGAAGGCGGGCAGCTCGCTCGGCGCCGTCATCGAATGTGCCGCCAGCGGCGTCCCCGCCGGCTGGGGCGCGCCGATCTATGCCAAGCTCGATAGCGACCTGGCCGCCGCGATGATGGGGATCAATGCGGTCAAGGGGGTCGAGATCGGCGCCGGTTTCACCGCGGCGCGGCTGCGCGGCGAGGAAAATGCCGATCCGATGCGCCCTGCGACCGACGGCAGCAATCGTCCCGATTTCCTGTCGAACAACGCCGGCGGCATCGCGGGCGGCATTTCGACCGGCCAGCCCGTCGTCGTGCGCGTCGCGTTCAAGCCGACGAGCTCGATCCTGACCCCGGTGCCGACGATCAACAAGGCGGGCGAGGCGGCCGATATCGTCACAAAGGGCCGCCACGATCCGTGCGTCGGCATCCGCGGCGCCCCCGTGGTCGAGGCGATGATGGCGCTGGTGCTCGCCGACCACAAATTGCTCCACCGCGCGCAATGCGGATGAGATTTTCGCGGTGACAATGTTGGCCGATTTTGTCACCGCGCATCAGGCGATCCTTGGCCTGATCGTGCTCGCCGCGATGTTTGCGGCGTTTCTGACCGAACGCTTTCCGCCGTCGGTCGTCGCGGTCGCCGGGGCGGCCACGATGATCGCGCTCGGCATGCTCGACGAAAAGGCGGCGTTTGCGGTGTTTTCGAACAGCGCGCCGTTGACCGTCGGGGCGATGTTCATCCTGTCGGGAGCGCTGATCCGCACCGGAGTCATCGACCGCGTCGGGCAATATGTCGTCGAACGCGCGGCGCGCTATCCGCGGCTGGCGGTGATCGAAGTGTTCGGCGGCGCGCTCGTCGCTTCGGCGTTCCTCAACAACACCCCCGTCGTCGTGGTGCTGATCCCGGTGTGTTTCCGACTGGCCGAAGCGCTGGGGGTGTCGCCCAAAAAGCTGCTGATGCCGTTGTCGGTGGTCGCGGTGCTGGGCGGGTGCCTGACGCTGATCGGCACCTCGACCAATCTGGTCGTCGCGGGTTTCGCCGAAGAGGCCGGGCTCGAACCCTTCGGGCTGTTTTCGATCACCCCTTATGGCCTCGCGGTGGCGGCGGCGGGGATCGGCGGCCTGCTGATCATGTCACGCCTGCTGCCGTCGGACTATCCGCCGAGCCAGCCGGGGATCGACGAGACGGGCGAGGAATATCTGACCGAGCTGCTGCTCGCTTGGGACGATCCGGCGATCGGGCAGGAATATGACGACGCAGCCTTGGGCATCCCGGCGGCAGCGCGGATCGGATTGATCGCCAACGGCCGCACGCTGACCGGACGCGACGCGCGCGGCGCCCTGCTCGAAGCGGGCAACCGTATCGTCGCGCGGCTGGATGCCACGGCACTGATGACGTTGCGCGAAGAAGGCCGGTTTGCGATCGGCATCGGCGAACCGGCGGGCGCGGCGACCGAGGTCGTCGAAGTCGCGATCGCGCCCAGCCACCGCGCGATCGGGCGGCCCTTCAGCGAAATTCCGTTCCTGCAACGCCAGCGCGTCGCGCTGATGGGGGTATCGCGGCTGCGCCACCTGCCCGGACCGACGCTGGGCGAAACGCGCATCCGGGCCGCCGACCGGCTGCTGGTCGAGGCCGACGCCGCCAATATCGAACAGTTGCGCAGCAACAGCGCGCTGATCGGACTGGCATCGGCCACCGCCACCGCCTTTCGCCGCCGCCGCGCGTGGATCGCGATCGCCGCGATGGCCGCGGTCGTGCTGTTTTCGGCCGCCGACGTGATTTCGATCGGCGCCGCGGCCTTTATCGCGGTCGCGGTCATCCTGCTCACCCGCTGCATCGACGCGGCCGAGGCGTGGGGCAGCATCGATGGCGATGTGCTGATCCTGATCTTTGCCATGCTCGCGGTCGGCTCGGCGCTCGATCAGGCGGGTTCGGTGGCGCTGATGGTCGGCGCGATCGAGCCGCTGCTCGCGAGCGCGGCGCCGTGGGCGGTGATCGCGATCGTCTATTTCACCGCGCTGATCCTGTCCGAACTGCTCAGCAACAATGCGGTGGCGGCGTTGATGGCGCCGCTGGTGATCGCCATCGCGCCGGTTGCGGGGATGGACCCGCACCCGTTGCTGATCGCGCTGATGCTGGGGGCGTCGGCGTGCTTCGCGACCCCGGTGGGGTATCAGACCAACGCGCTGGTCCATGCCGCGGGCCATTATCGCTTCGTCGATTTCGTCCGCATCGGCGTGCCGCTCAACATCCTGACAGGGATTGCGGGCTGCACGGCGCTGGCATTGTGGGGCAGCTGATCCAGCGCCCTTGACGCTGCGCGCTGCGGCGGCTCAAAGGGACGCCAAATTGGCCCGGCGACAGTCGGTCAAACAGTGAAAATTCAACGGGGGACGGCCACATGGACCGCAAGCTGACTTGGTATATATTGGCGGGCATGGTGCTTGGCGTGGCCGTGGGCTACGCGGTGCACATCGGCCTGCCCGCGGACCATCCGTGGTTCGAATATCTGACCAAGACGTTCAAGCTGCTGTCCGATATTTTCCTCAACCTCATCAAGCTGCTGGTGGCGCCGCTGGTGCTGTCGACGATCGTCGTCGGCATCGCACATATGGGCGACAGCGGCGCGCTCGGGCGCATCGGGGTCCGCGCGCTGATCTGGTTCATCACCGCCAGCTTCATCTCGATCGCGCTCGGCCTGCTGATGGTCAACCTGTTCCAGCCCGGGGTTGGCGCGCCGATCCCCGACGCCATGGAGGCCGCGAAGCTGGTGGGTGAGGTCAAGAAGCTCGACGCCTGGGAGTTCACCCTGTCGATCTTCCCCAAAAACGCCCTGGAGGCGCTGGCGACGAACAATATCCTGCAAATTCTGGTCTTTTCGATCTTTGCAGGGGTCGGGCTGTCGGCGATCGGCGAGAAAGGGGCGCCGCTGGTGCGCGGCGCCGAAGCCCTCGCCGAAATGATGCTGCAGATCACCGGCTATGTGATGCGTTTTGCGCCGTTCGCGGTGTTCGGCGCCATCGCCAAAGTGGTCGCGGCGAGCGGTCTGGGGATTCTCGCAACCTATTTCGAGCTGCTGGTCGAATTCTACGCCTCGCTGGTGTTGCTGTGGATCATCCTGTTGACGATGGGCTGGGTATTCCTGCGTCAGCGGATCTGGCAGTTGATCCGCTATATTCGCGAACCGCTGCTGCTCGCCTTTTCGACCGCGTCGTCGGAAGCGGCGCTGCCCAAGATGTTTGAACAGCTCGACCGGTTCGGCGTGCCGCGCCGCATTTCGGGTTTTATGCTGCCGCTGGGGTATAGCTTCAACCTCGACGGCTCGATGATGTATATGAGCTTTGCGACGATCTTTATCGCGCAGGCCTATGGCATCGACCTGTCGATCAGCACCCAGATCCTGATCCTGCTGACGCTGATGATCAGTTCAAAGGGGATTGCGGCGGTGCCGCGCGCCAGCCTGGTGGTGATCACCGGCACGCTGGCGCAATTCGGCCTGCCGGTCGAGGGCGTGGCGATCATCCTGGCGATCGACCAGTTCCTCGACATGGGCCGCACCGCGACCAACGTCGTCGGCAACGCGGTGGCGACCAGCGTCATCACCAAGTGGGAGGGCATGCTCGAAGTGCCCGAACCCGCCGACGCCGAACGGCCGCACGCGCCGACGCATACGCCGCACCATGGAACCCGCGGGCTCGATCTTCGTGATGACATGGGGGACGGCGGGAACAAGCCTGCGGCCGACAACGCATAATCGTCAGCGTTCCGGCCGCCCAATCGGGGGCGAGCAAGGGAGCTGAGCCATGGCGGAAGCGATAACGGCGGCAGCCGCGAGCCGCGAGGACGCGCGCGCGCGGCGCTTGCAGTGGCGAATGCTCGCCGGTTTCGCGGCCGGGCTGATCGCTGGGCTCGCGGTCCATTATGGCGCCGCCGATGCGCCATGGGTCGATGCCGTCACCACCTATGTCACTGGACCATTGGGGCAGATATTCCTGCGCCTGCTGTTCATGCTCGTCATTCCGCTGCTGGTGTCGGCGCTGATCGTCGGGGTCGCGGACATGGGCGAGATGCGGGCGCTGAAAAGCATCGGCGTGCGGACCCTGATCTACACCGTGATCGTAGCGACCATTTCGGTGGCGGTCAGCCTGCTCGTCGTCAACCTGCTCCAGCCGGGGGCGGGGGTCGACCCGGCGCTGGCGCGCAGCCTGATTGCCGAGGGGGCCGAGGGCGCGCGCGCGATCACTGAACGGGCGGGGGTGGCCAAGACCGGGATGGATGCGGTCGTCGCGATCGTCCCCGACAATCTGTTTGCGGCGATGAGCGCCAACGACGTGCTGGCGGTCATGTTTTTCGCGCTGTTCTTTGGCGTCGGGCTCATGCTGGTGCAAACACCGCAAACCGCGGCGCTCAAGTCGGTGGTCGAGGGTGTGTTCGCGGTCGCGATGAAGCTGATCGGCCTGGTCATTCAGCTCGCGCCGATCGCGATTTTCTGTTTCATGTTCAATCTGGCGTCGCAGTTCGGGTGGGACCTTATCATCCGCCTGTCGGCCTTTGTCGGGGTCGTGTTGCTCGCGCTCGCGCTGCAGATGTTCATCGTGTTCCCGATCATCCTGAAGACGCTGGCGAAGAAATCGCCGGTCGCCTTTTTCCGCGAGACGCAAGAAGCCTTTGTCATGGCCTTTGCCACCGCGTCGTCGAACGCGACCCTGCCGACGGCGCTGCGCGTCGCGCATGACCGGCTGCATCTGCCCGACCGCGTCGCGCGCTTTGTGCTGACGATCGGCGCGACCGCAAATCAGAATGGCACTGCGATGTTCGAGGGGGTGACGGTGATCTTCCTCGCCCAGTTTTTCGGCATCGACCTGACGCTGACGCAGCAGATTTTCGTGATGCTGATCTGTATCCTGGGCGGCATCGGCACCGCCGGGGTGCCGGCGGGGTCGCTGCCGGTGATTGCACTGATCCTCGCCTCGGTCGGCATCCCGCCCGAGGGGATCGGCCTGATCCTGGGCGTCGACCGCTTCCTCGACATGTGCCGCACGACGCTCAACGTCATCGGCGACCTGGTTGCCGCGACGGTGGTGTCGGCGGGGGTGAAAGACGAAGCCGCGTCGCCGCCTGCGGCTCCCGTCTCTTAGTCTTCGCGAACCCCTAGTCTTCGCGAACCTTGTTCTGGCGGTCGGCGCGGCTCACCCGATCGGCCGGGGCCGGGCGGGGTGCTGGCGCCGCGGCAGGCGGCGGGGCGGCGCGCACCGGCGGCGCGTCGAACACGCGCGTCACCGCCAGCCCGGCCA
>CAZCUW010000113.1:0-7540 GCA_964502035.1 uncultured Sphingopyxis sp. | reverse complement strand
CCAGGACGGCGCCGTCCTGGCCGCTCATCTCTTCGACGGTGCAGGTGCGGTCGAACAGCTTGGCGCCTTCCAGCGCGCATTCGATACGGCCGTTCTGGGCCGCTTCCCGCGATCCGCGCGCTTCGGCTTCGGCCAGATCGCCATTGTCGGGTGCGCCGCCGCACGCCGCAAGCAGCAGGAACCCGGCGACACCCCCCAGTCGTTTCATTATTTGCCCTTCAGCTGCGACAGGTCGCGCACCGCGCCTCTGGCGGCACTCGTCGTCATCGCGGCATAGGCCTGAAGTGCTACCGAAATCTTGCGCGGACGCGGCTTGGCGGGTTGCCAGGCAGCATCGCCCCTGGCTTCCATCGCCGCCCGCCGCACGGCCAGCTCGGCATCGGGCACGGCGAGGTTGATCGCGCGGTTCGGAATATCGATTTCGATGAGGTCGCCGTCTTCGACCAGCCCGATCAAGCCGCCCTCAGCCGCCTCTGGCGAGGCATGGCCGATCGACAAGCCCGACGTGCCACCCGAAAAACGTCCGTCGGTGACCAGCGCGCAGGCGGCGCCCAGTCCTTTCGATTTCAGATAGCTGGTCGGATACAGCATTTCCTGCATCCCCGGCCCGCCTTTCGGTCCTTCGTACCGGATGACCACGACATCGCCCGCGACGACCTGGCCGGTCAGGATGCCCGCAACCGACGCATCCTGGCTTTCAAATACCTTGGCCGGTCCCGAGAATTTCAGGATCGATTCGTCGACCCCCGCGGTCTTAACGATACAGCCATCGACCGCCAGATTGCCCGACAACACTGCCAGCCCGCCGTCCTGGCTGAACGCATGCGATGCCGACCGGATCACGCCGGTTTCGCGGTCGAGGTCGAGCGAGTCCCAGCGGCGCTCCTGGCTGAACGCGACCTGCGTCGGTACGCCGCCCGGCGCGGCCATGAAGAATTTCTGCACCTCGGGATCATTCGTCCGCGAAATGTCCCATTTGTTCAGCGCGTCGCCCAGTGTCGCGCTGTGCACCGTCGGCAGATGCGCGTGGAGCAAGCCTGCACGTTCGAGCTGGCCCAGGATCGCCATGATCCCGCCGGCGCGGTGGACATCCTCCATATGGACATCGCTTTTGGCAGGCGCGACTTTCGACAGGCACGGCACCCGGCGCGACAGCCGGTCGATGTCGGTCATGGTGAAATCGACCCCGGCCTCATACGCCGCGGCGAGCAGGTGCAGCACCGTGTTCGTCGATCCGCCCATCGCGATGTCGAGGCTCATCGCATTCTCGAACGCCTCGAAGGTCGCGATATTGCGCGGCAACACGCTGTTATCGTCTTCCTCATAATGGCGCTTGCACATCTCGACGACGATCCGCCCGGCGCGCAGAAACAGCTCCTTGCGGTCGGCGTGGGTGGCCAGTTGCGAGCCATTGCCGGGCAGCGACAGCCCCAGCGCCTCGGTCAGGCAGTTCATCGAATTGGCGGTGAACATACCCGAACAGCTGCCACAGGTCGGACACGCCGCCTGCTCGATCGCGGTGACTTCCTCGTCGGTATAGCTTTCGTCGGCGGCGGCGACCATCGCATCGACCAGATCGAGCGCGACCGTCTTGCCCTTCAGCACCACCTTGCCCGCCTCCATCGGCCCGCCCGACACAAAGACGACGGGAATATTGATCCGCAGCGCCGCCATCAGCATCCCGGGGGTGATCTTGTCGCAGTTGGAAATGCACACCATCGCGTCCGCGCAATGGGCGTTGACCATATATTCGACCGAATCGGCGATCAGGTCGCGCGACGGCAGCGAATAGAGCATCCCGTCATGGCCCATCGCGATACCGTCATCGACCGCGATCGTGTTGAATTCCTTGGCCACCCCGCCGACCGCCTCGATCTCGCGCGCGACCATTTGACCGAGGTCTTTCAGATGGACGTGGCCCGGGACAAACTGGGTAAAGCTGTTGACCACCGCGATGATCGGCTTGCCGAAATCGCCGTCCTTCATCCCGGTGGCGCGCCACAGCCCGCGCGCGCCGGCCTGATTGCGGCCATGGGTGGTCGTGCGCGAACGATAAGAAGGCATTTTTTCGGTTCCTAGAAATATTATTACAATATTGAGCGACTGAAAGCGCCTCTACACGCCTAGGTCGGAATGTTCAACGCCACTTTCTGGCACATTCGCGCCAGCCGTGCGGCGAACAGCGCCTGCCCCGCGGCATCGCCGACCAGATCCTGCCGCATCTCGATCCCGACATAGGGAATGGCATTACCCTCGGCATGGCGGTTCATCGTCGCGTTGAGCAACTTGCCCGAATAGGGTTGCTGGTCGCCGACCTTCAGCCCCTCGGCCGCCAGCGCCGCGATCGCCGCCGCCGCGAGCCGGTCGTCGTCATTGTACAGCACCCCGACATGCCATGGCCGCTCCTGGTCGGGATGCGCCGCCAGCGACGGGGTAAAGCTGTGCAGCGACAGGATCATCGCCGGGCGATACGCCACAATCGTCGCCGAGATATGCGCGTGATAGGGGCGGAAAAACCGCACCAGCCGCGCCTCGCGGGCGGCGTCGTCCAGCGCATTGCCCGGCACCGCATGGCCGTCGCTGGCGATCGGCAGCACCCCCGGCGCTTCCTCCTCGCGGTTGCAATCGACGACCAGCCGCGACACCCCGCCCAGGATCGCGGCATCGACCGCGCCATCCGCGACCAGCAAGGCGGCGACCTCGGCCACCCCGATGTCGATCGCGATATGGTTGCTCAGCAGCGCCGGATCGATGCCCAGGTCGATGTCGGCGGGGACATGGTTCGACGCATGATCGGCGATCAGCAGGATGCCGCCGATGCGCGGCGTTCCCAACTGGCGCCACGCTTCGCTCCCCCCGCCGCTCACCGCAGCGTCCCTGCCATCAGCCACCAGTGCGGGTGGCTTTGCGTCAGGCGTGCCGCCGCCGCATCGCGTTCGGCCAGCGCGTCGAACAGCGCAAAACAGGTGGCGCCCGAACCCGACATCCGCGCCAGCCAAGGGCCGAGCGCGCCGAGTTCGGTCAGGACATCGACGATGGCGGGACATTGCGCGATCGCGGCGCGCTGCAAGTCATTGCGCGCCGCCAGCAGCTGCGCCCGCCCCGCCGGATCGCCGAACAATTCCCCGCGGTCGATCCCGTCCCACGCAGCGAACACCGGTCCCGTCGCGACCGGCTGGCGCGGGTTGACCAGCAGCACCGGGGTGCCCGCCAGCCGCAGGTCGGGCACCGCGCGCAATTCCTCGCCCACCCCGACCCCCAGACAGGTCGCGCTGGCAACGCATGCCGCAATATCGGCGCCCAGCGGGCCGACGATCCGCGCGAGCGTCGCGTCGCCCAGCTCGGGCAGGAAATGCCGCCGCACCAGCCGCGCCGTCGCCGCGGCATCGGCCGACCCGCCACCGATCCCCGCCGCGACCGGCAGCCGCTTGGTCAGCGTCACCGCCAGCGGAGGCACCCGGTCGGCACCATAGCGCGCGCGCAGCAAATTCAGCACCTGCGCCACCAGATTGTCGGCGTCCGCGCTCAGCCCCTCGGCAAATTCACCGACGATCGTCAGCTGATCCGCCGCGGCGACCTCGACCGCAAACCCGTCGCCGCCGTCGACAAAGGCGAACAAGGTTTCGATGTCGTGATAGCCATCGCGGCGCCGACCGCGCACATGCAGCGCCAGGTTGATCTTGGCCCAGCCGGTGTCCTGCATCACGGCGGTCATGGCGCGGTCGTCGCCGCGGTCAGCCCGTCGCGCAGCTTGGCCGCGAGCCGCGTCGCCATCTCCGCCTCGGCCAGCAGCGCCGCGGCGCGCCAGGTATAGCGCGCCTGGAACTTGCGGCCCGCCGCCCAATAGGCATCGCCCAGATGTTCGACGATCACCGCATTGGCGGGCTCGCCGCGCTGCGCTTTCTCCAGCAGCGCCACCGCATCGTCGGTGCGCCCGGTCAGGAAATAGGCCCAGCCCAGCGAGTCGGTGATGCTGGCATTCTGCGGCTCCTGCGCCCATGCCGCCTCGATCCGCGCCAGCGATTGTTTGACATCCTTGCGCCGTTCCAGCGCCGAATAGCCCGCAAAATTCAGCACCGCGGCATCGTCGGGGCGCAGCGCCACCGCCTTTTCCATCAACGGCGCCGCGGCGTCCCATTCGTCCGCCTGCAACAGCAATTCGGCGCGCGCGATCAGCAAGGTTCCGCGCAGCGCGCGGTCGTCGGCACCGTCGACCAGCGTGCCCTCTAACCGCTCATAAGCACGCGCCGCAGCCTTGGGATCGTTCGAGCGCCCCGCGATGTCGGCGAGCCGGACGAGCAGGCTGCGCGGCGCATCGCCCGCGGCGGCTGCCTCAGCCAGCTTTGCGGCGCCCGGCAGGTCGCCGCCATCGGCGACCAGTTCGGCGCGCCGCATCGCCAGCACCGGCGGCAGCGCCGTGCGGCCGTCGTCCAGCAGCGCCATCGCGTCGCCGCGCTGGCCGTTGCGCTCGAGCGCCTCGACCAACGTCGCACGCACCGCCCAATCCTGATCGTTCAGCCAAAAGGCGGCGCGCGAGAACAGCAGCGGCACCTTGCTGTTGCCATTCGGGGTTCGCGCCAGCCCGTCGGCCAGCAGCCCGAGCCACTGGGCGACCCCCGCGCGCGGGGTCGACACCGGCTGGTCGGGCAGCAGCAGCATCGGATCCTCGCGCCGTCCCGACGCCAGCGCGATCTTGCCGCGCAGCCGGGTGGCCGCATCGCGCTGCCCCGCCCGGTCGAGCGTCGCCGCCAGACGCACGCCGACGAGTTGGCTCGTCCGATCGGTCAGCATCATGTCGTCAGCCAGCGCGACGGCGTCCGCGGTGCGCGCCGTCGCCAGCTGCACCAGCGCCACCTGCAACGCCAGCGCCGGTTCGGGGCGGGTGCGATTGTTCGCCGCCTGCAAATGCCGTTCGGGCTGTTTTTCGCGCGCGCCGACGTCGATCCAGGCGTTGACCGTCGGCAGGATCAGCCGTGCGATCGTGTCGGCGCCGGTCTTGTCGCCGCGCCCCGCCATGATGTCGCGCGCGGCCTTCCAGTCCGATCGCCGCATCGCATCGACCATCAGCACCAGCTGGGCATCGAAACGGCGATCGCCCGCGGTCCAAAATTGCAGCGCCGCGGTGCGCGCCGCCGCCAGATCGCCGGCCTGGATCGCCTGTTCCAATATCCGCCCGCGCACCCCGGGCAGGCCCGGCGCCAGGCTCGACACATCGGTCAGCGCCGCCAGCGCCGCGGCGGGTTCGCCGCCCTCCTCGGCCAGCCGCGCCCGCACCAGCGCGTTCAGCGCCGCGCCGCCATCGTCGGCAGCCTGCACGGGCGCCGCCGCGGCGAGCGCGCCGACGGCCAGAAAAACCCGGGCGAGCTTACATGTTCGGGTAATTGGGGCCTCCGCCGCCTTCGGGGGTGACCCAGTTGATATTCTGGGTCGGATCCTTGATGTCGCACGTCTTGCAATGGACGCAATTCTGCGCGTTGATCACGAATTTGGGGTCGCCTTCGGCCTCGCCGACGATTTCATAAACCCCCGCCGGGCAATAACGCTGCGCGGGTTCGTCATACATCGGCAGGTTGTACGCCACCGGGATTGACGGGTCTTTCAGCTGCAAATGGACCGGCTGATCCTCCTCATGATTGGTGTTCGACACGAACACCGAGGACAGGCGGTCAAAGGTCAGCACCCCGTCGGGCTTCGGATAATCGGGCTTCGGCATCATGTCGGCGCGGTACAGGCTCTCATTGTCCGGATGATGCTTCATCGTGAACGGGACTTTGATCTTGAGCGTTTCGAGCCACATCGTGATCCCCGACAGGATCGTCCCGCCCAGATCGCCCCATTTTTCGACGAGGGGCAGCACGTTGCGCACGACGCTCAGCTCTTTCTTGACCCAGCTGGCGTCATAAGCCGCCTGATAGGCATCGAGCACATCGCCGCTCCGCCCGGCGGCCACCGCGGCGAACGCCGCCTCCGCCGCCATCATGCCGGATTTCATCGCGGTGTGGGTGCCCTTGATCCGCGGAACGTTGAGGAAACCGGCGCTGTCGCCGATCAGCGCGCCGCCCGGAAACGCCAGCTTCGGCACCGACTGATAGCCGCCGTCGCTGATCGCGCGCGCGCCATAGGACACGCGCTTGCCGCCCTTCAGGATCTTCGCGATCTCGGGATGCGTCTTCCACTTCTGCATCTCCTGGAACGGGGAGATGTGCGGGTTGCGGTAATTGAGCCAGGTGACGAACCCCAGCGCGACCTGTCCGTTCGCCTGATGGTAGAGGAAACCGCCGCCATTGGCGTTTTCGTCGAGCGGCCAACCCTGGGTGTGGATCACGCGGCCCGCCGCATGGTTTTCGGGATCGATGTCCCACAATTCCTTGACGCCCAGACCGTAAACCTGCGGCTCGCAATCAGCGTCGAGCGCGAACTGCGGCTTGAGCATCTTGGTCAGGTGGCCGCGCACCCCCTCGCCAAAGAAGGTATATTTCGCATGGAGTTCCAGCCCCGGCGCATAATCGCCCTTGTGGCTGCCGTCGCGCGCGACGCCCATGTCGCCGGTCGCGACGCCTTTGACCGATCCATCGTCGTTATAAAGGATCTCGGCCGCCGGAAAGCCGGGGAAAATCTCGACCCCCAGCCCTTCGGCCTGCTCGGCGAGCCAGCGGCAAAGATTGCCCAGGCTGCCGGTATAAGTGCCGACATTGTGCATGAAACCCGGCGAAATAAACTCGGGCAGATTGAATTTCTTGGCCTTGGTGAGCACCCAATGCTGGTTGTCGTTCACCGGCACCTCGGCCATCGGGCAGCCCTGCGTCCGCCATTCGGGCAGCAACTCGTCGAGCGACTTGGGATCGATCACCGCCCCCGACAGGATATGCGCGCCGACCTCGGACCCTTTTTCCAGGATACAGACCGACAATTCGCTGCCCGTCTCGTTCGCCAGCTGCTTGAGGCGGATCGCCGCCGAAAGCCCCGCCGGACCTGCGCCGACGATGACCACGTCATAGGGCATCGATTCCCGTTCGCTCACCGCAAATACCTTTCTGCCGTCCCGGCGCCGATCGTTCATCGTAAGCGGCGCTCATTCTGTCACGAATTGCGATGCCCGCCAATTGACGTGTCCGTCAACAGCCTGTTTGAACAAATCACATGGGTGGGTCACAATCAGCCGCTTTGGCGGAAAGCATATCCGACTGGTGGTCGCTGGCGGGCGTCGATGCGCTGGTCAGCGAGGAACCTGCCGGTTGGCTGGTTCTCCCGCCGGCCAATGACGCTGCGGCAGCCAGGCCGAAACCGGTCGCTCCGGTCGAGCCTAAATATGTGCCTCTCCCCGCTGTTCTCCAGCGTCAGGAAGCGGCGCCGACGGCCGAAGCAAAGGGGCCGATCGTCTTCCCCGAAGGCTGGGACGATTTCCAGCAATGGCTGGCGACCAGCGACGATGTTCCCGGCAGCCAATGGGACGCGCGCCGCGTGCTGCCCGTCGGCCAGCCGGGCGCGCCGCTGATGCTGCTCACCGCCTGGCCCGAAATCGACGACCAGCGCGACGGGA
>CAZCUW010000112.1:0-7549 GCA_964502035.1 uncultured Sphingopyxis sp. | reverse complement strand
GTGGAATCAGCGGTTCCGCCGCCTGTGGGGGGTCGACGAGGGGGCACTGGCGGCGCATCCGCGCGTCGATGCGCTGATGGGTGGGCTCGCCGACCGGCTGGTGAAACCGAACCAGATCAGCATCGTCCAGGAAGTTATCCGCGCCGCAACATTGGAACGGCAACAGCGCGGCGGCGAAATCGGTTTCGCCGACGGGCGCTATTTCGATTTTGCGTCGATCCCGCTGCCCGACGGCAATGCGCTGCTGATCATGCTCGACATCACGCCGAGCCGGAAGATGGAAGGCGCGCTGCGCGAACGCAACGAGGCGCTGGAGGCGGCGGACAAGGTCAAGACCGCGTTCCTGTCGCGAATGAGTTACGAACTGCGCACACCGCTGACCTCGATCGGCGGGTTCGGCGAGATGTTGCAGGCGGGCTATGCCGGCAAGCTGAGCGACCAGCAGCAGGGCTATGTCGACGCGATCATGGATTCGGTGGGCGTACTGGGGCGCCAGATCGACAATGTGCTCGACCTGGCGCAGGGCGAGGCGGGGTCGCTGGTGGTCGAGCGGGCGCCGGTCGATGTCCGGACGCTGCTCGATCGCGCGCTGGCCGATGCGAAGGCGCTTGCCGCGGGCGAAAAAATCGAACTGGTCGGCAATATCGCGCCCGACCTCGGCCGCATCGACGGCGATGCGCCGCGGCTGTCGCGGCTGGTCGCGGGGCTGCTCGACAATGCGGTGCGCTACACCGCGCCGACGCGGAAGAGCGGCGGGCGGGTGCTGCTCCACGCCGCGGGCGATGCGCGCGGGGTCGACATCATCGTGTCGGACAATGGTCCGGGGATGCCCGAAGCGGTCGCCGCGGTGACCAAGGGGCAGCAGGCGGGGACGGCGTCGGGCGGTATCGGCCTCGCGCTCGCGCGCCAGCTCGTCGCTGCGCATGGCGGGACGATGGAGGTGGTGAGCGAGGCGGGGCAGGGCACGCTGGTCCGGATCAGCCTGCCGCGGCGGGTATGAGCGAAACAGCAATGCCCTATTTCCGCCTCCCCGAGCGAAGACGAGGGGCTGGTTCGAGCGTAGCGAGAACCGCAACGTGGCGAGCCTCGACTTCGCTCGGCATAGCCCCTCGTCTTCGCTCGGGGAGGCGGAATTTGCGGGCGAGGCTCGCGGAATGACCCCGTTTGCGACATCCTATAATCTCGACGACGCCGAGCGGATTGGCGTGGCGATTGGTTTGGCGTTGATGTCAGGCGATGTCGTCGCCTTGTCGGGCGACCTCGGCGCGGGGAAGACGACGCTGGCGCGCGCGATGCTGAAGGCGCGAGGGTTGGTCGGCGAGGCGCCCAGCCCGACCTTTGCGATCGTCCAGCCCTATGCGACGCCCGAAGTCGATTTGCCCATCGCGCATGTCGATCTGTACCGGATCGAGGATGAGGGCGAGCTGATCGAGCTCGGCCTGGACGATTATCTGTACGACGGCGTGCTGCTGATCGAATGGCCCGAACGGCTGGGGTCGCAGGGTTGGCCGGGTGCACTGTCGATCACGATTTCGGGGAGCGGCGACGCGCGCGTCTTGACAGCCGACGTGCCGACGTCATGGGGGAGCCGATGGCCGCTCCGATGATTCCGCCCCCCCATGCGCCCGCCTTCCTTGCCGCGCATGGCTGGGGCGATGCCCAGATTTTGCCGCTCGCCGGCGATGCGTCGTTCCGCCGCTATTTCCGCGTCGTCGATGGCACGCGGCAGGCGGTGCTGATGGATGCGCCGCCGCCGCACGAGGATCCGCGGCCGTTCATCGCGGTCGCCGAATATCTGTGCGGCCAGGGGCTGACCGCGCCGACAATTTTCGCGCGTGATTTGGCGCAAGGATTGCTACTGATCGAGGATTTCGGCGATGTGCGGCTGCGCGAAACCGCCGACGAGGCGCTGCACCGCGAGGTCGATCTTTATGCCGGGGTGACCGACCTGCTCGTCCACCTCCACACGCGGCCGCCGATGCCCGGACTGCCGGTGCTGGGGCTGGAGCAGTGGCTGGACGAGGTGATGCTGTTCAGCGACTGGTACTGCCCCACGCTGGGCATTGATGTCGATCGCGACGCCTTTCGCGGCGCATGGGAAGCGGTGCTGACCCCGGTCGAACATGACGGCCTGCCGCGCGTCACCGTGCTGCGCGATTTTCATGCCGAAAATATCATGCTGGTCGCGGGCAAGGCCGGCGTGGCTCATTATGGCCTGCTCGATTTTCAGGACGCGCTGGTCGGGCACCCCGCCTATGACCTCGCCTCGGTGCTCGAGGATGCGCGGCGCGATGTCACCCCGGCGATCGAGGCGGCGATGCTGGCGCGCTACGAAGGCGCGACCGGGCAGGACATCGAGAGCGCCTATTGGGCGCTCGCGGCGCAGCGCAACACGCGCATCCTGGGGGTGTTCGTGCGCCTGTGGAAACGTGACGGAAAACCGTGGTATCGCCAGTTTCAGCCGCGGATGTGGGGGCTGCTCGAACGCGATCTGGCGCATCCGGGACTGGCGCCCGTGCGGGCCTGGTTCGATGAAAACATCCCCGCCGACAAACGCGCGGCGGCGTGGCGGTGAGCGTGAAGATCGAAAGCGCGATGGTGATGGCGGCGGGGCTGGGCAAGCGGATGCGTCCGCTGACCGCTACCCGGCCCAAGCCGCTGGTTCGGGTCGCGGGCAAGGCGTTGATCGACCACAGCCTCGACCGGATCGAGGCCGCGGGGATCGGGCATGTAGTCGTCAACGTCCATTACCTCGCCGACGCATTGGAAGCGCATCTGGCGGCGCAGCAGCGGTCGTTCACGATCGGCATTTCGGACGAGCGCGACCTGTTGCTCGAAACCGGCGGCGGCATGGTCAAGGCGCTGCCGCAGCTGACCGGCGATCCGATCCTGATCGTCAACAGCGACAATATCTGGACCGATGGCCCCGAGGACAGCATCCGGCATCTGGCGCGGCACTGGGATGGCGATCGCATGGATGCGCTGTTGCTGGTCATTCGTCAGGCGAGCGCCACCGGACACGGCGGCAAGGGCGATTTTCACATGGACCCCAACGGCCAGCTGTCGCGGCGCAAGCCCGGCCGCATCGCGCCCTTTGTTTATACCGGCATCCAGCTGATCTCGCCGCGCCTGCTCGACGGCGCGCCCGAGGGGGCGTTTTCGACGAACATATTGTGGGACCGCGCGATCGCGGCGGGGCGGCTCTATGGGTTGTCGCACATGGGCGAATGGTTCGATGTCGGCACCCCGTCGCGCATTGCGCCGACCGAAGCGGCCTTGAGTGAGGTTTGAACTTTTCCTTTCGTCATTGCGAGCGCAGCGAAGCAATCCAGAGTTGCGTAAACCGCTCTGGATTGCTTCGCTGCGCTCGCAATGACGAGGTGTGAACCCGATGGCTGATACGAAGCCCACCGTCTTTTCCATCCCGGTCCAGCGGGCGTTCGCCGATGCCTTGGCCGCGGGGCTGATCGAGCGGTTTGCCGACGGCGCATTGGGGCTCGCCGAAGGGCTGATCCTGCTGCCCAGCAATCGCGCGCGCAGCGCGGTGCAGGCGGCGTTTGTGCGCGCCAGCGGGACCGGGTTGCTGATGCCGCGGCTGGCGGTGATCGGCGACGCGGATCTGGATGAAAGCGTTGCGCTGGCGCTCGACGCGATCGACGCGGCCGAACCGATCCCGCCCGCGATCGATGCGCTGCGACGGCGGTTGATGCTGGCGGCGCTGATCGAGCGGCACAATCCGGTGGGTGAAGAGGCGATCACCGGCGCCGCAGCGTTCCAGCTCGCCGAAGGACTGGGGCGGGTGATCGATCAGCTCCATTATGAGGAGGTCGCGCCGACGCGGCTCGGCGACATCGCAGCCGCGCTCGGCGATCTCGCCGAACATTGGCAGGCGTCGTGGCAGCGATTGCGCCTGCTGATCGACCATTGGCCCGCGATGCTGGCCGCGACGGGGCATATCGACCGCGCCGACCGGCGCAACCGCTTGCTCGCGCGGGTCAGCGACGGCTGGCGCACCGCGCCGCCCGGGCGCTTCGTCGTCGCGGCGGGGGTAACCACCGCGGCGCCCGCGATCGCACGGCTGCTGCGCACTGTCGCCGACCTGCCGCAGGGGATGGTGGTGCTGCCGGGGCTCGATCTGGGCATGGCCACCGAGGAATGGGACGCGCTGGGGCCAGTCAAAGCCGACCCGGAAAAGCCGGGAGAGCGCCCGCTCGAAACGCATCCGCAATATCATCTGAAACTGCTGCTCGGGCGGATGGGGATTGCGCGTGAAGAGGTTGGCGCATGGGCCGCGGCATCGCCGTTCGACGGTCCCGATGCGCGGGCGCCGTTTCTGTCGCTGCTGTTTGCCCCGGCTGCCTACACCGCGCGCTGGCAGGCGGCGGACGATGTCGCCCCCAGCCTGACCGGCGTCAGCGCCGCGACCTTCGCCGACGACGGGCAGGAGGCGCAGGGGATCGCGCTGATGATGCGGCGCGCGCTGGAGGAACCGGGGCGCACCGCCGCGCTGGTGACCCCCGATCGCCTGCTCGCCGAGCGCGTCGCCGCGGCGCTCGCGCGCTGGGACATCGCGATCGACGACAGCGCGGGGCAGCCGCTGGGGCAGACGCCGCCGGGCGCGCTGCTGTTGCTGCTCGCCGAATTTGCCGCGGCGTTCGATCCGGTGCGGCTGGTCGCGCTGCTCGGCCATCCGCTGGTGCGCGCGGGCGAGGGACGGCTCGACTGGCTCGATCAGGCGCGGCGGCTCGATCTGGTGTTGCGCGGCCCCGGGCTGGTGCCGGGCTGGGCCGGGGTGACGGCGCGCATTGACGAGATTGCGGCCGCCAGCGATCGCCGTGGGTATGGAGCGGCGGTGGCGATTGCCGATTGGTGGGCCGACGTGGCGATGGGACTGGGCGCCGCGCTCGTGCCTTTTGCCGCCGCTGTCCCCGCGCCGCCGTCGGTGCTGCTCGGCGCATTGCAGGACGCGCTTGGCTGGCTGACCGGAGACGGCGCATGGACGGGTCATGCCGGACGCGCGCTGTCCGACCTGTTCGACCGCTGGGCGATGGCGAAGGGCGACGGACCGGCGCTGGTCGCGCCCGCCGACTTCCCCAAGATGCTCGCCGACCTGTTGGGCGGCGAGAGCATCCGGCCGCCCTATGGCGGCCACCCGCGGCTGTTCATCTGGGGGTTGCTCGAGGCACGGTTGCAGCGTGCCGACCTGATGATTTTGGGCGGGCTCGACGAAGGGCGCTGGCCGCCGCAGCAAAGTCCCGATCCCTGGCTTGCCCCCGGCATCCGGCGGATGCTCGGTCTCGCCGCGCCCGAGCGCCAGCAGGGGATGGCGGCGCATGATTTTGCCGGCGCCTTTGCGGCGCGCGAGGTGGTGGTGACGCGCGCGATGCGCAGCGGCGGTGACCCGGCGGTGGCGTCGCGCTTCTGGTTGCGGCTGGCGGCGCTGGCGGGCGAATTGCCCGAAGCGACGCTGGGCGGGCAGCCGGTGACGGCGCTCGCGTCGATGCTTGATGTTCCGCCGGGCGACAGCCAGCCCGCCGACAAGCCGCGCCCGGCGCCGCCGCTGGGGGCGCGGCCCGATCGGATCAGCGTCACCGGGGTCGATCAGCTGGCGCGCGATCCTTTTGCCTTTTACGCTGCAAAGATCCTGCGGCTGAGCGAACTTGAACCGCTGAGCAGCGGTCCCGACGCCAAATGGTTCGGCACCCGAGTGCATAAATTCCTGCAAGACTGGCAGGCGGCGGGGCTGGGCGAAGCCGCCTTCGATGCTGAGCTGGCGGCCCTGCACGCCGATCCGGCACTCGATTCGTTGGCGCGCGCCTTCTGGTTGCCGCGCATCGAACCGTCTTTGCGCTGGGCGGCCGATCGGGTGTGGGCATCGCGCGACGAACGCTGGCCGGTCGCCAATGAGGTGAGCGGCAGGCTGCTGGTGGGCGGCGTCACGCTGCATGGCACCGCCGACCGCGTCGATCAGGCCGCCGACGGCACGCTGGCGATCGTCGATTACAAGACCGGCGCGGCGCCATCGGCCAAGTCGGCGGGCGAGGGGCTGAACAGCCAGCTTGGTCTGCTCGGGCTGATCGCCGAGGAAGCGGGGCTGGGCGATCTGGCGCCCGAGCCGGTCGGGGCGTTCGAATATTGGGAATTGAAGCGCGACCGCAAAAAGGGCGTCGAGGGCGCGGTCAAGGCGATTAAAGGGCAAAAGCCGAAGGCATCGACCGCTACGGCGGTGGTCGAGCGCGCGCGCGAGGCGCTCGCCGAGCTAAGCGCGCGCTTTTTGCTGGGGCAGGAACCGTTCGTTCCCGGCGACAGCGCCAAACGCTACGCCGATTTCGACCAGTTGATGCGCCGCGACGAATGGTTCGGGCGCGGTGATCCCGATCCGGGCGTCGCGGATGAGGGGGCGGTATGATCGATCCTGTCAAGCTGCTGAAGACGCTCGACGGCGGGCAGCGCGCGGCGGCGCAGCCGGACGACCATGTCTGGCTGGGCGCGTCGGCGGGGACGGGCAAGACGCAGGTGCTGTCGGCGCGCGTGCTGCGCCTGATGCTGGCCGGCGTGTCGCCCGAGGCGATATTGTGCATCACCTTTACCAAGGCCGGCGCCGCCGAAATGGCGCACCGCATCCACGAACGGCTGGCGATGTGGGTGCGGATGGCCGACGGTGACCTACGGCTCGACCTTGCCGCGCTGGGTGCCGACTGGGCCGAGCCGGGTATCCTCGATCGCGCACGCTCCCTCTTCGCCACGGTGATCGACAGCCCCGGCGGCGCGGTACGCGTGCAGACGATCCACAGCTTCTGCCAGACATTGCTCGCGAGTTTTCCGCTTGAGGCGAAAATCCTGCCGGGGTTTCGCGCGCTGGAGGACAGCGAGGCGAGCGCGTTGCAGCGCGAGGTGCTGGGCCAGTTACTGGCCGAGAAAAGCCCCTCCCCTTCAGGGGAGGGGTTGGGGTGGGGTCCATCGTCGAGCGCTGCGCTATCCGGAGAAACCCCACCCCCTGCCCCTCCCCTGAAGGGGAGGGGGGAAGAGGAGGCGCTGCACGAGGCAGCGGCGATGCTGGCGCAGCGGTTGGGGCAGGATGCGGCGATTGCCTTCTTGGCGCGCTGTGCGAGCAGTCTCACCGCCGCCAATGCGCCGCGCTTGGTGCCCAAAGCCCATGATCTGCGAACCGAACTCGGCTTGCCGCAGGGCGATCCGCTAACCTGGCAGGCGGCGGCGCTGGCGGGCGGTGCGGTTGCCGATGCCGATATTGCCGCGGTTGCAGCGAGCGGGCGCGGGTGGGGCAAGCCAACTGGCGATGAACGTGCCGACATTATGGATAACTGGCTGCGAGCCAGTGCCGACGGTCGCGTGGCCCTGCTCGCGGAGGTGCGCCGCTGTTTCCTCACCGATAAGGGAACGATGCGCACCCACTATACTCAAGAAAAGGGAGCGATGAGCAGCTGTCTGGGCGCCGCCGAACGCATCGTTGCCGCGGCCGACGAATTGCTCGCCACCGCCACCGCGATGGCGGTCGCCGATGATCTGGCGGCGGCGTGGGGGCTGGGGA
>CAZCUW010000111.1:0-7640 GCA_964502035.1 uncultured Sphingopyxis sp. | reverse complement strand
CGCCGATGTCGACGACCATCGCCCCCATCGGCGCCGTCACCTGCAACCCCGCACCGATCGCGGCGGCCAGCGATTCCTCGATCAACTGCACCGACACCGCGCCCGCGTTCGACGCCGCATCGCGAATCGCGCGGCGTTCGACCATCGTCGATCCCGACGGGACGCAGATCACGACATTGCTGCGCTGGCGCAGCCGACTCGGTCCGCCCAGCGCCTTGTCGATGAAATGCTTGATCATCTGTTCGGCGACGTCGATGTCGGCGATCACCCCGTCGCGCAGCGGGCGGATCGCCTGGATATTGCTCGGCGTCTTGCCCATCATCAACTTGGCTTCGTTGCCGACGACCTTGACCCGCCGCACCCCGTCGCGCGTTTCCAGCGCGACGACCGACGGTTCGTTCAAAACGATGCCTTTGTCGCGCACATAAACGACGGTGTTCACGGTCCCCAGATCGATGGCCATGTCATGCGCGGCCGAACCGAACCGATTAAAGAATTTCATATGCGCCGAACGCCCCTGGTCATGCTGATGGAGAATCGGGGACGCGCGCGGTCACGCCCGCAACACCCGTGGATTTCGGCTTGTGACGATGGTTAAATCGCGTCAACGGCCCTGGCGCAGACCGTTGGTTTATCAGGTCCGGACGAGCGAAAGTCGCCATTTGCCGCCGCTGCGCCACGGTTCGTCGCTGGGACGGGCCATCTGCCGAGGGTCGGCGCGGATGCTAACCGCGGGCCGGGACGATGAACTTCAGCCCCTGCAATTTGACGATCTGGTCGTCGATGCACAGCGGCGCCGCGATCAGGCGCATCCACCGCGGTTCGGCGGTGACAGGCTTGATTTCGACATCCAGGGTAAAGCCGCGGCGGTGCCTGATCGCATAGGCGCGCAATTTTTCCATCGCCGCGCGCGATCCCTCTTCATACAGCGCGACGGTGTCGGCGCGCGTCACCGCGGCGCCGCGCGGCAGGCCGAAAATGTCATAGACCGCGTTCGACCAGCGCAGCCGGTTGTTGTCCGTCAAGTCGCACTCCCACCAGCCTGTCTGGACCCCGACCGGCCGGTCGCCCGCGGCAAGGTCGGCCATGTCGGCGACCGCATCGAGCGTGTCGGGGCCGTGCAGCCGCCCCAGCTCGAAATAGCGCGCGCGCTCATACAGCGGCCAACTATGGTGAACGGGCAAGGGATGGGTCGGCTTCAACGTACTAGTCTTTCGTTGTTTTGCATGAGGATAGCGGCATACCCTTAACAAGCACTAGTACATGTCTGTGACCCGATCGGCAATTTTATTGCCGTCAGCGGCGCGCCAGCGCAATTCCGGCCAGATTCTGGGTGCGCTTGACGTGGCGGACGCGCGGTGGCGGGCCATCGCCGACCAGCGCCCGAAAGGCCGCCAGATGCGCCGCCGCGCCGCGGCGCGCCATGACTTCGCCAGTCGCCTGCGCCACCACCGCCGCGGCATCGCCGAGCAGGACAAAGTCGGTCAGTCCGCGCGCCTGCGCCAGTCGCAGCGCCGCGATCAGCGCCAGCCATTCGGCATCCATGCTGCTGCCCGTCCCGGCCTCGCGGTCGATGGCCGCGACCCCGCCGATAACCACGGCAATCTCCATCGCACCCGGATTGGGGCGGCACCCGCCGTCGAAATAGATTTTGGTGCGGCGGACCTTCATGGCGCCGCTATAGCGCCTAGAACGTCCCCCGCACCGAAAATGAAAAAATCGGCCCGATCAGCCGATCGCGTTCCTCGACAAACGCAATCGGGCTGTCGCCGCGCAGCCCGGTATAGACAATGCGGTCGCGCTTCGAGCGCGCGTTGGCGATGTTGCGGATCTGCGCCCTGACCGTCAGCCCCATCACATTTTTATGCTCGACAAACACATTGGCGAACACCGGCCCTTCCCACAGCTTGTCGACCTGGCTGCGGCGGTAGCTCGGTTGGTAATGGCCATAATTGGCCCCCGCGCCCCACGCCCAGTCGCTGCCCGGAATGTCATGGCGGACACTCGCCTCGATCACCTTGTCGGTGAAGCCGCTCCACTGGCGCTTCTCGCCGGTGAACGGGTCGCGCAGCGAGCTTTTCTGAAGCAGCACCTTGGTTTCGACCTTCATCCCCTTGATCCCCGCGGGGTCGAGGTTGATCGTCGCGGTCCAGTCGATCGCTCCCGCTTTCGCCTTGGCGATATTGCCGACCGCTTCGCCAGTGGCGCCGACCGGAACGACATCGACGCGATCCTCGACGTCGCGATAGATCAGCACGAGCTTGGTCGAACCCCAGGCGCCGAATTTCTTGTTGATCTCGGCCTCATAGGTCCAGTCCTGCTGCGGCCGCAGGTCGTTGTTGCTCTCATTCTGGTTGCCGTCGTTCAGGAATGCACGCGCCAGAAAATCATAAAAGGACAATTGCAGCACCCGCCGCCGCAGCTTCACCGACACATCGAAATCGGCGGTCGGCGTCCATGCCAGCGAGATCGAGCCCTTGGGCCGAAAGAAGGTGCGCGTCAGCCCGTTCATCCCGGTCTGGGTGATTGTCGAATTTTCGGCCCCGGCAATGATCTGGAAATTCAGCTTGTCGGTCAGCTTGCGGCCAAAGCTCAGCAATCCTTCGTAACGATCCTCGCTGACCCCGCCGGTGCCGCCGACGAACGGCTGCTCAACAAACACCCCCGACGGGTCAAGCACCGCAATCGACGCGACATTGTCCAGCGTGTTGAACGCCGCCTCGCCCGACAATTGCCAGTCGCCGCCCAGCATCTTCCACTGATATTCGCCGCGCCCGATCGTCTCGCCCAGGTCGCCGGTCTGCGCGAAACGGTCGCCGGTCACGGTCCCGCCCACCGGCGTCGTCACAATCTCCTGCAAATAGGGTTCGTGGCTGAATCGGCGCAGCCCGATCAGCTTCAGCTTTCCCGGCCCGACCCCGAACTGATAATCGCCGCTGACCTCGTAATTCCAGCTGTCGGCATTTTCATACACGGTGCGGGTGCGGTCGGGCTGCCCGGGTCCGACCCGCACCCCATCCTCATCATAACGATCATATTTGCGCTGATAATGGCCGCCGAAATTGGCCACCGTGTCGCCCGCGGGATCCCAGGTGATCCGCCCCGACAGCTTCGGGGTGTCATAATGGGTGTTCCAGACGTCCTCGCGCCGCTCGATGATATTGCCCGCGCCATCGCGGATCAGCGTCGGCCCACCGGCGCCGCTGCGCGCCGATTCGTCGTTGCTCAGCGCCGCTTCATATTCGATATCGCCCGACCGCCCGCGCACCGACACATCGGCGCGGGTGAACAGCGGGTCGGTGTAATGGGCGCGAAATTCCGGCTTCCACGAAAACTGCCCCGAAAATGCGTCGGCGCGATAGACGATATTGGCGACCTGCCCCGACAATCCCGGAATATCCAGCGTCGCCCCGTCGACAATCTCGATCCGCTCGACATTGCCCGCCGGGATGCGCGACAGCTGGGTGTACATATCGTCGCCCTTGTTCGACGGCCGCTCGCCGTTGAACAGCACATTGCCCGTCGCCTGCCCCAGCCCGCGCAGATTCTCGTTGTCGCGGATCGAAAATCCGGGAACCTGGTTCAGCATGTCATAGGCGTTTGTCGGCGCGTAGCGCGTGAAGTCGGCGGGGGTATAGACCTGCCGCGCCGCGCTGTTCGCGCTGGCCGGAACCTCCGCCGCCGCGGGCGGCGGGGTATCGCCGCTCGCCGGTGCCTCCTGCGCCAGTGCGGGCGCCGACAGCGCGGCGGCGAGCGCGATCAGGCTGACCGGACGGATCATTGGGCCGTCCCCCGCGCCGCGCGGTTCATCGCCACGGCATAGTCGCCGGTCACCCCCAGCGCCTTCATGCCGACAACATCGTCGGCGCTCAGCTTGCGGTATCCCGCCGCCGCCAGCCCACGCACATAAGCGCCATCGACGCCCAGCGCCTTGCACGCGATCGCATCGTCGATATCGGTCAGCACCAGCGCCTCCGATTTGAGGCCGCGGACATAGTCGGGGGTCACGTCCAGCGCCGCCGCCGCGATCAAATCATCGGTGCCCTTGGGC
Organism: uncultured Sphingopyxis sp.; assembly: GCA_964502035.1. GTDB lineage: Bacteria > Pseudomonadota > Alphaproteobacteria > Sphingomonadales > Sphingomonadaceae > Sphingopyxis. The sequence goes on along the minus strand of CAZCUW010000111.1, from coordinate 3,589 downwards.
TTGACCCCCGCGGCGATCAGCCCGTCGGCAAGCTGGATCGTCGCATCGACCATTACCATCGCGAGCAGGTCGCTGCGCCGCCCCGGCGCCAGCCCGCGTTCGCCCAGCGCCGTCTCGAATTTGGGGTCAGAGGTAAAGCGGCAGTCGCCCTCACCCTCGAACGCGCGCGCCAGCTGGCCCGTGCAGGCCAGCGTCCCGGCGCTATGGACGACGGTAAAGGACACCGGTCCACCGCGGCCCTGCAACGCCGCGCGCACCGGCGCCAGGTCGCGCCGCGCGCCGTCCAGCGCTACATCGCTGCTCGACTGTTTGTAACGGACGCGCAGCTGCGGTTCGCTGTCGCCGGTTGCGGCGGTCACGGTCCACGCGATGTCGCGCATCACCAGCGGGTCGGCGGCGGTGCTCGGCGCGGCGCAGGCAAAGATGGTCAGCAGCGCAGCGCTGGCGGCGATCAGGGGGGCTTTCATACGGACACTCCTTTGGCCGGCGCCGGACGAGCGTCATCGCTCGCCCCCGCAGCGGCGTTTCAAAACAAAAGTTCGATCAACGATGGTCAGGCTTGGACGGACGTCCGGGCGTCAGCCGGTCGGCGGCACCGGCGGTTCGGGCGGTTCGGCGAATTCGATCCGGGCGACGCGGCCATCGCCGCTGCGCGCTTCCATCACCCCGTCGGCGCCGATGCGCGCCGATGCGCCGCGCGACGATACCGCAGCAACCGGGCGCTGCTTTGCCGCCGGCCGGACCATTCCGGTGGCGCGCAGTTCGATCGCGTCGTCGGCGCTCCGCATCTTCACCCCCGCCTTTTGCATGTCGGTGACAAAGTCGCAGTCGATCCCCATCGCGCGCAGGGCGACGAGATCATCGATGCCGATGTCGGGGAAATGCGATTTCATGTCGCGGGCGAAGCCGGGTTCGATGTGCAGCGCCGCCGCGCCGATCAGTTCGTCGACATCGACCCCCGGGAAGATTTGCCGCATCGACCGGATATAGGCCGGATCGACCCCGCTCGCCTTCGCCGCGATCAGCGCGTCGGCGTCCATCGCACCGCCATGTTCGCGCATTTCGGCGGCATATTCGGGGGTCACCCCGACCGCGCGCAGGCTCACCAGCTGGTCGGCGGTCAGCTGTTTCGCGGTCGCGGCCGCCGCGACGGCGTCCTCCCGCGCTTCGGCGCTTACCGCTACCGCGACCCGCGACGATGCCACGGCGGATTTCTGCGCGGCAAAGGCGGTCGCCCGCGCCTCGTTCGCTGTCGCCGTCTCTTCGGCAGCGGTCGCCGAAAAAGCGGCGAGCGGCGCAGTCACCCCCGCCAGCACGACCAGGCTCATCAACACCCAGCTTGCGCTCGCCGGCCCGCGCTTCAGGCTGGCATCGAGGACGCGGGTGATCCGGCGTTTCAGGCTGCCGTGCGACGGCGCGACGCCATGCGCCGCCATCAGCGCGGCCTTGTTGTCATGGCGCGCCGCGCCGACCAGCAGCGTCGCATAATCGGGGCCGTCGATGTCGGCCATCAGCACCGCATCATCGGCGGCTTCCTCGCGCAATTGATGGCTCTCGCGCGCCAGCATCCACACCAAGGGATTGAACCAGAACAGCGCGCAGGCGACGCGCGAAGCGAGCAGCTTTGCCCAGTCGAGCCGGGCGATATGCGCCAGTTCGTGCGCGATGATCGCCTCGGCCTCGCCGACCGCCTGCACCGCTTTCGGGCTCAGCACGATCGTCGAGCGCAGCAGCCCCCAGCTGATCGGCGAGCGCAATTCGTCGCTGACCAGCAATGCGGTGCCATGTTTGAACCCCATCCGCCGCTGCGCCTCGGCCAGCGCCGACAGCCACGATCGCTCGACCAGCACTTCGGCGCGGCCGCGCATCGCGAACAGCCGCAGCACCGCAAGCATCATCACTCCAAACAACAGCGCGAGCGGGACAAGATAGAGAAAGGGGGCCAGATCGGCCCCCGCCGACAGGCTGATCGGCGGTGATCCGGCGGTGCCGGCCACGGCAGGGACTGAAGCCGTGGCGGCGACCGGATCAACCGCCGATCCCCCTGTATCGATGGTGGCGCCCGCAGTCGGCGCTGCCGCGGCAACCCAGTGCGCGGGCAGCGGCTGCCACAGCGGCAAAACCAGGGTGGCCAGCGGCAGCATCAGCAGCGCGAGCAGGCCGACATGCGCGACCAGCGACCGCTCACCCGCCGATCGCGTCCGCGCCAGCCGCAACAGCCCCAGCGTCAGCCCGGCGATCAGCGCCGATTTCCAGGCGAGACCGACCAGCGTCGCGGGCTCGATCATCATGCCGCTCATCATTTCGCCCTCCCTTCGCGCGCCTGCCCGATCAGCTTTTCCAGCTCGTCAAGTTCATCCGCGCTCATTTCGTCCTGCATCCCCAGCAGCGCCGCGGCGGCGCTCGTCGCCGATCCGTTGAAAAACACCCGCACCACCTGGCTCAGCGCCGATTTGCGCGCCGTCTTGTCCGACACGCTCGGCGCATAGACAAAGCCGCGCTCGGACGCCTCGCGCACGACAAAACCCTTGGCCTCCAGCCGCTTGAGCATCGCGCGGATGGCCGACCCCGACAATTCGTCGGACAGCGCCTCGCCAATCTCGGTCACCGTCGCGGCACCGCGCTCGTACAAGACATCAACAATCTCGCGTTCCCGCGGCGGCAAACTGGACAACATGCGACTCACCTCATGCGCTACATTTGTAGCGTGCTACATTTGTAGCGCGTCCTTGGCAAGGGGTTTTGTTCGGGTAATACAGTTTGCGGTGGCGGCACCGACTATGCTCATTTTCGTCATCCCGGCGAAGGCCGGGATCTCGCCGGTGCTTAACCCCGAGAGGGTGAGATCCCGGCCTTCGCCGGGATGACGAACCAAGTAGCGATGGCTCACCCCAAATGTACCGGGTCATCACCCTGCCGCACGCAAGTGATCCCCATCACATCGCCGCAAACCCGTGCCTTCTAATCGCCGATCGACACCCGCCGCCGCCCTTCACCGCGCCATTGCGCCAACCCACAGCTGACAATATCCCAATTTTATCACTATCTTGGGTCAAAACAGGGAAAATGCCGCGCCATGGCCGACCGTCGACATCGCCTCCTCGCCCTCCTCCTCGCCGCCCCGCTCGGGACCGCCGCGCCGCTGGCCTTTGCGCAGGATGCGGCACCCCCCAGCACGCCGCCCGCCAGCACCCTCAATGCCGACCAGCAAAAGATGCTCGACCTGATGAACCGCGGCATGGACCTCGAACGCGGCGGCAAGCTGGGCGAGGCGGGTGACATCTATCGGCGCTGGATCGATCAGGCGACGAAGCGCTACGGCGCCGAAGACCTGCTCACCAGCCTCGGCTACCGCCTGCTCGCGGGCAATCTGGAGGAACAGAATCAGCTGAAGGAGGCCGAGCCCTATTGGCGCCGCCTGCTCGCGATCAACACCAAATCGCTGGGGCCGCAGGACGATCAGACGCTCACCGCCACCGGCTTTCTCGCCACCAATCTCGCCAAACAGGGCCGCCCGGCCGAGGCGTTGCCGCTGCGCCGCGACCTGCTCGCGGCGCGCACCGCGCAGTTTGGCGAACAACATGCCAAA
>CAZCUW010000110.1:0-7655 GCA_964502035.1 uncultured Sphingopyxis sp. | reverse complement strand
ACCCTCTTGCATCACGGGCGGCAACCACAGAAGTCCTGACCCTAGTCGCAGCGGGTGGGGTCCCGCAGCCTTGCGCAACACTGACAGACCCCACCCCAACCCCTTCCCCTGAAGGGGAGGGGCTTTAAGGGCTAACGTCCGCAACCGCTCGCTACCCGGCGTTCGTCGCCGTCGGCTGAACCGGGGTCCGATGCTGCCAACCGGCTCCGCCGCGCGCCGAACCGGTACGGCGTTTCCCTTTCTTTGGCACGCGACGGGCTTATGACTATGCCACGAATTGCGCCAACGGGTGGGCGGTATCGCCAGCAGCCCGATCATCGATACGGAGCATCGAATTGATCAAGAACATTCTGTGCGGCGCCTTGGCCAGCCTGCTGCTGACGAGCTGTTCCGATGCCGCCAATGGACAGTCGGCCGCTGCTGCCGCCAAACCCGCCGTTCATGAGCAGCGCGGCGAGGGATTGCCTTATGAAATATCCGACACCGCGGTATGGGACGTCCCCGATCCCGTGTCGGGGCGCGCCTATCAGGTCTTTGTCGCGCTGCCGCCCTCCTATGGCGAGCAGCCCCAGCGCCGTTACCCGGTGCTCTATGTCACCGACGCCGATTATGCCTTTCCGTTGATCAAGCAGATTGGCCGCCGCCTGAACGTCGAGCGGCCCGCTGTCGAAGAATTCATCCTCGTCGGCCTGTCCTATGCGAAGGGGGAGGGCGGCATGCAAAGTCGGCGGCGCGATTATACGCCGACACCGAACGGACCCAGCACCGCGCCCGCCGACGCCGAACATGGCAAGGCGGCCGCTTATGCGGCCTATCTGCGCGACCAGGTCTTGCCCTTTGTCGCCGGGCGTTACCGGACCGACGAACGGCGGCGGCTTTTCTTGGGCCATTCCTATGGCGCGCTGTTGGGCAGCGAAATATTGTTCAGCGAGCCCGCTCTGTTCGACGGCTATATCCTCGGCAGCCCGTCCTTCTGGTACGACCGCCACCATATGGCGGGCCAGGAAAAGACCTATGCGGCCAAGCACAAGGACCTGCCCGCCCGCGTCTATATGTATGTCGGTGAATATGAGGAGATGCGGCCGGGCGACCCGCGCTATGCCAAGGACGTCAACATGGTGACCGACACCCGGACGATGGACCGGGCGCTGCGCTCGCGCAATTATCCGTCGCTGCGTATGGAGGCGGAGGTGCTGAACGATGAAGACCACTTCACCGTCGCCCCGCGTGGCTTTACCCGCGGCCTGAAATATCTGCTCCCCGCCAAGGCAAACTAACGCCCGTTCGGATCAGCCGCTCTTGCCCGAATCCAGCGCATAGCCCGCCGACCGCACCGTCCGGATAATGTCCGTCGTCCCCGGCAGGTTGATCGCCTTGCGCAGCCGCCGGATATGCACATCGACGGTGCGTAGTTCGATGTCGCTGTCCTGGCCCCATACGCTGTCGAGCAATTGCCCGCGCGAAAAGACGCGCCCTGGATGCTCCATGAAATGGCGCAGCAGGCGGAATTCGGTCGGACCCATGCTCACCGTCTGGCCATTGCGGATGACCTTGTGCGCCACCGAATCGAGCTCGATGTCGGCATAGGTCAGCAGCTCACCGGCGAGCGCGGGGCGCAGGCGGCGGAGCACCGCCGATACGCGCGCGACCAGTTCGCGCGGGCTGAACGGCTTGGTCACATAATCGTCGGCGCCGGTTTCCAGCCCGCGGATGCGGTCCTCTTCCTCGCCGCGCGCGGTCAGCATGATGATCGGCACATTCGCCGATTTGGGGTTGCGGCGCAGACGGCGGCACACTTCGATGCCGGGCAGGCTTTCGATCATCCAGTCGAGCAGCACGATGTCGGGGACACGCTCCTCGACGAGGACCAGCGCCTGTTCGCCGTCGGGCGTTTGCCGGACCGAAAAACCCTCGCGTGCGAAATGCCAGACGATGAGCTCGGCGATTGCCTCGTCATCCTCGATCAGCAGCAGGTCGGGCTGTGGCATCAGCCTTGCTCCTGCTCCGCGGCGCCATCTTCGGGCTGCTCGCCGCGCTCGCGTTCCTCCATATGTTCGCCGGTCACGACATAATAGACCATCTCGGCGATGTTGGTGGCATGGTCGCCCATCCGCTCCAGGTTCTTGGCGACGAACAGCAGGTGCGCGCTTTCCGAAATATATTTCGGATTTTCCATCATGAAGGTCACGAGGGTGCGAAAGATGCTGTTGTAGAAATCGTCGACATTCTTGTCGCGAACGGTCACCCGCACCGCGAGTTCCGCATCGCGTGCCGCAAAGCTGTCGAGCGCATCATGGATCAGTTCGGCGACGATCGACGACATCGACATCAACAGCGGGATCGCTTCGATCGACCGCGTCTGGTCCATCAGCGCGACGCGCTTGGCGATATTCTTGGCATAATCGCCGATGCGCTCGACAACCGAGACGATCTTCAACGCCGCGATCATTTCGCGTAGATCGTCGGCCATCGGAGCCCTGAGAGCAATCGTCTGCACCGCCAGCTGCTCGACTTCGCTTTCCAGCGCGTCGATTTTCTTGTCGTCGCGCACGACCTGCGCCGCCAGGTCGAGGTCGCCCTTGTGGAGCGCGGTCATCGCCTGGAGCAGCGCCTGTTCGGCGCGGCCACCCATCTCGCTGATCAGCCCGCGCAGGCGGTTGAGGTCTTCGTCGAAAGCCTTGACGGTGTGATCGTTGACTACTGCCATCTACTTCGTCCTTGTTCGATCGCTGGGCTTAGCCGTAGCGGCCGGTGATATAATCCTTGGTGCGTTCCTGCTTCGGGTTGGTGAAGATGTCGGTGGTCTTGCCATATTCGACCAGCGTCCCGAGGTGGAAAAAGGCGGTGCGCTGCGACACGCGCGCCGCCTGCTGCATATTGTGCGTGACGATCACGATCGCGAATTTGCCGCGCAGTTCGTGGATCAACTCCTCGATCTTGGCGGTCGCGATCGGGTCGAGCGCCGAGCAGGGCTCGTCCATCAGAATGACTTCGGGGTCGACCGCGATGGCGCGCGCGATGCACAGCCGCTGTTGCTGGCCGCCCGACAGCGCGGTGCCGCTTTCGAGCAGCCGGTCCTTGACCTCGTCCCACAGCCCGGCGCGGACCAGCGCGCGTTCGACGATGACATCCAGGTCGGCCTTGGTCGGCGCCAGCCCGTGGATGCGGGGGCCATAACCGACATTGTCATAGATCGACTTGGGGAAGGGGTTCGGTTTCTGGAACACCATGCCGACGCGGGCGCGCAGCTGGACGACGTCCATCGACGGCGCATAAATATCCTCACCGTCCAGCTCGATACGCCCGGTTACCTTGGCGCTGGCGACGGTGTCGTTCATGCGGTTCAGCGAACGCAGAAAGGTCGACTTGCCGCAGCCCGACGGGCCGATGAACGCGGTGACCAAGTCGGTGCCGACGTCGATCGACACATTGTTGATCGCCTGTTTGTCGCCATAAAAGACGTCGACGCCCTCGGCCTTCATCTTGGGATCGGCGATGGTAAGATCGTCTTGGGTCATGGGGGTCACCAGCGTTTTTCAAATTTGTTGCGAAGATATATCGCAAAGGCGTTCATCGACAGCAGCACGATGAGCAGCACGATGATCGCGGCGGAGGTTTTCTCGACAAAGCCCCGGTCGACTTCGTCCGACCAGAGGAAAATCTGCATCGGCAGCACCGTCGACGGCGAACAGATGCCGCCGGGGACATCGCCGATAAACGCGCGCATCCCGATCAGCAGCAGCGGCGCCGTCTCGCCCAGCGCGCGCGCCATGCCGATGATCGTACCGGTCAAAATGCCGGGCAGGGCGAGCGGCAGCACATGATGGAACACCACCTGCACCGGGCTGGCGCCGACCCCCAGCGCCGCGTCGCGGATCGACGGCGGCACCGACTTGATCGCGTTGCGGCTGGCGATGACGATCACCGGCATCGTCATCAGCGCCAGCGTCAGCCCGCCGACCAGCGGGCTCGCCTGACAGATGCCGAACCAGTTGATGAACACCGCCAGCGCGAGCAGGCCAAAGATGATCGACGGCACCGCAGCCAGATTGTTGATCGACACTTCGATCAGGTCGGTCCAGCGGTTCTTCGCCGCATATTCCTCCAGATAGAGCGCCGCGAGCACCCCGGTCGGAAAGGCGATGAGGAAGGCGATGAAGATCGTCAGCACCGATCCTTTCAGCGCCCCCCAGATCCCCGCCACCGCCGGGTCGGTCGCGTCGGCGTTTTTGAAGAACGGCCAGTGGATGCCGGTCGACAGCTTGCCCTCCTTCTCCAGCGCGTCGACCCGCGCGCCCAGCGCGCCGCGGCTGCCTTCCTTGGCCATGATGTCGACCGCGCTCTCGGCGGGTAGTTCAAACACCGTCTTGCCCTTGAGCAATTCGGGGTCGGCCTTGATCTGCGACCGCACCTCTTTCCACGCATTTTCCGAAATCAGCTCGGCCCCGCCATCGCCCAGCGCCTCGTCGGCGGCAAAGGCGACGATGTCGGCCAGCCCGGCGCCCGCGATCACCTGATCGGCGTCGGCATCGCCGAGCCGCGTCGTATCGATCGCCAGCGGGGTCGACTGGAAATCGATCGGCACCGCGACATTGGTATAGGTAAAGCCGCGCGCGCCGTTGCCGACCATTACGAACAGCAGGAACGCCAGAAACGCGCCGGAGAGCAGCACCGCGCTCAGCCCGATCAGCCGGAACCGGCGTTCGGCGGCGTAGCGCCCCGCGATGCGTTTCTGCATCGCGGCGCCTTTCCAGTCGGTGGGGGCAGTCGCTCTATTCATAGGCTTCGCGATACTTTTTGACGATCCGCAGCGCGGCGATGTTGAGCAGCAGGGTGACGATGAACAGCACGAGGCCCAGCGCAAAGGCAGCGAGCGTCTTGGCGCTGTCGAATTCCTGGTCGCCGGTCAGCAGCTTGACGATCTGCGCGGTCACCGTGGTGACGCTGGCGAACGGATTGGCGGTGAGGTTGGCGGACAGGCCTGCCGCCATCACCACGATCATCGTCTCGCCGATTGCGCGGCTGACCGCCAGCAAGATGCCGCCCATCACCCCGGGCAATGCGGCGGGGATCAGGACCTGGCGGATCGTCTCGTTCGGGGTCGCGCCCAGCGCCAGCGATCCGTCGCGCATTGCCTGCGGCACCGCGTTGATGCTGTCGTCGGCCATCGACGACACGAACGGGATGATCATCACCCCCATCACGATGCCCGCGGCGAGCGCGCTTTCGGTCGAGGCGTTGGGGATGCCGATCAGCACCGCAAATTCGCGCAAAGCCGGGGCGACGGTCAGCGCCGCGAAATAGCCGTAGACGACGGTCGGCACCCCCGCCAGAATCTCCAGGATCGGCTTGACCCAGCGGCGCACCACCGGCGCGGCATATTGGGTCAGATACACCGCGGTCATCATCCCGATCGGGATCGCGACGATCATCGCGATGATCGCGCCGATCAGCACCGTGCCCCAGAACAAGGGAATGCCGCCAAAGGTGCCCTGCTGCGGCGCGCCGCTCTGCGGCGCCCAATTGGTCCCGAACAACAGCTCCAGCGGCGACACCAGCTGGAAAAAGCGGATCGATTCGAACAAGAGCGAAAGCACGATGCCGAACGTCGTCAGGATCGCGACGAGCGACGCGAGCAGCAGCACCGCCATGACGATGCGTTCGACCCGGGTGCGGGCGCGGAAATCGGGTTTGATGCGGGTGAAGGCGAACAGCCCGCCCGCCAGCGCCAGCGCCAGCATCGCCGCGATGCCGATCCACGCATATTTATGCGCGGCGTCGGCATAGGGCTGGACCAGCGGCGCCGCGGCGGGCAGCCGCACGCGCTCCTGTTGCCCCAGCGCGACGCTGCGCGCGTCGGACAATATCGCCCCGCGCTCGAACCCGAACGACGGCAGGCTCTGCGCCGCGTCGCTCGCCAGCACCTGGTTGGTGATCAGCCCCGGCGACACCGACGACCACACCGCCAGAAACAGCGCCGCGGGCACGAACAGCCACAGCGCGACATACCAGCCATGATATTGCGGCCGCGAATGCAGCTTGGTCGCCGACCGCCCCGCCAGCAGGTTCGACCGCTGCCGACCGGCAATCCAGCCGATCAGCGCGAGGCCGGCGATCAGGAGCAACAGGGCGGCGGCGTTGAAGGTCACGTGTTTCTCTTAACCTGCCTTCAAATCCGTTCGTGTCGAGCGAAGTCGAGACACCCCTCGACCATGCGCTGTTCCGATGGGTGTCTCGACTTCGCTCGACATGAACGGGATTGGGGACGTCCGGAAAAAACCGGCGACCGGCGCGGGCCAGAACCCGCCCCGGCCGCCGACGGGGGGAAACTTACTTCAGCTCGGCGCCGTTCAGCGCGGTCATGCCGGTGCCGTTCGCCGTCGCCGTCGCGGCGATCGCGGCGGGCGACACGATCAGGCCCTTGGTGTTCAGATAACCGCCTTCGCCCGCGCCCTTCAGGAACTCGGCGACATATTCGGCGAGGCCGGGGACGACGCCGACATGCGCCTTCTTGATATAGATGAACAGCGGGCGCGAACCCGGGTAGCTGCCGTCGGCGATCGCGGCATAGGTCGGCGAAACGCCCTGCACCGGCACCGCCTTGATTTTGCCCTTGTTCGCGTCGAGATAGCTGAAGCCGAAGATGCCGAGGCTGGTCGGGTTCTTGTCGAGCTTCGAGATGATGAGGTTATCATTCTCGCCCTGCTCGACATAGAAGGGCGCGCCGCGCAGCGCGGTGCACACCGCCTCATGCTTGTCCTTGTCGCTGGCCTTCAGCGCCGTCATTTCGGGGTTGGCGTCGCACCCGGCGCCCAGGATCAGCTCCTTGAACGCATCATAGGTGCCGCTGGTCGACGGCGGGCCGAACACCGAGATCGCGACCGCGGGCAGCGCCGGGTTGACGTCGGCCCAGGTCTTGGCGGTGTTGGGCTTGCCATAGGGGTTGGCGGCGAGCGCCTTGTACACATCTTCTTCGGTCAGCTTGAAACCGGGGCCGCGCGTCGCTTCGCCCAGCGCGATGCCGTCGATGCCGATCTGGACTTCGACGATGTCCTTGACGCCATTGGCGACGCAGGTGTCGAATTCCTTCTTCTTGATCCGCCGCGATGCGTTGGCGATGTCGGGGGTTTCGCCGCCGACGCCCGAACAAAAACGTTCAAAGCCGCCACCGGTGCCGGTGCTGTCGATCTTGGGCGTCTTGTTGCCCGTCGCTTCGGCGAACTTCTCGCCGACCGCGGTGGCAAAGGGATAGACGGTCGACGAACCGACCGCGCTGATATAATCGCGCGCGCCGCCACCCGACGAAGCCTGATCCTGACAGGCGGAAAGCGCCAGCGCGCACACGGCGACGCCAACGACGCCAAAAGTGCGGGGCGCGAATTTCTGAGCCATGGAAAATCCTGTTGATGGGGGTCGTTACCGAACCAAGCCACCACCCCCGCGGCGACTCGCTGAGCGCCATTTGGGGGTTTTGTGTGACGTGTTTGTGACAGCGAGTGTCATATATTTGTCATGAACCGCTTGCTCTGGCGGCGCGAGTTGTGAAGGTGGGCAAAATTCTGCCGTACTCCCACATTCACCGCGTAATCCTACCTTACTCCTCTAGGTCACCGACTCATTATGTCGCAGCCAAATTCTGATTGAAGCGAGTTGGA
>CAZCUW010000109.1:0-7658 GCA_964502035.1 uncultured Sphingopyxis sp. | reverse complement strand
GAGACCAAGGACAAACTACCGTTCCAGCTTGCCGCCGAACGGCGCGCGCGCGCCGCCGCGATCCGTCCGACGGCGCAATTCGACCTCGCCAGCCTGCCGCAGGCGGCGCGGCCGTATCAGGCGTGGGCGACGCCCTCGGTCGACGTTGTTGCTTCGGCGGGGTTTGTCTCCGACAAGCGCGGCGGTTCCTATGTTCAGGGGCGGTACGAGATTTTCGCCGCGGGCGAGGTGCTGGGGCAGAGTTTCGACGCGCGGCTGTCGTCGGACAACAAGGGGGTGCCCGACAGCCTGCGGCTGCGGCTGTATCGCACCGATCCCGAAGGGCGGCTGCTCGGGCCGCTGAAGGCAACGCATTATGCCGCGGGCGATGTCAGCCTGTTGTCGACCGGAATCGTCGCATCGTCGGCGCCGGGACGCGGCGCGGTGGTCACCAATCGCCCGGTCGAACGCCCCGACAGTTTCGACAAGACCAATTTTCGCGGCGACCTGCCCGCGGGCTGGGACGCCGAACTGTATCGCAACGGCCAGTTGCTGGCGTTCACCAGCCCCAATGGCGACGGCCGCTACGAATTTCTCGACGTGCCGCTGCAATATGGATCGAACCGCTTTGAAATCGTCCTTTATGGTCCGCAGGGGCAAATCAGGCGCGAAATCAAGCAGGTGCAGGTGGGGATGGACTCGATCCCGCCGCAACAGACCTGGTATTGGGCGGGCTTTGCACAGGAAGACGCCGACCTGATCGAATTTGGCGGGCGGCGGCGCGGTCCGTTCCGCCGCGGCTGGCGCGGGACGTTGGGCGCCGAGCGCGGGCTCGACGCGCGCACGTCGGTCGCGGCGTATGCCCATAGCCTGATGATCGAAAATGTCCGGCGCAATTATGCCGAGGTGGCGCTGCGCCGCTCGCTTGGCCCGACCCTGCTTGAGGTCGGCGCCTCGCAAGCCGATGACGGCGGCGGTGCGGTGCGCGCCAGCTGGCTCGCGGCGTTCGGTGAAACCTATGTTCGCGCCGACGCGATGCGCGGCTGGAACGGCTTTGTGTCCGATCGTTTCCTGAGCAATATCAATGGCCTCTATTCGATTTCGGTCGATCAGTCGGTCAAGCTGGGGCAGACCGTGCTGCCGCTGCATTTCGACGTCCGCCAGATCGATCGGCGGTCGGGGATCACCAGCCTGGAAGCCAGCGCGCGCGCATCGGCGAGCTTTCGCGCGCTGACCTTTACCGGCCAGCTCGACTGGAGCCGGACCAAGGTGCCGATCGGCCCCGATCCGCCCGACAATCTGACCGCCAGCCTGCTCGCCAATGCCCGGATCGGGCGCGTCCGCCTGCGTGGTGAGGCGCGCTTTGCGCTGTCGGGCGACAGCAGCGACACGCGGGTGGCGTTGATCGGCGAATGGGCAGGCGGCGGACGATCTGGGAGCGACGCCGAATGGCGCGCCGAACTCGGCTATGATCGCGGGTTCGACCGGGCGCGAGTCGGCGCCGGATATACCCGCCGTTTCAACCGGTTACAGCTGAGCGGCTTCGGCGAAGTGGCGAGCGACGGATCGCTCGCGGCGTCGCTGTCGCTCGCGTTCAGCCTGGGGCCAAAGCCGAATGGCGGCTGGCGGGTGTCGAGCGAAAAGCTAGCGAGCCGCGGTCAGGTTATCGCCGACGTGTGGATGGACGACAATGGCGACGGCATCCGCCAGCCGGGCGAAGCGGCGCTGGCGGGGGTGCCGCTGACCGCGGGCCACGGCTTTATCGACGCGGCGACCGACCAGCAGGGACAGGCGACGATCGACGGGCTGGAACCGTTTCGCCCGGTGCTGATCGGCATCGACGCCGGCAGCCTGCCCGATCCCTATGTCCAGCCGGCGCTGCCCGGCATCGTCGTGTCGCCGCGCCCCGGGGTCGCGACGCGGGTGTCGCTGCCGATGGCGGCGGCGGGCGAGATCGAGGGGGTGGTGCGGCGCGACGGCGGCAACCCGATCGAGGGGCTGAGCCTCGAGCTGGTCGATGCCGAAGGGCGGGTGCGCGCGACGACGCTGACCGAGTTCGACGGATATTTCCTTTTTGAAAGCGTCGCTTACGGGCGTTACACGGTGCGGTTGGGGCGGGCGGCGGCGGCGGCGCTGCGGCTCGATGGCAATTTCGCGATGGCGGCGGTGCCGGGCAAGGCGACGCCGCGGGTGCGGCTGGGGACGCTGGCGCTGAAGCCGCTGCGGCGCGATGTCGTGGTGCAGGATGAGGCGGTGACGGGTGAGGGCAATGGCGCGCGGGGACCGCCGGGCGCGGGGGATGGCGGATATTAGGAGGCGATTGTCGGCTTTGGCGTGGGACGCGGAGATTTCCGTCTTCGGCTATCCCGCGCCGGGGCCGCGATCCGGTCGGCGCGTGGGCCGGGCCATCATGCCAAAGTTCAGTAAAGTTCAGCCTCTTGCAGCGCCCGATTTGCCGTGTTGGGCGAACAGAGGGCGGCCGTATCCTGGCCGCATCCGGAATCCGGGCGGCGACCACTTTTGCTTACAAATTGAAAGAGCTGAGATGAAAGCTGGCACAGCGGAATATTGTAGGACAGCGTTTTTTTTAGCGGCGGATGGCAGCTTTGGGGTGGGGAGCGGACGTAGCGACATCTGAAAACACCGCATCCCCGAGCGAAGACGAGGGGCTCGTTCGAGCGGAGCGAGAATCGCGCAACCCTCGCTGCCTCGACTTCGCTCGGCGTGGCCCCTCGTCTTCGCTCGGGGATGCGGTTTTCCTTATATTTGCCTGTCAGCCTATGTCCGCAGCCAGTCGAAACCGGCCGCCCGCGCCATCTCAGCTCAGCAGCGGTTCCAGCGCGTCCCATTCGCGGTCGACCGCGCGGCGGCCGGCGTCGATCGCGGCGCGGATTTTGGCGGGGTTGAATTCGAGCGTTTCGGCGACTTCTTCCTCGGGTTCGATGATGCGGATCGGCGCGAAGCGGTAGCGCGAAATCTGGACGTCGAGCGGGCGAAGGATGCGCGCGGCCTGCGCGCCGCCGATGCCTTCGCTTTGCAGCGCGCGCAGCTGGGCTTCGCGCGCGGCGATCAGGTCGTTGATCAAAGCCGCGCCCGCGAGGTCGTTGGCCGATACCTCCGATTGCAAAATATCGACCGCGCGCAGCCCGATCTTGATCAAATTGGGGAAGGTGCGCACCGGGCCGGGCCGCTGCGCGGGCGAGGCGCGCACCGCGATCACGCCGCGCGGGTTCATGTCGAGCGCCGCGCTGAGCGGGGTCACGTCGCGCACCCCGCCATCGACCCATTGTTCCTCGGTCCCGTCGCTGGCGCGCGTCTTGAGCGGGTCAAAAAACAGCGGCATCGCGCAGCTGGCATAGACCCAATTGTGGATGCCGGGGACAGTCTCGTCGATGCTGCGGTAGGTGCCGGTGCCCAGATTGACGACGCCCAGCAACAATTTGCGGCCGCTGGCACGCAGTTTGGCGTCGTTGGCGAAATTCTTGAGCAGGCGTTTGAGCGGCGCGGTGTCGTAGATCGCATCCTCGCCGAGCAGCCCGCCGACGACGCCGAGCGGACGCGATTTGTAGATCGAGCTGTTGCCGCGGATCGCGAGCCAGGCGTCGAGCAGCCCCGGAACATCGTCCTGCGCGACTCCCAGCGCCTGAATCGCGCCGGTCGATACGCCCGCGACGATGTCGAGGCGCACCCCGCGGTTGACGACGAGTTCGTGGACGATGCCGACCTGAAAGGCGCCCTTGGCGCCGCCGCCGCTCAAGACAATTGCCAGACCACCCGCCATGTCGCGCCTCCTTGGCCAAGGCGAGTTTATCGCAATATGGGCGTCGCCCCAAGCCGGGAAGCGGCGTTTTGCCGAGAATCGCGACCCCGAATTAACCAGTCCTTAGCCATGATTGGTCACAGCGGGACGCAGCCTTGGGCCAGCGCTGGGGCGCGGGGCCATCCGGGCGGGCGCGACGAATGGGGTGATACGCGTAATGCAGCGGACAGGCAGGGCAGGGCAGCTTATCGCGCGCATTGGGGGCGATGGGCTTGCCGTTTCGCTTTGGCTCATCCTCGCGCTGTTCAGCCTGTTCAGCCAATATGATGCCATCCCGCAGTTTCTTTATCCCGATCCCGACGATGCGATGCGGCTGGCGCAGGTGCGCGACCTGCTCGCCGGGCAAAGCTGGTTTGATATCCAGCAATATCGGGTCAATCCGAGCGGGGGCGGCGGGCTTATGCACTGGTCGCGCTTTGTCGATGCGTCGATCGCGGGGCTTGTCCTGATCCTGCAGCCGTTGCTGGGCGAGGTGGCGGGCGAGCGTTGGGCACTGGCCCTTCAACCCCAATTGCTGATCCTGCCGCTGTTCCTGCTCCTCGGCCGGATCCTGGCCCTGCTGGGCGGTCGGCCGCTTGTCGTCGTCGGGCTGTTGATTGCGTTCACCGGCGTCACTTTTTTGCAGTTTTTTGTGCCGATGCGCATCGATCACCACAGCTGGCAGCTGTTGCTGTCGGTCGCGATGTTCTGGATCGCGTTGCGGCCGGCGACATTTGCCAACGGCCTCGCGGCGGCGGCGATTATCGCCGTGCACGCCGAAATTTCGCTGGAAGGACTGCCCTATCTGGCGATCTTTGGCGCGCTGTTTGCCGCTGACTGGCTGCGCGATCCGGCGACGTCGCGGCGGCTTGCCGGTTTTGCGCTCGGATTGACAATCTTGCCGGTCGCCTGGCTGCTGGCGATGCGCGGGACGCTATCGACGCTGACGGTGTTTTGCGACAGTTTTTCCTTGCCCTATGCGGCCGCGGTGGCGGCGACCGGGGTTATCACCTGGGCCTGGATTCAGGCACCCGCGGCGCTGTCACGGTCGATGCCGCGCCGTGCTGCGGGCTTGTTGGCGGCTGGCGTGGTCGGCGGCGCGCTATTCATCCTGATCGGCACGCCCTGTCTGTCCGGTCCTTTCGGCGCGCTCGATCCGCTGGTTCGGCACTATTGGTATGATCTGGTGTTCGAGGGGCGGCCGATCTGGACCCAGCAAGCACCCTATGCAATGCTCTATCTCGCGCCGACGCTGGTCGGGCTTGGTGCGCTGGCGTGGGCGTGGCGGCAGAGCCGCGGCGATGTCTTCGCGGAGAATTGGACCCGCGCCGCCGTGATCATATTGGCCAGCGCGGCGACGTCCCTTTTCGTGACCCGCATGGGCGCGACCACCCATGCGTTTCTGATCCCCGCCTTTGCGGCGACGGCGATCGGCCTGTGGCACTGGAGCCGAAACCGCCGCTCGTTGGCGGGGCGGGCGGCATCGACCTTGCTGATTTTTGCAGCGTTGCCGGGGGTCGATGCGGCGCTTGGCGCGAAGCTGGCTTTTGCGGTGACTGGGGCGCCCACGCGCGCAGCGCTGGACATGGGCAAATGTCCCACCGCGTCCGCGCTCGCCGCGTTGAACACATTGCCGCCGTCCCATATGGTCGCGCCGATCGACATCGGTCCGGCGTTGTTGGTTCGCACTCCGCACAGCGTTGTCGCGACCGGGCATCATCGCAATGCCGCCGCGATGCGCCGGATCATCGCGGCCTTTACCGCCGCGCCCGGCGCCGCGGAGCCGATCGTTCGGGCCGAGCGCGCCCAATATCTGGTCGCCTGCTCGGGTTTGCCCGAAATGCAACGCTTTGCGCGCGAGGCGCCCGGCGGCCTTGCCGCGCAACTGGCGAAGGGAAAGCCGGTGCGCTGGCTGAGCCGTGATCCGCGGCTCTCGTCGGATACGTTCAGCGTTTATCGCATCCTGCCACCGCGCGGGCGGACCGGCGAATGAAACCGGCGCTGGATAACCATTTTCCTACCGGCGGATTAACCATTTTTTAGCGCGTCCTGCGCCAGTTAGGCCCTAATCTTTCTGTGGGGGAATTTAAGTGACCGACGCCCAAGTTTCGAAAAGCCGCCCGACCAGCGCCGACGTCGCCATCATTGGCGCCGGACCGGCCGGGTTGACCGCCGCCTATCAGCTGACCCAACAGGGTTACAAGGTGACGGTGATCGAAAAGGATCCGGTCTATGTCGGCGGGATCAGTCGCACGGTCGAGCATGAGGGTTTCCGCTTCGATATCGGCGGGCATCGCTTCTTTTCCAAAAGCCAGGAAGTCGTCGATCTGTGGAACGAGATTCTGCCCGACGATTTCATTCAGCGCCCGCGGATGAGCCGCATCTATTATGAAGGCAAATTCTATAGCTATCCGCTGCGCGCGTTCGAGGCGCTGTGGAATCTGGGGATTGTCCGTTCGACGTTGTGCATGGTGAGCTATGCGCAGGCGAAGCTGCTGCCGAATAAGAATGTCCGCAGTTTCGAGGACTGGACGATCAACCAGTTCGGCCGGAAGCTCTATTCGATCTTTTTCAAAACCTATACCGAGAAGGTGTGGGGCATGCCGTGCGACGAAATGTCGGCCGACTGGGCGGCGCAGCGGATCAAGGGGCTGAGCCTGGGTGCCGCGGTGCTCGACGGGCTGAAGCGCAGCTTTGGGCTGAACAAGCGTCCGAATGACGGCATGGCGACCAAGACCCTGCTCGAAACCTTTCGTTATCCGCGGCTTGGCCCCGGCATGATGTGGGATGCGGCGCGCGACAAGGTGGTCGCGGGCGGCAACCATGTGCTGATGGCGCATAGCTTCAAACAGCTGACGCAGGATCAGGTGAGCGGCCGCTGGCGGTTGACCGCCAATGGCCCGAACGGCGATGTCGTGATCGATGCCGCGCATGTCATCAGCTCGGCGCCGATGCGCGAGCTGGCAGCGCGTATCCATCCGCTGCCCGCCTGCGCGCTGAATGCGGCGCCGAACCTGAAATATCGGGACTTTCTGACCGTTGCGCTGAAAATCCGGTCGGCGGATCTGTTCCCCGATAACTGGATCTATATCCACGACAGCAAGGTGCAGGTCGGCCGGGTGCAGAATTTCCGCAGCTGGTCGCCCGAAATGGTGCCCGACCCCGAACTGGCGTGCGTCGGGCTGGAATATTTCTGTTTCGAGGGCGACGGGCTGTGGGCATCGAGCGACGATGATCTGGTCGCGCTGGCGACCCGCGAAATGGCGATCCTCGGCCTCTGCGATCCCCAGGATGTCGTCGGCGGCGCGGTGGTGCGGCAGGAAAAGGCCTATCCGGTCTATGACGATGACTATGCGACGCATGTCGAAACGATGCGCAGCGAGCTGGAGGCGCGTTATCCGACGCTGCACATGGTCGGGCGCAACGGCATGCACCGTTACAACAACCAGGATCATGCGATGATGACCGCGATGCTGACGGTGCGCAACATCGTCGCCGGCGAGCGTGTCTATGACATCTGGGGCGTCAACGAGGACGCCGAATATCATGAAAGCGGCACCGAGGGCGAGCAGGCGGCGCTGGCGTCGGTCCGCGACGTCCCGGCGCGCGTGTCGAAGGCCGCCTGACGCCTTGGCCGGAGGGATTCTTGCCGTGCAACCCGCGCTGAACCTGATCGGATCGATCCGCCGCGGCGAGATTCGCTGGCTGAACTATCTGCTCGCCAGCGGTCTGGCGCTGGGCAGCGATGCCGGGCTGTTCCTGCTGCTGCTCGATTCGGGGCTGTCGCCGATGGCGGCGTCGGCGGTCGGCTATTGCGCCGGCATCTTGGTGCACTGGCTGGTGTCGAGCCGGCTTGTTTTTGCCGACGGCGCCGCGGCGC
>CAZCUW010000108.1:0-7957 GCA_964502035.1 uncultured Sphingopyxis sp. | reverse complement strand
ACGGTCACCTCGGTGATGTGCCTGATCCTGCTCGGCATGGCGCCGCGCGGCGCCACCGCCGCCGAAGTGCTCGAGGCGCTCGCCGCGGTGACCGACTGGGCGCGCGCCCGCGGCATCCGGCTCAGCAGCGAACTCGAAAGCGGCGATCGCGCTGCGCTCGCGGTGACGGTCGATACGCTGGTCGAAAGCGGGCTGCTGACGCGCTACGAAGCGGGCAGCGAGCGCGTCTATTCGATCGACCCCGCCAAGCATCCGATGGCGAGCTATTATCGCAACATCATCGCGCATCATTTCCTCGACCGCGCGATGATCGAGTTGGCGCTGTTCGAGCTGCGCGATGCCGACAGCGGCGACGCGACTACGGCCTTCTGGGCCAGGATCGATCACCTCCGCGACCTGTTCAAATTTGAATTCTTCTACCCGCCGCGCGACGAGCATCGCGCCGCGATCGAGGCCGAATTGACGCGCATCGACCCGGTATGGGATCGCCGCCTCGCCAGCGGCGACCGCGGCATCGCGCAGCTGCTCCGCCGCTGTCAGCCGGTTGTCGGCCACGCGATCCTGCTGCCCTTTGCCGAGGCTTATTCGGTCGTCGCCGAGCGGCTCGCGCGCGCGAAACCGGGCGAGGCGGTCGATGACAAGGCCTTGCTCGATGCCGCGCTGACCGAGGGCAAGCAGGCCTATCTGCTGCGCCGGATCAGCAGCGAGGCGGCGATCGGCAAATTGCTGTTCGCCAACGGCCTGTCGCTGATGCGCCACATGGGGCTGGCCGAGCCCGCGACCCCCGCCATCCTCGCCGCGCGCCGCGCGCTGCTGATGGAACTGCGCGGGCTGGCGAACGTGATGGAAACGATGCGGTTGTCGACGGTGGCGCTGGCCGATCGCTTGCCGGGGACGGGGGAATGACGACGCCGCACCCCATTACCGTCATTGCGAGCGAAGCGAAGCAATCTCCAGCCATCGATGTCGCGCGGCGTCGAACACTGGAGATTGCCGCGTCGCCTGCGGCTCCTCGCAATGACGGTAGGGTAGAAGGAAAGAGACATGCTCAAACAGCTCAGCGCGCAGGACGCCCAGTTCCTCTACACCCAGACCGCGAACAACCTGACCCACATCATGGGGGTCTATATCTACGACCCCTCGACCGCGCCGGGCGGCTTCGTGCGTTTCAAGGACATCATCGCGCACGTTGAAAGCCGCGTCCACACCTCGCCTTTGTTCAAGCGCCGCCTCCACCGCCTGCCGTTCGACATGGACCATCCCTATTGGGTCGAGGACGAGCATTTCGATGTCGAGGCGCATATGAGCCACGCGCGGCTGCCCGAACCCGGCGACTGGCGGCAATTCTGCATTGCGGTGGCGCGCTATTTTTCCAAACCGATGGATATGAACCGCCCGCTCTGGGACATTTACATCATCGAAGGGCTCGACCGCATCCCGGGCATCCCCAAGGGCAGTTTCGCGATGCTCCACCGCGTCCATCACGCCGCGGTCGATGGGGCATCGGGCGCCCACGCCTTTATCGCGATGAGCGATATCGATGCCAACGGCACCCCAGCGATCGCCGAACCACCGCCGGTCGAGGATCTGGGCGATCCGCCGTCGAGCGCCGAGACGCTGTCGCGCGCCTGGTCGGCGTCGCTGCAATCGCCGGTCAAATTCATGAACGCGCTGATGAAAATGTCGCCCGCGATCATCTCGTCGGCGCGCAAGGCGATGGCCGAGGGCGGGATGACCGCGGGGGTGCCCGAAACGCGCTTCAACGTCCCCGTCGGCCCGCACAAGATGTTCGACGGGACGTCGGTGGCGCTCGCCGATGTCGCCTTGGTCCGCAAGAAAGTGCCGGGCGCGACGGTCAACGACGTCGTGCTGACGACCGTCGGCGGGGCGCTGCGCAAATATCTCGCCAAGCACAAGGAATTGCCCAAGGAAAGCCTGGTCGCGATCGCGCCGATCAACCTGCGCGGCAAAGATAAGGGGGCCGGAAAGGCCTCGACCCCCGGCAACCAGGTGTCGGCGATGAGCGTCCCGGTGCGCAGCGACATCGCCGATCCGCTCGCGCGCCTCGCGGCGATCCGCGACTATACGGTCGAGGCCAAGGAGGCCAAGGCCGGGGTCAGCGCGCGGATCATGACCGACCTGTCGCAGCATATTCCGGGCGCGACGATGGCCGCGGTGGCACGGCTGGTGACCAGCGAACGCTTTGCGGTGCGCGGCACCAATTTGTTCATCTCGAACGTGCCGGGCGCGCAGGTGCCGCTCTATCTGGCGGGGGCGCAGCTGGTGACGCAGCATGGCATGGCGCCGCTTGCGAACAATATGGGGCTGTTCGTCGCGACCCCCAGCTACAACGGCCGCATCGCCTTTTCGATCATCTGCGAACGCGCGATCATGCCCGACATCGCTTTTTTCCGGGCGTGTATCGACGAAAGTTTCGCCGAGCTGATGGCGGCCGTGCCCAACCCCGAAAAACCGAAAGCCGCTACGGCAACGCCGAAACCGGCGGCGAAACCGGCGCCAAAACCCAAGGCGAAGCCGAAAGCCGTCCCGAAACCTGCCGCCAAATCCCGGGCGAAACCGGTTGCCAAAGGCAACGCAACCGGCAAGACTCGAAAAAATAACCATGTCTCGCAGGAACACTGAATGCTTTTCACCCCGACGCTCAGCGCCGACCGCGACCTTGTGACCGCGCCCGATTATATCGCCTGGGCCAAAGCCGCGCGCGACCATGACAAGAAATCGGGGCTCCAGGCGTGGCGCGACGCCGACGAGAGCAAGCATTTCGACTATAAGGCGATCCGCGCCCGGCTCGAAAAATTGCGCAAGCTGTCGGCGGCGGGCGACGTCAAGGGGCTGCTGTTCGTCTTGAACGAAGGCATCCACGGCAATATCGACGGCATGGGCCACGAACGCCTCTATCAAAAGGCGCGCTTCGGCACCAAAAAGCTGATCGAGGAGTATGTCGCCGAGGTCGTCGCCTCATTGGACAAGATCGCCGCGGCGCGCAGCATCAGCCGCGAGGAAAAGCGCGACTTTTTCCGCCGCGCCCAGCATTGCTACGGCCGCTCGGCGCTGCTGCTCTCGGGCTCGGGCAGCTTCCTGTTTTTCCACATCGGGGTGGTCAAGGCCTTGTGGTCCGAAGGCGTGTTGCCCGCGATCATGTCGGGCGCCAGCGGCGGGTCGATCGTCGCCGCGGTCGTCTGCACCCGCAAGGACAGCGAAATCGGCGCCTTCCTCGCCAGCGACCGCCTCGCCAATCCGGACCGCGGTACCGACGGGCGGCGCCTCGCCTCCGACGAGGTGCGCGACCGGCTGGCCGACCTGATCCCCGACCTGACCTTTCAGGAAGCCTTTGAAATCAGCGGCCGCCACCTCAATGTCTCGGTCGCCCCCGCTGAAAAGCATCAGAACGGCCGCCTGCTCAATGCGATCACCGCCCCCAATGTGCTGATCCGCGAGGCGGTGCTGGCATCGTGCGCCGTCCCCGGCGTCTTCCCGCCGGTGATGCTGATGGCGCGCGACGACAGCGGCGACCGCATCCCGTACCAGCCCGATCGGCGCTGGGTCGACGGGTCGGTGACCCACGACATCCCGACCAAACGGCTCGAACGCCTCTACGGCGTCAACCATCATATCGTCAGCCAGGCGAACCCGATCGCGCTGCCGTTCGCGACCGACACCCGCAAACAGATGGCGCCGATCGAGGCCATTCAACATGCGTCGATGGCGACCTTCAAGGCGTGGCTGAACGCCAATATGATCATCTTCCAGAAACCGCTCGAATGGGTGCCGCCGCTCAACAGCCTCGCCAATATGGCGCGGTCGGTGATCAATCAGGAATATACCGGCGACATCAACATCATTCGCCCGCCCAAATTCTGGTCGCCCGCGAAGATCCTCAGCGATCTGGGGCAGGAGGATATCGACGAGCTGATCGACACCGGCGAGCGCACCGCCTGGCCAAAGGTCGAAATGGTCCGCACCCAGACCGCGATCAGCCGCGCGCTCGAGGGCATATTGGCGCGGATCGACAGGGCGGGCGACGATGGCCCCGGCCACCGCAGCACCGCGGCGCTGAAGAAAGCGGTGCGATAGCGCCATGCGTAGCAATCCTGAATTGGCCTCTATCCCGTTCGTGCTGAGCTTGTCGAAGCACCGTTCTTCCTTTGGCGCCGCCCAAAGAAAGTGCGGCCCTTCGACAAGCTCAGGGCGAACGGCGGGAGTATAATATGGCAACGGGTACGATCCAGCTGCCCGCGGGATCGGCCGGCGCCGGGGCAGAGCTCCACATCACCCACTGGCTGCCTGAAGGCCTGCCGAAAGCCGTCGTGCTGCTCGCGCACGGCTATGCCGAACATGCGGGGCGCTACGGCCATGTCGCCCGGCGGCTGACCGACGCGGGTTACGCCGTCTATGCGATCGATCATTGGGGTCACGGCTTGTCCGACGGCGACGGCGGTTTCGTCCCGCGCTTTTCGGCGTTCACCGACGGCATGGCCGAACTGCTGACGCTGGTCGAGGTCAACCATGGCGCCACCCCACGCCTTCTCCTCGGCCACAGCATGGGCGGGCTGATTTCGACCTTGTTCCTGATCGAGCGCCAGTCGGCGTTCGTCGCCGCGGCGCTCTCCGGCCCCGCGATCGTCCCTGCCGCGCCGCCGTCGCGCTTCACCGTGTGGATCAGCCGCTTCCTCTCGCGCTTCTTCCCGCGCCTCGGCGTGCTGTCGCTCGACGCGAACGGGGTCAGCCGCGATCCCGCGGTGGTCGCTGCCTATCGCGCCGACCCGCTGGTCTATACCGGCAAGATCGGCGCGCGGCTGGGCAAGGAATTCATGGACGCGATGGCCGCAGCGCAAGCGGGCGCGCCGCGCATCACGCTGCCGATCCTGTTCCAGCATGGCGCCGCCGACAGCCTCGCCGCGCCCGCAGGCTCGCAATATCTGTTCGATCACGTCGGGTCGGTGGACAAGAGTCTCAAAATCTATCCCGGCCTGTTCCACGAAATTTACAACGAGCCGGAACAAGATGCGGTGCTGGACGATTTGATCGGCTGGTTCGACGCGCGGGTGGCGCAAAAACGGATTTAGGACTGAGTTAGAAACCGATGAAAATCCTCCTCATCCTCCTCTTCGCCCCGCTGATCGCGATGGCGCTGATGTATTTCGTCTTCCCCGGCCGCCTCGTCGCGCTCGGTCGCGCTTTGCTGCGCCAGCGCGGGCGGATGGTGCGGAAAAGCGTCATGGTCGATGGCCGCAACTGGCCCTATCTGGAGGGCGGCGATCCCGCGAAGCCCCTGCTGCTGCTCGTCCACGGCTTTGCCGGCGACAAGGATAATTGGTCGATGATCGCGCCGCATCTGACGCGCGATTATCATGTCATCGCCCCCGACCTGCCGGGTTTCGGCGAGAATGAGCGCAACCCCGACCTCGCTTATGACCTGCAAGCGCAGACCGCGCGGCTCAAGCAATTCGCCGACACCCTTGGCCTTCACCGCCCGCATGTCGGCGGCAACAGCATGGGCGGCTGGATCGCGCTGCGCTACGCGATCGACTATCCGGACGCGCTCGCCAGCCTGATCCTGCTCAACAACGCCGGGGTCAACGGCGCCAACGAAAGCGACCTTCAGAAACAGGCGGCGAACGAGGATTATAATCCGCTCGTCCTCGCGGGGCTCGAGGACGCCGACCGGCTGGTCGCGATGGTCGTCCACAAACCGCCCTATATCCCGGCGCGGCTGAAACCCGTGCTCTACGCCGACGCGCTCAAATATCGCGACCAGCTCGACGGCATTTTCTGGACGATTGCCAATGAAGGCCGCGACCATCCGCTCAACGACCGGCTGGGCGAGGTCAAGGCGCCGACGCTGATCCTCTGGGGCCGCCACGACCGGCTGCTCGACGTCAGCTGCGTTCCCGTCCTCGAAGCGGGCATCGCGGGCAGCCAGAGCCATATCTTCGAGCATGTCGGCCACGTCCCGATGATCGAGGATCCCAAGGCGACGGCGGCGGTGATGAAGGCGTTTCTTGCCAAGCATTAAAACTGCCGTCAGTCTCGCCTGAAAACAGGGGAGAGAAATATGCGGTTGAAGGTCGGCCTGCTCGGTGGGGGCAGCTGGGGGACGACGGTCGCGTCGGTCGTGTCGCGCAATGCGCCGATCACCCTGTGGGCGCGCGATGCCGAGACGGTGGGCGGCGTCAACCGCGATAATGAGAACCGCAAATATCTGCCCGGCATCAAGCTGCCGACGGCGCTGCGCGCGACCGGCGACATGGCCGAAGTCGTCGCCGGTGCCGATGTCCTCATCATGGGCGTCCCCTCGCACAGCTTTCGCGCGGTGCTTGAAGAGGCACGCAATCATCTGCGCCCGTGGGTGCCGGTGATCAGCCTGACCAAGGGGCTCGAACTGTCGTCGGGCCAACGGATGACCCAGCTGATCGAGGAAGTGCTCCCCGGCCACCCGGTCGGCGTCCTCACCGGCCCCAATCTCGCGCGCGAGATCATGACCGGACAGGCGGCGGCGAGCGTGTTGTCGATGGAGGACGAGATCGTCGTCCGCGCGCTCCAGCCGGTGTTCCATTCGGGGCTGTTCCGCGTTTACACCAACACCGATCTGCTCGGCTGCGAACTCGGCGGGGTGCTCAAGAATATCATCGCGATCGCGGTCGGCATGGGCGACGGCCAGGGCGCCGGCGACAACACCCGTTCGGCGCTGATGACGCGCGGGCTGGCCGAAATCACGCGGCTCGGCGTCGCGATGGGCGGGCGCCCTGAAACCTTTGCCGGGCTGACCGGCATGGGCGATCTGATCGCGACCTGCACCAGCCCGCTCAGCCGCAACCGCCATGTCGGGGTCGAACTGGGCAAGGGCCGCCCGATCGAAGAGATCATCGCGGGGATGAACATGGTCGCCGAGGGGGTGAAAAGCGCGCCGACCGTCATCGCGCTTGCCGAACGCTATAATCTCGCCATGCCGATCGCGCGCGATGTGTTCGACGTGACGCAGGGCAAACGCAGCGCGCAGGACGTGTTTCGCGGCCTCCTCCGCTCGGCGGTCGGCGACGAAGCGCATCCGGGCTGAGCCTATTATCGTCATTGCGAGGAGCGAAGCGACGCGGCAATCCCGAGTAGGCGTAAACCGCCCTGGATTGCTTCGCTACGCTCGCAATGACGACCAAGGAGGTGGGCAGCTTCAAATCCACCACCAGCCGTGCCGAATCTCCGTTTAGCCGGGAAGAAAATCGCCGCTTGCTTCGTTGACTCCCCTGACCGGCCCGCGTGCGGGCGGCCAATCAGGAGATGGACGATGAAAAAATGGACCCTATTCGCCGTGGCCTTGGCGCTTCCCGTCAGCGTTGCCGCCGCCGTTCCCTATGGCTCGCAGCCGCCGGGGTTTGAAGCACCGCATATCCGCACCGCGCCGATCGCGGGCGTCGTCAACCAGTCCTGGTATAATTACAAAGCCGACATTCTGGAGGCGGAAAAGGAGCTGACCAGCGACCTGCGCCACTCGACCGACCGCGAGGATCGCTGGGATGCGTGGGATGAATGGCAGAACGAGGTCGTCGATGCCGACAAGGATTATGTGAAGGAAATGCGCAAGAAGGGCTATCGCAGCGGCCGCGTGACGGTCGGCGGTTAAGTTTCCCCGGAGCTTGCTCTGGGTCGCAAGGGAAGGGCGGGCGTCATGGGGCGCTCGCCCTTTTCGCGTTAACATCCCCTCCCCGTCAGGGGAGGGGCAGCGAGACTTACGAACTTGTTCGTTAGTCGCAGCGGGGTGGGCATTCCTAGCTGGCGCAAGCTCGCCACGCTCGCCCGACCCCTAACCCCTCCCGCAAGCGGGAGGGGGATTAAGTCGCCTCCACCAGCAACGCCCGCGCCTCATCCCCCTGCCAGTCGATCGCCCCGACGACGCGCCACAATTCCCGCCCCTCGGCATCGTAAAAAATGCTCGTCGGCA
>CAZCUW010000107.1:0-8092 GCA_964502035.1 uncultured Sphingopyxis sp. | reverse complement strand
GCGCGCCGCCATGATGATTTCGTTGCCCTGTTCTTCGCTCAGGCCATATTCGCCCAGCACGCCGCCCTTGTCCTCGGCGCGCTCGCTGCGCGGCGGGCCGCGGCGGTTGTCGGTGCGCTTCTTGGCGATCAGCTCGTCGGTCGCCAGGTCGGCCAGATCGTCGAGCGTCTTGATGCCCGCCTTGCCCAGCACGACCAGCATCGCCTCGGTCAAATGCGGGATCGCGGCCAGATCATCCTCGACCCCCAGCTCGCGGCGCTCGGCGCGCGCGGCTTCCTCGCGGCGTTCCAGCCCTTCGGTCGCGCGGCTCTGCAGTTCCTGCGCCAGTTCCTCGTCGAACCCTTCGATGCCGGCGAGTTCCTCGATGGCGACATAGGCGACTTCTTCAAGCTCGCTAAAGCCTTCGGCGACCAGCAGCTGGGCGAGCGTTTCGTCGACGTCCAGCTCTTCCTGGAACATCGTCGAACGCTCGACGAATTCGCGCTGACGCTTCTCGCTGGCGTCGGCCTCGGTCATGATGTCGATCTGGCTGCCGGTCAGCTGGCTGGCGAGACGGACATTCTGGCCGCGGCGCCCGATGGCCAGCGACAGCTGGTCGTCGGGGACGACGACTTCGATGCGGCTGTCATCTTCGTCGATGACGACGCGCTGGACCGTCGCGGGCTGCAGCGCGTTGACGACAAAGGTCGCGGTGTCTTCGGACCAGGGGATGATGTCGATCTTTTCGCCCTGCATTTCCTGAACCACCGCCTGAACGCGGCTGCCCTTCATGCCGACGCAGGCGCCGACGGGGTCGATGCTGCCATCATAGCTGATGACGCCGATCTTGGCGCGCGAACCCGGGTCGCGCGCGGCGGCCTTGATCTCGATGATGCCGTCATAAATTTCGGGCACTTCCTGCGCGAACAGCTTTTTCATGAAGTCGGGGTGCGCGCGGCTCAGGAAAATCTGCGGGCCGCGGTTTTCGCGGCGCACCGACAGGATCAGGGCGCGGACGCGGTCGCCGACGCGCATCAATTCGCGCGGGATCTGCTGGTCGCGGCGGATCACGCCTTCGGCGCGGCCCAGGTTGACGACGATGTGGCCGAATTCGACCGACTTCACGACCCCGGTGATCAGCTCGCTGGCGCGGTCCTTGAACTCTTCATACTGGCGCTCGCGGTCGGCTTCGCGGACCTTCTGGAAGATGACCTGCTTCGCCGACTGGGCGTCGATGCGGCCCAGGTCGACGGCGGGCAGCGGATCGACGATGAAGTCGCCCAACTGGGCATCCTTCTGCAATTTCTGCGCCGCAGCCAGATCGACCTGCTTGAAATAATCTTCGACCGTCTCGACCACCTCGACGACGCGCCACAAGCGCAGGTCGCCGGTCTGGACGTCCAGCTTGGCGCGAATATCGTTTTCGGCGCCATAGCGGGCGCGGGCGGCGCGCTGGATCGCTTCTTCAATGGCCTCGATCACGATGCCCTTGTCGATCATCTTTTCGCTGGCGACGCTGTTGGCAATCGCCAGCAGTTCGGCGCGGTTGGCGGAAATGGCAGTGGCCATCAGTCCTGTCCTTCTTCTTCCAGTTCATCCGCGCCTTCGACTGAAAGCGGGACGGTTGCAGCAATTAATTTGTCGGTGAGCACCAGCTTGGCGGTGTCGATCGCATCGAACGGCAGCTTATGCTCCACCTCTTCCTTATCCGAAATCGTCACGACATCGCCGTCGATCCCGACCAGCAGGCCGTTGAAGCGCTGGCGGCCGTTCAGCTTTTCCTTCAGCGTGACCTTCGCCTCATGCCCGGCCCAGTCCGCGAAATCAGCGGGCCTGGTCAGCGGGCGGTCGATGCCGGGCGACGACACTTCCAACCGATACGCTTGCTCGATCGGATCCTTGCCCGCTTCCTCCAGCGCGTCGAGCTGGACCGAAATGCGGCGCGACAGATCGGCGCAATCGTCGATCGTCAGCTGCCGCGTCGCCGGGCGCTCGGCCATCACCTGCAACGTCGGGTCGCTCTCGCCGCCAAAAAAGGCGACGCGCACCAGCGCCAGGCCCATCGCCTCGGCTTCGGGCGCGATAATCGCAGTCAGGGCGTCGAGATCGGCCAATGAAATTTCCCAAAATGCATGACCGGAAAGCATGTGCGAACAGCCGCCGCGGCCCGCGGCCCCGACGTCCCAACTGGCTGACCATGTCAAGAAGTAGGCCGCATATAGGCCGCGGCGGGTGAGTCGGCAAGGGGGAATGAAATGCCGCGGTTCGGCGGCAAAGCGCACGTCTTGCCAGCCCGGCACCGAGGATATGAAAAGGGCGGCACGCGGCCGCCCTTCCCGATCCCAGTCCGGGCTGATCATCGGCGCATGGTTCAGCTCGGCCGAACCGGGCGCCGCGTCATTTGATCTTGTCGCGGTTCGCGTACAGCAGCGCCGCGATCACCGCCGCCGAACCGATGCCGATGCCCGCGGCGGCAGCGGTTTTCCAGCCGGCGCGCTTGCCCTTCGCCGCTTCCTTGTCGGCGGCTTCGGACGCGTCGGCGGCTTCTTTCTGCTGACGCTGTTCGCGCGCGGCGCGCAGCACCTCATTTTCCTCGGGCTCGTCGTCCTGCGGCGGCGGGGGGGCAGCTTGGTCGGTCATCGTCGCATCTATGTCCTTGTTATCAGGCGAGTGCCTGCTCGACAGACACATAATCGGTTCCGACCGCTTCGGCTACGGCCTCGAACGTGACCTTACCATTCCAGACGTTGAGTCCCTGCGCAAGATGCACGTCGCGCTTCAGGGCCGCTTTCCACCCCAGGTCGGCGATCCGCAGCGCGTGCGGCAGCGTCACATTGTTCAGCGCATAGGTGCTGGTGCGCGCGACCGCGCCGGGCATGTTGGCGACCGCATAATGAACGATGCCATCGACGACATAGGTCGGGTCGGCGTGGGTGGTCGCATGGCTCGTCTCGAAACAGCCGCCCTGATCGATCGCGACATCGACCAGCACCGACCCCGCCTGCATTGTGCCGAGCATGTCGCGGGTGACCAGCTTGGGCGCTTCAGCGCCGGGGATCAGCACCGCGCCGATCACCAGATCGGCCTCGGCGACGCATTCGGCCAGATTGGCACGGTTGGAAAAGCGCGTCTTGGCGCGCGATTCAAAAAAAGTGCCGACACGTTCGAGCACTTCGGGATCGCGGTCGAGGATGGTGACGTCGGCGCCAAGCCCCGCCGCCATCTGCGCCGCGTTGAAGCCGACGACGCCGCCGCCGATCACGCACACCTTGCCCGGGGCGACGCCGGGAACGCCGCCAAGCAGCACGCCGCGGCCGCCATGCGCCTTTTCCAGCGCGGTCGCGCCGGCCTGGATCGACATCCGCCCCGCGACCTGGCTCATCGGCTTCAGCAGCGGCAGGCCGCCGTGCGGGCTGGTGACGGTTTCATAAGCGATGCAGACGGCGCCCGATGCCATCAGGTCGCGCGTCTGGTCGGGATCGGGGGCGAGGTGGAGGTAGGTGTAGAGGATCTGCCCCTCGCGCAGCATCGCGCGCTCGCCGGGCTGCGGCTCCTTGACCTTGACCACCATGTCGCAGGTCGCAAAAATCTCTTCGGCGGTCTGGACGATCTCGGCGCCCGCCTCGACATAGAAGCGGTCGTGGGCGCCGATGCCCGCGCCGGCGCCGGTCTGCACCAGCACCCGGTGGCCGTGCACGCTCAGCTCGCGCGCGCTTTCGGGCGTCAGTCCGACGCGATATTCGTGGTTCTTGATTTCCTTGGGGGTGCCGATGATCATGGTCGCTCTCCATTGCTTCGCCGCCGGTCGCGCTGCCTGGCGCCGCGTCGTTCATGGCTGCGCCTAATAGCAGAAATGGCGCGCGAGGTGCTTGCATATCGTCCTTGGATTAGCGACAATCGCGCACGAATTTCTCGTGAAACAGGACAATGGCGCACAATGATTGATCGGATCGATCGAAAACTCCTCGACCTGCTGCAACGACAAGGACCGCGCCCCGCCGCCGAACTGGGCGAGGCGGTGGGGCTGTCGGCGTCGGCGTGCCACCGCCGCATCCGCGCGCTGGAGGCGGCGGGGGTCATCACCGGCTATGCCGCGCGGCTGGCGCCCGACCGCATCGGGCTGGGGCTCGACGTGTTCGTCGACATCAGCCTGACCTCGCAAAGCGAAGAGGCGCTGACCGCGTTCGAAAGCGCGGTCAAAAGTTTCGACGAAATCCTCGAATGTCAGCTGCTCTCGGGCGCGTCGGACTATCGCCTGCGCGTTGCGGCGCGCAATGTCGCCGATTTCGACCGGCTGCACCGCCACTGCCTGTCGCGGCTGCCCGGGGTCGCGGCGATGCACAGCGCCTTTGCATTGCGCACGATCAAGGCGTTCGAGGGCTATCCACTCCCCACCGCTTCCCCGCTCGACGAGCGCGGCTAGCGCGAAAAAGCGCGCGCTGGTTAACGGCGAATTTACCAACCGCGCCGCATAGCCCGGTCATATGTTTTGCGGACGATGACGAGCGGCAGACTCGCGCAAGTTCGGATCGATCAGGGAAGCAGGATCATGGTGAAGGAAAATCCGATTCATAAGCAGCAAATCGACCCGATTCTGATGGCCGACCGCTTTCCCTATTATGACCTCGACGGCCAGCTCGCCGCCACCGCCGCCGAGATCCACATGATCATCGCCGGGCGCGAAGAGGCCGTCGCGCGCGCCTATTGGGACGCGTTCAACGCACTGCCCAGCGTCGAGCGCGCGGTCGAGGGCGAACTGCTCGCGTCGTACATCCGCGGCAGCGCGCGCCACACCGAAACAAAATATGCCGAAGCCGCGGGACAGGAGGTCGCGACGATCGCGTGCCAGAACGCCCATATGGCGCGGCGCGTCAAACTGCCGCTCGCCTCGGTCATGTCGTGCATCGCCGAAAGCCAGCGGCTGACCATCGAATATGTCGTGACCGCCTGCATCGACGATCCGGCGCGGCTGGCGCGGCTGACCAGTGCGGTCAACCGGCTGGCGCTGCTCGAATTCGACATCATGCAACGCTATGCCGAGAAACTCGACGGCGCGATCATCTCCAGCGAACGCCAGACGCTCGCTGGCGATTTCGACCGCTCGATCGCCTCGCTGGTGCAGGACACCGACGGAGTGCGCGAACAGCTCGCGCGGCAGGCCGCGTCGGCCGACCAGGCGGCAAAGGGCATGATCGCCAAAACCAGCGAAGTCGCCGCGGCGTCCGAACAATCGGCGATGGCGATGCGCGAAGCCGCTTCGACCGCGGCCGGCCTGATCCGCGCCATCGAGGATGCGCGCAGCGAGGTCGAAGCCTCAGCCAGCGTCGCCACCCGCGCATCGGAACAGGCGGGCGAAGCCGTCGCCATGTCCGAAACGCTGTCACACCATGCCGAATCGATCGAATCCATCCTGGGCCTGATCCGCGAGATCGCGGGCCAGACCAATTTGCTCGCGCTGAACGCCACGATCGAGGCGGCACGCGCCGGCGAATCGGGCCGCGGCTTTGCCGTCGTCGCGCAGGAGGTTAAAAGCCTCGCCAACGAAACCGCGCGCGCCACCGACGATATCGCGGGCAAGATCACCGCGATCCAGCAAGCGACGCGCGGATCGGTGACGGCCAACCAGTCGATCCAGCAGACGATCGTCGAAGTGCAACGCTCGGCGCAGCGCATCCGCGACGCGATGGACGCGCAGGCGCAGACGGTCACCTCGATCACCGCCGCGGTCGACGAAACCGCGCTCGCCGCCGACAGCATGTCGTCGACGATCGCCAGTATCCGCAACGATTCCGGCATGGTCGCCAGCGAGATCAGCGTGCTCAGCCAGGAATTCGGCAAGATGGGCGGGCGCTTGCAACAGCTGGAACAGGCCGCGAGCGAGTTCAGCCGCCGGGTGGCGTAACCAAGCGCCCCACAAAATCCGTTCGTGCTGAGCTTGTCGAAGCACCGTCCTTCTTCCTTCGACGCGGAAAGAAAGAACGGCCCTTCGACGAGCTCAGGGCGAACGTTTTTGTAATGGTGCGCTTTGCACTAATGCGCGCGTGTCGTTAGAGACGCGCACCATGCAAACCCACATCCTGATCACCGGCGCCAGCCGCGGCATCGGCGCCGCGATCGCCGCTGCGCTGACCTCGGACTCCACCAGAACGGTCGCGCTGTCGAGCGCCGACGGCGACCTTGCCGACCCGGCAACCCCCGCCCGGCTGTGGCAGCACAGCCTCGACCGGCTCGACGGCCGCATCGACGT
Source organism: uncultured Sphingopyxis sp. (assembly GCA_964502035.1). GTDB lineage: Bacteria > Pseudomonadota > Alphaproteobacteria > Sphingomonadales > Sphingomonadaceae > Sphingopyxis. Next base: position 1,866 of record CAZCUW010000107.1, on the reverse strand, counting down.
GCTGGTCAATAATGCCGGGATCTTTGAGCCCAATCCGCTCGAAGGCAAGGATGCCGACTGGCTGGCGAACTGGAACCGCACCCTCCAGGTCAATCTGACCGCCAGCGCCGACCTCTGCCGCCGCGCGGTGTTGCATTGGCAGGATCGCAAGGCAGCAGGCCGCATCATCAATATCGCCAGCCGCGCCGCGCACCGCGGCGACAGCCCGGCGCACTGGCATTATGCCGCGTCAAAGGCGGGCATGGTCGCGATGACCAAAACGATCGCGCGCGCCTATGCCCAGGACGGCATCCTCGCCTTTGCGATCTGCCCCGGCTTCACCATGACCGGCATGGCCGACGACTATCTCGCCAGCCGCGACGGCGACAAACTGCTGGCCGACATCCCGCTGGGCCGCGTCGCGATGCCGGGCGAGGTCGCCGAAATGGCGCGTTGGTGCGCGCTCGATGCGCCGCCGTCGATGACCGGCGCGGTGCTCGACGTCAACGGCGCCAGCTATGTGCGCTGAATCATGAGCTGGCTGATCTCGCTCCCCTGCACTCGCGCCGAGGCCGAAGCCGTCTCCGCCGATGGGTCGGCGCTCGACGCCCTCGCCGAACCGCCGGTGGTGGTGACCCGCGAAATCGACGAGGATGCCGGGCTGTGGCAACTCGACGCCTATGTCGACGAGGCGCCCACCGCCGACCTGCTGGCGATGGTCCAGGCGCTGGTGCCGAGCGCCCGGCGCAAGCAGCCCACGGTCGAGGAGCTGCCCGAGGAAGATTGGGTGACCGTCAGTCAACAGGGGCTTGAACCCGTGCACGCGGGCCGTTTCTTCGTCCACACCAGCAGCTACGCCGACCGCGTTCCCCCGGGCACGACCCCGTTCCTGATCGACGCCAGCCAGGCGTTCGGCACCGGCGGCCACGACACCACCGCGGGCTGTCTGGCGATGCTCGAACGGCTGAAGCGCAAAGGCATCGCCCCGCGCAACATCGCCGACATCGGCACCGGCACCGGGCTGCTCGCCTTTGCCGCCATGGCTTTATGGCCAAGCGCGCGGACGATCGCATCGGACATCGACCCCGCGAGCATTTTCGTCACCCGCGACAATGCGGCGATCAACCATGTCCCGCTCGGTCGCGGCAGCGGCGCCCTGACGCTCGCGGTCGCACCGGGGACCGACCATCCGGCAATCCGCCACCGCGCGCCCTATGACCTCGTCATCGCGAACATCCTCGCCGGCCCGCTGATCACCCTCGCCCCCGACATCGGGGCCGCAACCGCGCCCGGCGGCCATGCCATCCTTGCCGGGCTGATCGCGCGCCAGATGGCCCCGGTGCTCGCCGCCTATCGCGCGCAGGGCTTTCGCCTCGCGGCGCGCGGCGGCAGCGCCGAATGGCCGTGCCTGTTGCTGGTCAAGCGCCGCCGCTACGGCTGGCGCCGCCGGGAGCGGGCGTTCCACCGCGCCAGCCCGTCGGATGCCAGTTTCGGGAGCTGGTAGCCAAACGCTGGAAATCTTGTAATGATTTGCTAGTCTTGGCGAATCATCACCGGGAGCATCCGCATGAGCCTGCTTGCCGCCATCGTCCTGCTTGCTGCGGCGCCTGCCGCCAGCGACAGCCCCGACGCCATCGTCGTGACCGGCAGCCCCGACGCAAAGCGCGAAGAGCGTAAACGCGCCGCCGAATTTGTCCGGCGCGCGGGCGTTGCCCGGCTCCAGCCCGTGGCGCGGTGGATCGCCCCCGTCTGCCCCCGCACGGTCGGCGTCGATGCCGATGTCGCGGCGATCGTCGACAACCGGATTCGCGCGGTCGCGGCGGCGGCGGGGGCGCCGGTCGCTGCACAGCGCTGCACCCCCAACATCGCCGTGATCTTCACCGACGA
>CAZCUW010000106.1:3382-8110 GCA_964502035.1 uncultured Sphingopyxis sp. | reverse complement strand
CGAGACGAAACACCTTCGGCAGCGGCCAGGCGGGGGTGTAGTTCTCGAGGCGTTCGACGGCGCGCGGGCCGAGGATCAGCACGCCATGGCCGCCTTCGCCGCCGAGTACTTTCTGCCAGCTGAAGGTCGCGACGTCGATTTTGTCCCACGGCAGGTCGTAGGCGAACACCGCGCTGGTCGCGTCGGCGAAGGCGAGGCCGGTGCGGTCGTCGGCGATCCAGTCGCCGTTCGGCACGCGCACGCCGCTGGTGGTGCCGTTCCAGGTGAACAGGACATCGTTCGACCAGTCGATTTGGCGAAGGTCCGGAAGCTGGCCGTAATCGGCGCGGATGACCGTCGGGTCGAGCTTGAGCTGCTTGGCGGCATCGGTGACCCAGCCCTCACCGAAGCTCTCCCATGCGAGCGTCGTGACGGGGCGAGCGCCGAGCATCGTCCACATCGCCATCTCGAACGCGCCGGTGTCGGAGCCCGGGACGATACCGATGCGGTGCGTGTCGGGAAGCTGCAGCATCTCGCGCATCAGGTCGATGCAAAGCGCGAGGCGCGTCTTGCCGATCTTGGCGCGATGCGAGCGGCCCAGCGATTCGGTTTGGAGTTTTTCGGGCGCCCAGACCGGCGGCTTGGCGCAGGGTCCGGAAGAGAAAAACGGGCGCGCAGGGCGCAAGTCTGGCGTCGGCACTTCAGTCATATAATCTCTCCTTGCAGAGAGCTCGCGCGGCGTTGGGACCGCGTGGCCCGGCGCTGCGTTTAGGGTTGGCGCGCGGGCTGTCAAACAAAATGCGTGGGCCGCGCGAAATTTCGGGTGAGCCGAAGCAAAACTAAAGAGCTTGTTAACCATCCTGTCGGTATTTTGACGCCATGCCGATGCCGACCGTCTTGCAGCCCCGGATCCTGATCGCCGCGACCGCGGCGCTGGCGCTGTCGGGCTGTTTCGGCAGTCCCGACGTGATGAAGCGCGGCGACGCAAAACGCCCCAGCGCCAGCGCGCCAAAGCGGCCGCAAGTCGCCCCGACGCCGTCCTTTACCAGTGCCGAAGCCCAGCAATGCGCGTTCGAGCTCAAGCAAGCCGGAGTGCGTTTTACCCCGCTTGCCAATCAGGATCATGGCGGCGGGTGCAGTTCGATCGACTCGGTCAAGCTGCTGGACATCGGCACGCCGACGACGAACCTGGGTGCGATGACCTGTCCGCTGGCGAAGAATTTTGCCGGCTGGGCGCAATTTGCGGTGAAGCCCGCGGCGCGGAAATATTTCGGGCAGGAGGTGGTGAAGATCGAGACCTTCGGCACCTATAGCTGCCGCAACATTTATGGCGGCCGGTCGGGCCGCCTGTCGCAGCACGCCTATTCCAACGCGGTCGATGTGTCGGGTTTTGTGCTTGCCGACGGGCGGCGGATCATGCTGGACGGTGGGTGGAAGGGCGACAAGGCGTCGCAGGAATTCCTCCGCGCGCTCCACAAATCGGGCTGCCGCCGCTTTGGCACGGTGCTCGGGCCGGATTATAACGCGGCGCATTATAATCATTTCCATTTCGACATGAGCGGCAACGGATATTGCCGCTGACGCACGCCCGTCTTGGCAAAGTCACGCGAAGCGGGTAGCCGCTGGTCAATGGCCGAAGATAAACAACCCCATCGTTCGCGTTTCCACAAAGCCAAGGATGACGCAAAGTTCGCCAAGCAGGCGACGACCACCCCGCAAACCGCGAGCGCCGCCTACAAGCTGGCGTTTCAGGACAATGACTTCCTGCTGCGCGAAGACTTGCGGCCGGTGCGGTTCCAGCTCGAGCTGCTCAAGCCCGAACTGCTGCTCGACGAGGCGAAGATCGAGTCGATGCTCGTCATCTATGGCTCGGCGCGGATTCCCGAGCCGGCGGAGGCCGACGCGCTCGAAGCCGCGGCCACCGACGATGTGCAGCGAAACATCGCGCGCCGCCTGAAAGCCAAGGCGAAATATTATGAAGAAGCGCGCAAGCTGGCGCGGCTGGCGAGCCAGGTGCCACCCGACGAAAATGGCTGCCGCCATTTCGTCGTCTGCTCGGGCGGCGGCCCGTCGATCATGGAAGCGGCGAATCGCGGCGCTGACGATGTCGGCAAGGAATCGGTCGGGCTCAACATCGTGTTGCCGCACGAACAGGCGCCTAACCGGTTCGTCACCCCCGATCTCAGCTTCCAGTTCCACTATTTCGCGCTGAGGAAGATGCACTTCCTGCTGCGCGCCCGCGCGGTGTGCGTGTTTCCGGGCGGCTTCGGCACCTTTGACGAGATGTTCGAACTGCTGACGCTGATCCAGACCGGCAAGATCAAGCCGATCCCGATCGTGTTGTTCGGCAAGGAATTCTGGGAGCGCGTCGTCAATTTCGACGCGCTGGTCGAAGAGGGCGTGGTTAGCGCGCGCGACCTGGGGCTGTTCAAATTTGTCGAAACCGCTGACGAGGCGTGGGCGATCGTCCAGGATTTCTACGCCAATATCGAAGAGCAGGGGTAAAGCCTCTTTGGTCCTCCCCGTCGCGCCGCGATGGGGAGGATTATTACTTCGACCGCGCCTCCAGATACAGGATCAGCGCCTTGCGGTCCGCGGCATCGATGATCCCGGCAAAGGCCATGCGCGTTCCGGGTACCGCCTTCATCGGCGCTTCGAGATAGGTGTCGAGGGCGGCTTTGTCCCAGACGCCGCCCTTGGCCTTCATCGCGCCCGAGTAAGAAAAATCAGGCTTCGCCGCGACCGCCGCGCCGACAACGCCGTGCAGATTGGGGCCGATGCCGTTGCGGCCGCCCTGATCCACCGTGTGACAGGCGACGCAGCGTTTGAAGACCTGTTCGCCCATCGCCGCAGTCGGCGCGACCACCGCCGCGGGCGCGGCGTCAGCGCTTGCGCCGTCGGCGGTTGGGGTTTCGCTCTTGCCGCAGCTGGCGAGAGCGAAGGCACCCGCCAGCAGGACGGGCGCGATCCGCATTATTGCTTGGCTGCGGCCGGGGCGGGGGGTGCCGCGGCCGCATCGGCGGCGGGCGCCGCAGCGGCGTCGGCGGCCGGAGCAGCGGCCTCACCCTCGGCCGGGGCAGCGCCGTCGGCGGGCGCAGCGGCTTCGGGTGCTGGCAGCGGCAGGTTGGACCCCTGGCTGTTCAGATAGACGATCAGGTTGGCGCGATCTTCGGCGCTGCTAAGGCCGGCAAACGACATTTTGGTGCCGGGCGCATATTTGCGCGGGCTGGCGAGCCAGGCGTCCAGGCCCTCGAAATCCCAGTTGCCCGGAACCGACTTCAGCGCGTCCGAATAGGCGAAGCCAGGGACATGGCCGTGCGGCTTGCCGAGCGCACCCCACAGATTCGGACCGATGCCATTGGCGCCGCCCGAAGCGATGGTGTGGCACGCGGCGCATTTCGCGAACACCGCCTCGCCCTTCACCGGATCGGCGGCGGCGAGCAGGTTGGCGATCGGCACCGCGGCGGCGCCACCGCCGCCGGCTTCGGCATCCTCGATCGGGAAACCGGGCTTTTCCGGGTTGTGACCGGCGAACAACATGCTCGACCCGATGGTCAGGCCCAGCGCGCAAATGCCGGCAAACAAAACCCATCCGGCAATAGTGTTGTTGCGATTGTCCATGCTCTTGCAGCCCCGTTAGCTGGCGCCCGCTTGCCGGACGCATATCTGATTTGGACGCTCCCTTACTGGGGCGGCGACGGCGGCGCAAGGGGAGGAATCGGCGAGCGCGACGGGATGCGCCGGTTGCGCGGGTGCGGCCCTGCGGCTATGCGCCGCGGCGCCGGAGCACTTCCCGAAAAGTGGAACCGGTTTTCGGGTAAGAAGTGCTCCTGATGTTGAATCGAGCATTTTTCCTGCCGGAAAAATATGAGCGTGGGAAGGCAATCATGGGCAGTTATTCGGCTTCGGCACAGCATCTGGTCGACGATATGCGGGCGGCGGCGCTCGCCCAGCCCGCGCGCGGGCTTGCCTTTCAGGGCGCGCCCGGCGCTAACAGCGACCTGGCAGCGCGCGAATATGACCCGGATTCGCTGCCGCTACCCTGCTATGCCTTTCAGGACGCGATCGACGCGGTGCGCGATGGCCGGGTCGACCGCGCGATCATTCCGATCGAAAACAGCCTACATGGCCGCGTCGCCGACATTCATTTCCTGCTCCCCGAATCCGGGCTGTCGATCGTCGGCGAGCATTTCCTGCCGATCCGTTACGGCCTGATGAGCCGCGACCTCGGCCCGGTAACGCGCGCGATGAGCCATGAGCAGGCGCTGGGCCAATGCCGTCACTGGCTGCGCGCCAACAATATCGCGCCGGTCGCGCACAGCGACACCGCGGGCGCCGCGGCGTGGGTCGCCGACAGCGACGAGGTCGGGCTGGCCGCGCTGGCGCCGCCGCACGCCGCCGAGCTTTACGGGCTGACGCTGCACGGCACCGGGATGGAGGATGCCGATCATAATATGACGCGCTTCGTCGTCTTGGCGCGCGAGCCGCTTGCCGATTTCGCGGCGATTGCAGGCCCGGTGATGACGACTTTCATGTTCGAGGTGAAGAATATCCCCGCCGCGCTCTACAAGGCGCTGGGCGGCTTTGCGACCAACGGCGTCAACATGACCAAGCTGGAAAGCTATCAGACCGGCGGCAGTTTTGCCGCGACGCAATTCTACGCCGACATTGTCGGCGCGCCCGGCGAAGAGCGGATCGACCGCGCGCTCGAGGAGCTGGATTTCCAGACCAAATCGCTGCGGTTGCTCG
>CAZCUW010000106.1:0-3282 GCA_964502035.1 uncultured Sphingopyxis sp. | reverse complement strand
GCTCGACACGAACGGAATTGGGGTGTTGCCGATTTAACGCCCGAGGCCTTAACCGCCACGGCGGCGCAGCATCCGTGCGGTCGCCGACGTCTGGACGATGAACAAAGTCACCAATATGCTCGACACGACCAGCGCGAACAGGTCGAAGGGCGAGAAATTGGTGCCGTGAATGTCAGCGCCGCCGATGATCGGCATCGCGATCGTCATCGCCATCAGCATCAGCCGCAGTTCGGTCGGCCCGCCCGCCATATAGGACAGGCGAAACTCGCCGACGACCCTGGCAGCGATGAAGGTGTGGATCGACAGCAGGAAATAACCGATCACCGCCATCAGCGCGACGTCGAAGCGCATATAGGGGCTCATCCCGATCGCGCTGACCATCAACAGCGTCGCCAGCGCATCGACGCTATGATCGACAAAATAGCCGTAATTGGGGCGTTCGATCTGGCGCCAGCGCGCCAGGCTGCCGTCAAGCGAATCGCCGAACCAGTTGACGACATAGCCCACCAGGCACAAGCCGAGCCATTCGCTGTCGATCCAACTGAGCAGATAGCCCGCCGCGACCATGACGGCCCCGGCAAAGCCCAGCGCCGTGAGCCGATCGGGGGTCACCCAGTCCGGCAGCCGCGGACAGATCCAGTTGAGCAGGCGGCGTTCGCCGCGCGCCAGAATATTCTGCTGGATACGGACCGGCGCCTGCGCGACGGGCTGAAATTTGCTCATGAAAATCCTTTGTTGCTGGCTGTCATATAATCGCCAGCCGAATGTCATTGGATCGTCATAGAACGAAAGTTGCGGGTGCGAAAGAGCGGCCCTGTCGGTGCGGCGCACCGCGGCGTCGGCCAGACGCTGTTTGGGCGGGATCTAGTCCCGCCAGGGACCGATTTCACCGACTTCGCCGATGATGCGGTAACGGACGGCATCATCGACCCAGGCGACTTCCCACATCGGGGCCGGGCGCGCCCATTCGCCGATGACGAACAGCGGCATCCGGTTGGCGGCAACGAACGCCAGGTCGTCGGCGGTCGGACCGGGGACGGTGGTTTCGGAGCGCTGGTGCAGCCGGACGACCGCGAGTGTGCCCTGCGGCGGGGCGGGCAGCGACTGACGCGCCGGAAAGCCGACGCTGACCGCGATCACCGGAAACCCCTTGTCGTCGCGGCCGATCAGCAACACCTTGTCGGCGGTGGCGATCGGTCCGCCGACCGGGCGCCCCGCGACCTTGCGCCCGGCAATCGCGGCAAATTCGCGCAGATCGGTGTCGGCGATCGGTGCAACGGCACTCGTCGCCGTGGCAGGGGGCGCCGCCACGGGATCAGCAGCGAGCGCCGCCATGAATAGCAGCGCCGTGATCAATGCGCTTCGCCCCAGCTCTTGCCGATGCCGATTTCAACCTCGAGCGGCACCGACAGCGTCAACGCCGGTTCGGCGGCGCCCATCATCACCGTGCGGATGACCGCGCCGGCGGCCTCGGCTTGGCCCTCGGGCGCCTCGAACACCAGTTCGTCGTGGACCTGGAGCAGCATTTTGACGTCGGACAGGCCCGCGTCGGCCAGCGCCGCGGGCATCCGCGCCATCGCGCGTTTGATCAGATCGGCGCTGGTGCCCTGGATCGGTGCGTTGATCGCCGCGCGTTCGCTGCCCGCGCGTTCGTTCTGGCTCGCGGCCTTGATCCGCGGGAACCAGGTTTTGCGGCCGAACAGGGTCTCGGTATATCCGCTCGCCCGCACGCTTTCGAGCGTGTCGGCAATATAATCGCTAATGCCCGGGAAACGCTCAAAATAGCGCGCGATCAACGCCTGCGCCTCGTCGGGCGTGACTTCCAGACGCCCCGCCAGCCCCCAGCGCGAAATGCCATAGAGGATCGAAAAATTGACCGTCTTCGCCTTGCCGCGGGTATCGCGATTGCTTTCGCCGAACAATTCGATCGCGGTCGCCGCGTGGATGTCCTGGCCCTGCGCGAACGCCTCTTTCAGTTCGGGAACATCGGCCATGTGCGCGGCCAGCCGCAGCTCGATCTGGCTATAGTCGGCGGCGATCAGGACATGGCCGGGCGCGGCGATGAAGGCGTCGCGGATCTGGCGCCCGGTCTCGGTGCGGATCGGGATATTCTGCAGATTGGGATCGGTCGATGACAACCGCCCGGTCTGGGCGCCGACCAGGCTGTAGCTGGTGTGGACGCGCCCGGTCGTAGGATTGATCTGTTGCTGCAAGGCGTCGGTATAGGTCGATTTCAGCTTGGCGAGTTGGCGCCACTCCAAAATCTTGCGCGCGATCGGCACCCCGTCGCGCTCCAGCCGTTCGAGTTCATTCTGGTCGGTCGACCAGTCGCCCGACTTGCCCTTGCGCCCGCCCTTCAGCCCCAGCTTGTCGAACAGGATTTCGCCGAGCTGCTTGGGGCTGCCGATCGCGAAGGGCTGGCCCGCGAGTTCGTGAATTTCGCCCTCGATCCGCAGCATGTCGACCGCAAATTCGCCCGACAGTTTCGCCAGATAGTCGCGGTCGACCATGATCCCCGCGCGCTCCATGCCCTCGACGATCGACGCGAGCGGCCGGTCGACCATCTCGTACACGCGCGTCCCGCCTTCGATCGGCAGGCGCAGCTTGAGTAGCTTCCACAGCCGCAGCGCGACATCGGCATCCTCGGCGGCATATTCGGTGGCGCGGTCGAGCTGCACCTCGGCAAAGCTGATCTGCGACTTGCCGGTCCCGCACATGTCCTTGAAGGTCAGGCAGATGTGGTCGAGGTGGAGCTTCGCGAGTTCATCAAGGCCGTGCTGATGCTTGCCGGCGTCCAGCGCAAAGCTCATCACCAGCGTGTCGTCATAGGGCGCGATGGCGATGCCGTGCTGCGCGAGCACGCCGATGTCATATTTCAGATTATGCCCGACCTTCAGCACCGCATCGTCGGCGAACAGGCCGCGCAGCCGGCCCAGCGCCGCGTCCATCGCGATCTGCTCGGGCTTTTCGGCAAACATATCGGTGCCGCCATGGCCGAGCGGGATGTAGCAGGCCTTGCCCGGCGCGGTCGCCAGGCTGACCCCGACCAGCCGTCCGGTCACGCTGTCGAGGCTGGCGGTTTCGGTGTCGACCGCGACGACATGCGCCGCTCTGGCATCGGCGATCCAGCGGTCGAGCGCGTCGAGCGTCGTCACGGTTTCATAGGCCGAGCGGTCGATCGCGGGCATCGGGGGCAGCGCCGGGGTCGAGGGCGCGTTGCTCGCGCTCGCCGACGGCGCCGCATCGGCGCGCGGGAACGTCGGCGGACCACCGGGGGTGGTG
>CAZCUW010000105.1:0-8224 GCA_964502035.1 uncultured Sphingopyxis sp. | reverse complement strand
GGGTTTGGGCGGCGGCGGCGCCATTGCGACCGGTTCGGCGACCGGCGTCGGTGCCGGGGGTGCGATCGGCTGCGGTTGCGGCTTGGGCTCGATCGGCTTGAAGCGCGCGGGTTCGGCGGCGATGATCTCGGGCTTTACCGGCTCCAGCGGCTTGGCGGGTTTCGCCGGTTCGGCGGCGGGCGGCGCTAGGTCGTCGGGCTTTGACCGCCCGAACAGCCACCACAGCAGTATGATCGCGACGACCAGCCCGACGACCGCGACGATGTAATTTTCCTGAAGCCAGGCCATGATCTTCTCCCAATGTTGCGGTCAGCCTATTCGGCCTCAACGCCTTGGTCGACCTAATATTTCTTCGTCCTTGCTACGCCGACGGGAAGGGCGAAGGGGGGCGCTATTCCGCCTCGCGCGCAACTTCCCGCCAGCCGATATCGCGGCGGCAAAAGCCGGTCGCGAAATCGAGCTTGTCGACGGCTGCATAGGCGCGCGCCTGCGCCTCGGTTACCGTGCGCCCCGTCGCGGTGACATTGAGCACCCGCCCGCCAGCGGCGATGATTTGGCCGCGCTCGCGCGCCGTCCCGGCGTGAAAGACGCGCCCGCCGCCGCTTTCGGCGTCGGCGATGCCGTGGATCGCGCCGCCTTTCGCCGGGGTGGCGGGATAGCCGTCGGCGGCCATCACCACCGTCAGCGCGTAATCGCTGGCGAACGCCGGCGGGGTGGCGCCGGCCAGCGCGCCGGTCGACGCGGCGTAGAGCAAGGCGGCAAGGTCGCCGGTGTAGCGCATCATCAGCACCTGACATTCGGGGTCGCCGAAGCGCGCATTATATTCGATCAGCTTTGGCCCCGCGTCGGTGAGCATCAGCCCGGCGAACAGCACCCCGACATAGGGGGTTTGCTCGGCGGCGAGCGTCGCCACCGTCGGACGGATGATGCGGTCCATCACCTGCGCTGCGAGGTCGGGGGTGAGGACGGGCGCCGGGCTGTAGGCACCCATGCCGCCGGTGTTCGGTCCGACGTCGCCGTCGCCGACCCGCTTGTGGTCCTGCGCGCTGCCGAACGCCATCACATTGGTGCCGTCGGACAGCGCGAAGAAGCTCGCTTCCTCGCCGGTCATAAATTCCTCGATCACCACTTCGGCGCCCGCGCCGCCAAAGGCGCCGCCCATCATATCGGCGATCGCGGCTTCGGCCTCGGCGCGGGTTTCGGCGATGATCACCCCCTTGCCCGCGGCGAGGCCGTCGGCCTTGATGACCACCGGGATGGTGAAGCCGTCGAGCCGGGCCAGCGCGTCGTCGGCGCTGGTGCAGCGGACATAGGCGGCGGTCGGGATATCGGCGCGCGCACACAGATCCTTGGTGAAACCCTTTGATCCTTCCAGCTGCGCCGCGGCGGCGCCGGGACCAAAGGCCGCGATGCCCAGCGCGCGCAGCCGGTCGGCGAGCCCCGCGACGAGCGGCGCTTCGGGGCCGACGACGACAAAATCGATCGCGTGGGCGGTGCAAAAGGCGATGAGGCCGTCGAGATCGTCGACCGTGATCGCGACACATTCGGCATAGGCCTCGATCCCCGGATTGCCCGGCGCGGCATAGAGCTTGCGGCAAGACGGCGATTGCGCCAACTGCCAGCTCAGCGCATGTTCGCGGCCCCCCGATCCGACCAGCAGGATGTTCATGTCTGTCCCTTTTCCCGATCCGGCGTCCGAAACCGACCCCGCCGCGCGGCTGTTAGCCGAGGGCGCGCCGGGGGACAATGCACCGGCTTTGTCGGTCAGCCAATTGTCGGCGGCGATCAAGCGGACGGTCGAGGACGGCTTTGCGCGCGTCCGCGTGCGCGGCGAATTGTCGGGGGCGAAACGCGCCGCGTCGGGGCATTTCTATGCGGCGCTGAAGGACGATAATGCGCTGATCGACATGGTGATGTGGAAGGGGCAGGCGGCGCGGTTGGCGTTCCGCCCCGAAGACGGGATCGAGGTGATCGCGACCGGCAAACTCACCACCTATCCGGGGCGCTCGAAATATCAGCTCGTCGTCGATACGCTCGAGGTTGCGGGCGAGGGCGCGCTGATGCTTTTGTTCGAAAAGCTCAAGGCGCGGCTGGGCGCCGAGGGGCTGTTCGACAGCGACCGCAAATATCCGCGGCTGCCCTATTTGCCGGCGACGATCGGCGTCGTCACCTCGCCGACCGGCGCGGTGATCCGCGACATCCTGCACCGGCTGGCCGACCGTTGCCCGGCGCATGTGATCGTCTGGCCGGTGCTGGTGCAGGGCGATGGCGCCGCGGCGCAGGTGGCCAACGCGATCCGCGGTTTCGATGGCCTCGAACCCGGCGGTCCGGTGCCGCGCCCCGACCTGGTCATCGTGGCGCGCGGCGGCGGCTCGATCGAGGATCTGTGGGCATTCAACGAAGAAGTCGTCGTGCGCGCGATCGCCGATTGCCGGATTCCGATCATCAGCGCCGTCGGCCACGAAACCGATGTCACGCTGGCCGATCATGCCGCCGACGTGCGCGCCCCGACCCCGACCGCGGCGGCCGAAATGGCGGTGCCGGTGCGCGCCGAGCTGCGCGAATTGCTCGCCAACCGCGGCACGCGGATGATCGGTGCGGCGAACCGCCACCAATCGCTGGCGCGCGAACGGCTGACCGCGCTGGCGCGGCATCTGCCGCGGCGCGAGGCGCTGTATGCGCCGCAGCGCCAGCGGCTCGATGACAGCGGCGACCGGCTCGACCGCAGCCGGCGGCAGCGGCTGGCGGTGACCGCCGAACGGCTGGCGACGCGCGGCGCGGCGCTGCGGCCGTCGCTGCTGGCGCGGCGCTGGGACCGTGACCGGGCGCGGCTGGAGGGGCTGGGGCGGCTGCTCGACAGCCTCGATCCGCGCGCGCTGCTGTCGCGCGGCTACGCGATGGTGCGCGACGTGGGCGGGGCGATCGTCCCCACCGCCGCGCGCGCGCAGCGGGCCGGTCATCTGCGGCTGCAATTTGCCGATGGCGAGGTGCCGGTCGAGGTCGCTGGCCGCGACGCACCCCCGCCGCCGCCGCCGCCGCGCCCCGCGCGCAAGCCGCCGCCCGCGCCGCCCAAAAAAGGGCAGGGTGAGCTTTTCTGAGGTCGCCGGGGGTGGCCCCGCCGGGCCATACTGCTATGGTGCCGGCAACCACCGACTCTTGAACGGACACCGGACTCATGCTGATCGCCAGCCGCAATCGCCTCGCCCGCCTGCAATATGGCCCGAACGGATTTCGCGTCCTGGCGCCCGGCGATCATGTGCTGTGCGCGGTCACCAGCGCGCCGATCGGGCTCGACGAGCTGCGCTATTGGTCGGTGGCGCGGCAGGAGCCCTATGCCACCGCCGCCATTTCGGTGCAGGCCGCACTGGACGCCGCGCGCGGGGCATGAATTTCGCGCAATACCGGGCACGCCACGCGGCGGCGTTGCCGTTGCTGATCGCCGCCGCCAGCTGTGTCCCGGCGGCCGAAACGCCCGCCCGGCCCGCGCCAGCGGGGCCAGCGCCGGTCCCCATCGCCTCCCCCGCCCCAGCGGTGACGCCGCCGCCGCGTTCCTTGCTCCGCGACCTCATCCTGCGCGGCACCGCCGAACAGGGCGGCGCGATGATCGGGCAGGCGCCGAGCGGCGCGCGCGCCGTGACCCTCGATGGGCAGATCATCCCGCAGGCCGGTGACGGGTCGTTCCTGATCGCGTTCGACCGCGACGCAGGGCCGGTGGCCCGGCTGGTCGCGACCTTTGCCGACGGCCGCACGGTCGCCCGCGACATCGCGGTGGCGCCGGGCCGCTGGCGGATCGAGCAGATCAACGCCCCCTATCGCGGCAGCGCGGCGAGCGATGCCGATTTCGCCCGCCGCCGTCCCGCCGAACTGGCGCAGATCGCGGCGGCGCGCGCGATGCCGGTCGAATCGGATGGTTGGCAGCAGCGCTTCCGCTGGCCGGTGACCGGGCGCGTGTCGGGATGGTTCGGGTCGCAGCGCGTCTATCAGGGCAAGCCGGGCAGCTATCACAGCGGCACCGACGTCGCGGTGCCGGCCGGAACGCCATTTGCCGCGCCCGCCGATGGCGTCGTCGTGCTCGCGGCGACGACCCCCTTCACGCTCGAAGGTAATCTGCTGATCGTCGATCATGGCATGGGGCTGAGCAGCGCTTTCCTGCATTGCCAGCAGCTCGACGTCAGGGTCGGCGACCGGGTCGTGCAGGGGCAAATGCTGGGCACGGTCGGGCGCACCGGCCGCGCGACGGGTCCGCATCTGCATTGGGGGCTGAAATGGCGCGATGCCCGGCTCGACCCGAGCGCGCTGGCGGGGCCGATCCCCGGGTGACGGCGGGCGCGCTGCGCCCGAAATCGTATCCAATGAAACAATATGTCGCATATGCTGCGTTGCGGCATATTGTATTTCGTCAGATGTCACGGTTGTTGCAAATACGTCACAATGGCCCGCGAAACGGCGGATTAGGCGGGAAATTTCCTTTACTCGACCGGGCGGAAGGATCATCCCGCACGCTATCGGGGTGTTTTGTGCGTCGGCTGCTTGCCGTCGTTTCAGGGGCTCGGGTAATTCAATCCACCAGTAGCAAGGGACTGCACTGTGAAGAAAACCCAATATTCCAAGCTGAAGCTAGGCGCTGCGCCGCTCGTATTGAGCGTCGCCCTGGTTTCGGCTCCTGCCTTTGCGCAGGATGCCGCCGAAGAGGGCGCGGCGACCGGCGGTGAAATCGTCGTCACCGGCACGCTGATCCGCAACCCCAACCTTGAGCAGTCGACCCCGGTCAACGTGACCACGGCCGACACGATCGAGCTGAAGCAGTCGAACACCGCCGAAGAAGTTCTGCGCGAACTGCCGGGCGTCGTCGCCAACATCGGTTCGGCCGTGAACAACGGCAACGGCGGCGCTTCCTATGTCGATCTTCGTGGCCTTGGCTCGATTCGCAACATCGTCCTGCTGAACGGCAACCGCGTCGCTCCGTCGGACGTCAACGGCCGCGTCGACCTTAACAACATTCCGCTGGCCCTGATCGAGCGCGTCGATGCGCTGACCGGCGCCGCCGTGACCACTTATGGCGCCGACGCCATCACCGGTGTTGTGAACTTCATCACCAAGCGCGATTTCGCCGGTCTGGAAGTCACCGCTTCGCAGCAACTGACCGAGCGCGGCGACGGCAATGTCTTCCGCATCGACGCCACCATCGGTGCGAATTTCGACGACGGCCGCGGCAACGCCGTGCTGAGCCTCGGTTACCAGCAGGCTGACCCCGTCTATCAGGGCGCGCGTCCGTTCTCGGACAACACCCTCGACAGCTATTCGAACACCTTCATCGGTTCGGGCACGTCGGTTCCGTCGCGCTTCTCGGGCACCCGTGGCCTGGCCGGCGGTGCTCCCAGCATCATTCCGAACCTGACGGACACCGGCGCGACCGTTCCGAACCCCAATTTCGATCCGACCCAGCCGGTCAGCCCGACCAACCCGGCGACGCTGCCGGTGCTCGCAGCGAACGCAGCGGGTCAGGCGAATGGCGGCGTGCGTCAGGTCAATGCCGCCGGTCAGGCCGTCGGTACGTTCCAGACCTACAACTTCAACCCGTTCAACATCTTCCAGACGCCGTTCGAACGCTTCAACATCTATGGCCAGGCCAATTATGAAGTGTCGGATGCGATCGAGGTCTACACGCGCGGCATGTTCTCGAAACAGACCGTGTCGACGATCATCGCACCGTCGGGTTCGTTTGGCGGTACCGTTACGGTCAACCTGAACAACCCGTTCCTGCCGGCCGCCCTGCGTAACCAGTTCTGCGCGCTGAACACCGCGCCGGTTGTCAACGGCGTCAACGCCGCCGGTGTCGCGACGTCGGGCCAGACCGCCTACACGCCGCTTTACAGCCAGACAGTTTGCGACGCAGCCGCAACCGCAACCGGCCCGAGCGATCCGAACTATCGCACGGTCACAACGGCCCTGTCGCGTCGTACCCCGGAAGTCGGTCCGCGTATCAGCGACTATCAGACGACCTTCTTCGATTATCGCGTCGGCGCTCGTGGCGGCATCACCGACACGATCGACTGGAACATCGAAGGTTCGTACGGCGAATCGGAAAATATCCAGACGATCAAGGGCTACACCTTGCAGTCGCGCTTCCGCGAAGCGTCACTGTCGAACGACGGCGTGACCTGCATCAGCGGTAATGCGTCGTGCGTTCCCGTCAATCTGTTCGGTCCCGAAGGGTCGATCACCCCGGCGGCTGCCCAGTATCTGTCGGCCAACAGCTCGACGACCAACCGCACCTCGCTGGCCCAGGCACGCGCGATCATTTCGGGTGACATGGGCTTCGCCTCGCCCGGCGCGGTTCAGCCGATCGGCTTCGCGCTCGGTGGCGAATATCGCAAATACACCGCCCAACAGTCGGCTGACTTGCTCGCCCAGACCCCAGGCGAACTCGGCGGCGCAGGCGGTGCAGCTCCGCCGATCAACGGCGGCTATGACGTGTACGAAGCCTATGCCGAAATCGTCGCACCGCTGATCGAAGACAAGCCGTTCTTTGAAAGCCTGACCCTCGAAGCCGGCATCCGTTATTCGGATTACAGCATCAAGGGCGCCGGTGGTTACAACACCACCACCTGGAAAGCCGGCGGCAGCTGGGAACCGGGTGCAGGCCTCAAGGTCCGCGGCAATTACAGCCGCGCGGTTCGTGCGCCGAACATCGGCGAACTGTTCACGCCGCAGTCGGTCGGCCTGACCAACCTCGGTATCGATCCCTGCGCGGGCGCGGCACCGACGGGCAACGCCAACCTGCGCGCTGTCTGTCTTGCTCAGGGTGCACCGGTCGGCACGATCGGTTCGATCACCAACCCGACCGCGGCACAGGCCAATATCACCACCGGTGGTAACCTGAACCTGCAGCCGGAAACCGCCAATACCTGGACGCTGGGTGTCGTGTGGCAGCCGGACTTCCTGCCGCGCTTCAACATGTCGGTCGACTATTACAACATCAAGATCGACGACGTGTTGGGCACCCCGCTGCCCGGCGACATCATCGCGGCCTGTTTCAACGGTCTGAGTGCCAGCAGCGCGACAAACCCGGCGTGTACGTCGATCCGTCGTAACCCGATCACCGGCGGCCTCGACGGCGATCCGGCGACCACCTCGGGTCTGTTCGGCACCACGAACAACCAGGGCCGCCTGTTCACCGACGGTGTCGACCTGTTGATGAACTACAACACCGATCTGGGTTTCGCGAGCCTCGACTGGGCGTTCGTCGGTAACTGGACGAAAAGCTCGAAGTTCAAGGCAAATGCTGCGGACCCCGGTTCGCTGAACCGCGAATGCGTCGGCTACTACAGCGTGAACTGCTCGTTCACGGGCTCAATCCAGCCTGAGTTCCAGTTCTCGAACCGCTTCACGCTCGGCTTTGATGCCGTCGATGTTTCGCTGCTGTGGCGCTGGATCGACGGTGTGCAGTTCGAACCGGCCCAGCTCGATGCGGATATCGCAGCGGCGCAGGGTGCACCGGCCGACTGTCCGAACCCGACCACGACCGATGATGGTGGTTGCGTCGTTGATCCTGAGTTCCGCAAGATCAAGGCGTCGCATTACTTCGACCTGACCATGCGCTTTAACGTGACCGAGAATTTCGTGTTCACCGCGACCGTGCAGAATCTGCTCGACAACCAGCCGCCGGTCGTTGGCAACACGATTGGTTCGACCACCTACAACAGCGGCAACACCTATCCGTCGACCTACGACGCGCTGGGCCGCCGTTACGCGGTGTCGGCAAAGCTGAAGTTCTAGTCGCTTCACGCTTCGACAGAAATTGGGGGCGGGCAGCAATGCCCGCCCTCTTTTCTATGGGGCTTGAGGGCCGGATCGAATGACGGCTTTGGGGTGGAGAGCGAACGTAGCGACATCTGAAAACACCGCATCCCCGAGCGAAGACGAGGGGCTCGTTCGAGCGGAGCGAGAATCGCGCAACCCTCGCTGCCTCGACTTCGCTCGGCGTGGCCCCTCGTCTTCGCTCGGGGATGCGCTATTCCTTATACTTGCCTGTCAGCCTATGACCGCAACCGGTCGTTTGCGGTCATTGCGGCCCGACCGGCGACGGGATGTGGCGCGGCAAACTTCCACTCGCCGCCCGCCGCCCGTCGCGGCAACGCAGATCGGCCCGCCCTGACCCGACCGCGCTCAGCGGATCGGCAGCGGCCGCGGCAGGACAAGCGGGATGCCGGCCTGGCCGGCA
>CAZCUW010000104.1:0-8377 GCA_964502035.1 uncultured Sphingopyxis sp. | reverse complement strand
GCCTGGGCCAAGACCCCGTCGCCCGCGCTTGCGCTGTCCAAGGGGCTCGACCGCGCGGTCGCGGTCGAGCCCCTTGGACAGCGCAAGCGCGGGCGACGGGGTCTTGGCCCAGGCGATCAGCTCGGGGGTCGGTTTCGGCGAGAAGCCATAGAGGCCCGGATTGTCGGGGCTGGTCAGCTGGATCACCTTGATGCCGCCGCGTCCGTCGGCGACATAACCGAACAGCGACGCATTGGTCGATGCGACAATGACGTCCTCGGCGTCGGTCATCGTGCCGCCAAAGGTCAGGCCGGGCCAGACGATCGGCGCCGCGGGGCGCGTTACATCGACGATCACCAGCCCGTCGGCCTTGGCCGCGACATACATATAGGTGCGCGCCAGATAGATTTTGCGCGCGTTGGCAAGGCGGACGGTCCCCGCGGGCACCGCGACCGGCGCCGCCAGGTTGGTGACGTCGAACAGCTTCACTCCCTCGGCATCGGTGACCCACAGATAGCGGAACTGCACCGCGCTGGCGCGGGCATCGATCAGCGGCAGCTGCGCGGTGACCTTAGGTGCAAGCGGCGTCGAGAGGTCGAGGACGACCAGCCCCGCATCGGTCGTGATATAGGCCATGCTGCCCGCCAGCGTCACATGCCGCGCCCCCGCCAGCACATTGCCCGCGTTCCAGGTCAGCGCGCGGGTCAGCTTGTTGTTGCGGAATTCGCCGTCGGCCATCGTGTCGATGTCGACCAGCACCAGCCCTTCGACGCTGTCGGTGATGACGGCATAGCGGTAGATGTCGTGCATCACCTGTTCGTGGTTCTCGGGGAAATTCTTGACGATATTCTCGTTCCGCGAAACGCTGATCGGCTGCGTCGTCGCGATCGCCATGCACGTCGCATTCCTGGTTTTTACATGCGTGTCGTGGCCGAGCGCCGAGAAGGGCGCGCGGATGATGCGTTCGGAAAAGCCCTTGTTGCCGATCGAGGCGACGTCATAGATGCGGAAACCGCCGCGCCCTTCGGCGACGAACATATATTCGCCGCGCTGTTGCAGGCAGTTCACCCGCCCGCTGGTGTCCTGGACGATATTCTCGAATTCTTCGAGCGCCTGCGTCTCGCCCGATCCCTTTTTGTCGAAGGTCTTGCCGCGCACCCATTTCTTGAGCTCGCGGCCGTTCTGGTCGACGTGCAGCTTCCAAAAATCGGGGTAGCTATATTTGTGGAGATAGCTGCCGATCACCGCCTGCGGCTCGTCCCATTCGGTGACGCGGGTGGCCTGAAAACCATCCTCCATCCCCGACCAGACGTTGAGGCCGACGAAATTGACGAAATTGGTGCCGAGCAGATTGAGCTGCGCCATGACCGCATTATTATCGTCGGCGGTGGACAGGTGACAGTCGGAACATTGCTTGGTTTCGGACCGCCGCACCGTGTGCGGGAAATGCGGCGCAAACGCCTGGCTCGAATAGCCCGCCGACGAAATCGGCGGCTGCTGCACATAGATGCGCTCGCGGTTGATGTTGGTCGACGACAGGATCAGCGCCGAGGTCGAGCGCACCGGGGTGATGATACCGCGCACTTCGCCGTTCGGACCCGGCTCGCCGGGCTTGGTCAGCTGGTGGCGGCCAAGCTGGAACATTTCGTCGCGTGCCACCTGCGGGTTGTAGGTCGCGAAATTGCGCGTCTCCTCGCCCTCGAAATGGTGCATCTTGGTCTTCCAATTGGCCTCGATCGGCAAATGGCAACCGCCGCAGCTGGTCGTCCACGACAGGTGGCAGGTGAAACAGGTCAGCTTGTCGTCGCCGTGCGCGCGGTCTTCCTTGGCGACCCCCGGCCCCCATGCATATTTGCCGTCGTCGCTGCCGGCGCGCGCCATCAGCTTGGCGCGCGCCGCCTTGGCGTTGAAATGCGGGCCCGGGGTCACCGCCTGCTTGACCAGACTGACCTGCCATTCGAGCTTGGGATCGACGATCGAGCGCTGGATCAGCCCGATCACTTCGGCATCGTCATTATACTGAAATTCAAAGCGCCGCCGGCCGTCGGGGTTGCGCAACAGCGCGAGATTATTGCCCTGCGGCCGCGCCGCGACGTTCGAGGTGAGCAGGTTCGGGAAGGCGTCGGCGGTGCCGTGGCAATCCTTGCAGCTGATTTCGACCGCGTTGGCGACCTCGCCCTGGATATAGCCATTGCCATGGCTGTCCTGCGCGAAGTGGCAATCGGCGCATTGCATCCCTTTTTCGGCGTGGATATCCATCATATGGACCGCCTTGCCGGGGTTGATACCGGGCGGCACGAACTTGCCCTCGACCCCGGGCTTGCCGGGATCGGCGCTCGACAGGCACAGGTCGCGCTCCTTCGGATCACTGTAATGGCTACAGCTTTTGCGCCATTTTTCGGGATCTTTGGGATTGATGATGTTGGCGGTGTCGGTGCCATAGGTCGCCATATTGCCGTCGGCGTTCAGCAAATTGCCTTCGCGGTCGCGCTTGAAGATGCCGCGGAAATTCCAGCCGTGACCGTGATAGTCGGCGAACTGGGTGTCCTTGTTGCTGTCGTTGACGTCATAGACGTCGCGCAGAAATTCGACGTCGGCCCACAGCCCGCGCGTCGCCGCGGCCTCGGGATTGCGTTCGAGCACGGCATGCGCCTCGGCCGCGGTCGGATAACGCTGCTGCTTGTATTTTGTCTGATACTCCTCGTCGCTCATCCCCGGCGGGCGCGGCGCGGTGTTGTTTGGGCCGGGCCACATCTGCGGCGCGTCGGATTCATAATCCCACATCGTGTAACCAAGGTACGAGTTCAGGAAGATGTTCGGCTGGTGCATGTGGCACGTCATGCACTGCGACGTCGGGATCGCGCGGGTAAAGGCGTGGCTGATCGGATGCCCCGATTCGCGGCGCGGGCGCGGTTCGCGTTGCGGCGCCCCGGGCGTCGCGGCGGCGGGATCGATCAACCCGCCATGCCCGGTCCCGCCAACAAAGCCGTCGTCGGGCGCCACAGGCGAGGCGTCCGAATGACCGCCGCCCGCCGGCTTTTTGCCGCCATCGTAACCGCCGCCGGTCCATAGCTTCTCGCGGATCGTCGGATCGACGGTGTCGGTCTCGCCGTCGCGGCCGAATTTGGCATAGGTCAGGCTGTGTCGCGGTTCGCGGTCGTTGGCATAGACGACGTGGCAGCCCGAACAGCCCGAATGGCGATAATCCCCCGGCTGGTCGTTGGTCCCCATGAACCACATCAGCGGATCGTTGAGGCGCGTCTTGTGGATATTGAGCACGGGGATCGCGACGCGCAGCCCGGTGCCGGGGCCGCGGTTCGACTGTTTGAGGTCGGGGCGTCCGGGTTCTTCGAGGCGCTGAATACCCCCCGTCGGATTGGGCAGGCCGATTTCGGGGAATTGCGTCGCGATATTGCGCCCGCCGCGCTCGAACACCCGGAAGACGTCGCCCGGCGGGATGACGCTCCAGCGCGGCAGCGGATACATTTTGGCGAGCGCGCCGCGCTTTTTCTCCTCATCGGTCAATATCTTGTCGAACCCGAAGCTCGGCTTGCACGCCTCCTTATACTCCTCGGCGGTCAGGCGCGACGAGGGTGAGAGGATGCACGCGGCTTCGCCGGTGCGCGTATAAGCCTCTCCGAACACGTAATTTTTATACGGCACGATGCCATTGTTATACGCCGCGCCGCCCCACAGCATGGCCGAGGTCGACATCAAGGATCGTTCGGTCGCCTCGATCACTTCCAGATGGCATGCGCCGCACGCCTCGCGCGCGACGCGGTAATCGCTGGGGTTCACAAAGCGGATGAATTCGGGTGATTCCTTGTTGAGCAAAGTGTAGCTGCGCTGCGGGTTCGCCGAACTGTCGTGCCACGCGCCGGGCAGCGTCGGCTGCGGGTGCGCGAGCGCCATCACCGCCTTGTTCGTCGCATGGGCGTAGCCGAGGCTGGGGGTGCCGACCTGGCTTGCGTCGCCGCCGTGGCAGTCGGTGCAGCCAAGCCGCACCGCCGGGGTCGCGTGCATCGACGGCTGGTCGGTGCGCGTGTGGCAGCTGTAGCAGCCTTCGGACTTGGCGCTGACCTCGGCCTCGCTCTGCTCGCGCGGGGCGGGCGGCGTGAAGCGATATTCGATCTTGAGCGGTTTCTCTTCCTCGGCGGCGCGGCTGACCTGCGCGCCGATTGCCAACGACATCAGAACGAAGGCAACGAGAAGGAAGAGCCGGCCTCCCACCCCGTATCCCCGAGCGAAGACGAGGGGCCCGGCCGAGCGAAGTCGAGGCCAGCTTCCTCGCGGGTTCTCGCTCCGCTCGAACGAGCCCCTCGTCTTCGCTCGGGGATACGGGACGGGTGATTGATTCAATGTCATCGCCATCAGAAGCTCAAAATCACATTGGCGAGGATCGACACATAGGCGTCGTTCTTCTGCTTGTTGTCGAACAGATCCTTGAAGCCCTTGCCAGGCAACAGCACCGCGCCGCTGAGCCGCCCGACGATGTTCTGCGTCGCCTTGGGCCGCCAGATCGTCGCGACCGACAGGTCAAAGCCGATGTCCTTGGGGATCGATCCTTCGGTGCGCAGCGCCTGCAGGCTCGACGTGTCGGCGAACCACAGATGATTGGCGTTGGCGCTGACGCGAAACTCGGGGGTCAGGTCGAAATCGGCGCCCGCGCCGATAAAGACCGTACCGGGGTTGTTGAAATTCGACTGCCCCTCTTCCTTTGACGAACGCAGCGAATTCAATATGCCGTTGCGGCCGTTGATCGCAATCACGCGCCCGCCGCCCGCGAACGGGATCGTCTGGCGGATCCAGTAACTGGTGTCGGCGCCGCCGAAGATCGGATTTTCAAAGATCGCGTCGAAGCCGCCCTCGGTATTGTTATACGGGTCGCGGTCGCCGGTGGCGTAGAGCCCCGAGAGGCGAAAGCGCATCCAGTCATGGTCGTAGCTGAGCTCGACCGCGCCGAACCCGGCGCGAATTTGCGCCGGTTTGCTGGTGAAAAAGCTGTTCCTGTCCTCACCCAACGCGGCATAGAAACTCGCGGTCAGGTTGATCCGCCCGATCCGCCCATCGGCGCTATACCCCAGATAGACGACGTCATATTCGCGCCCGCGCAAATCGCCGAGCAACGCCGGGCGCACCGGGAAACCATTATGGTCGATCTGCACGTCATTTTTTTCGCGGTTCATATTATAGGTCACGCTGACCTGGCTGGTCAGCCCGACGAACGGGAAATCCTGGCGATAGAGATTGGCGGTCAGGATGAAATCATCGCGCGGGGTCTGGGTAATATCGTTCAGGCCCGAGTTGGTGTCTTTTTCGAGCCGCCAGAAGGCCGCGAAATTATATTGGAAACGATTGTTGTCGCGGTTGCCGAACAGGCGGATGCCAAGCTGGCTGTCGTTGAACAGGAAACCGCGAAAATCGCTCTGGAACGGCTGGATGCCAAGCCGCACCGAATAGAAATCATAGCGGTCCGACGTGTTGCCGAGATGCTTGTCGACGAACAATTCCTGCACCCCCAGGAACGCGTCATAACGATGGCTCGCCTTCGACGGGCGCACGTCGAGCACGCGCCGTTCGGGGACGTCGACATAATTGGCCTGATACGCCAGGGTGATGCGATATTCGATGTCGGGCGGCTTGAACGCGGTCGACCCCTTGATCAGCGCCGCGCCGACGATGAAGGTCTGCGCGAACACAAAGCTGCGATCCTTGCCGAACACGTCGAGGCTGCCCGGCCGCTCGGTGGTCTGGACCCCGACCGGGATCGGGAAAGTGCGCGGTTCGAACACCGTGTCCGAGACCGCATTGGCGACGATGAACCAGTCGTCGCCCTTGATCGGCAGCCATGGCACCTTGCTGCGGTCGATCGCGCGGTCGCCCTTGTACGTGTTCTGGTGATAGGGATCGAACCAGCGTTCCTTGACCACCCCCAGGCTCTCGATCAGGCGCCAGCGATCGGGGACCGGTAACTGGTCCGCCATCCCCGGAAACGCCTGCGGCGGCGGCGGGCGCAGCGCGCCGACATTGTCCTGCGTCAACGCATCGGGCAGGTCGGGGCGATAGCCGGGGCGGCGGCGACCCTCGATGATCTGGGTGACCAGATCGTCCTTGATCATGTCCTGCCAGTCGACCGGCGGCGGCGGCGGGGTCAATTCCTCGACGGCCGGCTGCGGCGCGGTCGCGGCATCGCCGGCGACGGTCGGGTCATCCGGCGCGGGCGGTGGCGGCGTCACCTCGCCCCCCGGCGCGCCCTGCGCGGCCAGCGTCGCGATGATCGGCAGGAGGCTGCTTCCGAGGGCGCTCATGAACCTGGGCCAGTCAAACCGCCGCGCCCCTGCGAAGGCAGGGGTCCATCACCGGCGCTGTCGGCTCTCCGCCACCGGCCGTTTGACATCGAAACGGCGGGAGATGGGCCCCTGCCTTCGCAGGGGCGCGGCGACAAGAAAGGCGGGAGCCGCGTCATCGCCTACAGCCCGTCGCAGACATTTTGGCTCGACGAGCCGAGAAACGGTGCAAAGGGGCAGCTGACATAGCGCAGCCGCACTCCGGCGCCGACATTGACGACGACATTGTCCGAGCGCAGCGGCTTGGGCGCATTGCCGATGCCGCCGACGCGCGCGCCGCCATTATGCGCGCCGAGAAAGCTGATCATGTCGTCCTGATCGATGCCGTCGCCCGACACCCCGATCGCGCCGACCAACTGGTTGCCGCGATAGATGGGGACCGATCCGGGGAAAATCTGGATCCCGTTCTGCAGCCGGTTCTGCCCCGCCGCGACGTCGGGCAGGGTGGTGCAGCGCGCCGGGGTGTCGGTCAGGCTGGCGCCCGACACAAAGCCCAGATGCGCGCCAAGATTGCCGATGATCAGCGCCGATTGCAGCCCGGTCGAGAAGGGGTTGAACTGCACGATCGGGCGCGACAATGGCCCCGGCGGCCGCCCGACCTCGCCATCGGGGAAATAGGGGCGCGCAAGATTGCCGATCGCGCGATCGGCATAAGCGACATTGCCGGTCAGCGCCGCCGGGTCGTTCAGGAAGCCGCGCGTCGCGGGAACGAATTGGCGCACATCGGCGCTGGCATTGGCGCTGAGCTCGGTCCCCGCCTGCGCGCCGGAGAAAAACGCCGCGGTGCGTGCTTTTTGCAACGACACGTCGGTGCCGAATATCGGCGCGTCGGGCGACCGCACGATGCCGAGGACCGATCCATGGGTGTCGACGATGCTGATCGTCACCTGCGCGCGGCTGTCGAGCGGGCGGCGGATCTGCGCCCGGGCGCGGCTCATCACGGTAAAGGCTTCCTCCAGCACCGCGCGCGCTTCGGCCAGCGTCAGCGGGGAGCTGTTGGTAGCGCCGTCGGTCCCGGCGCGCAGCGGATAACGATTGGCACCGCTGCCGTTGGTCAGCACAAAGGCATCGCGGTTTGAAAATTCGGCCGCGGTCGATGCGCGGATGCCCGACGCTTCGCTGCCATAGGCGATCCCCGCGGTCACCGCGGCATTGGCATAGCCGATCACCGCGACCAGATTGCCCGCGCTGCCGTTGAGGCTGGCAAAGCTCGCGCTGCCGCTGGTCATCACCCCGGCAAAGGTCGCATCGGAAAAGCGCAAGCTGGTCCCGTCGACGGTGATCTTGTCGGCGGTGATCGCCGTCGGCGCCTCGAACCCGCGCGTTCCCGCCAGCGCGATAAATTCTTCGGGGTCGTTGTCGATGTTCAGGATATTGGGATCGCTGCCATAAACCCCGTCGCCCATCACCCCGATGCCGCCGACCAGCACGCCGTTCTTGTACAGCGGCAGCCCGCCGGGATCGGCGGCGAGGCCGAGCGGCGAGCGTTTCGGGCCGATCAGCGCCGCACCGCCCGCGGCGCCGAAGCGCGCCGACAGGTCGCTGCACGGCAGCTGGCTGAACTGCACCCCGAACAAGGGACCGCTCTCCAGCCCGACCGTGGTCGGCGCGGGCGGGAAATGTTCCTGGACGATCTGGCTGGCGGTGCGGGTCGAAAAGGCGTTGCCACCGCTCGACAGATAGGCGCCGGTCACCGCCTTGGCGATCGCACCGCCCTCGGCGGGGAAAGTCACATTCTGCGCGTCGATATGGACACCATTCGGCGCGCCAGCGGTCGTCGCGGTGGCGCGCGCGCCGGTCATGCGGAACACGCCCAGCACGTTGCCGACGCGGTCGGTCACCGCGATCACCGACGGCAGGCCGCGCGCCTGCGCTTCCGCTATGGCCTGGGCAAGCACGCGTTCGACATCGGCCGTGGTCAGCGCTTCGGCGGCGGGCGGGGTATAGAGGCCGCCGGTTGGCGTCGGGGTGGGCGTGGGCGTGGGCGCCGGGCTTGGGGTCGGGGCGCTGCCACCACCGCCGCCGCACGAGGTCAGGAGCAATGCCCCCAT
>CAZCUW010000103.1:0-8666 GCA_964502035.1 uncultured Sphingopyxis sp. | reverse complement strand
CTCGAATCGCTGCCAGCATCAGCGCGGGCAACAGTTTCTCGGCGGTCGCTGAAGAGCTATCAGTTCTTCAGCGACCGCCGAGAAACTGTTGCCCGCGCTGATGCTGGCAGCGATTCGAGCCTGCCGCTTGGCTGTATTGGGGTCGACGGCATGGGCGATCTGCTTCTTCGCATCATCCCTTGCCGCTCGCGCTTCGGCGAGCGTAATTGCAGGATAAGCGCCGAGCGCCAGTTTACGCTCCACTCCATGCAGGCGATATTTAACGCGCCAAAGTTTGCTGCCGATCGGATTGACCAAAAGATAAAGGCCGCCTGAATCCGAGACCTTGTACGGCTTATCTTTTGGCTTCGCTTTGCGGATCGCGGTGTCGGTGAGCGCCATTTGGGGGGCTCGCAAATCAGGGGCTTTGGAAAGGCCCCCGGATATGCCCCCGAATCGTTCAGCTACACGCGATCATTGGCAATCACCGGAAGCCAGAGAATGCTCAAAAACTAGCAGATTTTCGGGGTTTTTTCAACCATCAGCGACTGCGCGCGGGCAGCAAATTGGAGCGGGTGAAGGGAATCGAACCCTCGTCACTTGCTTGGGAAGCAAAAGCTCTACCATTGAGCTACACCCGCTCGGCGCTGCGCGATTGGCACAGCTGCGGGCGGCGGTCAATATTCGTGTCAGCGCGTCGTTTCGCTGATCGTTTCCATCGCGACAAAGGTCGAGGTGCTGGCGACATGCGGCAGGCTCGAGATTTTTTCGCCCAAGACGATGCGATAGCGGCGGATGTCGATGGTGCGGACCTTGAGCAGATAGTCGAAGCTGCTGGCGATCATATGGCATTCCTCGACCTCCGGAATCGCGCGCACGGCGGCGTTGAATTGCTTCAGCGCCGCCTCGCGCGTGTCGGACAATTTCACCTCGGCAAAGGCGACATGATCGAGGCCGACTTTGGCCGGGTCGACGATTGCCGCGAAGCCGGTGATCACGCCCTTGTCGACCAGCCGCCGGACGCGTTGCTGGCAGGGGGTCTTCGACAGGCCAACATGCTGCGCCAGATCGGTAAAGGTGATGCGACCGTCCTGACGCAGAATCGCGAGGATTTTCCGGTCGAAGTCGTCCATATCGACTGTCAGATGGACGCTGTTCATACAAATCACCTAAAACTGATCCAATAATAGGTCAAAAGATAATTTCAGGGGTTAAAATTCGGTCAGATTGCCACGCCGTCGTGCGATAAGGTGCTGCCATGACCCAGCCCAACGACCGCGCGCCCATCCGCGCCCCCCTCCGCACCTTGGCCCGCCGCAGCGAAACCGACCTTGTCGCCGAGCTGCGCGCCGCCCTTGCTACCTCGCCCGCCAGCGTCGACGCGGTCACCCGGCGCGGGCTCGATCTGATCCGCAAGGCGAAGGCCAAAGGCGACCGCGAGACGCTCGTCGCCCAGTTGATGAACCGTTACCGCCTCTCGACCGAGGAAGGCGTCGTGCTGATGTGCCTCGCCGAAACGCTGCTGCGCGTCCCCGACAGCGCGACCGCCAATGCGCTGATTCGCGACAAGATCGCCGGGCGCCATTGGAAAGAGGGCGAGGATGAGGACAGCCCGCTGATCGTCGCGCTGTCGGCGCGCGGCCTCTCGCTGGGGTCGGCGACGCTGATGCTCGATGCGATGGGCAGCAAGGCGAACCCGCTGACCTTGCTCAAATCGATGGTCCGCCGCTCGGGCGAGCCGGTGATCCGTCAGGCGGCGCTGGCGGCGATGAAGCTGCTCGGCCAGCAGTTCGTGATGGGCGAGACGATCGACGCCGCGGTCAAGCGCGCCGATAAGGAAAAGTCGGAGCTCGCCAGCTTCGACATGCTTGGCGAAGCGGCGCGCACCGCCGAGGATGCGGCGCGCTATTATGACAGCTATGCCGACGCGATTACGCGCATTGGCCGCGACGCCAAGCCGGGCGATCCGCACGCCAACCATGGCATTTCGATCAAGTTGTCGGCGCTCCACCCGCGCTATGAATATCTGCAGCGTGCGCGGGTGATCGGCGAACTGGTGCCGCGGGTGATCGACCTTGCGCGGGCGGCGCGCGCGGTGAACATCCCGCTGATGATCGATGCCGAGGAAAGCGACCGGCTGGAACCGCATATGGATGTGTTCGCGGCGCTGATCGATGCGGGGATCGCCGACGGCTGGACCGGGCTGGGCATCGTGATCCAGGCGTATCAGAAGCGCGCCCCCGCGGTCATCGACTGGCTGGCGGATCGTGCCCGCGCGCGCGGGGTCAAGCTGTCGATGCGGCTGGTCAAGGGCGCCTATTGGGACACCGAGATCAAGCGCGCCCAGACGCTGGGCCTGAGCGATTTCCCGGTGTTTACCGCCAAGCTGCACACCGATCTCAACTATATGCGCTGCGCCCAGCTGCTGCGCGATTGCCAAGATTGTATTTATCCGGCGTTCGCCAGCCATAATGCGATGACGCTGGCGTTCGTCGCCGAACTGTTCGCGGGCGCCGATTACGAGCTGCAACGGCTGCACGGGATGGGCGAGGGCGCGCATGATGCGCTGGTCGCGCTGTTCCCGCCGCCGCGTGCCGTGCGCGTTTATGCCCCCGTCGGCACCCACCGCGACCTGCTCGCCTATCTCGTCCGCCGTCTGCTCGAAAATGGCGCGAACTCCAGCTTCGTGCATCAATTCTCCGACCCCGACGTCAGCGCCGAACAGCTTGCGGTCGATCCGCGCAGCGTAGCGAGCGCCGCGACGTCGAAGATCGCGACCGGCATCGGCCTGTTCGACCCGGTGCGGCGCAATTCGCGCGGCTATGATCTCGGCGAGCCGGGCGTGCCCGAAGCGCTGGTTTCGGCGATCGGCGCGGCGCGGCGGAGCGACCTTGTCGCGGCCCCGATCGTCGGCGGCGTGGCGCGAAAGGGCAAAGCCGAAGCGGTGCGCAATCCCGCGACGGGCGCGGTGGTCGGGCAGGTGATCGAGGCCGATGCCGCGACCGTTGCCGATGCTGTCGCGGCGGCGCGCAAGGCGCATGGCGACTGGAGTCTCGCCGGCGGTGCTTTCCGCGCCGAGCGGCTCGAACGCGCCGCCGACCTGCTCGAGGAGCATGATGCGCTGTTCCTTGGCCTCGCGATCGACGAGGCGGGCAAGACGCTGGTCGATGCGATCGCCGAAGTGCGCGAAGCGGTCGATTTCCTCCGCTATTATGCCGCGCAGGCGCGCGCCGACTTCACTTACCCCGTCGCGCTGCCCGGCCCGACGGGCGAGCGCAACGAGCTGATGCTCGAAGGCAAGGGCGTGTTCGTGTGCATCAGCCCGTGGAATTTCCCGCTCGCAATCTTCCTCGGCCAGGTGGCGGCGGCGCTCGCCGCGGGCAACAGCGTGCTCGCCAAGCCTGCCGAACAGACCCCGCTGATCGCGCACGCCGCGGTCGAGCTGCTGCTCGAAGCCGGCATCCCCGGCGACGTGCTGCACTACCTCCCCGGTCGCGGCGAAACCGTCGGCGCGGCGCTGACGAGCAACAACGAGATCATCGGCGTTGCCTTCACCGGCTCGACCGAGGTGGCGCGGATGATCAACCGCAGCCTCGCGGGGCGCGACGGTCCGATCGCGACCTTGATCGCCGAAACCGGCGGCGCCAACGCGATGATCGTCGATTCGACCGCGTTGCCCGAACAGGTGGCGCGCGATGCCGTCGCCTCGGCCTTCCAGTCGGCGGGGCAGCGCTGCTCGGCGCTGCGCCTGCTCTGCGTGCAGGAGGATGTCGCCGATACGATGATCGCGATGGTCGCGGGCGCGATGGCCGAGCTCAACATCGGCGACCCGTCGCTGCTGTCGACCGACGTCGGCCCGATTATCGACGACGAGGCACAGGCGAACATCGCCGCCTATATCGCCGAAGCACGCGCTGCGGGGCGGGTGATCGCCGAAGCGCAACGCACCGATCTGCCCGCGGGCGGCCATTTCGTGCCGCCGGTCGTGATCCGCATCGATCATGTCACCGACCTGAAGCGAGAGATTTTCGGCCCGGTATTGCATGTCGCGACATGGAAAGGCGGCGAACTCGATGCGCTGATCGACGCGATCAACGCCTCGGGCTATGGCCTGACGCTCGGCGTCCACACTCGCATCGACGGCGTCGCGGCGCATATCGCGGCGCGCGCAGCCGTCGGCAACGTCTATGTCAACCGCAACCAGATCGGCGCGATCGTCGGCTCGCAACCATTCGGCGGACGCGGCCTGTCGGGCACCGGACCCAAGGCCGGCGGCCCGCATTATCTGCACCGCTTTGCCGAGGAAAAGTCGATCTCGACCGACATCACCGCAGCGGGCGGCAATGCGGCATTGATGGCGGGGTAAATCCTTACGCTGGCTGATGGGCGGGTGGCTTCGGCAGCGCGCGCATCAGTCCGGCGGATGGGAACCACGAGGCCCGATACAGAGTGGACAACTGTCCCGGGCAAATACGTCCGAAATCGTCTCGCGGCATAATGCCGCGGCGACCCTCTATTATGGTTGCCCCCCGCAGCGATGACGGCGTACCGCTTTGCTGGCGCCGCGCCAATGGGTAATTTTACGCGCCCGGCACCCCCAACAACTGCGCCTGCGCGTTCAACCGCCCCGCCGCGCCCGGATTGGCGGCAATCCCGTCCTTCAATGCTTGCGCCGCTTTCGCGGTTTCGCCCAGCGTCATCCGGCTGCGCATCAACATGATCCAGCGGTTGACGTCGGTCGGATTGGCCTTCAGCTTGGCTTCGAGCCCGTCGACCATACCCTGGATCATCGCGTCCTGCTGGCTCTTGGGCAGCTGCGAGGCGGCTTCCATGTCCGATCGGCTCGGGCCGGGAATGGCGCGCGCGGCGACGGGCATTTCGTCGGCGGCCAGCGCGCGCGGCTCTGTGTTCGCGAGCCGCGCCGCGACGTCGATCTTGTGGATCGCGCCGACCTGCTCGATCGTGCGGCGCAGATCCGCCTCCCACGGCGCGCCCTGCGGCGTGTCGGCGAGCAGCGCGAACCAG
Organism: uncultured Sphingopyxis sp.; assembly: GCA_964502035.1. Taxonomy (GTDB): domain Bacteria; phylum Pseudomonadota; class Alphaproteobacteria; order Sphingomonadales; family Sphingomonadaceae; genus Sphingopyxis. The sequence continues at coordinate 3,662 of CAZCUW010000103.1, read as the reverse complement.
TCGTCGATTGCGCCCCGGTGATCGCCGCCGATGTCCTTTTTGACCGCGAGGAAGTAGCGCGCCCGCGGGTCTTTGGCGTCGAGCGCGATCGCCTTGTCGAACGCGGCAAGGGCGGTCGGGGGCATCGGGTCGCTGTCGCTGCCCATCACCCGCGCTTCGCCCAGCGCTGACCACAATCCCGCCGAATCGGGCGACAGCGCCGTCGCCTTTTCATACGCCGCCGCCGCCCCGGCGAAATCGCTGAGGTCGAAGCGCGCCGAGCCGAGCGCGGTCCACGCCTCGGCGCTGTTCGGCTCGCTCTTGGTCCGCGCTTCCAGTGCCGCGAGTTGGTCGGACGGCACGGCGGCGCTCTGTGCGGCCGGATCGACAGCGGTGGGTGTCGAATCGCGCCAGATCGCATAGCCGATTGCCGCTGCGAGAAGCACAAAGGCGGCGATCAATATCGCGCGGTTGGTGCCGGTCATGCCTCGCTTGGCCTCTGTCGCCATGCCGTTGCTCTCGTTCATTTTTGCCCCTTTGCCCGGCCGGTGAAAAACGACAAGCGCCGCGTGCTGCCATATTGCCTTTGCCCGTCGATGGTGTAGCCTTTGATCCACAAGGTCGGTCAACGATTAAATCGTCGGGGTCGCACCGGCTTTCCCAGTCATTCAGGGGAGGGGTGCATGGCAGTTTCGGATCACGTCGATTTTTCGACGTTCATGGAAGGCGTGAAAAAGCGGAATCCGGGGCAACCCGAGTTCGTGCAGGCCGTGCAGGAGGTGTCCGAAGACATCTTCGATTTCATTGCCGACAAGGAAGAATATCACGCGCAGCAGATCTTGCGGCGCATCGCCGAACCCGATCGGGTGGTGTCCTTCCGCGTCTGTTGGGAGGACGACAACGGCAATATCCGTGTCCAGCGCGGCTGGCGGGTCCAGAACAACAATGCCATCGGCCCGTATAAGGGCGGCATTCGTTTCCACCCCAGCGTCACCGAATCGGTGCTCAAATTCCTGGCGTTCGAACAGACGTTCAAAAATGCGCTGACCGGATTGCCGATGGGCGGCGGCAAGGGTGGGTCGAATTTCAACCCCAAGGGCAAGAGCGTGCGCGAGATCATGCGCTTTTGCCAGAGCTTCATGACCGAGCTGTATCGCCACATCGGCGCCGACATCGACGTTCCCGCGGGCGACATCGGGGTCGGCGGACGCGAGATCGGCTTCATGTTCGGCCAGTATAAAAGGATCACCAACGAGTTCACCGGGGTGCTGACCGGCAAGGGACTCGAATGGGGCGGCTCGCTGATCCGCACCGAGGCGACCGGTTATGGCGCGGTGTATTTCCTCGCCAACATGCTCGCCGCCAAGGGGCAGGATCTCACCGGCAAGACCGCGGTGATTTCGGGATCGGGCAATGTCGCGACGCATGCCGCGGAAAAGATCGTCCAGCTGGGCGGCAAGGTGCTGACCCTGTCCGATTCGGGCGGCTTCATCCACGATCCCGACGGCATCGATCAGGAAAAGATCAATTGGGTGAAGGCGCACAAGACCCACCGCCGCGGCCGGATCGAGGAATATTGCGACGAGTTTAAGGGGGCGAGCTTCACCGCGGGCAAGACGCCATGGGGGGTCAAATGCGACGTCGCCTTGCCCTGTGCGACGCAGAATGAGCTGCTGGGCGACGATGCGCGCGAACTGGTCAAGAACGGCTGTATCGCGGTCAGCGAAGGCGCCAACATGCCGACGAACCTGGAGGGCGTGCACGTCTTCAAGGATGCGAAGATCATGTTCGCGCCCGGCAAGGCCGCCAACGCCGGCGGGGTTGCCGTGTCGGGGCTGGAAATGAGCCAGAACAGCGGCCGCCGCAGCTGGAGCGAGCCCGAACTGCAACAGATGCTCAAAGACATCATGGACGGCATCCACAACAGCTGCATCACCTATGGCGATCAGGGTGGCGGCTATATCGACTATGTGAAGGGCGCGAACATCGGTGGCTTCAAGAAAGTGGCCGATGCGATGCTGGCGTTCGGGGTGGTTTAGGCGCAAAAGCGTCCGGCCAGGAAATAAGGGGACTCTGGGCATGACGACCGACGCGATTTCGGGGCGCGGCGCAGGACCGTGGGCGGCCATAGCGGCGTTCGCGGCGCTGTTGCTGGCGCTTACGGTCGCGGCGTTCGCTTTTGCCCCGCCCGCGCAGTCGCAGGGCGAGGTCGGCGCGCGCTACACCGGCGTTGCCTCGTGCGCCGGATCGACGTGCCACGGCCGGATGGAGGGCGACGGCAGCGTCGTGCGCCAGGACGAGCTGATGAAATGGCAGGAGCCCTCGACCCCCGGCGGCGCGCACAGCCGCGCCTGGGCGGTGCTCAGCAACAATCGCAGCCAGTTTATTGCGCGCAACCTGGGCATCGGCGATCCGGCAAAGGCGCAGATGTGTCTCGGCTGTCACAGCACGGCAGGCACCGCGCGCGCGGTTCCGGCCGAGGACGGCGTCGGTTGCGAATCGTGCCACGGCCCCGCGGGCGGCTGGCTTGCCAGCCATTATGCCGGGGTCGGGACCAGCGCCAATCCCGACGCCGAAATGCGCCAGAAACACCTCGCCAACCTGTCGGCGGGGCTGAAAAAGCTCGAAGACCCGGTGGTGCGCGCCGGGGTGTGCGTCGATTGCCATTTCGGGTCGGCCAGCGACGGGCAGTTCGTCACCCACCGTATCATGGCGGCGGGGCATCCGCGCATCGCGTTCGAGCTCGACCTCTTCTCGTCGCTGCAGGCGCATCATCAGGAAGACGCCGATTATGGCTGGCGCAAGTTCGGCGCCGCCAATGCGCGCACCGACCATGTCCAGATGTGGGCGGTGGGGCAGGCCACCGCGATCGAGCGCAGCCTGGCGCTGTTCCAGTCGCGTCGCGGGACCGAGGGGATGTTCCCCGAATTTTACTTCCTCGATTGCCACAGCTGCCACCGCCGCATCTTCGATCAGGCGAAGCCGGTGCGCACCGGTGTCGACAATCCGGGGCGTCAAATCCCCGAGGGAATGCCGCCGTATAATGACGAAAATCTGATCATGCTCGCCGCCGCCGCGCGGCTGGCCGCGCCCGCGCTCGCCGATCAGCTCGCGGCGCGCACGGCGGCGTTCCACAAGGCAATGGCCACCGACCGTCCCAGCGCGGTGGCGGCTGCGGCCCAGCTGTCGCAAACCGTCACGGCGCTAAAGAGCGCCTTCGCGGCGCGCAGCTTTTCGGGCACCGACGCCTTTGCGATGGTCGACGCGATTTCGGCCAAAGCGATCGGCGACCGCTTCACCGATTATTCGGGGTCGCAGCAGGCGGTGATGGGGGTCGATACATTGCTCAATGCGATGGTGTCGTCGGGGCGCGTCACTGTCGGCGCGGCAGCGGGCATCCGCGGCGACATCGACCGCGCTTACGCCGCGGTGAAAGACCCCAACGCCTATAAGCCGACCGAATTTCAGGCCTCGTTCGGCAGCGCGGTGCGCGCGATCCGGGCGTTGCGGTGAAGGTCGGTATGGCTATGCAAAGGCCAATCCTCTTTTCCGATTTCCCGAGCGAAGTCGAGGGACCCGTTCGAGCGCAGCGAGAACCGCGACGCCGCAGCCTCGACTTCGCTCGGCATAGCCCCTCGTCTTCGCTCGGGGATGCGGGGGGGTGGGCCGGTGCATAGCAAGAC
>CAZCUW010000102.1:0-9017 GCA_964502035.1 uncultured Sphingopyxis sp. | reverse complement strand
CGCCGGGACCAAGCCGTCGGAGGAACTCTATGTCCGCCCGGCGCAGGCGTTTCAGAAGGCCAAGCGCACCAACGAGATGCTCGACGTGCTGACGATGCGGGTCCAGGATTATCCGACCCCGGCGACCTGGCGCAACACGCTGTACATCCTGTTGCAGCAGGCCGGGGGTGACAAGGAACTCAACCTCGACATCCTGCGCCTGATGCGAGCAACCAATTCGATGACCCAGCGTCCGGAATATCTGGAATATGCCGGCCTCGCGACCGAAGCCGGCTTTCCTGGCGAAGTCGTTGCGGTGATCAAGCAGGGCCAGAGCAGCGGCGCGATTCCCAAGACCGATACGCATTTCGGGAGCATCCTGGAATCGCAGACGCCGCGTGCAACCTCTGATGCGGCAGCGGTGGCCGCCGATGCCGCCAAGCCGGCGACGCTGACCAACCCCAAGGCGGCGCGCGCCACCGCCGACGCGCTGGTGGGCAACGGCGAAGCCGCCAAGGCGATCCCGCTGTATCAGGCCGCCCTGGCCGCCACCCCGACCGATCCTGTCGTGCAATATCGCCTGGGCGTTGCACAGACCCTTGCTGGACAGGGTGATGCGGCGGTCGCCAGCTTCGCCAAGGTGCAGGGCAATCGGCAGCGGCTGGCGCAGCTATGGTCGATCCGCGCCAAGGCTGGCGCGGCGCCTGCCACCGCGCCCGCAGCGGCTCCGGCCGCGACGCCGGCCACCGGCAGCTGAGCGTTCGATAGCCATCGATAGAAAAGGGCGCCGTTCCGGATCGGAACGGCGCCCTTTTTCTGGCGGTCGTGAAAACGCCGCGATCAGGATTCGACGGGAATCCCGGCCAGCTGTTTGGCGGTGCGAATCGTCAGCGATGTTTTTACGCTGGTGACATTGGGGGCCGACGTCAGATGCGCCGTCAGAAACGACTGGAAACTTTGCAAATCGCGCGCGACGACTTTCAGCAAAAAGTCGATCTCGCCGTTGAGCATATAGCATTCGCGCACTTCGGCGAGGCCGCCGACATAATCCTCGAACGCCTTCAGGTCGGATTCGGCCTGGCTGCGCAGGCTGACCATCGCAAAAACGGTGATGCCATAGCCCAGTTTCGCCGCGTCGAGATCGGCGTGATAGGATCGGATCACCCCCGATTCCTCCAGCGCCCGCACGCGGCGCAGGCACGGCGGCGCCGTCAATCCGACCATCTGGGCCAGTTCGACATTCGTCATTCGGCCATTTTTCTGTAGTTCGCCCAGTATCTGCAAATCGATCTGATCGAATTTCTGACTCGCCATCGTTGAAACATCCGCTTTCCAAAACTGCGGTGACCATAATATTATTTCAGGCGATTGCAATTGTCCCACAATGTGACGTGACCGGTTAAGGCACTTTCATGACTGGGGGATTCACGCTAGCCGGTAAGCATATGCTAACCAATGATAGAAGGTGTGGGGCTGGCTTCGCGTGACTGCTGACTCGATGATCGCGACCATCTTGCGCCAGGCGCCGGCGGATGACCGCGCTTGCATCGCGGCGTGGCGGCAACTCTCCGATATTCTGGCGCAGCGCGGCAATCAACTGGATGATGACGATATTCGTCGCAGCCTGCATGCGCTCGCGGTTTTGCGGCCGCGCATTCCCGAATCCGTGCGCCGCGATTGTGCGCGGGCGATCGCCCGGCATGGCCGGTTTGCCCCGCTTGTCGCGCTTTATGCCAATGATGTCGCGGCGGTTTCGGCGATCATGCTGCGCGATGCGCGGCTGCCCGAAGCCGACTGGCTGGCGATGTTGCCGGCGACGAGCGCGATGGCGCGTTCGGTGCTCGCGGGGCGGACCGACCTGCCCAGCGGCGTTTATCGCGCGCTGGCGAGCCTGGGCAGTGCGTCGATGGCGCTGCCGCAACCCGCCGCGATGACGCAGGAGGCGCAGGAGGTCGCGCAGGCAGAGGTCGTGCCGCTCTATGCTGCCCCCGACGCGGCGGTCGAGAACGGCACCAGCCAGATCAGCGAACTTGTCCGGCGGATCGACAAATATCAGTCGACCCGCGGCCAACCGGCAGCGGCGCGGGTGTCGAACGCGCCGCGCGCGGCCTTTATGTTTGAAACCGGCCCCGATGGCGTGATCCAGTGGGTCGACGGGGTCACGCGCGGCGCGGTGATCGGCCTGTCGATCGCCGAAGCGGCCTTTGGCGGCGAGCCCGGCACCGACGGTGTGGCGGCGGGCGGCTTTCGCCAGCGCGCCGAGATTCTCAACGCGCGCATGATGCTCGAGGGTACGCCCGCCGATGCGGGCGAGTGGCGCTTTTCCGCCCTGCCATGGTTCGACCCGGCAACGGGGCAGTTTCGTGGCTATCGCGGCAGCGCCCGCCGCCCCAATCGCAGCGAAACACCCTATGGCCGCCCGGTCGCCGAGGATTCGGGCGATTCGATCCGCCAGTTGATCCACGAACTGCGCAGCCCGCTCAACGCCATTTCGGGCTTTGCCCAGATCGTCGCGGGACAGATGTTCGGCCCGGTCAGCCAAAGCTATCGCACGATGGCCGACACGATCGTCACCGACGCGGCATCGGTGCAAACGATCATCGACGATCTGGAAACCGCAGCGCGGAGCAACTCTGCCGCCGCCATCGACCCGCCGCCCGGCGAAGTCGTCGACATTGGCGCGGTTGTGACGCAGGTCGAAAACGACCTTGCCGCATTGCTGACCGAGCAGCGCGTCGACCTCAGCATTTCGCGGGTCGGCGGGCCGTTCCTGGGGCTGGCCAACGACGCCAATGCCCGCCGCATGGTCGGCCGCCTGCTGACCGCGCTGGTCGATGTGTCCGAAGCGGGGGCGATATTGGTCGGCCAGCTCGTCATCGAATCGCAGCATGACGATATGCTCCAGCTTCGGATCGTGCGCCCCGCGACGATCCGCTTTGCGACCGCCGCCGACCTGCTCGACCCTGGCTTCAGCCCCGAGGGCGAAGCGCCGGGCGCCGCGGTGCTCAGCCTGGGCTTTTCGCTCCGGCTGGTCGACAGCCTGGCGCGCACGGTGGGCGGGCGGCTCGACATTGGGCATAACGCCTTGACCTTGCATCTGCGCTCCGCCAACTCGAAGGCCGAGGTCGAGCTGGAAGCTCAGCAAGGCGAATAGGCCGGTCGGCCCGAATCGTCGTCGCAGCAAAGGGGGGCGTGGTGCAGCCTGCGGGCAATTTCTTTGCGTATCCGGCGGCATCAGACCTGGTGGAACTCGCCGTGGACGAACGGCCGCGCTTCTGGGTTACCATCGATACCGAGGAGGATTTCGACTGGGCGGCGCCCTTTGCCCGCACCGGCTATGGCCTCGCGTCGGTTCCCGCGCTCGCCGACTGCCAGCGCTATTTTGCCGGCGCGAACGTGAAACCCATCTATCTGGTCGACTGGCCGATCGTCGCCGACGACCGCGCGGTCGCGATCCTGGGCGCGGCGCAGGCCAGCGGCGCCTGCGAAATCGGGGCGCAGCTGCACCCGTGGGTCACGCCGCCGCACGACGAGGATGTGAACGCGCGCAACAGCTACACCGGCAATCTGCCCGCCGACCTGCAGCGCGCCAAAATGACGGCGCTGCGCGATGCGATCCGCGATCGGTTTGGCGTTTCGCCGACAGTGTACCGTGCCGGGCGCTATGGTCTTGGCGCGGACAGTGCAACGATGCTGGCAGAGCTGGGTTTTCGTTGCGACACGTCGGTGCGCGCCGGTTTCGATTATCGCGCCGGCCATGGCCCGGACTATCGCGCGGCGCCATTGCATCCCTGGTGGGTTCGCACCCCGGCGGGGGCGCTGCTTGAGATGCCCGTGACGACGGTTTTTGGCGGCCTGCTGGGCGGCGCGGGTCGCGGGGTCTATCACCGCGTGGCGCGCGGCGGCACGCGCGCCGGTGCGGTGCTGGCGCGGTTGGGCATCGTCGAACGGATCGCGCTGACGCCCGAGGGGATTCCTGCCGAGCGAGCGTGCAAGGCCGTCGACATCGCGGTCGACATCGGCCTGCCGGTGCTCAACTTTTCGTTCCACTCGCCGTCGCTCCAGCCGGGGAACACCCCCTATGTCCGCAGCCAGGCCGATCTCGATCGTTTCTATCGCTGGTGGGACGTGGTGCTGGACCATCTGGCGCGGCGCGGGGTCGAGGCAACGACCGCCGACGGCATATGGGCGATGGCGCAACGCCGGGTAGCCGGCTGAGCGTTGATGCTTGCCAATGCGGCGCACGCTCCGCTATCGCCCGCGAACCCCGCCGGGTTTTAAACGGGGGGCCTGTAGCTCAATGGTTAGAGCTGGCCGCTCATAACGGCTAGGTTGCGGGTTCGAGTCCTGCCGGGCCCACCATTTTCCTTGCAAATCGAAACCGATCGCGGTCCATTGCCGCGCGAGGGAGAGCAACATGGGGAAGCGGCGGATAATCCTGATCGGTGGGCTGGCGGCCCTTGCGGTGGTGGCAGCAACGGTCGCGGTGCGCACCGCAACCTTTGCACCGGCCGATATTGCCGACGGCAGCAATATCCGCCTGGCGGCGACGCCGCGCTACGATCTGGCGGTGGCCACCGCGCACCTCAGCGCAGCGGCGCAGATCCGCACGATCTCGCATCAGGATCCGGCGGACAACGACGTCGCCGAATGGGACCGCCTGCACGCCTGGCTCGCCGCAACCTATCCCGCGACGCACCGCGCGATGGCGCGCACCATTTTGCCCAACCGGACGCTGATCTATCATTGGCCGGGCAGCGACGCGGCGCTGGCGCCGATCATCGTCATGGCGCATCAGGACGTCGTCCCGGTCACCGAAGGCACCGAGGGCGACTGGAAATACCCGCCCTTCGCGGGGACCGTCGCCGAACAGGCGGTGTGGGGCCGCGGCACGGTCGACGACAAGGGATCGCTCGTCGCGTTGTTCGAGGCGATCGAGGCGCTGGCGGGGCAGGGGTTTCAGCCGAAGCGCGGCATCTATCTGGTGTCCGGGCACGACGAAGAGGTGGGCGGATCGGGGGCGCTGGCCGCCGCGGCCAAGCTGAAGGCCGAGGGGGTGAAAGCGATCTTCACGCTGGATGAGGGCAGCATCGTGCTGACCGACACGCCCGTTATCAACGGCCCCGCGATCATGATCGGGATCGCCGAGAAGGGCTATGCGACGCTGAAGGTCACCGCCAACGCCGCGGGCGGGCACAGTTCGATGCCGCCCGCCGAAACCGGCGTCGGGACGCTGGCGCGTGCGATCACCGCGATCGCCGACCAGCCCTTTGCGATCGACATTCAGGGGCCGGGTGCGGCGATGCTCGCGGCGCTGGCCGCCGAAAAGGGCGGTACGACCAAGATGGCGGTCGCCAACCAATGGCTGTTCGGCCCGATCCTGAAGCGCCAGGTCGCGGCGACACCATCGACCGCCGCGGCGTTTCGTACCACGATCGCGCCGACGATGCTGGAGGGTAGCCCGAAGGAGAATGTGCTGCCGCAGACCGCCAATGCGCTGATCAACTATCGCATCGCGCCGTGGAACCGGTCCGCCGACATCATGGCGCGCGCCAGGGACGCGGTCGGCGACCTGCCGGTCGAACTGGCATGGGTCAAGCCGCCGCGCGAACCGTCGCGCGTGTCGTCGACAAACTCGCAAGGGTGGAAATGGATTGCAGCGGCGGCGCGGGCCGACGCGCCCGATGCGGTGCTGTCGCCGATCCTGGTCGTCGGCGGCACCGACAGCCGCAGCATGGAGCCGGTGTCGCAGGATGTTTACCGGTTCATGCCGATGCATTTCTCGCTGAAGGAATCGGCGATGATCCATGGCACCAACGAACATATGAAGATCGACAGCTTCAAACGCATGATCGACTTTTACGCGCGGCTGATCGCGACCTCTGCCGGATAATGGGGCCACCGGATAATGGGGGCGGGGCAGAATATTGTGGGGCAGTGGTCGGGGAGACAGGATTCGAACCTGCGACATCCTGCTCCCAAAGCAGGCGCGCTACCGGGCTGCGCTACTCCCCGACTACTAGTGGGCGCCTTAGACAGGGCAGCGGCGCAAGTCTATCCCGCGTGAGCGCGTTGGACGAAAAAGACGGGCAAAGAAAAAGGCGGCCTTCCCGAAGGAAGACCGCCCGTTTCTCGTTTCGGTCAACGCCCCGAAGGGCTGTGACTTACTTCTTTTCTTCAGCCATTGCGTCGGCCGGAGCAGCAGCGGCGTCAGCCGGAGCAGCAGCGGTCGCAGCAGCGTCGGCCGGAGCAGCAGCTTCGGCACCAGCGGCAGCAGCGTCGGCACCAGCGGCAGCGGCTTCAGCGCCAGCAGCAGCGGCGTCAGCGCCTTCTTCAGCAACAGCTTCAGCAGCCGGGGCTTCCGTGGTGGCTTCTTCAGCAGCCTTTTCACCGCAAGCGGCGAGGGCGAACATGCTGGCAGCAACGGCGATAGCAGCAAATTTCTTCATGATGTGTGGGCTCCCTAAAATGCCTATCCGCGTCGGGGAAACTTTCCCGTTCCGCGAGCGGCGGGATTTAGCCGTTCCGCATGAATCGTCAACAAAAATAATTGAGATGGTCGCCCGCCTCGGAAATCTGTCATTTCCGCGCAACAATCACGGTGGTCTATCATCGCCGCCATGGGCGAGAATCGCCAACGCGGTCGCTTGAACCGTAACAGACGAACCATGGCAAGCGCTGCAACTTGCACTGCGGCGGTCGCGTCCGGCAAGCGCCGATTGCCCCAATGATTGCCAAGCCCGCGCCCATTCGCTAACCGGCGCGCAACTCATCTCTCCCGGCCGCGCGCGCGGCTCAGCCCATACCGGAGCATATTCCATGGCCGCCCAATATAGTTTCGTGATGAAAGGTCTGAACAAGACCTATCCCGGCGCGCAAAAGCCGACGCTCAAGGATTTGAGCCTGCAATTTTATCCCGATGCCAAGATCGGCATTGTCGGCCCGAACGGCACCGGCAAATCGACCCTGATGAAGATCATGGCGGGCATGGACACCGAATTTACCGGTGAAGCCTGGGCCGGCGAGGGGATTACCGTCGGCTATCTGGCGCAGGAGCCCGAGCTTGACCCGACCAAGACGGTCAAGGAAAATGTCATGGACGGCGTCCGCGGCGTTGCCGACATGATGGACCGCTTCAACGAGATCAGCACGCTGATGGCCGATCCGCCCGCCGACGCCGATTTCGACGCGTTGATGGAGGAAATGGGCACGCTGCAGGAAAAGATCGACGCGGTCGACGGCTGGACGCTCGACAACCAGCTCGAAATCGCGATGGAGGCCTTGCGCTGTCCGCCGGGCGACATGGGTGTGCAGAGCCTGTCGGGCGGCGAAAAGCGCCGCATCGCGCTCACCCGCCTGCTGCTCGAAAAGCCGTCGATCCTGCTGCTCGACGAACCGACCAACCATTTGGACGCCGAAAGCGTCGCGTGGCTCGAAAAGCATCTCGTCGATTATCCGGGCAACGTCATCCTCGTCACCCACGATCGCTACTTCCTCGACAATGTCGTGAACTGGATCCTCGAACTCGATCGCGGCCGCTATTTTGTCTATGAAGGCAATTATTCGACCTATCTGGAAAAGAAGGGCAAGCGCCTCGAACAGGAATCGCGCGAGGACGCCGGTCGCCAGAAAGCGATCAAGGACGAGCTCGAGTGGATCCGGCAGTCGCCGAAAGCGCGTCAGGCCAAATCGAAAGCCCGTATCAAGAGCTTCGACCAGCTGGTCGAGGCGCAGGAAAAGCGCATCCCCGGCAAGGCGCAGATCGTCATCCAGGTGCCGCAGCGCCTGGGCGGCAAGGTGATCGAGGTCGAAAATATCTCGAAGGCCTATGGCGACAAGCTGTTGTTCGAAGACCTGTCTTTCTCGCTGCCCCCGGGCGGCATCGTCGGGGTGATCGGCCCCAATGGCGCGGGCAAGTCGACCTTGTTCAAGCTGATCACGGGGCAGGAAACCCCTGACAATGGCAAGGTCGTCATCGGCGACACCGTCCATCTGGGCTTCGTCGACCAGAGCCGCGACGATCTGAAGCCCGACAACAATGTCTGGCAGGAAATTTCGGGCGGCGCCGAAATGATGAACATCGGCAAGCACGAGATGCAGACGCGCGCCTATGTCGGCGCCTTCAACTTCAAGGGCGTCGATCAGCAGAAAAAGGTCGGTCAGCTCTCGGGCGGCGAACGCAACCGCGTCCATATGGCGAAGATGCTGAAACAGGGCGGCAACGTCCTGCTGCTCGACGAACCGACCAACGATCTCGACACCGAAACGCTGGCGGCGCTCGAAGAAGCGCTCGAAAATTTCGCCGGCTGCGCGGTGGTTATCAGCCATGACCGCTTCTTCCTCGATCGCCTCGCGACGCACATATTGGCGTTCGAGGGCGACAGCCATGTCGAATGGTTCGAGGGCAATTTCGAATCCTATGAAGAGGACAAGATCCGCCGCCTCGGTGACGATGCGACGCGCCCGCACGCGACGTCGTACAAGAAACTGACGCGCTGACCGCGATGGGGGAGGGGGCACTGATCTCGGAGCCAATCTCGTCGAGCGCGATCCGTTTGGACGCGGACGCGCTCAACGCGTTCATGGCCGAAGCCTTTCCCCATTCGGCCCCGGGCTCGCGCGGCGTCGTCGTATCGGCCGCGCCCGGGCATATTCGGGCGCGGATGGACCCGACCGAATTAGCTTTGCGTCCCGGCGGGCTGATCTCAGGCCCGACGCAGATGAGTTTCGCCGACATGGCCGCCTATGCGCTGGTCCTCGCGCATATCGGCCCCGTGGCGATGGCCGTGACGAGCGCGCTCAATTACCAGTTTCTCCGTCCATGCCGCCCGGGTCCGCTGTTCGCCGACGCCCATATGCTGCGCCTCGGCAAACGGCTGGCGGTGATGGATGTGCGGATATGGACCGATGATGCCAACAAACCTGTCGGTCAGGTGAATGTGACCTACGCGATTCCTTAATTGGCGTGATCGACGACCGCTAACGACCGATGCTGTTGATAAAGTCGGCTTTTGACAGAAGCGGACGGTGGCGAGGTC
>CAZCUW010000101.1:0-9066 GCA_964502035.1 uncultured Sphingopyxis sp. | reverse complement strand
CACGACCAGGAGGATTTCACTTGGGACGACAAGGTCAGCATGCACTGGCGCGCGGATAGTCCGGTGGTGTTGCTGGGGTAATACCCTTCTATTCGTCATTGCGAGCGAAGCGAAGCAATCCAGAGCGGTGCAAGGCCGCCCCTGGATTGCCGCGTCGCTTCGCTCCTCGCAATGACGAGGACGATCAGTGCGCCGCCTTCTTTCGCGGAACGAAGTGCAACAGTCCAATAATCAGCCCGCCCAGCAGCAATCCGAAAATTCCATCGCCGGTGGCCTTGATCAACCACGTCCAAAGTCCTTCAAGCGGAAGCCCGCCCGCCACCGATTTGGCAAACTCTTCCAGCGTCTCTGCAATGCTCCCGATATGATATTCATGCAGCCCGTGCAGCACGATCTGCCCCCCGACCCACAGCATCGCCGCGGTCCCGATCAGCGCCAGCGCGGCGAGCAGTTTGGGCATGAACGACACCAGCCCGCGCCCGATCGCTTTGCGCGCGCTGTTGCCCTCTTTGGCCATATGCAGCCCGATATCGTCCATTTTAACGATCAGCCCGACCGCGCCATAGACCGCAATCGTGATCGCGATCGCTACCACTATCAAAGTCGCGGCGCGCATTGCGAACGGCTCGGTCAGCACTTCATTGAGCGCGATCACCATGATTTCGGCCGACAGGATGAAGTCGGTGCGGATCGCCCCCTTCACCATCACCTCTTCATGGTCTTTGTCGGCGACGATTTCCACGGCCTCGGCCAGCGGCGTTTTGTTCTTGTGCAGCGAATGCCAGACCTTCTCGGCACCTTCGAAACACAAATATGCGCCGCCGATCATCAACAGCGGGGTAATCGCCCATTGCGCGACCGCCGACAGCAGCAGCAGCGCCGGCAGGATCAACACCAGCTTGTTGAAGAACGACCCCTTGGCGATGCGCCAGATGATCGGCAGTTCGCGGTTGGGCTGAAAGCCGGTGACATAGCGCGGCGTCACCGCGGCGTCATCCACCACCACCCCCGCGGCCTTGACCCCGGCCTTCGACGCTGCAGCGCCGATGTCGTCGATGCTGGCGGCGGCCACTTTGGCGATCGTTGCGACGTCGTCGAGCAGGGCAAAAAGGCCGGAGGGCATGGGGTGTTGGTCTTTCTAAGGAGTCTGGATTGACCCATCTACCCGTTCGTGTCGAGCGAAGTCGAGACACCTATCGGCCTCACTCTGCCTCGATGGGTGTCTCGACTTCGCTCGACACAAACGGATTGATAGGAAGGCGCGAGTTTTAGCCTAGCGTCCGCAGCTTAGGCAGCACCTCATCGAGAGATTTGCGGATGATGGCAACCATCTCGTCGATCTGCTCCGTCGTGATAATCAGCGGCGGGCACATCACGAGGCTGTCGCGAATGCCGCGTACCATCAGCCCGCCCGCGATGCATGCATCGCGCGCCATCGGTCCCGCGGTTCCTTCGGCCCCGCCGAACCGCGCCCGGGTCGCCTTGTCGGCCACGATCTCGACCGCGCCGAGCAGTCCGATCGAGCGCGCTTCGCCGACGAGCGGATGGTCGTTCAGCGTCGCCAGTGCCTTCGCCAGATGCGGACCGGTGACATTCCCGGTGCGTTCGACCAGCCCTTCGCGTTCGATAATCTCGATATTCTTGAGCGCGACCGCCGCCGCCACCGGATGCCCCGAATAGGTGAAACCATGGACGAAATCGCCGCCGGTCTTGAGTATCTCGACGACATGCGCCGCCACCGCGGTCGCCGAGATCGGAAGGTAACCCGACGACAGCCCCTTCGCCATTGGCATCAGGTCGGGGGTAAAGCCCATCACCTCGTGCCCCCACATCTTGCCGGTGCGACCGAAACCGCAGATCACTTCGTCAGCGACGATCAGCAGGCCATATTTGCGCGCCACTGCCTCGACCTTCGGCCAATATCCCTTGGGCGGGATGATGACGCCGCCCGCCCCCTGCACCGGCTCGCCGATGAAGGCGGCGCAATTTTCGGGGCCGACTTCCAGAATCTTGTCCTCGATCGCCTGCACGCAGGCGTCGCAGAATTCCTCCTCGGTCATCCCCTGGCCTTCGTTATAGGCATAGGGCTGGCGGACATGTTCGACCCCGGCAATCGGCAGGTCGCCCTGCGCGTGCATCGCCTTCATCCCGCCCAGCGAAACCCCGGCGACGGTCGAGCCATGATAGGCGTTCCAGCGGCTGATAAAGACGGTCCGGTTCGGTTCGCCCTTCAGCTTCCAATAATGGCGCACCATGCGAAACACCGTGTCATTGGCTTCGCTGCCCGAGGCGTTGAAGAAGACATGCGGCAGGCGGTTGCCGGTGAGGCTCGCGATCTTCGCCGCGAGCATCACCGTCGGCGGCGTCGCGGTCTTGAAGAAGGTGTTGTAAAAGGGCAGCTCGCGCATCTGCGCCGCCGCCGCCTCGACCAGTTCCTCGCGGCCATAGCCGACATTGACGCACCATAGCCCCGCCATGCCGTCGAGGATGCGATGGCCGTCGCCGTCGTGGATATAGCAGCCCTCGGCATGGGTGATGATGCGGCTGCCGCCGAGCTTTTCGATCTCGGCCCAGTCGGCCTGCGCGGGAAGATGGTGTGCGACGTCGAGGCGGCGCAGTTCGGCGATGTCGTGATTGCGGGGCATGTAAAACTCCTGATTTCTGTAAACCGTTCGCATCGAGCGAAGTCGAGATGCCCCTCGATCTTGCGCACCGATGATGGGTGTCTCGACTTCGCTCGACACGAACGGAGAAGAGCACTGCGGTCTTTGATCAGGGCGAGAAGCAGAGCCGCGCGAGATAGCGATCGTAGCGGGTGACGCGGCGGTTCATAATTCGCCCCTTAGCGCGCGGCCCAGCAGGCGGAAATAGGTCTGGCTTTCATCGCTTTCGTCGGTCGCCCATTCGGGGTGCCATTGCACCGCGAGCAGCGGCGCGCCGTTCGGGCGCGCGCTATACGCCTCGACGAGCCCGTCGGGCGCCCGCGCTTCGACCGACAGGCCATCGGCAAGTTTGCCGACGCCCTGATAGTGCACCGAATTTACGTCGAGCGACGCGGCGCGATAGGCCGAGGCCAGCATCCCGCCCGCGACCAGATCGACCTGGTGGCGATGGTCGAACATGCCGGCGAAGCTGACGCCGTCGGGCGCATGATGATGCAGCAGTTCCTCGCTCGCCGACGTATCGCGGCGCAGCGTTCCGCCAAGCGCAACGTTGATCTCCTGAAAACCGCGGCAAATCCCGAACAGCGGCCGCTTCGCCGCGATCACCGCCTCGACCAGTTCGCTCATCATCCGGTCGCGGTCGGGATCGAACGGCCCCTCGCCCGCCGCCGCATCGCCGTAGCGTGCCGGTTCGACATTCGACGGGGTTCCGGTGAGCAGCACGCCGTCGAGCCGCCCGACAACCTCGTCTGCGCGCATGAAATCCGGGAGCGATGGGATGATCAGGGCCGCGCAGTCGGCATATTGCATCGCCGCCGTCGCATAGCGGTTCATCACCGCCTGCGCCGTCTCGACCCCGACGGTGCGGTTGCAGGCGATGATGCCAAGGACGGGGCGCTGCGACATATGCCCTAGCTGCCGATTTTCGGCGGCCAGCGCCAGCGGAATCTCAGCCGTATTGCCGCGCGAACGCCGCCGCGGCGCCGAACAGGCCGGGCTGCGGGTGGGTGATCAGCTTCACCGGGATCGCCGCCATAAAGCCCTCAAAGCGTCCTTTCTCGATAAAGCGCTCGGGAAAGCCCGAACGCACCAGGCTGTCGCGGATCCTGAGGCCGAGTCCCCCCGCGATGACGACCCCGCTCGCGCCCTGTGCCAGCGCCAGATCGCCCGCAACGCTGCCCAGCGACAGACAGAAACGATCAACCGCCGCGGCGGCGAGGCTGTCCTGCCCACCGAGCGCGGCGGTCCATATCGCCTTGTCGTCGAGCGGCGTGACCGCGCGGCCTTCGAGGCCCGCCAGCGTTTCGTAAATATCGACGATGCCCGGCCCCGAAACGATCCGTTCGACCGATACCCGCCGGTGCCGTTTGCGCAGCCGCGCGAGGATCGCATCCTCGATGCTGTCGAGCGGCGCAAAGTCGATATGCCCGCCCTCGGTCGCCTGCACCCGGTAGCCCGCGTCGTCGCGCCAGATATGCGCGACGCCCAGACCGGTGCCGGGTCCGATGACGCTGATTGTGCCCGTCGTCGGCAACGGTTCATCGGGGCCGGTCAGCCGCTCGAAATAGCTGTCGTCGGCCTGCGCGACCGCATGACCGACCGCTTCGAAATCATTGACCAGCACATGGCGATCGACCCCCAGCTTCTCGCCGATCAGCGCCGGGCGGATGATCCACGGATTGTTGGTGAAGCGGATGATTTCGCCGCGCGTCGGCCCGGCAATCGCAATCGCGACCGCGCGCGGCAAACCGCCCTGACGCGCGGCGAAATCCTCCCACGCGGTCTGAAAGCTCGCATGATCCTTAGTGTGCAAAGTGGTCGCTTCGCCGAGCGACAGCACGCGGCCGCCCGCGATCTCGGCCATCGCAAAACGCGCGTGGGTGCCGCCGATATCGACCGTGACGATGGTTTCGCTCATATCTCTCCCTCGCCGGTCGGTTGCGGCTTTGCCGGTCGGGAATGTCGCATGGCCCACGGCGATGCAACAGCGCATAGCTATGCGCCGTGCGATGGTTCGATTTTCGGATTTGGGGAAATGGTGCACCCGGAGCGATTCGAACGCCCGACCCTCAGATTCGTAGTCTGATGCTCTATCCAGCTGAGCTACGGGTGCGTGGAGAGGCGCCTTTAAGGGGCGTCGTGCGGGGGCGCAACCCCCTATTTCAGCTTTGTGACCGTGGCGCAGGATGATTGGCGGCGCACCGCATCGAGCTTGCCGATTTCTGCGGGGTCTTTCAGCAGCAAGCGGATCAGCGCGATGCCGCGATCATGGTTGGTGCGGACAATCCGGGCGCCCGCGGGCGCGGGCTGCCCTTCGCGTGCGAGGATGATTCGGAACGGCTTGCCCGCCGCCTCGACATCGTTGCGGACAAAAATCACGTCGGTTGCCGCGTCAAAAATGCTGAGCGAGGAATAGCGCCCGGGAACCGGGGTGACGTCGATGGCGAGCGGCCCCGCCGCGAGGTCATAGGGACAGCTGGAGTAAGCGAGATCGGGGCTGGGGCGCACGACCGGCTGGCGCGCCGGGGTCGCCAGATAGCCATAGGACATGGTGTTGATCCCGCCCTGCCCCAACCGGTCCATCGCGACGTTCATCAACCCATAGGGAATATAGGCAATCGCCGCCCAGGCAGTCGCAGCGGCCAGGATCAGGCCGAGCGCGAGCGGGCCGAGCCAGTGTCGCATGTCAGCAACCCTCCTGCACGATTTGCGGCAGGATGGCCTTGGCCGGATCGGCGCGAAACCCCGGTCCCGGATTATACATCCGCAAGGTCAGGTGAAAGGGCTGCCCCTTGGTGCCCGGCAACCATGCGCCATCGGCAGGCCTGGTCGGCGATATGGTGACGCGCCATTCGCCATTGCCGTCGAGCGCAATATTGGCGCCATTGACCGACCAGATGTTCGCGGGGTTGGCGACCAGATAGCCCGCTTCGTCATAGATGGTGACGCTCCACCAGCGCGCGTCGAGCGGCTTGCCCGACAGGCGGTAACGGCAATTGCCGTCGAGCGGCGCGCCCGCGGCGTCGGTCTTGGCCGACCAATAGACGGTTTCCTTTGCGGGCAACGCGAGCAGGCCGGCGCGCGCGACCGCGGCGCGGGTGATCGGGTCGGTCGCCTTGGTGCCGAAACCGAGCGAGGTCGTCCACGGACCGTTGACGATTGCGCCGCCCGTGAGCCCGCCGCCGGTGAGCCACCACGCGGCACCAAGCCCGACCGCTATCCCACCCACCATGGTGATCGCGTAGCGGTGCCAGCTTTTCATGTTTCTGCCCCATCCCCGACCGTAGCCCTGAGCCTGTCGAAGGGCGCCTCGCAGTGAAGCGCCCTTCGACAGGCTCACGGCTACGGTGGATTCATCCCCGCTTCAACGCCGCCTGTGCGGCCGCCAGCCGGGCGATCGGCACACGGTACGGCGAGGCGCTGACATAGTCGAGGCCGGTTTGTTCGCAGAAATGGATGCTCGGCGCGTCGCCGCCATGTTCACCGCAAATGCCCAGTTTGACGTCGGGGCGCGTCTTGCGGCCGCGTTCGGCCGCCAGCTCGATCAGCTGTCCCACGCCTTCGACATCCAGGCTGACAAACGGGTCGGTCAGGAAGATACCCTTGTCGACATATTGCGTCAGGAAGCGCCCTGCGTCATCGCGGCTGATCCCGATCGTCGTCTGCGTCAGGTCGTTGGTGCCAAAGCTGAAAAACTCGGCCGTTTCGGCAATCTCGCCCGCCATCAGCGCGGCGCGCGGCAGTTCGATCATCGTGCCGACCAGATAGGCAATCTCGCGGCCCTTTTCGGCGAACACCGCCTTCGCCTGCGCGTCGACGACCGCCTTCATCAGGTCGAATTCGCGGCGGGTTGCGACGAGCGGGATCATCACCTCGGGAATCGGCGCGGCGCCGGTGGCGGCGGCAACGTCACACGCCGCCTCGAAAATCGCGCGGGCCTGCATCTCGTATATTTCGGGGTAGGTGACGCCGAGGCGGCAGCCGCGATGGCCGAGCATCGGGTTGAATTCGTGGAGTTCGTTGGCGCGCGCCTTCAAGGCCTCGATCCCGACGCCCGCCGCCGCAGCCACATCGGCGAAATCCTCTTCGCGCGTCGGCAGGAATTCGTGGAGTGGCGGGTCGAGCAGGCGGATGGTGACCGGCAGCCCCGCCATCACCTCGAAAATCCCGGCGAAATCCGCCCGCTGCTCGGGGAGCAATTTGGCGAGCGCGACGCGGCGGCCCGCCTCATTCTCGGCCAGGATCATCTCGCGCACCGCGGTGATCCGCGCCGCGTCGAAGAACATATGTTCGGTGCGGCACAGCCCGATGCCCTCGGCGCCGAAATCGCGCGCGACTTGCGCGTCCTGAGGGGTTTCGGCGTTGGCGCGCACCTTCATGCGGCGGACCTTGTCGGCCCACACCATCAGCGTGCCGAAATCGCCGACCAGTTCGGGGAGCAGGGTCTTGACGTCGCCCGCCATCACTTCGCCGGTCGATCCGTCGAGGGTGATGATATCTCCTTCGCGCAGTTCGCGCCCCGCCACGCGCAGCACGCGCGCATTGCCGTCGATCGAGAGGCCGCCGGCGCCCGAGACGCAGGGGCGCCCCATGCCGCGGGCGACCACTGCCGCGTGGCTGGTCATGCCGCCGCGCGCGGTCAGGATGCCTTTGGCGGCGTGCATGCCGTGGATGTCCTCGGGGCTGGTTTCGACGCGGACGAGGATCACCGCTTCGCCCATTTCGGCGGCCTTTTCGGCGCTGTCGGCGGTGAACATGATCTTGCCCGACGCCGCACCGGGGCTGGCGGGCAGCCCCTTGGTCAGCACGTCGCGCGGCGCGTCGGGGTCGAGCGTCGGGTGGAGCAGCTGATCGAGCGCGCCGGGATCGACGCGGCCAACGGCTTCTTCCTCGGTAATCAGGCCCTCGGCGACCATATCGACCGCGATCTTCAGCGCCGCTTTGGCGGTGCGCTTGGCCGATCGGGTTTGCAGCATCCACAACGTCCCGCGCTCGACGGTGAATTCGATGTCCTGCATGTCGCGATAATGGCGCTCGAGCGTGTCGAAGACCTGGCCGAGTTCTGTGAAGGTCGCGGGCATCGCCTCTTCCATCGACAGCGGCTTGGCCCCGGCCCGTTCGCGCGCGGCCTTGGTCAGATATTGCGGGGTACGGATGCCCGCGACGACATCCTCACCTTGGGCGTTGATCAGCCATTCGCCGTACCAGGCGTGCTCGCCGGTCGC
The DNA here is from genome assembly GCA_964502035.1 of uncultured Sphingopyxis sp. GTDB lineage: Bacteria > Pseudomonadota > Alphaproteobacteria > Sphingomonadales > Sphingomonadaceae > Sphingopyxis. The sequence goes on along the minus strand of CAZCUW010000101.1, from coordinate 1,178 downwards.
AGGGTCGCGGGTGAAGGCGACGCCGGTGGCCGATGTGTCGCCCATATTGCCGAACACCATCGCCTGAACACTGACCGCGGTGCCCCATTCGCCCGGGATCGCGTTGATGCGGCGATAGACTTTCGCGCGGTCGCTTTCCCAGCTCGCGAACACCGCGCCGACCGCGCCCCACAACTGGTCGTTCGGCTCCTGCGGGAAAGGCGCGCCGGTTTCGCGCTCGACGATCGCTTGATAGTCCTTGACCAGCGCCTGCCAGTCCTGGGCCGACATTTCGGTGTCGAGATAAAAGCCGCGGTCTTCCTTGGCGATTTCGAGGGCTTCCTCGAACTCGGCATGGTCGAGCCCCATGACGACATCGGCGTACATCTGGACAAAGCGGCGATAGCTGTCCCACGCAAAGCGCGGGTCGCCCGACGCTTCGGACAGGCCGACGACGGTCTGGTCGTTGAGCCCGAGGTTGAGGACGGTGTCCATCATCCCCGGCATCGACACGCGCGCGCCCGAGCGCACCGACACGAGCAAAGGATCGGCGGGGTCGCCGAATTTTTTGCCGGTGATGCCTTCGATATGGGTGATCCCTGCGGTCACCTGATCGATCAGCCCCGCGGGGAATTGTTCGCCATTCGCATAATAAGCGGTGCAGACGTCGGTGGTGATCGTAAAGCCGGGGGGGACCGGAAGGCCGATCGACGCCATTTCGGCCAGGTTCGATCCCTTGCCGCCCAGCAATTCCTTTGAGCGCTCGGCCGTCGTGGCCGCGCCGCCGAACAAATGCACCATCTTCGTCATTTTATGCTCCTGCTGCCCCGGGGAGGAGGTTGCGGCTGGATAGGTATGCAATCGCCTTTGGTCGATTCAGTTTTGCTTTACGCGCTGCAAACTTGCCGTAGCGTCAGCCTTCGATCTTCAAGAAATCAGCGACGCCATGCACCGCGCCGGTAAAGCGCGCGAGCAGGCCAAGGCGATAGGCACGGACCGCTTCGTCGGGGTCGTTGACCATCACGCCGTCGAAAAACGCGTCGATCGGGGCGCGGAGCGAGGCAAGCGCGGCCATGGCGTCGGTGAAGCGTTCTTCGGCGACGGCGGCGGAGGCTGCGGGTTCGGCGGTCTCAAGGGCGGCGAGGAGGGCCAAATCCTCCCCGGTACGGGGAGGGGGACCGCCCGAAGGGTGGTGGAGG
>CAZCUW010000100.1:0-9066 GCA_964502035.1 uncultured Sphingopyxis sp. | reverse complement strand
TTTGCGTTTCTTGGGCTTGCGTTCCTTGCGCTCGGCCGCGGCGGCGGTCGCCGCGACGGGGAGGGCGGCGAGGCCGGTCAGGAGTGCGCGGCGCGAGGGATTCATGAAGACCGTCCGTTCACCGCATCCCCGAGCGAAGACGAGGGGTTATGCCGAGCGAAGTCGAGGATGCGATGTTGCAGGTTCTCGCTTCGCTCGAACGAGCCCCTCGTCTTCGCTCGGGGATGCGGTGGATATGGCATGTAAGGTTCCTCAGCGGCCAACGGTCGCGCCCTCGCTTTTCTTGTAATAGCGATAGCCGCCGATCCAGGTTTCAAGCGGGGTCATGCGGCGGATTTCGTCGGGGCTGGCGAGCATCGGATCGGCGTCGACGATCAGAAAGTCGGCGCGCATCCCCGGCATCAACGTGCCGATGCGGTCCTCGGCAAAGCCGGCATAAGCCGCGGTGCGGGTGAAACCGTCGAGCGCGGCTTCGCGGCTGACCGCTTCCTCGGGGCGCCAGCCGCCGAACGGCTGGCCCGCGGCGTCGGTGCGCGAGATCGCGGCGGCCAGCCCGGCGAACGGATTGGCGCTTTCGACCGGGACGTCGGAGCCGAAGGCAAGGCGGACCCCGGCGGTTTGCAGGCTGCGCCACGCATAGGCGCCCTTCAGGCGGTCGGGGCCAAGCCGCGCTTCGGCCATCAGCCGGTCGCTCGTCTGGTGCACGGGCTGCATCGACGCGATGACCTTGAGGCTGGCGAAGCGCGCGATGTCGGCGGGGTCGATGACCTGCGCATGTTCGATCCGCCAGCGGCGTTCGCCCGGAACGTTGGTGGCCAGGTCGGCGGTGAGGTCGGTGATCGCGTCGAGCGCCTCGGCATTGGCGGCGTCGCCGATCGCGTGGATCGCGACCTGAAACTTGTCCATCGACGCGCGGACCATCTTGTTGCGCAGCTGCGCCGGGGTGAGCAAAGGCAGACCCTTCTGCCCCGGCGCGTCGCTGTAGGGCGCCTTGAGCCACGCACCCCGCGAGCCGAGCGCCCCGTCGAGGTACAGCTTGACCCCGACCATGCGCAGGCGATCGTCATACAGCCACGGCGTCGGTTCGGACCCGGCGATGATCGCCATATTGTCGATGTCGCCGCCATAGCTGAGGATCCGCACCGCGAGCTGTTTCTTGTCGCCGGCGCGGCGAAACGCCTGCCAGTCGAGGATCGAGGTGCCCATGTCGGCGATCGCGGTGACCCCCTGGGCGAGCAGTTTCTGCTGCGCCAGATACAGCGCGCGGTCGAGGTCGCGCGCGAGCGGTTTGGGCTTGGCGCTGTCGATCAGGCTCATCGCGGCGTCGACAAAGACGCCGCTCGGCTTGCCGCCCGCCATTTCGATGCGGCCGCCCTCGGGCGATTTGCTGGCCGCGCTGACCTTGGCCGCAGTCATCGCCGCGGTGTTCGCCCAACCTGCGTGGCCATCGACCCGTTCGAGCCAGACCGGGCGGTTCGGCACCGCGGCGTCGAGGTCGGCGGCGGTGGGGAAGCGGCCCAAACCCCATTTTTCCTGATTCCAGCCGCGGCCGATGATCCACGGCATTTCGGGATTGTCGGCGGCATATTTGCGGATCGCCGCCTGCGCCTCGGCCAGCGAACCGGTGTCCGAGAGGTCGAGCAGCATCAGCTGGAAGCCGAGCCCCATGACATGGCCGTGCGCGTCGATCAGCCCGGGGATCAGGGTGCGGCCCTTGCCGTCCTCCTTGAAATCGGGCCGCTCGGGGCGCTTGTCCTTGCGGTCGAGCAGCTCCTTGACCTTGCCTTGGGCATCGATGACCAGCCCGGTGAAGCGCACCAGCTTGCCGTCCTTGTCGAGCGTGATGCCATTGACATTGTCGACCAGCGTATCGGCATGCGCGGGGGCGGCGAGGAAGAGGGCAGCGAGGATGGCGGCCATAAAGCCCCTCCCCTTCAGGGGAGGGGTTGGGGTGGGGGCTGTCAGGTTGGCACAAGGTCGATGGCCCCCACCCGCTGCGACTAGGCAGCAAGCTGCCAAGTCTCGCTGCCCTCCCCTGAAGGGGAGGGCGTGGCTCTGTTTGCGGTTCATTTCGGCAACCTTGTCACGAGTGAACTGGTATCCCTGCGGCCGTTGCCCAGTTTCTGCACATCGGCGTAAAATTGATCGACAAGGCCGGCGACCGGGATCGTCGCGCCGTTCGATCGTGCTTCGTCGAGCGCGAGGCCCAGATCCTTGCGCATCCAGTCGACCGCAAAGCCGAAGTCGAACTCGTCCTTCGCCATCGTGTCCCAGCGGTTGAGCATCTGCCAGCTGGCGGCGGCGCCGCCCGACACCGCCTCGAACACCTTGGCGGTGTCGAGCCGCGAGGCTTGGGCAAAGCGCAGCGCTTCGGACAGGCCCTGGATCACCCCGGCGATCGCGATCTGGTTGACCATCTTGGTCGTCTGCCCCGCGCCGGGGCCGCCGATATGGACCATGCGCGCGGCATAGGCCTGCATCACCGGTTCGGCGGCGGCGAAGGCGGCCTTCGTCCCACCGCACATGATCGACAGCGTGCCGTTCTGCGCCCCCGCTTCGCCGCCCGAGACCGGGGCGTCGAGACACAGCAGGCCAAGCCCCTCGGCCTCGACCGACAGCTGGCGCGCGATGCGGGCGGAGACGGTGGTGTGATCGATGAACAGCGCGCCCCCCCGCATCGCCCGGAACGCGCCGTCGCGGCCCAGCGTGACCTGGGCCAGATCATCGTCGTTGCCGACGCAGGTCAGCACGACATCGGCATCGCGCGCGGCCTCGGCCGGGGTGGTCGCCGCCGCCCCGCCATGCGCGGCGACCCAGGCATCGGCCTTGGCGCGCGTGCGGTTATACACGGTGAGGCTATGGCCTGCTTTCGCAAGATGGCCCGCCATCGGTCCGCCCATGACGCCGGTCCCGATGAAACTGATGCGCAATTTTTGTTCGCTCATAGGACGGTCCATAACCATGGTTTGCGCGGTGCGCCAGATAGGCTAGGGCGAGCGGCATCATGAGCACGACCGCACCCACCCTGTCCGCTGCCGATTTGCCGGCGATCACCCTCGACGATGTGCGCGCGGCGGCGGGGCGAATTAACGGCGCGGTGATCCGCACCCCGACGCTCCATTCGCAGACATTGTCCGAAATGGTCGGCGCCGAAGTGTGGCTGAAGTTCGAGAATCTGCAGTTCACCGCGGCGTATAAGGAACGCGGCGCGCTGAACGCCCTGTTGCTGATGGACCCCGAACAGCGGGCGCGCGGCGTCATCGCGGCGTCGGCGGGCAATCATGCCCAAGGGCTCGCCTATCATGGCAAGCGGTTGGGCGTGCCGGTGACCATCGTGATGCCCAAGACGACGCCGCAGGTGAAGGTGTCGCAGACCGCGAGCCATGGCGCCGAAATCGTGCTGTTCGGCGAAAAATTCGACGATGCCTCGGCGCACGCGCGCGAACTGGAAATCGAACGCGGGCTGACCTTTGTCCATCCCTTCGACCATCCGCATGTCGCGGCGGGGCAGGGGACGGTGGCGCTGGAAATGCTCGACGATGTCCCCGATCTCGACACGCTGATCGTACCGATCGGCGGCGGCGGGCTGCTCGCGGGCATGGGCACCGCGGCGCGCGGGATCAAGAACGACATGCGCCTGGTGGGCGTGCAGGCCGAGCTGTATCCGTCGATGTATGCCGAGCTCAACGGCGTCGACATGGCGTGCGAGGGCGACACGCTGGCCGAAGGGATCGCGGTCAAGGAACCGGGCAGCTACACCCGCAAGCTGGTCGCCGAACTCAACGACGATATTGTCCTTGTTGCCGAACGCCATCTCGAACGCGCGGTCAGCCTGCTGCTCCAGATCGAAAAGACCGTGGTCGAGGGTGCGGGCGCCGCGGGGCTCGCGGCGATGCTCGCGCATCCCGAGGAGTTTGCCGGGCGCAAGGTCGGGCTGGTGCTGACCGGCGGCAATATCGACACGCGGCTGCTCGCCAATGTGCTGCTGCGCGATTTGGCGCGGTCGGGCCGTATCGCGCGGCTACGCATCCGGCTTCAGGATCGCCCCGGCGCGCTGTTCAAGGTGATGAAGCTGTTCGACGAGAAACAGGTCAACATCATCGAAATCTATCACCAGCGCATCTTTACCACGCTGCCCGCCAAGGGGCTGATCACCGACATCGAATGCGAAGCGCGCGACCGCGACCATCTCGACAGCTTGGTCGCCGCGTTACGCGACGCGGGTTATATGGTGACGACGGTGGAGCTGGCGTAACCTCCAGCCACTTCGTCATTGCGAGCGAAGCGAAGCAATCCAGGGCGGTTTACGCAGGCCCTTGATTGCCGCGTCGCTTCGCTCCTCGCAATGACGAGGCCTTGTTTCGCCGAGCGTCGGGGCTAAGCAACATCCTATGAAATCCTTCACCCTCTGCCTCACCGCCACCCCTGACAGCATCGACGAGCTGGGCCATGTCAACAATGCCGTCTGGGTCCAGTGGATCCAGCAGGTCGCGACCGGCCATTGGGATGCCGCGGCGCCGCAGGCGCACAAGGACGCCTATATCTGGGTCGTGGTGCGCCACGAGATCGACTATCTGCGCGCGCTCGGCCCCGGCGAAACGGTGACCGCGCGCACCTGGGTCGCCGATCAGCCGCAGGGGGCGAAGTTCGACCGCTTCATGGAATTCACCGGCGCCGATGGCAAAGTCCATGTCCGGGCGCGGACGGTGTGGGCGCTGCTCGACAAGGCGAGCGGGCGACCGCTGCGGGTGACCGCCGCGGTGGTGGCGCCGTTTTCGGATTAACCCGGGGTCGGCGCGGCACGCTCGCGGAGCGGCCGCGCTTTGAGCGCCTGCAAGGTTTTCAATATCATCGCGTGCACATCGCCGGTCTCTTCAAACAGGCGTTTGTACACGCCGGTAATGTCGTCGCTATAGGCGTCGACCATCGCCAGTTGGGCGCTGCCCTTGTCAGTCAGGCGAAGCAGCTTGCGGCGCGCATCAGCCGGATCGGGGCGCTGGGTCACCAGCCCCAGGCGGAGCAGCGCCGGGCATTTCTGGATCACCAGCTGGTGCGATTGACCCAGCGTTCGCGCGAGCTGCGCGGGCGACGCCTCGCCCGCCTGGCGGAGCGCGGTCAGCAGCGAACAGGATTTTACCGGGACGACGATGCCCGCCGCATCGAACAGGTCGCGCGTCTGGTCCTCGATCATCTGGCTCAACGCCTCGCTGAGCCGTCCGAGGAAGGAAATATCGTCGAGACCGGTTGAGGCGTCAGTCGCGGGCATAGCTTGTCGTCGTTCCGTCGCGGTCGATGCGTTCGAGCGCAGTGACCTTGCCCGCCTTGCGGACAATGCGGAAGCGGAAATCGCTGACCCCCTCGACGGCAAAAAGATCGTTGCCCAGCGGTTCGAGGGTGACGCGAAACCGCTCGCGCCAGGTGTAGAGCGGCTTGCCGCCGACGATATCGATGCGGCGGCCGTCATAGCGCCCGGCGATGGTTTTGAGGTCGGCGGGCGCGATCGCCACCGGCTGGGCGCGCGCGGCGAGCGAGGGCGCGAACCACTCGGCGTCGGCCTGTTTCGCAGGGTCAGCCTTGGCGAGATCAGCGAGGGCAAGACGGTGGGCGACGGTGAGCGCCTCGGCCGATGCGACGGCATGATCGGGGGTGACACCCTGGCCTTCAAAGTCGCCGCGGTCGACGGGGTCGTGGATCTGACCGATCGGCACCTGCACGAAAAAGTCGCTCCCCACCGGCTTGCGATCGACCGGATGCGCGCCGCCCGCGGTGCGTTCGCCGACCAGCGTTGCGCGGCCGAGCTTGCGGAGCGAATAGGCAAACCATTCGGCGGCCGAAAAGCTGGTCGACGAGGTCAGGACATAGACCGGCTTGCCGGTCAGCCGTTTGGCGGGCAGGGCGGGGAGAACCCATTGGCCGCGCGCGACGCGGCGGCCATCGTCGGTGTAATAATAATCGAACAGCTCCTGATCCTTGTCGCCGCGAAACAACTGGCTCGCCAGCAGCTGCGCCATCTCGAGGTGACCGCCATTGTTGTAGCGCATGTCATAGATCACGGCATCGCTGTTCTCGATGAAGCGCATCGCCGCGGCGGCGGCGTCGTAGCCCAGTTCGGGATCGGCGAAATGCGAAAGCCCGACATAGGCGACATTGCCCTCTAGCCGGCGCAGATCGGTAAAGCCGAAATTTTTCCGCGCTTCGTCTCGCCGGCCGGTTTCGCGCAAGGCGGCGGCGCGGGCGGGATCTTTGCGGGCGGCATAGTCGGCGGCAAAGGCGGGATCGACGCCGACGAAGAAATGCAGATCGTTGCTGGCCGCGACCAGGTCTTTGGTCAGCGCCTGCGCCAGCGCGTCCTTGTCCTGCGCGCCGTCATAGTCGCCCGTGTCGAGATGGGCGCGCAGCGTTGCCGCGAGCGTCTTCGCCTTGTCGGCAAAGACATAATTGGCCTCTAACGTCTGGCCCAGCTGGTCGACCACCTGTTGCCGGTCGGCGGCGGTCAGCGGTGCCTCGCCGGTCGCGCCGACACCGAAAAGCCAAGCCGCCGCGACGATCGCGACCGATCCGAATTTCGTCATATGACCATCATTCCTTACTGCCATGCTGATATACAATATATTGCGCAATATATTGTATATCAGCATGGGGCAAGTGTTATCTCTCTGGCCTGTCGCGTCACCCAGCTTTGACTGGTCCCTGACCCTGACAGGCAAGCCGACAATCCTTGGCAATTCGGTCCAGCACCCGGCGCGGGCTCCTACCCGACCTCTTCCTGCAGTGCCTTGACGATCGCGGCGACCGAGGTCGGGGCATAGGCAAAGCCCATATGGCCGCAGTCGACCTCGACCTGGCGGTCGCTTTCGTGCGGCAGCCCGCGCGCGCTGCCCACCGCGATGACGCCGTCATAGGCGGACCACAGGGCAAAGGTCGGCATTTCGGGGCGCGGCGCGGGGTGGAAGTCGATCGGCGGATTGTCGACCGGATGGCGCGCGACGAGGTGGTAGAGCCGCCAGGCGCGGTTGGCGCGCCGACTGCCCGAAAAGGGCGAACCGAGGGTGACGACCCGCGCGACCTTTGTCGGATGATGCTTGGCATATTCGCGCGCGTAAATGCCGCCCAGGCTCCAGCCGACCAGCGCCGGGGCGTGGCCGGTGCGGTCGATGATCCATTGCACCCGGGTGTCGATGCGTTCGATGATGTCGGGGGTGGCGCCGCGGTTGAAACCGAGCCCCCAGGCGTAGCAGCGAAATCCGGCGCGGCGCAGGTCGGCGCGCAGCGCCTTGGTCGCCCAGTCGCCCGACAGAAAGCCGGGCAGCACCATGACCGGCGGATGGTCGCTGTCGGGATTGGGTTCGGGCGGCATCGCGCGAATGCGACCCCACAGCGCGCGGACCAGCCCCGTCACCTCGCGCCACAGCAGGCCCAGCGACGGCGGCGCATCGGGGTCCGGAATGCGCGCGGGCCATTCGGCGCGCCGGGTGAGCAGATTGCGGATCATGGAGGTGCCTATAGCAAAATTTGTTCCCCTGCGAAGGCAGGGGTCTATCTCCGGTCGACTCCAGGTCGCGCCCACCGGAGATGGTTCCCCGCCTTGGCGGGGAAACAGTAAATTTATACGACGGACGGTATCACCGCTTCGGGACGAGCTTCACCAGCTTGCCGTCCTCGCCGTCGATCAGCAGCCACACCGTGCCGTCATCGCGCACCTCGACCTCGCGGATGCGGGTGCCGAAATCCCAGCGGTCGGATTTGGTCAGCCGGTCGCCATCGATCCCCATGCGGATCAGCCCTTCGCCCGACAAGGCGCCCATCAGCAGGCTGTTCTTCCAGCCCGGATACAGGTCGCCATTGTACCAGGCGAGGCCACCGGGCGAGATCGCGGGGTTCCACCACAGTTTCGGCGCCGCAAATTCGGGGCGGGTCGGGTGGTCGGGAATGTCCTTGCCGTCATAATGATCGCCGTTCGACACGATCGGATAGCCATAATTGGCCTTTGCCGCGACCAGATTGACCTCGTCGCCGCCCTTTGGCCCCATTTCCTGGTTCCACAGCTGCCCGGCGCCGTCGAAGGTCAGGCCGAGGATGTTGCGGTGGCCGAGCGACCAGATTTGCGCGGTGACCCCGCCTTGCGCCGCAAACGGATTGTCGGCGGGCACGCTGCCGTCGGGGTTCAGGCGGACGATCTTGCCCAGATTGGCCTGCATATCCTGCGCCGGGTCGAATTTCTGGCGCTCTCCCGATCCGATGAACAGATATTTGCCGTCGGGCGAAAAGGCCAGACGGTGCGAATAATGGCCGCGGCCGGTGACCTTCGGCGACTGGGTCCAGATCGTTTTCAGACCCTCCAGCCGCGGCGCGGCGCCCTGCACCAGCTTCGCCATGCCGACGACGGCGCCATAGGTGCCGCCGACGCCGGGCTCGATCCAGCTGAGATAGACAGTGCCGCTGGTCGCGAAGTCGGGGGCGACGATGATGTCGCCAAAGCCGCCCTGACCGCCATAGGCGACCGCGGGGACGCCCGCGACGTCGAGCGTCGGGCCGCTTTCCTGCCACAGTTTCAGCTTGCCCGCTTTCTCGGTGATCAGCGCGGCGCGGGTGCCGGGGACAAAGGTCATCGCCCAAGGCTCGTCGAAGCTCGCGACCGCTTGAACCGTGAATGGCGCGTCGGCGACCGGGGTTGCGGGTTGATCACCCGACGCGTCGAGCTTGGCGGGATCGGCGGGCTGGCTCGACGCGGTGCTGGCCGAGCAGGCGCCGGCGGCGAGCGCCGCGGTCAGGGCGAGGAGCGGCAATATTTTCATCGGGAAAGCTCGCTTTGCTGGGGGGAAGGATGCGCCAATCTGGCGCGGCGACGCGGCAAAGTCGAGGGGCGTTCGTGCGGCCTAGCGGTTGGCCGCTTCGCGCCGGGCGGTGATGATCTCGACGCTGTCCATGATCGCGTCGACCGCTTCGCTGGCCGGCGGCGCATCGGCGCGTTTCTGGGAGAACTGGCCGCTGTTCATGATGTCTTCCAGCGCCGCGCGCGCGCGCGAGACGCGGCTTTTCATCGTGCCGAGCGCGCAGTCGCAAATG
>CAZCUW010000099.1:0-9231 GCA_964502035.1 uncultured Sphingopyxis sp. | reverse complement strand
ACCGGCGTGCCGGTGCTGTATATGTCGCCGAAGAAATCCTTATATTTCGCATCGAGATAGCCCATGTTGCCGCTGAGCGTGAAGCCGTCGAACAGGCGCGCGGTCAGGTCGAGCTCGACCCCCTTGAACTCCGCTGACGAGGCGTTGATCGTGCGGTTCTCGCGCCCGGTCGAGGTTCCGGGTGCCGGGACGTCCAGATCCTGCTGCATATCCTTATATTTCATCAGGAACGCCGCACCGTTCAGCCGCACGCGCCCGCCGGCGAACTCGGTCTTGAAACCGGTCTCATAATTGTCGAGCGTTTCGGGATCATAAGGGATCGTCGCCGCGCCGATGGTCGCGGGGCGGCCGTTGAAGCCGCCGCCGCGATAGCCGCGGGACCAGAGGGCATAGACCATCGCTTCGTCGGTCAGCTCGTAGCGCAGCGAAATACGCGGGGTGAATTTCTTCCAGCTCTCCTTCACCGGAGCGGTCATGACGATTGAGCCGGGAACCGTGGCGATCGGGTTTGCTTCGACCAGCGAGCCATAAATGAACACCGGCAGGTCGTTGACGATGCTGGACTTCTTGTCCTTCGTATAACGCGCGCCGACTGTCAGCGTCAGCCTATCGACAATCTCATAATCCGCTTCGCCATAGATCGCCCACGACTTGTTGGTCTGCGTCACATCCTGCGCGCTGGTGAGCAGCGGCGGGCCAGCGAAGCCGATGTAGTTCTTGAGATTGATCGTGTAGCGCGAATCCCACAGATAGGCGCCCAGAACAAAGGTCAGCGGGCCGTTGCCGCCCTTGGTCAGGCGCAGTTCGTTGGTCGTCTGCCGCCAGCGCGCCGGTCGGTCTGTGTGATACAGCGTCTGCGGTGCCGCATCGAAGTCCTGGGTGATCGTTTCATCGGTTTTCAGCCAGCCCAAAATATAATCGACCTGCATGTCGGACCCCAGGTCGTAGGTCGCCTTCGCGATCGCCATGTCGAGCTTGAACGTCGCATTCCGCTCCAGCCTGCCGTCCGAAACGCTGACATAGCGATCGCCCGACGTCGGCACGCCGGGAGCGGGCGAGCATTGGGCATAAGCAACGCAGAACAGATCGGTCGGCCGATTGACCGCGAGCAGTTGCGGTGGATCCTGCTTGGTCTTTTGATGGTCATAGCTGAGCTGGATGTCGAGATTGTCAGTCGGTTCGAACAGCAGCGCGGCGGAAAGGGCGTAGAATTTTGACCGCTGGCCGGGCTGGTCTTGGAAGCTGTTATAGATATAGCCGTCCGACTTTTCGTAAGCACCGCTGACCTTGACCGCGACATTGTCGGACAATCCGGTGCTGGCGACGCCTTCGATCTTCCAGGTATCGAACCGGCCATAAGTGAGCCGCGCTTTGCCGGTGAGGTCATAGGTCGGGCGCGAGCGCGCGAGGTTGATGACACCGCCGGTGGCATTGCGTCCAAACAGCGTGCCCTGCGGCCCCCGCAGCACTTCGACGCGGTCGATGTCGATCGCTTTCAGCAAGCTGCCCGAGCTTTGGCCGATATAGACATCGTCGAACACCACACCCACCGCGGGATCGACCGATTTTTCGACATCGGCGACGCCGATGCCGCGGATATAGACGGCGGCAACGCCGCCCGGTCCTTGCTGGGTGTCGTCAATGACAATGTTGGGCGAGGAATCGGCGAAGTCGCGGACGTCGGAATCAAACCGTCGGTCCAGTTCGCCTGCCGACAGCGCGCTGATCGATGCAGGAACATCCTGCATGCTTTCCTCGCGCTTGCGGGCGGTGACGACAATTTCTTCGAGTCCGCCGGACGATGCCGCCGACGCCTCATTGCCTGCCTCCTGCGCGCTCGCGAATGATGCCGGGTACGAAATCATTGCAGCGGTGGCCAGCAGGCCCACGGTTTTGACGCGATCGATCATGACCATTTCTCTCCCATCGACGGGCGTATGATTTGCTCGCGAATGCTTTGTGCGGTTCTCGCGAGTCACGCTCCGAGGAAAGAATGACTCACTTGCTTGCTTTCGACAAGCAAATTTTGTTCATCAAAGATTCTTCGACGACAAGATGTCGTGTATCATACTGATATATATCTATATTATTTAACATAGACCACATCAAAACATTCTTGCTTGTTCTCATCTCGTAAGTGTGTAAGAAGATTCGCAACGATAATTGCCAAGTGGGAGAGTGGAAAATGGCAGGCCGGCTGGTCGGTAAGTCGGCGTTGATCTCGGGCGGCGCGAGCGGCTTGGGCGAGGCGCAAGCGATCCTATATGCCCGTGAAGGCGCCTCGGTGCTGATCGGCGACGTGCAGGCGGAGAAAGGCAGCGCCGTCGTCGCGACGATCGAAAGCGAGGGCGGCAAAGCGGCCTTCATTCCCCTCGACGTGACCAATGCCGCCAGCTGGGCGGCGGCCGTCGCCGACGCTGTCGCGCGCTTCGGCACGCTGACGACGCTGGTCAACAATGCCGGCATCTTCCACCCTGGCGGAATCGCCCAGGAAACCAGCGAAGGTTGGGACCGCATGATTGCGATCAACCAGACCGGCGTCTTTCTGGGCATGAAAGCGGCCACCCCTGCCCTGCTCGCGTCGGGCAACGGCGCAATCGTCAATATCAGCTCGCTCTACGGCCTGATCGGCAGCCCGAACGCGATCTCTTACCATGCCTCGAAAGCGGCGGTGCGCGTGATGGGCAAGGCAGGCGCGCTTGAGTTCGCCAAGCAGGGCATCCGCGTCAACACGATCTTTCCCGGCCAGATCAAGACCCCGATCCTGGGCGACATCACCCCCGAACAGGATGCCGCAATCAAGGCATCGATCCCGATGGGCATCGTCGGTGATCCGATGGATATCGCCTACGCCAGCCTCTATCTCGCCTCCGACGAAGCCAAATATGTGTCGGGCGCCGAACTGTGGGTCGATGGCGCCTGGTACGCGGGGCAATGAGGATGACCACGAGCGTAAGGACGAACCGCTGATGGCCTGGGATTTTTCGACCGACCCCGATTTCGAGCAGCAGCTCGAATGGATGCGCGAGTTCGTCGCCGAGGAAATCGAGCCCCTCGACCTCGTCTTTCGCGATCCGGCGGCGCACGTCGATCCGCGCTCGCCCGCCGCGCGCGCGATGGCGCCGCTGAAGGAAGAGGTCAAAAGGCGCGGCCTGTGGGCGTGCCACCTTGGCCCCGACCTTGGCGGCAAGGGTCTGGGTCAGCTCAAATTGGGTTTGATGAACGAAATCCTTGGCCGCAGCCGCTTCGCCCCGACCGTGTTCGGCACCCAGGCGCCCGACACCGGTAATGCCGAAATCCTCGCACGTTTCGGTACCGCGGAACAGAAGGCGCAATATCTTCAGCCGCTGCTCGATGGCGAGATCGTCTCCTGCTATTCGATGACCGAACCGCAGGCGGGCGCCGATCCCGGCGAGTTTACCTGTCAGGCGCGGCTCGACGGCGATGAATGGGTGATCGACGGCGAGAAATGGTTCGCCAGCCACGCCTGCATCGCCGAATTCCTGATCGTCATGGTCATCACCGATCCCGAGGTTCCGGTCCATCAGGGCTCAACGATGCTGATCGTTCCGCACGACACCCCGGGGCTGGAGATCGTGCGCAACACCGCAGTCGGTCCGAAGGACGAGATTGGCAGCGGCGTCCACGGCTACCTGCGGTTCGCCAATTGCCGTGTCCCCGAAGCCAGCCGCCTCGGCCCGGTCGGCGAAGGGTTCAAGGTCGCGCAGTCGCGCCTCGGCGGCGGCCGCATCCATCATGCGATGCGCACCGTCGGCATGCTGAACAAGGCGATGGACTATATGAAGGAGCGCGTCGTCAGCCGCACCACCAAGGGCGAACGGCTGGCCGACAAGCAGATGGTCCAGGAAAAGATTGCCGACAGCTACACGCAGATCCTGCAGTTCCGGCTGCATGTGCTCTACGCTGCCTGGCTGCTCGACCGCGACAAAAGCTACACGCGACCGGTGCGGCGCGAGATCAGCGCAATCAAGGCGGCGATGCCCGGGGTGCTGAAGGACGTCGTCTATCGCGCGCTGCATCTCCACGGCTCGCTCGGGATGTCGAACGAAACGCCGCTGATGGATATGTGGCAATATGTGCCCGAAATGGGGATCGTCGACGGACCGACCGAGGTCCACAAGATCGGCGTCGCCAAGGACATCTTGCGTGATGTCGTCCCGTTCGACGGGCCTTTCCCCAGCTATCATGTGCCGACGCGGCTTGCCGCAGCGCGCGAGAAATTTGCCGCTTATCTTGACTGACGCGAGACATCGCAAGGAGCCCGACATGACCGAATCCCTCGACCTCGAGCAGCGTCTGGACCGCGTTGAAAGCCGGTTTGCGATGCACGACCTGGTCAGCGATTATTGCCATGGCTTCGACAAGCATGACTGGGACCGCTTCAGCACGATCTGGTGGCCCGATGCGGTGTGGGACATCGGCCCGCCTTTTGGCAAATTTGAAGCCAGCGAGGGCATCGCGCATGTCACCAAGGATATTCTCTGGCCAGCGTGGCGCAGCTCGATCCACTTGACCACCAACCTCGTCATCACCTTTGAAGGCAAGGACCGCGCCACCGGCGTGTGCGACGTCGATTGCATCGGCACGACGTCGGACGGTCAGGCGCAGACCGTCGGCGCAAGCTATTTCGACACATTCGAGCGGCGCGATGGCGCGTGGAAGATCGCGCACCGCAAGGTGAAGATGTATCACTTCAACCCGCTGCCCGGCGTCACGCTGTCCCCACCCGCGTAGGAGCTTTTATGGCCTATCTCGACACTGATGACGGCGGCCGCGTCTATTATGAGCATCACCGCGCTGCCAAATTGCCGGTGGTACTCATCCACGGTTGGGGCATGTCGGGCGACTATTGGGCGTCGGCGGTCGAGGCGCTGCTGACCGCAGGCCATGGCGCGATTGTGGTCGATCACCGCGGCTGCGGCCGATCCGATCGCGATTTTAGCGATATGTCGATCGCCGCGATCGCTGGCGATGTCGCAGCGATCGTCGAGCGTTGCGGCGCATCGCGTGTCGCGCTCAACGGCTGGTCGCTCGGTGCCGCCGTCGCCGTCGCGGCCGCCGGGTTGCTCGGCGAGCGTGTCGCGGGGCTGGTCCTCACCTGCGGCGCATCGCCCCGCTATGTTCAGGGCGACGGATTTCCACACGGCGGTATGCCCGAGGATGTCCTTGGCATCGGCGCCGCAATCACCGCCGACCGCCCCGGCTTTTTCCGCGCGCTCGCCGAGGGGGCGTCGGGCGAAGGCGCGAGCGAGGCGATGATCCGCTGGGTCGAGCGCGGATTTCTGGCCACCGGGCCACGCGCCAGCGAAACCCTCGCCGGCCTTGCCACGCTCGACCAGCGCAAGCTGCTGGCATCCTTTGCCTTCCCCGTTCTGTCGATCGGCGGCGCCAGGGATAGCATCGCCGACCCGGCGATCGCCGGTTTCGCTGCGAACTGCGCGGCGAACGGCACCTTGCTGACGTTGGACACCGGCCATTCGCCCCAACTCGAGAGCCCGTCGGCCTATAATGCTGCGTTACTCGACTTTGTGGGGAGGCTTGCCTGATGTCCGCGCCGCGCGATGATTTCGCCGCCCTGCTCGCTCCCCTGCATGCGCCGTTCGTGTGCAAGTCGCTGAACGCGCCGAACCGTTTCTGCATGGCCCCGATGTCGCGCTATTTTGCGCCGGACGGCGTGCTGAGCGACGAGGGCGCTGAATATTACCGCCGCCGCGCCGCCGCCGGGATCGGGACGATCATCACCGAAGGCACCGGCGTCGCCATCGAGCACACGGTGTCCGCCGACACCGTGCCGCTCTTTGCCGGTGACCAGCCTCTTGCGGCCTGGAAGAGCGCCGTCGATGCAGTCCATGCCGAAGGCGGCATGTTCGTTCCGCAATTGTGGCATGTCGGCGGCTGCGCCGATTTCAACTACCCCGACTCGCCGCACGCACCATTGGTCAGCCCATCGGGCTTTGCCGGCCCAGATGTGCCGGGCGGCCGCGCGATGACCGAGCGCGACATCGCCGATACCGCCGCCGCCTTTGCAGAATCTGCCCGCGAAGCGAAGCGGATCGGCTGCGACGCGATCGAGCTGCACGGCGCCCACGGCTATATTTTCGACCAGTTCTTCTGGGACCGAACGAACCTGCGCAGCGATCGCTACGGCGGCCCCGATATCGCCGACCGCGCGACCTTTGCGGCCGAGGTTGTCGCCGCATGCCGCGCCGCGGTTGGCGAGGATTTCGCGATTATCATGCGCGTGTCGCAATGGAAAACCTATGATTATGACGTGAAGCTGGCGCGCGATCCCGACGAAATGCACCGCTGGCTCGATCCGCTGGTGCGCGCCGGAGTCGACATTTTTCACGCATCGCAGCGCCGGTTCTGGGAGCCTGAATATGCGGGCGATCCCAGGAACCTCGGCGGCTGGATCAAGGAGGTCACCGGCAAACCCGTCATCACCGTCGGGTCAATCGGCATGGACCGCGACCTGATGGAGGATTTCGTCGAAGGGATTTCTTCGCCGATGCTGGGCCGTCTGGAGGATCTGGCGACCATGTTCGCGCGCGGCGAATTCGACCTGGTGGCGTTGGGCCGGGTGCTGCTTGCCGATCCCAATTGGCTGGAGAAGGTCGAGCAGCGCCGCATCGACAAGCTGACCCCCTATGACCGCGCGACGGCGCTCAAGCAGTATGAACATGGCTGACGTCGACATGGGGTAAGGTCAGCCCAGCCTGAGTGAATATTGAAGCGGGGTGGCTGCCGAAAACGGCCGGTTGCGGACGATCTGCGCGGGCGCCAATATGCGATGGCCTTCGTTAGCCGGTTGAGGCACAACCATCGCGATGGCGCGATGCGGGGGATCAGTTTGGCCTGTGCGGAACTTGTCGTCCGCCGATAGTGCCGGGCGTCAGGCCGCGCCTGTGGCGCCGATGCATGGCTGAGGGCGACGATGTCTTCATCATAAGGGCGGCGGTGGCGGGGGATCGCGACGCCTTCGCGGCGCTACTCCGGCGCCATTATGACCGCATCCACGGCCTCGCCTGGCATTTGACCGGCTCGCGCGCCGACGCCGACGACATTGCACAGGACGTCTGCTGCACCCTGGCCGAACGGCTGTGCGATTTTCGCGGCGAGGCCAAATTCACGACCTGGCTGTGCAGCATCGTTTATAATGCCTGCCGCGATTTCCGGCGGCGGCGCTCGGCCTTTGCGCGCTTTACCGGCAAGCTGAGTGTGATGGCCGGTCTCGCCAAAGGACCCGACGGCCGCGATCTCTACGATGCGATCTGGATCGAGAGCGCCATCGCGCGGCTGAAACCCGAACTTCGCGACACGGCCATTCTGGTCGCAGCGCAGCAGCTGACGCATGGCGAAGCGGCGCAGATTTTGGGGATCGCCGAAGCGACGGTGTCGTGGCGGATGCACGAGATCCGGCGCCAGCTGGCGCCCAAGGGCGGCCTGGAAGCCTGACGCCCAAACCTCGCGACGAATTTTTTTCCCGCGGCCGCCAAGGATTTCCGGCGCCGGCTCATCTCAGGAACATGCGGGCGATTTTGCACCGCTGTTGCCAGGGAGGCACATATGTCCCGTTTTCACCTGATGCTCACCGCAGGGCTGTCGATCTCGCTCGTCACCGCCTGCTCTCAGTCGAACGATATTGCATCGCCGACGTCGGCGCCGTCCCCCGACATCGTCGCCACCGCCCAGGCGCCCGAAGCGGAAAAGGATTCCGGGGCGATCGTCGTGACCGGGCGGCGGGCGAATGACGTCCTGTATGAAACGCCAGTCGCCATTTCGGTGGTCACGTCTGAATATATTTCTGCCCCGCCGCCCCCGGCGGCAAAGCATGTGGTCGTGACGGGAAGCTCGCTGCACGCCGCGGCACCGCGCGCCGATTTGACGACCTCATATTATCAGGACATCGGCCGCGACAAATTTACCGCGACCGAGCAAAATGCCTTCAAGGTCGCGCTCGACGAGCCCGTGTCGACCTTTTCGATCGACGTCGACACGGCGTCCTATTCCTTCGTCCGCGCGTCGCTGAACCAGAATGTGCTGCCGCAGCCTGCCGCGGTGCGGACCGAGGAGCTGGTCAATTACTTTCCCTATGACTATGCCGCAGCGCAAAGTGCTCAGCGGCCCTTCAGCACCAATATTGCGGTGTTCCCGAGCCCCTGGACCGAAGGCCGCAAGTTGGTGCGCGTCGGCATCAAGGGCTATGCGATCGCGCGTGCGACGCGGCCGCGCGCCAATCTGGTCTTCCTGGTCGACACATCGGGTTCGATGAACCACCCTGCCAAACTGCCGCTGGTCAAACGGTCGCTGGCGATGCTGCTCGAACAGCTTGATGACAATGATCGCGTATCGATCGTCACCTATGCGGGCAGCGCGGGCACCGCGCTTGAACCGACGTCGGCGAGCCAGAAGGGCAAAATCCTGGCCGCGCTCGACCAGCTTGGCGCGGGCGGCAGCACCGCGGGCGCCGAAGGCATCCGTCAGGCCTATGCACTTGCCGAGCGCAATCTTGACCCACGCGGCGTCAACCGCGTCATTCTGGCGACCGACGGCGATTTCAACGTCGGCATCACCGACCAGAACGAGCTCAAGGGCTATATCGAGCGCGAGCGTAGCAAGGGCATTTTCCTGTCGGTGCTTGGCTTTGGCATGGGCAATTACAACGACGCGCTGATGCAGACGCTGGCGCAGAACGGCAATGGCGCGGCCGCCTATATCGACACCATCGGCGAAGCGCGCAAAACGCTGGTCGACGAAGCGACCTCGACGCTGTTCCCGATTGCCAAGGATGTGAAGATCCAGGTCGAGTTCAATCCGGCCACCGTCGCCGAATATCGGCTTGTCGGCTACGAAACCCGGATGTTGAAGCGCGAAGATTTCGACAATGACAAGATCGACGCGGGCGATGTCGGGTCGGACCAGACCGTCACCGCGATCTACGAAATCGTCCCCGTCGGCGGGCCGCGCGCCATCGGCGACCTGCGCTATGCCAAACCCGCCCCGCGGGTCGCCGATGCGGGTCGGGCCGGCGAATATGGCTTCGTCAAGATCCGCTACAAACTGCCCAAATCGGCCACCAGCCAGCTGATCGCAACGCCGATCAATCGCATGGTCGAATTCGCCCGGTTCGAGGATGCGCCGCAGGACGCGCGCTTCGCCGCCGGGGTTGCCTCTTTTGCCGAACTGCTGCGCGGCGGCCGTTACAATGGA
>CAZCUW010000098.1:0-9339 GCA_964502035.1 uncultured Sphingopyxis sp. | reverse complement strand
CCGCGATGCGCATCGCGGCGATGGCGAAGAAACGTTTTTTGGCGAGCGCGTCATTGGCGGGGGTCATGCCGGTTCCTTATCGCCGCCAAGGTGGCGCATCAACTGGGCGAGCGCGCCATGGCCACCCGCCTCGACGCCCTTGGCGACGCGGCCGCGTTCGGCGGCGGGTTTGTTCTGTGACAGCTTGATCGTCGGACGCCATGCGGTGATCCGCAGCTCAAAGCCGGTGATCGCACCGGTCATCTTGCTGAACAGCGCCGGGTTCATCTTGTCGCGCGTCCATGGCGGATTGGCGCCGACCCTCGCCTCATGGCTCGCCGACAGCGTGTCGAGCTGGGCGATCAGCGCGGCATCGTCCAGCTTGCGGACGGTGCCTTCCATTTCGATCGCGACATAGTTCCACGTCGGTACCTGGTCAGCGTCGGCATACCAGCTGGCGCTGACATAGGCGTCGGGTCCGTGCACGACCGCCAATGCGCTGGCGCCGTCCAAGTGCCGGGTCAGCGCATTGCCGCGGGCGAGGTGGAATTGCAGCGTCGCGCCATCGTCGTTCAGCACCACCGGCGCATGTGCGACGCGCGGCCCGTCGGGGGTGGCGGCAAAGATCGCGGCAAAGCCGATCTCGCGGACCAGATATTCGGCAAGGTCGTCCTGCCGCGGCCGAAAGTCGGCGTTGGGATGCATCAGGTCGGTTTGGCGGGGCGCGCCGGATGTTTCTTGGCGCTCGGCTTCTTGCCCGCCGGTTTCTTTGGCGCCGGTTTGCCGGCCTTGCCCGCCTTTGCCTTTTCTCTCGCCGATTTGCCGGCAAAATCGGTCGGCTTGCTGTCGGCGGTGCGCCCGCGCCGTTCGCCGCGCCGCGCCTTGCGGATCTGCTTGCTGTGCGCCTTGGCCTGCGCCTTCAGCGCCGCTTTTGGCGGCGGCCCCTTTTCGCCCGCATCGATGCCGACATCGCCCAGCAGCATGTCAAATCCCAGATCGTCGAGGCTGGCGGCGAAATGGTCGGGCAGGTCGGCATGTACGTCGATCGCGCCGCCGTCGGGATGGTCGATCCGTAGGCGGCGGCTGTGCAGATGCATCTTGCGGCTGATCGTCCCGGTCAGGAACGCGCCCTTGCCGCCATATTTGCCGTCGCCGACAATCGGGTGGCCAATCGCCGCCATATGCACGCGCAGCTGATGGGTGCGCCCCGTCAGCGGTTGCAATTCGACCCAGGCGGCGCTGTTCCCCGCGCGCTCGATCACCCGGTAGCGCGTTTTCGAGGGCAGGCCGTCGTCATGGACGTGCATCTTTTCGCCGCCCGACCCGGGCTGTTTGGCCAGCGGCAGGTCGATCTCGCCCTGCTGGATGTCGGGCACCCCGACGATCAGCGCCCAATAGGTTTTTCGCGCGCTGCGGTTGGAAAAGCTCTTGGCGAAATAGGCCGCGGCCTTGGGCGTCCGCGCGATCAGCAACGCCCCCGACGTGTCCTTGTCGAGCCGGTGGACCAGCTTGGGCCGCGTCGGCCCGTCGAATTTCAGCGCGTCGAGCAGCCCGTCGACATGCGCGTCGGTCTTGGTCCCGCCCTGTGTCGCCAACCCCGGGGGTTTGTTGAGGATGATGGCGGCGGCGTCGCGGTGGATCATCATCCCCGTGGCCAGTTCGACATCGGCATCGGTCAGCGGTCGGCCCTTGCGCGCCGGGCGTGCCGCGGCCTCGACCGGCGGGGTCGGCATCACCAGCTTTTGCCCGGTGGCGATCCGGTCCGATACATCGGCTTTTTTGCCGTCGAGGGTCAGCTGCCCCGAGCGCGCCCAGCGCGCCAGCAGCGCGTGCGGCGTGCCTTCGCGGTGGCGCTTGAACCAGCGGTCGAGCCGGATGCCGTCGTCTTCCTCGGCGATCGTCGCGCCGTCGAGCGGGGGCTTGGTGCCCGTCATGCCGGCACCTGCCGCATGAGGAACAGGCCGAGCCCGCAAGCGGCAATGGCGCCGATGACCGAGGCGATGACATAGGCGGCCGCCTGAGCGTTTTGGCCGCGTTCGAAAAGCATCCAGAATTCCATGCTGAAAGAGGAAAAGGTGGTGAAGCCGCCGAGGATTCCGACGCCAAGAAACAGCCGCACCGTATCGCTGCTGCTGCCGCGCGCGAGCGTGCCGATGAGGACGCCCATGAGCAGGCTGCCGGCGATATTAATCGTCAGCGTCCACCAGGGAAAGCCGGGGCCGAGCCGCGCGAGCATCGCCTGCCCGACCAGATGGCGGGCACCGGCACCGATCGCGCCGCCGATCATGACGGGAAGCACATTGTTCATAGCACGCGCCCTAGCCCGAAATGGCGGCGAGGCATAGCGGGCGCGTATTGTTAGGCGTCGGGCGTTGCCATGACGGCCGCCGGTCGCGGCTGTGCCGTCCGCCATTCGGCAGGGCGCATGAAGCGGCCCGCCCAGATTCCGCGGCGCCGCGCCTGCGCTTCGCCCTCTTCGACCAGATAGGCGTCGCTGGTGGCCACCGCCCAGCCCTGCCGCACCATTTCGGCGCCCAGGTCGATGCCGTCGGGAAAGGGTCGGGTCCGGCAGGCCGCGAGGCTGCGATCATAGCGGTCCTTGGCTGCGACCGTGCAATATAGCGGCCCGCGCCCCGCGATCCGGGCAAGCGCGGCGCGCGCGTCGCGGCCGCATGGCCACGCGAGTCCATCGCGGCGCTGGCAGTCCTGGCGATATTCGACCGCGTCGAGACCGGTCAGCCT
Organism: uncultured Sphingopyxis sp.; assembly: GCA_964502035.1. GTDB lineage: Bacteria > Pseudomonadota > Alphaproteobacteria > Sphingomonadales > Sphingomonadaceae > Sphingopyxis. The sequence goes on along the minus strand of CAZCUW010000098.1, from coordinate 6,618 downwards.
GATGGACACCGCGGCGCCGTCCCGCCGCACCGTCAGACTGTCGCCGTCGATGACATGGACCAACGGCACGGTGTCGACCGGGGCTGGCAACCACGCCCACGCGGCCCAGGCGAGTCCGCTCAAGAGCAACAATGCCAGCAGCGACCGGACGCGCCGCCGCCAGCGCAGGCGGGCGAGCGAGGGAGGGCGGAACACCATGTCGTCCGCCTGATCCGATTGCGCCGGATTGACAAGCGTGAAGAAGCTATTGACGAGAAGAACAAAGCAAGTCCAAAATGGACCTATTCTGTTCATTTGTGCGCCGCCGACTCGCGCCGCCGCGATAGCTTGGGTCCGAATTGGCGGCAAATGGGAACGAACAAAAGGTGAATATCGCCGAAATGACGGCATAGTTACACCAAGGTGGCGCGATGGAATGGGGACGATAGGCATGACGAACCACGGGATATTGAGCCGGCGCGACGGGGTGGCGTTGCCGCGTGGCGATTTTTCGGCCGGAACAGCGTGGCCGACGCGGGACGCCGGGCGGGCGGGCGGCGATGGCGCGGTATCGCCGTTGCTGTTCGTCGGGCCGCCCGCCGATGCGCCTGGCTCGATGGCGCTTGCCGACGTGCGCCAGGTTGCGGCCCTGCCGCCATCCCGCGCGGCGGCCTATATCCGGCATGGCGCCTTGCTCGACATCGTCTGGGTCGCGGCGGCGGATGCGGTGGAGTACGAGATGCTCGCCGACATTTGCGCCGCGGTGGGTGAGCAGGGGTGCAACCTGATTTGCGAAACCTCGCTGGCGGCGCTGGACCGGATGATTGCAGCGATTCCATCCACCATTGCGGTCCAGTTCCTGGTCGATGCCGATCCGGTCGACAAGGCGATCGCGTTGACCACGGCGCGGCGCACCCGGCACCGCGTTGTGCATGACATCGCCCGCGACGATGCGATGGAACGGATTGATCGGTTGCAGGACGAGGTCGCGCGGATTTCGCGGCTGCTGGGCGATATGGCGGGGCAGCGGGGCGGGCTGGCCGGCACGCCGATGGGCTTTGCGCCGCTGGGCGACGAGTTTTCGGATCATTCAGGGCAGGTGCGGTCGCCGACGCGCGACTATGCCGCGATCCCGCGCAGCTTTGTCCCCGAGGAGCGGACGATCGACCGGCACCGCGCCAAGGCGGTGCGGCGGATGCTGCGCCAGCGGCGGATGCGCGAGCAATATTTTCCGGCCGACCTGTTCGCCGATCCCGCGTGGGACATGCTGCTCGACCTCTATGCCGCACGGCTCGAACGCCAGCCGGTGTCGGTATCGAGCCTGTGCATCGCCGCCGCGGTGCCCGCGACGACGGCGCTGCGCTGGATCAAGACGATGACCGACGCCGGGCTGTTCGTGCGCGAGGCCGATCCGCACGATGGCCGCCGCATCTTCATCGCCCTCGCCGAAGGCGCATGCGACGCGCTCGCCCGCTATTTCGAGGCGCTGGAGGAATAGCGGCGCGCTTGCCAGCGCGCGCCGTCTATGGCAGGGGCGCCCTTCCCTGCACGGGGGCGCTTAGCTCAGTTGGTAGAGCATCTCGTTTACACCGAGAGGGTCGGCGGTTCGAGCCCGTCAGCGCCCACCATTTTTCCGATCTTGTTGTACCCGCCGTTGCGGCGTTAAGGGGCTTTCCTGTTCGGAAGGATTCCCCCCGCCATGAAGCGTCTGCTTGCCGCGCTCGTATCCACCCTGCTTGCCGTCGCGTCGCCTGCATCGGCGGCGACGCAACAGGGCGATGTCATCATCCGCGATGTCACATTGGTCGATGTCGAGGCCGCAAAAGCCGAAGCGGGGCAGGCGGTCGTTTTGCGCGGGGCGGATATCGTCGCGGTTGGCCCCGACGCCATGATTGCGCGCGATTGGCGGGCGGCGCGGCAGGTTGATGGCAAAGGCAAGTTCCTGATCCCCGGGTTGTGGGACATGCACGTCCATTTCGGCGGTGGTCCGGAGCTGATCGAGGAGAACAAGGCGCTGCTGCCGCTGTATGTCGCGAACGGGATCACGACGATCCGCGACGCGTCGGGCGACTTGCCGGATCAGGTGCTCGGCTGGCGAAGCGAGATTGCGGACGGCCGCCTGTTCGGCCCGCGCTTGTTGACCTCGGGCGCCAAGATCGAGGGGATTGCGCCGCTGTGGAAGGGAACGATCGAGGTCGGCAGCGAGGCCGATGTCGATGCGGCGCTCATCCGGCTCAAGGAGCGCGACCAGGTCGATTTCGTCAAGATCACCGACAGCACGCTGAAACCCGAATTGTTCCTCTATGCGCTGGGCAAGGCAAAGGCGCTCGGGCTGCGCACGTCGGGGCATATCCCGATGGCGCTGACGGTGCAGCAGGCGGTCGATGCCGGGATCAGTTCGATCGAGCATCTCGACTATGCCTATAACGCGGGCGCGAAGGACGAGGCCGCGATCGCGGCCGATTTCGCCGTCGGCCGCATCGACCGCGCCGAGGCGAACCGCCGTCTCGACGCCGGGTTCGACCGCGCGACCGCAATGGCCGCCTATCGCCGCTTCGCCGCGCAGGGGGTGTTCGTCACCCCGACGCTGAACGGCAGCCGGATCATCGCCTATCTCGATCGCGACGATCATTCGAAAGACGCGGGGCTCGCTTATATCGGACCGAAACTGCGCCAGACCTATGCGTGGCGGGTCGAGCGCGCGGCAAAGGCCGACGCCGCCGCCATCGCGGCGCGGCACCAGCAGATCGAGGATGTCGGGACGATCCTGCCGATGCTGGCCGAGGCGGGAGTGCCGATCATCGCCGGGACCGACGCGGGCTTCCTCAACAGCTTCAACTATCCGGGCTTTGGTCTGCACGACGAGCTCGCGCTGTTCGTCGACAAGGGGCTAACCCCCGCGCAGGCGCTGGCATCGGCGACGCGCGCGGGGCCGGCGTGGTTCGGCTGGCTGGGTCGCTATGGCGCGATTCGGCCAGGCATGGCGGCTGATCTGGTGCTGCTGACGCGCAATCCGCTGGCCGATATTGCGGCGACGCGGGCGATCGATACGGTGATCCTGCGGGGGACCGTGCACGATCGGCGCGCGCTCGACACGATGCTGGCCGATGCAAGGGCCAAGGTCGCGGCGTGGGATGCGGCGGCGAAGCCTTAGTGGACGGTGGCGTCCGCCGCCCTTCGCGCACGCCACACGCTCCACAGGGTGAAGACGCCCATCAGCGCCCACACCACGTTCAGCCCCGCCGAGGGCAGCGCGCCATTATAGCCCGAGTTGAGCACAAAGCCGCTCGCCCCGATCACGTTCATCCACTGATAGAGATAGCCGCGCGGCTCGATCCGGCCGAGCGAGAGCAGGACGTAGCTGGCGAGAATTAGGACGGCGGCGAGCCAGCCGATGACTTCGATCGCGATCTGTAAAACGCTCATATGCCGTCCCTTTGGGTGGTCTGCACCCCGGTCGGGGACAGGATGTTCAGCGCATCGTCTGTTCGAGTGCCTCGACCGCATCCTTGGCGTCGGCGAGTCCGAGGCCGGTGCGTTCGCGGACCAGCTTGATCGCCTCGATCTTGCGATCCTGGCGAATCAAGGCGCGGATTTCGTCATTGTCGATCCGCTCGTCGCCGACCCGCACCATGGGACGTGGGACGGCGCGCGGCGGCGGCGCGGAGAGGTCGCGGCGTGCCCGCTGTCCGCGCAAATAGCGGGCGAGGAGCAGACCGAGCAGCAGGCCGAGGATCAGGAACAGCAGTTTGCCCATCGCCCGATCCTCGCCCGTTCGCGCTTACGCCGCCAGCTTGCGCAGGACGTAGTGCAGGATGCCGCCGTTCATATAATATTCGACCTCGTTCGCGGTATCGATGCGGCAGAGCGTATCGAAGGCGAAGGTCGAGCCGTCGGCGCGGGTGACGTTCACGGTGACGGTCTGGCGCGGCTTCAAATCCGCGACGCCGGTGATGGTGAACTGGTCGTCGCCGGTGAGGCCCAGCGTCTCGCGCGTGTCGCCGTCCTGGAATTGCAGCGGCAACACCCCCATGCCGACGAGGTTCGAGCGGTGGATGCGCTCGAAGCTCTCGACGATCACCGCGCGCACGCCGAGCAAATTGGTGCCCTTCGCTGCCCAGTCACGCGACGAGCCGGTGCCATATTCCTTGCCCGCGATGACGACCAGCGGCGTGCCGTCGGCCTTGTGGCGCATCGCGGCGTCGTAGATCGGCATGACTTCGGCGCCATAGCGCGACATGCCGCCTTCGATGCCGGGGACCATTTCATTCTTGATGCGGATGTTGGCGAAGGTGCCGCGCATCATCACGTCGTGGTGGCCGCGGCGGGCGCCGTAGCTGTTGAAGTCGGCCTTGTTGACCTGATGTTCCATCAGCCATTTTCCGGCCGGCGAGTCCGCCTTGATGCTGCCCGCGGGGCTGATGTGGTCGGTGGTGATGCTGTCACCGAGGATCGCCAGCGGTTTGGCGTCGATGATGTCAGACACCGGCGCCGGGGTCATGCTCATCCCCTCAAAATAGGGCGGGTTGGCGACATAGGTCGACCCGGCGCGCCACTGATAGGTGTCGCTGCCCTCGACCTCGATCTTCTGCCAATGCTCGTCGCCGCGATAGACATGTTCGTAGCGCGCCTCGAACATGTCGCGGTCGATGCACGCCGCCATCGTGTCGGCGACCTCCTGATTGGTCGGCCAAATGTCGGCGAGGAACACGTCCTTGCCCGACTGGTCCTGGCCGATCGGCGTGGTGGTGAAATCTTCGGTCACCGTGCCCTTGAGCGCATAGGCGACAACCAGCGGCGGCGAGGCGAGGAAGTTGGCGCGTACGTCGGGCGACACGCGGCCTTCAAAGTTGCGGTTGCCCGAAATGACCGACGCGGCGACGATGTCGTTGCCGTTGATCGCCTCCGAAATCGGCCCCGCGAGCGGACCCGAATTGCCGATGCAGGTGGTGCAGCCATAGCCGACGAGGTTGAAGCCGATCGCGTCAAGATCGGCGGTCAGCCCGGCGCGATCGAAATAGTCGGTGACGACTTGCGATCCCGGCGCGAGCGAGGTCTTGACCCACGGCTTGGGCTTGAGGCCCAGCGCATTCGCCTTGCGCGCGACGAGACCTGCGGCGACCATGACCCCAGGGTTCGAGGTGTTGGTGCAGCTGGTGATCGCGGCGATGACGACGTCGCCGTCGCCGATGTCGTGGCTCGCGCCCGCGACCGCAACGCGCTTCAGCCCGTCATGCTTGTACACCGAAGCGAGGTCGGCGTTGAACACATCGTCGACCTCGGTGAGGATGACCTTGTCCTGCGGGCGCTTCGGCCCGGCGAGCGACGGCACGACCGTCCCCATGTCGAGGGTAAGCGTGTCGGTGAACACCGGATCGGCCATGTCGGCGGTCAGCCACAATCCCTGCGCCTTCGCATAGGCTTCGACCAGCGCGACAGTGTCGGCGCTGCGGCCGGTCAGGCGCATATAGTCGAGCGTCTTGTCGTCGATGCCGAAGAAGCCGCAGGTCGCGCCATATTCGGGTGCCATATTCGCCAGCGTCGCGCGGTCGGCGAGCGACAGCGAGGACAGGCCGGGGCCGAAATATTCGACGAAGCGCCCGACGACGCCCTTGGCGCGCAGCATCTGCGTCGCGGTAAGCACGAGGTCGGTCGCAGTGACGCCTTCCTTCAGCGCCCCGGTGAGCTTGAAGCCGACGACTTCGGGGATCAGCATCGACACCGGCTGGCCGAGCATCGCGGCCTCGGCCTCGATCCCGCCGACGCCCCAGCCGAGCACGCCCAGCCCGTTGATCATCGTCGTGTGGCTGTCGGTGCCGACGCAGGTGTCGGGATAGGCGACGGTGGTGCCGTCGGCGTCCGCGCTCGACCACACCGCCTGCGCGATATGCTCCAGATTGACCTGGTGACAGATGCCGGTGCCCGGGGGGACCGCCTTGAAGTTGGAGAGCGACTTCGACCCCCATTTCAGGAAGTCGTAACGCTCGCCGTTGCGATAATATTCGATCTCGACATTCTGCTCGAACGCCTTGGGATGACCGAATTCGTCAACCATCACACTGTGGTCGATGACGAGGTGGACGGGGACGAGCGGGTTGATCTTGGTCGTGTCGCCGCCCAGCTTGGCGATCGCATCGCGCATCGCGGCGAGGTCGACGACGCACGGGACGCCGGTGAAATCCTGAAGCAGCACGCGCGCCGGGCGATACTGGATCTCGCGGTTCGAATGCGGGTCTTTCTGCCAGTCGACCAGCGCCTGAACGTCATCGGTCGACACGGTGAAACCGCCATCCTCGAACCGCAGCAGATTTTCGAGCAGCACCTTCATCGAAAAGGGTAGCCGCGACACATCGCCCAGCTTTGCCGCGGCCTTGTCGAGCGAATAATAAGCATAATCCTTGCCGCCGACGCTCAGCGTCGAACGGGTGCCCAGCGTGTCGTTGCCCGTGGTCGTCATTTTGCAGCAGTCCCCATTTTGGCGCGGCGGGGGAAGACTGTCCGAAGGCGAAGCGGGAGAGCGGGGCCAACGGGAGTCGCACGCGCGGGTTTATGTTGGCGCCGCCTTACGCCGGGGGTGGGGAATTGCAAGCGGCCATCCCGCTAGGGTCAGGACTTCTGTGGTTGCCGCCCGTGATGCAA
>CAZCUW010000097.1:0-9342 GCA_964502035.1 uncultured Sphingopyxis sp. | reverse complement strand
GCGGCGACTATGCCCGCACGTCGCCGCCCGAAATGCCGCTGGGCCAAGCGCGCGAGATGCAGTTCAACAACGACCGCGACCGCATTACCCCGCCCGCGACGGGCGCCGCCTACCGCGCCGCGATGGCGAAGCGCGGGGTGACGGTGCCGATGGAGGTCACGCTGGGCGAAGGGCATGTCGAACTGATCGCGCCCGATAGTTTAAGCTGGGGCAAACAGCGCGCGGCGATCCTGGCCGCGCTGGGGATGCCTACATCTCGATAACGATCCGCACCTTGGACGGGTTTGTTCCGGCCGCGCGCGCGATTTCGGCGCGGGTGCGCGCCACCAGGTCGGCAAGATTCTGGCTTCCCGGCGCCCCCTCAGGACTTAACAGATCGGCGGTGGACAGGCCCAACAGCTGCGACAAGGCTTGCAACCGCGCCGATTTTGGCCGCGACCGGTCCTGCTCCCAATGGCAGATCGCGGTGACGCTGATCCCCAGTCGGTCGGCGACGTCGGTTTTGCTCAGTCCCTGCGTCCGCCGCAGTCGCGCCAGCCGCGCCCCGAGCGTCTCGAGCACCGGTGCCTGTTCGATCATGCTGTCGATCGGCGTGTGGATCACGAAACCTGCTACCCCTCGGACGTCGTTTGAACAGGCCGGTTATACAAGTTTACAACCGCAACCGCTTTCAACATCTCACCGATCATGCGGCGGCGCGGGCTTGAATTGCCAGCGGCGCCCGGGGTGCCTATCGTGGCATTGCTGGGAGACCGTGATGACTTCGACGGACGGGCAGGCGTCAAGACAGGCGAAGGCGATCGAGGATATCGCGGTGCATAGCGCGCTGAACGACGGCACCGTGGTGTGCCTGCGCACGATCACCCCAGACGACGAGCAGTTGCTGCGCGACGGGATCGCCAAATTATCGGCGGAGTCGCGGTATCTGCGCTTTTTCTCGCCAGTGCCCGTGCTGCCGGACGCGGTGATCGAGCGGCTGGTCGATGTCGATGGCCACGATCATATTGCCTGGGGGGCGATCTGCACCGAATGCGAAGGGCAGCCCGCGATCGGCGCGGTCCATGCGGTGCGGTATCGCGGCGGCGGCCCTGCTGGCGAGTTTTCGGTCGCCGTGGTCGACGAATTTCAGGGCCAGGGGCTGGCGCGGATGATGACCGCGGCGCTGCTGGTGCACTGCCTCGCCGAGGGGATGGCGGTGCTCGATATCCATATATTGTCGGAAAATGCCGCTGCGAAACGGTTGGTGAAATCGCTCGATGCGGCTTGGACCGGGGAATCGGCAGGGGTGGCTGAATATCGGCTCGACGTCGCGGCGGGCATTGCCGCATTGCGCGCCGACGCCGATGCGCCGGGGGTGCAGGATGTGTTGCGCGCGCTCGATGGCAAGGGGAAGGGTTCTTCCTAGTCCCTCCCGCCGCCGGGGGTCGCTACCGGCGGCGGGAAGGTAGGCCGTGGGCGGAGCGCCGGGGCGTTTCCTTCCACGCAGACCTGATAGTGCAGATCGGATGACAATGTGGTGACGCGCGTCACATGGCGCCCTGAATCGCCAAAAAATATGCCGCGCAACAGAAAGGGCGCCGGAACATGGTTCCGGCGCCCTTCACTCTGCCTGTTAGGGAAGGCAGCGCTTATTTCTTCTGGGTATCGCCAACGCCGGTTTCCGACGGCGCAATCTCGCCGTTGTCATCCATCGCGTTGGCCTTTTCCTCACCCATTTCCTCGACGACGTCAGCCTTGTTTTCCATGGCTTCCTTCGCCGCGCCTTCGGGCATGGCGTCGGCCTGTTCGTCGATGACTTCGGCCTGTGCTTCGGCCTGATCTTCGACCTTGTCGGCGGCCGGGCTCTGGCAAGCGCCAAGAGCAAGGGTCGAGGTGGCGGCGAGGGTAATGAACATTTTGCGCATATTGAGTGACTCCCAAAGTTGACTCCGGGGCTTAACGCGGGGTGAACGATAGGGTTGCAACAAAAGCGTCAAAGTGCGGAAAGTCGAACGTTTCGATATTTCCGGTTGCGCGTAAGGCATAAAAGAGGGCGCCGAAGCGCCCTCTTTCGATGATCCTGGTCCGACCGCGGCTCAGAAGCGCTGTTGGCGCTCGTAAAGGTCGCGATAGTGCTGGATGCGCGTGACGCGCAGCCCCGGCATGCCGCTGCGATCGATCGATCGCTGCCAGCCGGCAAATTCCTCGAGGGTCAGGCCATAACGTTCGCACACTTCATCGACGGTCAACAGACCACCGTTGACGGCTGCGACAACCTCGGCCTTGCGGCGAACGACCCAGCGGGTCGTTGACGGCGGCGGCAACGAGTCGATCGTCAGTGGTTCGCCAAGAGGACCGATGACCTGTGCCGGCCGGATTTTCTGATTCTCGATCATATTCATTCCATGGTTTCAACGTCGGGGGGGAATTTGTCCGACGCGTTCTTCTCTAAATCAGAGGGGTTCAACATCGGCTGAAATCCTCTGGTAAACAGGCTGTTCATAGTTTCGGGCAGGGCGTTCGCATCGTCCGACAGGTCGAAGAAACGAACGATGCGCGGGGCGTTTTGTTCCGGCGCGCGGCGCGTTCCGCCCAACATCCGCCGCAGCCCGTTAAGCGTTTCTGCGTGCGCGTGGCGAGTCGCCTGCGCGTGCAGCATCCGGACGGTCGGCTGCGCGGCCTGCCGCGCGCTCGACACGGCCAGAACGATGTCAAAGCCGGGCTTTGACAGTCTGGCGGCGCCGGCGAGGCGCGGAAATTCGGACGGGGCGACGTTCATGATGCCGGTCTAGCGCCGACCACCTAAGGTCGCGTAAATGCTCATTTCATGCCTTGTTAGCGAACCTTAACCCCCGTCAATATCTTGACAGTTGCGGCGGAAAAGCTGGTATTTTTGCCGCTGCATCCCTAGATGGCGCCCATCATGACGACGACGATTTCTGCTGCCGGGCTTGCCCAGGCCGACTTTCAGCTGGCCGCGCCGCTCAAGGATCGGCGAATCGTTGTCGCGATGTCGGGCGGAGTCGATTCGAGCGTGGTCGCCGCGCTCGCGGCGCGATCGGGCGCCGAAGTGATCGGCGTGACGCTGCAACTTTACGACCATGGCGCCAAGGCCAAGCGCGTCGGCGCCTGCTGTGCCGGGCAGGATATCAAGGACGCGCGTGCGGTCGCCGACCGGCTCGGCTTCGCGCATCATGTTTACGATCATGAGAGCCGGTTTCGCGACACGGTGATCGACCAGTTTGCCGATGAATATCTCGCCGGTCGCACCCCGATCCCGTGCGTGCGCTGTAATATGGGGGTGAAGTTCACCGACCTGTTTGCACTCGCCAGGGAATTGGGCGCCGATTGCCTTGCGACGGGTCATTATGTCCGGCGCGTGAGAGGACCGAACGGTGCCGAGCTGCACCGCGCGGTCGATCCGGCGCGCGACCAGAGTTATTTTCTGTTCGCGACAACACAGGACCAGCTCGATTTTCTGCGTTTTCCCCTCGGCGGGATGGAAAAGAGCCTCGTGCGTGACATTGCGCGCGACCTCGGGCTCGGGGTTGCCGCGAAGCCCGACAGCCAGGACATCTGCTTTGTCCCCGATGGCGATTATGCCACCCTCGTTCGCAAGCTGCGCCCCGAAGCCGACGATCGGGGCGACATCGTCCATGTCGATGGCACGGTGCTGGGCGCCCATAAGGGACTGATCCATTACACCGTCGGCCAGCGGCGCGGGATCGAGATCGGCGGACAGGCCGAGCCGCTCTATGTTGTACGCCTCGATGCCGCGGCCAAGCAGGTCGTGGTTGGCCCGCGCCGCGCGCTCGCAGTGTCGGGCGCGCGGCTGGGTGAAGCGAACTGGCTGGGCGCGATCGACGGCCGCGAGGTGCTTGCCAAGGTGCGCAGTATGGCGCGGCCGGTCCCGGCCCGCATCGCAGGGGATCGGCTGATCTTTGCCGCCGCCGAATATGGCGTCGCGCCGGGGCAGGCGGCGGTGCTTTACGATGCCGCCGATCAAAGCCGCGTGCTCGGCGGCGGCTGGATCGAAGAGACATTTGCCGCCGACGCCGCATAAATCGGTGCAACCATTGACATTTCTGGCTGTTGGTTCAGCCTGAAGCGCAACAATGGGGAGACGATGATGACCAACTGGATCTGGCGCGGCGCGGTGCTTCTTTGGGCCGCCTTTTTCACCATCCTTGGCGTCCAGGGGGTTTTGAACCCGGCGACCTTTACCGAAACATTCGGCATCGGCATCGAGGGTGTCGCCGCGAACACCGTGCGCGCCGATCTGTCGGCCTTTTTCCTGGTAGCGGCGGGCGGTGCTGCGATCGGTGCTCTGGTCCCCGGCTGGGCGCGTGCTTTGCTCGTACCGGCGGCGCTTTATGGGACGGCGTTGATCGGCCGCCTGCTCGGCGCGGCAATGGGCGACCTGGTCAATGGTGCGATCGTCCAGGCAATGATCATCGAGGCGTTGACCGTTGTCCTGATGCTCGCCAGCTGGTGGGCGCTGTCGCGGCCCGTTGCTTCGAATGACCCGGCAACACCTGTCGGTGGCGCCGACAATATTGCAGGGTAATGGGTCGCCAATCATGTCATGAAATGGCGCACTTGTTGTGTTGTTAGTCATTTTGTGAGTTACTGCGCGCCGGGTCGCTTCTTTTCCTATGGTGGCGGAGGGGGTGTATGGCAGCCGAAGATGACAAGCGCGCGCGCGCCGACAGACGGTCGGCCGACAGACGCGTTGCCGACGATCCCGGATATAAGGGGCCCGATCGCCGCGCAAGCGACCGGCGGACGGGCAAGGATCGCCGGTCGCCCGACGGAACGTGACGGGCAGGAGACTTTCGTTGGCAGAACCAAGCGTGCCGCGGCTGAGCGTCGACATCGTGTCCGACGTGATGTGTCCATGGTGCATCATCGGCTGGCTGAAATTTCAAAGCGTGACGGCGCATTTCGCAGGCCGACTGGATTTCCGCGTCCAGTGGCATCCGTTCGAACTCAATCCCGACATGCCGCCCGAGGGCGAGGATGCGGCGCAGCATGTCATGCGCAAATATGGCATCACCGCCGAGCAGAGCCGTGCCAACAGCGGCAAGATGGCGGGGGTCGCTGCGGAACTGGGCTTTGCGTTTAACCGCGGCCCCGATTTCCGGATGCGCAACAGTTTCGACGCGCACCGCCTGCTGACCTGGGCCGGGGCGCTCGAAGAGGCCGAGCAGGCCGCCGCAACGGGCGTACAGACGGCGCTGAAGCTGGCGCTGTTTGCGGCGCATTTCACCGAAAACCGCGATGTCAGCGATCATGTCGTGCTGGCCGACGTGGCCGCGTCAGTCGGGCTCGACCGCACCCGCGCCGCGGCGATCCTCGCGTCGGGGGAGTTCGGCGACATGGTGCGCACCGAGCAGGCCTATTGGGCCGACCAGAATATCACCGGCGTGCCCGCATTCATCCTTGGCGGTCGGATGTTGGTCCCCGGGGCGCAGGATCCCGAGGTGTTCATTCGCGTTATCGAGAACAAGGTGCTCGCTGCCGCGGCATAGCGGTCGGTCGGGTCAGCCGCGGAACGGGCCGGTGCGGTGGCGCGTTCCCCGATCGTCCCTCTTTCAAGGAGCCGATCATGGCCGACAGTCCGCGCAACCCCGATACCGGAGCGCCCGAAGCGATCAATCGCGAGCAGGAAGACGAAGAAGCGCAGGCGCAGACGGTCGCCGCAGCAGCGCGGCACGAACGGCCGCTTGCCGACAGCGTCAAGGTCGGATCGGGCGGCGCCAGCGATGACGTGCAGGATCTGGTCGATCATATGAACCAGATGGAGCGATCGGGTCAGATCGACATGGACGCCTATCGCGGCGAACGCAGCGACGACGATGAGGATGGCGAACTTGGCCCCGGCGGTATCGAAGATGACGAGCCGCGCGGCGAGCCCTGATCATCCTGACCGATCGAATCGGCGCGGCTAGCAGCGCGGCGCCTGGGAAGCGGGCGCGGCTTTGGGGCGGCTCGTCGGAGGTGATCGGGAGGTGCTGGATCGAACGCCCCGATCGGGCGTATGATCGGCGTGCCTCTCGCGGACCCTCCCGCAGCACGGCAAGGAGAATGACGATGGCTGAGCATGACCATAGCGCGATCAAGGAACATATGGACGTCATCGGCGCCGACGGCGTCCATGTCGGCACCGTCGACCACCTCGACGGCGAGCGCATCAAGCTGACCAAAAACGACAGCAGCGATGGCAAGCATCATTATCTGCCCGCCGGGCTGGTCGCCACGGTCGAGGGCGACACCATCCGCCTGTCGGCGACCGGCGCGACCGCAGTCGACCTGTTCGAGGAAGCCGAATAGGCCGCGATAGCCGAGTGAGATAACAGAGGGCTGGCGGCGCAATCGGGCGCCCCGGCATCGAAACTGGCCCGCGTCTGCCCCCTCGACGCGGGCCATTTTCATGTCCGCAACGCGCGCTCGGGCCTTGGTGATTTTTCAAGGCGTTGCGGCTAGGCTGGCGCGCGATGACGATCGAGCGAGGGGAGCAGGGGCCGCGGAGCATGCGGGCGGTGGCGGGGCGACTGGCCGCGGCGCTGCTGCTGTTCGCGGTCGGCTATGGCATCGCGAACCGATTCCAGCTGATCCATGGCGTCGCTTATCGTTACGCCGCGGGCGATCCGCACGGCGCGATCGTTGCGTTCCTGTTCATGGCGTTTCAGGCGGCGGTGTTGCTGGCGGCGCTGCTGCTGTTGCCGCGGCGCTGGGCGGGGCTGGTGCTGGCGCTCGCCGCGGCGTCGATGCTGGTCAACATCGGTTACAGCCAGATCGTGCCCGAGCTGGTCGACGGCGGTTCGCTGGCGTGGATGATCGCCGAGGTGCGCCAGCTGGGCAATGCGGCGGGCGAATTCGGCGGGGATTTTGTGCTGGTCGCGGGGCAGGTCGCGGCGGCGCTGGCGCTGTTCGTCGCGGCGCGGCGGCTGGCGCGCGGCGCCACCCCGATGCCGTGGGGCCGGGGGATCGCCGCGACATTGGTCGTGGTGCTGGTCGCGCCCAGTCCGATCTATCGCCACGCCGAGGTGTGGCCCGAGGGGGCCGAGCGCAGCCTTTATGGCCTGGGCTGGGATCTGGCGAGCGCGGCGCCGCCGCCGCCACGCGCCGCGCCCGCGTTGACCCCCGATCGGGCGGCCCCGGCGCCGCGGCATATCGTCTGGCTGATCGACGAGAGCGTGGCGGAGGCGCCGTTTCGACGGTTGATCGGGCCGAAATTGGCCAGGGTGCCGCACCGCGATTTTGGGGTGGCGGCGGCGCTGGGGCATTGCAGCGCGCCGGCGCAGGTGGCGCTGCGGTCGGGGGTCGATGTCCTGAATGTCGAAAGCCAAACAGATTTGCGGCAGACGCCGTCGATCTGGGGCTATGCCAAAGCCGCGGGGTATCGGACGATCTTGATCGATGGCCAGACCGCGGGGGCGCCGCAGAACCTGTTGCTGCCGCCCGAACGCGCGCTGATCGACGACTATCGCCCGATGGTCGGCGGCATCGACGCCGATCTGACGATCGCCAGGGCGCTCAACGCGCAGCTGAAAGGCGGCGGCAAGAGCTTTACCTATGCGGTGCTGCGCGGCGTCCACTTCCAGTATCGCGACCATTATCCCCGTGGCGCGGCGGCGGCGGACGCGCCGGTCGCGGTGCAATATGCCACCGCGCTGCGCTGGTCCAAGCGGGCGTTTTTCGCGCAGCTGCTGGCGGGGGTCGATCGCGATGATGTGGCGATCGTCTATACGTCGGACCATGGCCAGAACCTGACCCCCGGGGCGCTGCCGCATTGCAGCCGCGAGGCGGTGGCGGATGAGTTTCGGGTGCCGTTGCTGGCGTTCCTGCCCGAGCGCCTGGCGGCGCGCTATGCCGCGGCGCCGCGCGCGGGCCATTCGGCGAGCCAGATATTGCCCGCGACGCTGATCTGGATGGGCTATGATGCCGCCGTGGTGACCGCGCGCTACGACCGCGACCTCGACCAGCCGACCGCGCGCTATGTGTGGTTCGGCCGCACCGTGATCCCGACCGGGGTCGAACCCGACATCGACGTCACCGCGGGGCCGGATTTTCCGGGTGACTAGCGCGGCGCGCGGCGCGTCCTGCGGTGCGGGGTGGCGCGCCGCCGCGGCGATGCCTATCTAGGCCGCGATGACAGACGGGGACCGGACTATGGTGGCGGTGGCGGTGGCCAGGCTGCGCGCCGCGCCGCTGGTGGGGTGGCAGGCGGGGTGCGCCGTGCTGCTCGGCGCGCTGCTCGCGCGGCTGGAATGGGGCGGCGATCCGGTCGATGCCGTCCGCTACCTGATCTTTGGCCAGCCGCTGCTGTTGCTGGCGATCGCCGGGGTGATCGGCCTGTGGGCCTATTGGCTGGGCGCGTGGCGGCGGCGGCGCGCCTATGTGCGCCACGACGGGCGGACGCTGTATCGCGGCGGCGCCGCGTCATGGCCGCTGATCGCGATCCGCGACGTGGTGGTCGTGCGCGGCGAACTGGGCGTGAAAGCGCTGCGGCTGGTTGTCGACGACGACAGCGAGGTGACACGCGAACTGGTGAAGCTGTACCTGCTGGCCGACCGGCCCGAAGTGGTGCGCGACGCGGTGATGTTTGCGGTGGCGCGGGCGGGGGGCGCGCAGGTGATGGGGGCGGTGCATTGAGCGGCGCGGCGCCGCCCTGACCTTATCCAAAGTTCAGTAAAGTTCAGCCTCATGGTCATCGCGCGGCAGCCTGGCCGCGGATGCGGGGATCGCTTCGGCAGGGTCGTCGCGATACCAGCGCGGCAGTTCGCCGTCGCACAAATCGGCGACTTCGAGCGCCACCGCCAGATCATCGGGCGCCATCAGCGCCGCGGGCGCGGCGGGGGGTGCGGGGTGGAGATGGACCAGCGCTTCGGCGACCGGAGTCGCGGCGGGGGTGGGCGCGGCGGCAGCGGTGCGGAAGCGGTCGGGGCCATAGGCGCGGATCAGGAACATCAGCAACCGGTCGCTCTGGCGCAGGCGGCGCCCGACGCGGTTGCCGTTGCGGTCGAACACCGGTTCGTCGGTGCCGACGAGCGCGCGTTCAAAGGCGGCGTCGAGCAATTTCTTCGACGCCGCATCGATCGCCGCCGACCAGGCGCGGTCGAACGCCGCCGCGCCCGGCGCGCGGCGCAGGCGGTAGGCGGAGGATTCGGACATGCCGACGCTGTACGCCGCGGTGGCGACCGATCCGGTGTCGGCGAGCGTCTCGATAAAGGCGCGCTGTTTGCCGGGCGACCAGCCGTCCTTGCGGCGCTTTTTCAGCACCGGCACCCAGTCGTAGGCGGCGGGGTCGTGGCCGTGCGCGTCGAGCGCGGGGGTGGCTTCGGGGACGGTGGCGGGGGC
>CAZCUW010000096.1:0-9602 GCA_964502035.1 uncultured Sphingopyxis sp. | reverse complement strand
GCGCCGACGTCGACAGACTGATCGATCCCGACGCCCGGCCCTTGTCGGCAGCGACCAAATTCTGGGCGGTGCCGATCGCCGGGTGGATGATGAAAAAGCGCGGCAACGCCATCGACCGCACCGTCGGCGCGGGGGCGCAGGACGAGGTGCGCGCCAAGCTGTCGCGCTTTGTCCGCGCGCGCTGGTTCGAGCCGCCGTTCGGTGGCGAGACCTTTTCCAACCTGCTGCTCGATGCCTTTGACGCGATGGACAAGGGACCGCGCGGGCCGATCCTGGTTCCCGATGGACAGCCGGTCGATCTGTTCGTCTCGGTGACCGATTTCGCCGGGCACAGCGTGCCGCTGGCGCTCAACAGCCCGGCGCGGGTGAGCGAGGACGAACATCGGCTGATGCTCCATTTCCGCGAGGACGACCGCACCGGCACGCGGCTCGACGATGTGCCGGGGCTCACCGCCGCGGCGCGCGCGACCGCCAGCTTTCCGGGCGCCTTTCCGCCCTTCACGCTGCGCGAACTCGACCGGGTGCTGGGCAAGCGGGGCATCGCGTGGCCCGACCGCGACAGCTTCATCCGCACCCAATTGCCCGCCACCAGCGAGGGCGATCCCGCCGACCGGGTGCTGATCGACGGCTCGGTGCTCGCCAACGCGCCGTTCCGCCCCGCGATCGCGGCGCTGAAACAGCGCCCGGCGCGGCGCGAAATCGACCGGCGCTTTGTCTATATCGATCCCAAGCCCGATTACCGCGCGATCAGCTTTGGCAAGCCCGCGGCGGCGGCCACGACGACGGAAGCGGCACGGCTGCCCGGGTTTCTGGCAACGATCCTCGGCGCGCTTTCCGAAATTCCGCGCGAACAGCCGATCCGCGAAAATGTCGAGGCGATCGAACTCATGTCGCGCCGCATCCGCCGTATGCAGCATATCGTCGACGCGATGAAGGTCGAGGTCGAGGAACAGGTCGCGGCGCTGTTCGGCAGCACCTTCTTTCTCGACACCCCGACGGTGGCGCGGCTCGAAAAATGGCGCGCCAAGGCGCAGGATCAGGCGGCGGCGCGCGCGGGCTTCGCTTATGCGCCCTATGGCCATCTCAAATTGTCGGCGGTTATCGAAGAACTGGCGGCGTTGATCGACCGGCTGGTACCGGCGGAGGGCAGCGTCCATCGGGCGAACCGGCGGCGCGCGTTGTGGGATGAAGCGCGGGCGCGCGGACTCGACCGGATTTCGGGCAAGCGCGGCGCCGGGGCGAGCGGCGACGCGATCGCCTTTTTCCGCACCCACGACCTGGGGTTCCGCATCCGCCGCCTGCGCTTTCTGGCGCGCGAACTCGACACCGCGGTCGAGGCGACGCGCGATGGCCGTGACCCGGCGTGCGAGGATATGCGCGCCGCGATCTTTACCGCGCTCGGCCTGTATCTCGATCGCCAGGGCGACGCCTGGCTGACCGGGCTCGACCTGCCCGCCGATGCCGGGCCGGGCGACTGGATCGACGCGATCGCGGCACGGCGCGACCTGACCGTGATCGATGGGCAGGCCGACGCGCTGATCGCCGCCGCGCTGGCGGCGATGCCCAAGGACGACCGGCGCACGCTGCTGCTCGCCTATCTTGGCTACCCCTTTTACGACATCGCGACGCTGCCACTGCTGCAGGGCGAGGGCTTCGACGAGTTCGACCCGATCAAGATCGACCGCATCTCGCCCTCCGATGCGACCGCGATCCGCACCGGCGGCGCCGCGGCGATGCTGAAAGGGATCGAGTTCAACAGCTTTGGCGCCTTTTTCAGCCGCGCCTACCGCGAGAATGATTATCTGTGGGGGCGGCTGCACGGCGCCGACCGGCTGATCGACATCGTTGCGAGCAGCGTCGGCGGTGACCAGGCGCTGGCGGTGGACGAACTCAAGGCGCTGAAGCGCCGCGCCTTCCATGCGATACTGGATGAGGAAGAGGCGCGGCTGTCGAAGGTGGCCGCGCTGATCGCCGAGTTGAGGGGAGAGATTGGGCCCATATAACCCCCGTCATTGCGAGCGGAGCGAAGCAATCCAGAGCGGTTTACGCGACTCTGGATTGCCGCGTCGCTTCGCTCCTCGCAATGACGAGGTGAGATAGTCAATGGCTGTGACTTTCCCTGCCATGCACATGGTCGTCGCCCTCGGCCCCCATCACATCCTTCGACCGGTCGGGCCGCACCCCGCGCGGGTGCCCCTTTTCGCTGTTGAAGATCGCCGCGACAAACGCATCGCCCGAAATAAAGCCTTTCGGAACCTCGTATTTCGCGGCCGGCTTCATCGCCTGCACCTGTTCCAGCGTCTTGCCCGCCATCTTGGCGCTTTCAACCGCCGCGATCACCTCGACAAGCATCGCGCGGTATGCCGTCAGATCAGCCTTCGACGCCAGCGGCCCATGGCCCGGGATGATCACGCTGGTGTCGTTTGCCAGCGCGAGAACCTTGTCGGCCGCGGCGAGCAAGCCATAGGCCGAACCGCCGCTTTCGAGATCGATAAAGGGCAGGGTGACCTTGTTGAAGAACAGGTCGCCCATGTGAAAGACGTTCGCGCCCTGCCAGTGGAGGATCGAATCGCCATCGGTGTGGGCATGCGGAGCGTGCATGATGCGCAGCGTGTCGCTATTGACGTGCAGCGAGATGCCGTCGTGATAGGTCAGGATCGGCAGCGCCTTCTTCGCGGCGGGGGGCACTGTTTCACCGCGCAATTGCTGGCCGATCGCCATCCGTTCGCGGACATGATCGTGCGCCATGATCATCGCGCCCGCTTTGCCGAAATTCTCGTTCCCGCCGCTATGGTCGCCGTGCCAGTGGGTGTTGATCAGCCATTTGACCGGCTGGGTGCCGAGCGCTGCCACCGCGGCTTCGAGCTTGGGGGTCAGCGGCGCGAACTGATCATCGACCAGCACGGTGCCGTCGGCACCGTGGCTAACCGCGACATTGCCGCCGGCGCCGAACAGCACCGCCAGACCGGGGGTGATGACCTCGGTCTTGATTTCAACCTTGGACCAATCCTGTGCGAGCGCCGGAAGCGGCGCAAGGAGCATGGCGGAGGCGAGCAGGGCGCGGATCATCATGAGCCTTTCGTTTGGGAAGCCAGGCAACCTGTCTAGCCGTCCTGCCGCCCGGCGCAACGGCCTCAATCGGTCAGATCGTCCCACATATCCTTGATCCGCCCGAAAAAGCCCTGGCTTGCGGGGCATTCGTCACCGGTCTCGGTCTCGCGAAATTCGGCGAGCAATTCCTTTTGCCGGGCGCTGAGTTTGGTCGGGGTTTCGACATCGACCTGGATTACCAGATCGCCATGGCCGCGGCCGTTGAGCACCGGCATCCCGGCGCCGCGCTGGCGCAGCTGCTTGCCCGACTGGATGCCCGCCGGGATGTGGATGTCGTGCTTGGTGCCGTCGAGCCCGGGGATGCTGATCTCGCCGCCCAGCGCCGCGGTGGTAAAGCTGATCGGGGCGCGCGTGAACAATGTCGTGCCTTCGCGCTCGAACAGCTTGTGGCGCGCCATGTGCAGGAAAATATAAAGGTCGCCGGGCGCCGCGCCGCGTGCGCCGCTCTCGCCCTCGCCCGACAGGCGGATGCGCGTGCCTTCGTCGACCCCGGCGGGGATGTTGACGGTCAGCGTCTTGCGCCGGTCGACCCGGCCTTCGCCATGGCAGCTATTGCACGGGTCGGCGATGACCTCGCCCGCGCCCTGACAGGTCGGGCAGGTGCGTTCGACCATGAAGAAACCCTGCTGCGCGCGCACCTTGCCATGCCCGGCGCAGGTCGCGCAGCGGCTGGTCTGGGTGCCGGGCTTGGCGCCCGATCCGTCGCACGCATCGCAGCGCGCCGCGACATCGACCTGAATCTCGCGGCTGCAGCCGGTGAAGGCGTCCTCGAAGCGGATTTCCATGTCGTAACGCAGGTCGGCGCCGCGCGCCGGGCCGCGTTGCTGCCGCCCGCCGCCGAATGCCGAACCGAAAATCGATTCGAAAATATCGCCGATGTCGCCGAAATCAGCCCCCGCGCCAGCGCCGCCGCCGCGCACGCCATCCTTGCCGAACCGGTCATAGGCGGCGCGCTTTTGCGGATCGCGCAGGCAGTCATAGGCTTCGCTGATCGCCTTGAAACGCGCTTCGCTGTCTTTGCATCCCGGATTCTTGTCGGGGTGAAATTTCATCGCCAGCTTGCGGTAGCTGGATTTCAGCGTCGCATCGTCGGCGGTGCGTTCGCATTCGAGCAGTTCGTAATAGTCGATGTCGAGTGACATAGGTCAAAGGCCCCCTCCGGCCTGCCGGACCCGGTGAGGGTCCGGCAGGGGAGTTCTTATTTCTTGTCGTCTTCGACTTCGGAGAATTCGGCATCGACGACATCTTCGTCGGCCTTCGTCTCACCAGCAGCATCGTCGGCGCCGGGGGACGCGGCGGCCTGCTGTTCCTTTTCGTAGATCGCCTGACCCAGCTTCATCGCGACCTGCGCGAGCGCCTGGCTCTTTTCGGTCATTGCGGCGGGATCGCCGCCTTCGACCGCGGTCTTGGCTTCGGCAACCGCCGCTTCGATTTCGGCCTTCAGCGCCGCATCGACCTTGTCGCCATGCTCGACAAGCTGACGTTCGGTCGAGTGGATCAGGCTTTCGGCGTTGTTCTTCGCCTCGGCCGCCTCGCGGCGCACCTTGTCCTCTTCGGCGAACTGCTCGGCGTCCTTGACCATCTGGTCGATGTCGGAGTCCGACAGGCCGCCCGACGCCTGGATCTTGATCTGCTGTTCCTTGCCGGTGCCCTTGTCCTTGGCGTGGACCGACACGATGCCGTTGGCGTCGATGTCGAAAGTCACCTCGATCTGCGGCACGCCGCGCGGCGCGGGGGGAATGCCGACCAGGTCGAACTGGCCGAGGATCTTGTTGTCCTGCGCCATTTCGCGCTCGCCCTGGAACACCCGGATCGTCACCGCCGACTGATTGTCGTCGGCAGTCGAATAGACCTGCGATTTCTTGGTCGGGATCGTCGTGTTGCGGTCGATCATCTTGGTCATGATGCCGCCGAGCGTCTCGATGCCCAGCGACAGCGGGGTGACGTCGAGCAGCAGCACGTCCTTGACGTCGCCCTGCAGCACGCCCGCCTGGATCGCGGCGCCGATTGCGACGACTTCGTCGGGGTTCACGCCGGTGTGCGGTTCCTTGCCAAAGAAGTCCTTCACGACTTCGCGCACCCGCGGCATGCGCGTCATGCCGCCGACGAGGACGACTTCGTCGATCGCGCTCGCCGAAATGCCGGCGTCCTTGATCGCCTTCTTGCACGGCTCGAGCGTGCGCTTGACCAGTTCCTCGACCAGCTTTTCCAGGTCCGACCGGGTGATCGTCTTGACCAGATGCTTCGGCCCGTTGGCGTCGGCGGTGATGAAGGGCAGGTTGACCTCGGTCGTCGCGGCCGACGACAGTTCGATCTTGGCCTTTTCGGCGGCTTCCTTCAGGCGCTGCAACGCCAGCTTGTCGCCGCGCAGGTCAATGCCTTCGTCCTTCTTGAAGGTGTCGGCAAGGAATTCGACGATCTTGCTGTCGAAATCTTCACCACCCAGGAAGGTGTCGCCGTTGGTCGACTTCACCTCGAACACGCCGTCGCCGACCTCGAGGATCGAGATGTCGAACGTGCCGCCGCCAAGGTCATAGACCGCGATCGTCTTGTTCTCGGTCTTGTCGAGGCCGTAAGCGAGCGCCGCGGCGGTCGGCTCGTTGATGATGCGCAGCACTTCGAGGCCCGCGATGCGGCCGGCGTCCTTGGTCGCCTGGCGCTGCGCGTCGTTGAAATATGCGGGGACGGTGATCACCGCTTGCTCGACCTTTTCGCCGAGATAGGCTTCGGCGGTTTCCTTCATCTTCTGCAGGATGAAGGCGCTGATCTGCGACGGCGAATAATCCTCGCCGCCCGCCTTGACCCATGCGTCGCCGTTGCTGCCCTTGACGATGGTATAAGGGACCAGCTCGGTGTCCTTCTTGGTGATCGGATCGTCGAAACGGCGGCCGATCAGGCGCTTCACCGCAAACACCGTGTTTTCGGGGTTGGTAACCGCCTGGCGCTTGGCCGGCTGGCCGATCAGCCGCTCGCCATCCTTGGCAAAGGCGACGATCGACGGCGTCGTGCGCGTGCCTTCGACATTTTCGATTACCTTGGGCTTGCCGCCTTCCATCACCGCGACACAGCTGTTCGTGGTGCCGAGGTCGATCCCGATCACTTTGGCCATACTTCTCTCGTCCTTGTTGCTTCTGCGGCGCCCTGAAAAGGCACGCCTGATATGGAGGTTCTGGGCGCGATATAGGTGCGCTAATCCTTGGCACAAGGGTTTTGAGGGCTTATCGGGGATGCGAAATCATGCACCGTCACGGAGTCCTCCCGAAATGAAACCTTTTGCAATCGCTGCCCTCGCCGCCACGGCGCTCACCCTGTCGGGGTGCGGCGAAAATCTGGGCAAGGGGCAGCCGCTCAATGTCGTCAGCGGCCATATCGTGATGGGCGCCACCCCCGATCGCCCCGCGGTCGGCTATTTCCGGGTTCAGGGCGGGCCACAGCCGGTGCAACTGGTCGCGGTGACCGCCGATCTCGCCCAGCGCGTCGAAATGCACGAAAGCGTGCGCGAAAACGGCGTCGTGACGATGAAACCGCTGGCACGCGCCGACGTCCCGGCCAAGGGCGAGCTGGCGTTCAAACAGGGCGGCAAGCATCTGATGATCTGGGGCATCAATCCCGCCGCGGTCCGCGCCGGCAAGCTGCCGATGGCATTTGTGTTCACCAACAACAACAATGAACGCATCCTGTTCGACATGGTGATCAAGCCCGCCGAAGGCGCGACGGGGGACGAAATGGACCATGGCGCGATGGATATGGGCGCGGACAAGGCGGCCCCGGACGCGGCCAAGAAATAAGGGTGCCTTCCTACACCTCGTCATTGCGAGCGCAGCGAAGCAATCCAGAGCGGTTACCGCCACGCTGGATTGCTTCGCTGCGCTCGCAATGACGGAAATTTGATGCCGCCTACCTCGCGCCCCCTGACGACCGGCGAGATCGCGTTGGCCCGCACGGTGTTCGGCGGCGCGGTCGCCTATGACCGCGTCCGCATCTACCGCCACAAATGGATATTTTTCCAGCCGCGCCACATCGTCATGGCGCCGATGGGCAGCCTGCATTTCAATCCGCATGGCGAGCTTTATTGCGACGATTTCAGCGCCGCGTCGCAGCGGCTGCAGGGCCTGTTCATCCACGAAATGACGCATGTCTGGCAGGCGCAGACGCGCGGCCGCTGGTATCTGGTGCTGATGCGCCACCCGTTTGCGACGTACAGCTACAGCCTCAAGCCCGGCTGGCTGCTCACCCGATACGGGCTCGAACAACAGGCGGAGATCGTCCGCCATTACTGGCTGCTCACCCGAGGCATGGTCGTCGGTGGCGGTCCGGGGGTCGAGGCGTATCGCGCAATCCTGCCGACCGAATGGGGCGCGGCATGAGCGATTTCGAATTTGTCTTTGCGCTCTACAGCCTACTGCTCGGGCTTTCGATGGTCGAGCTGCTCGGCGGACTTGGCCGCGCGATCGAGGCCCGCTTTGCCGCGCAGGCGGAACGCGAGGCGTTCGCGATCGGCTGGCTCACCCCGCTGCTCGCGATCTACCTGTTTTGACCGCCGCGCCGGGGCGCATCGCGGATCGTGAAATTACCGGCTAGCCAGACGGGCGACGTTCGTCCTATGTTCCGCGGATGGATGGAATGTCACTGCTTGTCGCCCTTGTTGCCCTCGCCATTGGCGGTCTGATCGGCTGGCTGTTCGCCGGTCGCCAGGCGGGGGGGCTCAAGGCCGAGCGCGACGGTCTGGCCGATCGGTTCAAGACGGCGGTCACCGACCTTGCCGCCGAGGCCGAGGCGCGCAAGGCGGCGGATATCCAGCTCGCCTCGCTGCTCAGCGAACAGCGCGCGCGCGACGCCGCGCATGATGCCCAGATCGCGCAGTTGAAGGATGCGCAGGCGGCGCTCAC
The DNA here is from genome assembly GCA_964502035.1 of uncultured Sphingopyxis sp. Classification (GTDB taxonomy): domain Bacteria; phylum Pseudomonadota; class Alphaproteobacteria; order Sphingomonadales; family Sphingomonadaceae; genus Sphingopyxis. The sequence goes on along the minus strand of CAZCUW010000096.1, from coordinate 1,602 downwards.
GACGCAGTTTCGCGAAGTCGGACAGGTGATGCTCGATGGCGCGCAAAAGGCGTTCCTCGAACGTGCCGACGCGCGGTTCAAAGAAAGCGAAGCGACCGCAGGGCAGAATCTGAAAGCGCTGCTCCAGCCGGTTCACGAGCGGCTGGAAAAATATGAAACTGAAGTGAAAAAGGTCGAGGCAGAGCGGCAGGGTGCCTTTGGTATCCTGCAAGGTCAGATCGAAACGATGCGCACCCAGAATGAGCGCGTGTCGAGCGAGGCGGCGAAACTCGTCAACGCGCTGCGCAACGCCCCCAAGGCGCGCGGCCGCTGGGGCGAGCAACAGCTCAAGAACGTCCTCGAAAGCTGCGGCCTGTCCGAACATGCCGATTTCCAGACCGAGGTGAGCGTGACCGACGGCGACGGCGGGCGGCTGCGCCCCGATGTTGTCGTCAAGGTGCCGGGCGGGCAGAGCCTGGTGATCGACGCCAAGGTATCATTGAACGCCTATCAGGATGCGTTCGGCGCGGTCGAGGAGCGCGAAAAGGCGCTGCATCTCGCCGCGCACGCCGCGGCGATGAAGGCGCATGTCAACACGCTGGGCGCCAAGGCCTATTGGAATCAGTTCGACGACACCCCCGATTTTGTCGTGATGTTTGTGCCGGGCGAACATTTCCTCGCCGCGGCGCTCGATCAGGATCCGGCGCTCTGGGACTATGCGTTCGAGCGCAAGGTGCTGCTCGCGACCCCGACCAATCTGATCGCGATCGCGCGCACCGTCGCCGCGGTGTGGCGGCAGGAAAAGCTGGCCAATCAGGCGCGCGAAATCGCGGCGCTGGGCAAGGAGCTGTATGCGCGCATGTCGGTGATGGGCTCGCACATCGCCAAGGTCGGGCGCAATCTCGATTCTGCAACCGGCGCGTATAACGCCTTTGTCGGCAGCTTCGAATCGCAGGTGCTGACGCAGGCGAAGCGCTTCGAGGCGCTCGATATCGAAACCGGCGACAAGGAGATTGCGGTGCTGCCCGTCGTCGAACAGGCAGCGCGCCCGCTGGCGAAGCTGGCGGCGGCGCCGGCGGCGGTCAACGACGCGGGGGAATAGCGAACCCATAAACCCGTTCGTGTCGAGCGAAGTCGAGACACGTGAAGTCGAGCGCGAGCTCAGCATGTCTCGACTTCGCTCGACACGAACGGAATAACAGGACTGGTTTTAGATCACCCTTTTCAACACCGCCGTCCGCCCCGCGGCCCCGGTCAAAATCAGCGTCCCGTCATCGGCGAAGGTCAGGCTCACCGGCGCTGCCATCAATTGAAAAAACGCCGCTTCCTGCGCCATGCCCGGACCCGGGCACGCCATTTCGGTCGCCATCAGCGGCCCGGCGGTCAGCGTGCCGTCCGCGGCCTTATAGCCACCCGAGAAGCGGTTGCAGCCCGCGCTGCCGCTCAGCCGCGCGCCGTCAAACTCGAGCGCGGTCGGGCGGTCCTTCGCCACCGCGACGCCGCCGATCGACACAAAGGTCCAGCGCGATCCCGCCAGCGTGTCGGGTGGCAAAATCGGGCCGCCGCAGCCGTGCAGCGTCTTGCCATCGGCGATAACGCGCACCGTGTCGGCGTAACGGCGGT
>CAZCUW010000095.1:0-9693 GCA_964502035.1 uncultured Sphingopyxis sp. | reverse complement strand
CGCCGCCAGTGCCCCCTCGTCGACCCCCCACAGGCGGCGGAACCGCTGATTCCACAAATGCAGCCGCCCGTCGGGCGCGAACACCGCCACCGCCTCGAACAGATTGTCAAAGGTCGCGGTGCGCACGCGCAGCAAGGTGTCGCGCGCCCCTGCCAGCTGCACCTGCTCGGTCTTGTCCTCGGCGATCAGCAGCAGCCCGCCGTCGGGGGTCGGCTGGGCGACGACATGCAGATGGGTGCCATCGCGCAGCAGCCAATCCTCTTCGCTCGCCTCGGCGCGCGCAAACCAGTCGACATGCGTCTGCCGCCATTCGGGATAATCGCGTACCTCGGGGGTCCGTCCACCCTCGCGCCAGGCATCGAGCAGCCGCGCGAAGGCACGCGCCTCGGTGACGTCGTCGGCGTCGATCGCGAACAGGCGGCGGAACGGCAGATTGGCAAAGGCCAGCCCCTGATCGGGGCCAAATTGCGCGACCGCCGCCGACAGCCGGTCGAGCAATTCGCGCTGGGTATCGACGAAACGGCGGTGCGCGCCGCGCTCGCTCTCCAACTCCTGGATGTCGATCGCATAGCCCGCGATGCCGATCACCCGCCCGCCGGTGGGCGCCAGCGGCACATCGACGACGCGCATGATGCGGCGTTCGCCCTCGATCGTCACCGGGATCGTGCGGACCTGCGCCGACCCCGCGGTGCGCGCCTCGTCGGCGGCCTCGGCGGCGCTGACTCCGGCGACGGTTTCGCACAGCTCGATGCCGCCATCGATCACCGTGATCGCGCTCTTTGCCTCGACCGCGCGGACATAGGCGCTGTTGACGAGCGCGAGGTTGAGGTCGGTGTCGCGGAACCACATCGGAAAGGGGGCCGCCTCGATCAGCCCCGACAACGCCTCGAACGCCGCCATCGCCTCGTCGCGGTCGCTGCGCGCCTGCGCCAGCGCATGCTGGCCGTCGGTCGCATCGCTCAGCCACAGCAGCACGCTGCCCGCGCCGCCGACCGCCTGCGGCGCCGGGGCACCGTGCAGGATGATCGTGCGCTCGCTGCCTTGCGGCTTCAGGCTCAGCGTAAAGGGCTTGGCGCCGCGCTGCGCGCCAAGGATCGCCTGGCGCAGCGCATCATGGCCGTCGGGGTCGAGCCCGCTGTCCAGCCCGCGCAATTCATCGAAATTGCGCGGCCCTTGCGCCAGCCCCAGCCAGCGGCCCAGCTTTTCGCTCGCCTCGACCCGCCAGTCGGCGCGGACGATGACCGGCAGTTGCGGCGATGCCTCGACCAGACTGCCCAGCCGGTCGGCCTGCCCCGCCACAAACGCCGCGCGCCGCTGCATCGCAATCCCGCGCCCGACCGCCCACAATCCGGCGAGCAGCCAGAGCGCAGAAAACAGGCCCAGGGCAAAGAGCGCGCCGGACGACAGCGTCATCGAGCGGGCGCCGCGCCGTGCGAAGAATGAAAAGAAGGGCGATGGACCATCAGCCCGCCCTATCGCCTGTCCCCGAGGGTTTCAATCGCTTGACGCCGGAACGAACCAACCCTGCGCCACAGCGGCCGACAGCGGGTGATCAACTGTGGTGTACTGCCCACGTATTTCAACGCAATCTGCTTGACTTGCGGGTGCGTCTTTGGAACGATTCGCGTTCGGCAGCATCGATCCGGAAAATTGGGGCGATTGCGAAACGTCAACCGCTTGACCTTTTGTAAACGCCCGATGGGGCAGAATGCAGCCAGAACGAAAAAACCGGGGAACTGAAATGAACAATGAAAAGTTGGCCGCTTTGCGGTCGCGCCGGAATCTGGGTTTGGCCAGCCTTTCGGCGATGGCCGTGATGCTGGCAACGCCAGCCTTCGCACAGACGGAGGCCGAGGCCGCCCCTGCCGACGAAGCGGTCGACAGCGCCAATCCGGGCGAGGCGATCGTCGTCACCGGATCGCGCATTCGCCGCCCCAATCTGGACTCGCAGGTTCCCGTTGTTTCGATTTCCGGCGATGAGTTTTTCGAACGCGGCAACACATCGGTTGGTGACACGCTGAATGAACTGCCGGCGCTGCGGAGCACGTTCAGCCAGTCGAACTCGACGCGCTTCCTTGGCACCTCGGGCCTCAACCTGCTCGATCTTCGCGGTCTTGGCACGCAGCGCACGCTGGTGCTGGTCAATGGGCGCCGCCACGTCGGGTCGGACATCCTTTCCAACGCCGTGTCGCCCGACACCAACACCTTTCCGACCGATCTGATCGAACGTGTCGATGTGGTGACTGGCGGCAATTCGGCCATTTACGGTTCGGACGCGCTGGCCGGGGTGGTGAACTTCATCCTCAAGGACAGCTATGAGGGCATCCAGTTGCGCGGCCAAGGTGGCGCCAGCAAATATGGCGACGCCGGATCCTATTATGGCAGCCTGCTCGCCGGCAAGAATTTCGCCGATGGCCGCGGCAATATTGCGATCAATCTGGAATATGCGCGGCAGGAGGATTTTTACGCCTCGGGCCGCCCAAATTTGCGCCAGAATGATGGCTTTATCACGGTTGATACCGATCCGGCAGGCTCGGTAAACGGCAGCGACGGCACCCCCGACGCGCTGTTTTTTCGCGATATCCGCAGCGGCGTTTACAGCAATGGCGGCACGTTTCTGTCGTTCCTGGGCGGCAACAGCTATACGCCGTTCCTGTTCCAACCCGACGGCACGCTGATCCAGCAGACCGGCACTCAGACCGGGCGGCCGCCCTTTCCCGCCTACCTCGGCGGCAATGGCGACAATTTCCGCGACGGGACACAATTCGGCCTGACGCCGACCCTCGACCGTTATAGTGCCAATCTGATCGCTCGTTTCGAAGTCAGCCCCGGCTTTGTTCCTTTCGTCGAAGCCAAATATGTTCGCACCGACTCGCTCGGCAATGCGTCCGGGCCGTTCTTCACCGGCGCGACCGGTTCACCGCGCGAACGCTTTTTCACGCAAAATCCCTATCTGAACAATCAGGCCAAGCCGATTATCCGCGACTATTATGGCGATTATTATGGTGGCTTTGACGCCAATGGCGACCCGACTGGCGATGGCATCCCAGATGCCGACCAGACCGGTTTCACCTTCCTGAAAAATGCCGTCGATCTGACCAACCGCGAAGAACGCGCGCGGCGCGAAACCTATCGCGCGGTGCTGGGCGTGCGCGGCGAGTTTAATGACAGCTGGAGCTACGAAGTCTCAGCCAATTATGGCGAATTCCGCGAAAAGACAGCGATTCTGGGCAACGTCAATTTGCAGCGCTATTTGCTGGCGATCGACGCGGTCGATGAAGGGCTCGTCCGCACCGGTGTGGCCAATGGCAATGTCGTGTGCCGCGCCTCGGTCGACCCCGCGGCCCGCGTCGCGCTCGAAGTGGCGGCGGATCCGGCTTATGCCGCATCGCAGCTTGCGGCCGATGTCGCGGCCTGCGTTCCGGTGAACCTGTTCGGTTCGGGCAATGTAACGCAAGCGGCGCGCAATTATCTGCTGCAGGACTCGCTGGCCTCGGGCAAGATTTCGCAATTCGTCGTCAGCGCGTTCATGTCGGGTGACAGCGGCAAATGGTTTGAGTTGCCAGGCGGTCCGGTCGGCTTCGCCGTCGGCGCCGAGTATCGGCGCGAGACCGCTGATTATGTCCAGGACGCGGCCACCGCGGCGGGGATGACGTTCTACAACGCGATCCCGCAGTTCAATCCGCCAGCGTTCGAGGTGAAGGAAGCCTATGCTGAAATTCGGCTGCCGATCCTCAAGGACACGCCGTTTTTTGAAGAACTGACGGTCTCGGCGGCAGCACGTGTCGCCGATTATCGCGGTTCGACCGGTACGGTGTTCGCCTATAACGCCGGGCTCGAATGGGCGCCGTTCCGTTCGCTGCGCTTGCGTGGCAACTATTCGCGGGCCGTGCGCGCGCCGAACCTGTCCGATCTGTTCACCCCGCTGGGGCAGAATTTTGCGACGGTGAACGACCCTTGCTCGGCGCGAAACATCGGCACCGGCGCCTCGACGCGCGCCGCGAACTGCACCGCGGACGGCGTGCCCGCAGGCTATGACTATGTTTATACCTCGTCGATCGGTTTCCTGTCTGGCGGCAACCCCAATCTGGGTGAAGAAACGTCGGATTCCTACACGCTCGGCGGCGTCTTTACCCCCGACTTTCTGCCTGGCTTCACCTTCTCGGCCGACTATTACAACATCACCGTCAACGATGTGATCACCGCTCCGTCGGCGCAGGGCATCTTGAATGCCTGCTATGATGCAGCGTCGATCGACAACCAGTTCTGTGCGCTGTTTTCGCGCGCGGGCGCGGGCGGCGGGCCACGTGGTGAAATTCCTGGCCGTGTCCTGGAAAACAGCCTGCAGGTCGTGCCGCTGAACTACGCGAAACTGCAAGTCACCGGCATCGATTTCGAAGCGCGCTACGACCGCCAGATCGATAATTTTGGCAAGATCTCGCTGGGCGGCATTTACACGATGGCGCTCAAGAACAACTCGTTCCTGTCGCCGACCGACCCCGGTCGCGCCGACCGCATCAATGGCGAGCTTGGCGATCCTCAGCATGCCTTCAATATCAATGCATCGCTGGTCACCGGTCCGTTCACCTTCGGCTATCGGGTGCGCTATATCGGCAAGATGTCGAACGGTGCCTGGGAAAACTACAACAGCGTCCAGGGTCGGCCGCCGCAGAACGCGGACGCCTTTGCCGACGGCTTCAAATATTATCCGGCGGTCTGGTATCATGACTTCCGCATGGGCTTTGACGTCGCCGAAAAATTCACCTTCTATGGCGGTGTCGACAACGCCTTCAACCGCAACCCGCCGTTCGGGCTGAGCGGTGCCGGCGGCGGCAGCGGCATCTATTCGAACCGCGGCCGGTTCTTCTATGCCGGGTTCACCGCCAAGATGTGACCGGCGCCAATTTGGAAAATTTGGCCGGGGCTTGCCCCGGCCATTTTTTTGTGACTAAGCCGCAGCTACGACCCCGCCAATGGCCGAGACGATGGTTGCGGTCAGGGACGCTGCGAACACAGGGATCATGATGGATCGCATCTCCACCAAGGTCGCTGACATGCGCGACAAGGCTGCGGCACTTCGCGCGGTCGGCGAACATGGGGCCGCCGCAGACCTCGACGCAAAGGCCGTTGCCGAAGAAGCGCAAGCGCCCGCGATCATGCAGGCGAGCCGCCTGCTGATGACCGGACAGCTGGCGCAGGCCGAAGCCATTGTCCGACCGCTGCTAAAAAGCTCTCGCGCCAATGTCGCGGCGCTTTGTATCCTCGGCGAAATCGCGGTCCGGCTGGGCATTTACCCCGAGGCCCAACGACTGTTTCGCGACGCACTCGCCGTCTCGCCGGACTTTGCCGACGCCAAGACCAATCTTGCGCGGGCGTTGTTTCGGACCAGCGATTTTGCCGATGGCCTGTCGCTGCTCGACGAGGTGCTGGCGCTCGACCCACGGAACCGGCCAGCGCTCAGTGCAAAACTCGCCACGCTGGGCCAGATTGGCGCCTATGACCGATCGCTGGAAGCGCATGAGCAGGCACTCGCGCAGCAACCCGACGAGCCGTGGCTATGGGTCGGCTATGGCAATGTATGCAAGACATTGGGGCTCTACGACGAAAGCGTCGCGGCCTTTCGGGGCGCGCTGTCGCTCGATCGGCGGCGCACCGAAGCCTGGTGGGGACTGGCCAATCTGAAGCGCGTATCGTTCGATGCCGCCGATCGCCAGGCGATGCTCGACCTGGCGGCCGCCTTGCCCGATACCGACTCGGGTCAGGTGCAGCTGCAATTCGCGCTAGGCAAAGCCTATGAGGATGCGCGCGATTTTGCGCGCTCGTTCGACCATTATGCGATCGCCAACCGCATCCGCCGCACCGAACTGCGTTACGATGCCCAGGCGATGACCGATGACGTCTCGGACTCGATCGCCTTTTTCGATGCCACTTATTTCGCCGCGACGAACGGCGTCGGCGACGCAGACGCCAGGCTGGTCTTCATTGTCGGCATGCCCCGCGCGGGATCGACGCTGGTCGAACAGATATTGGCCTCGCACAGCCAGATCGAAGGCACCGCCGAGCTTCCCTATATTCCGCTGATCACGCAAAAGATCGTCGCCGACCGCTGGACCGACGAGGTTGGCAAATATCCGCAGATTCTGGCGTCACTTCCGACCGCAGCGATCGAAGGGCTGGCCGCCCATTATCTCCGCTCGGCGGCACAGCATCGCCAGACCGGCAAGCCTTATATGATCGACAAGCTGCCGAACAACTGGCTGAACATTGGGCTGATCCATACCCTGTTTCCCAGCGCGAAGATCATCGACGCGCGGCGCGCCCCGATGGCGTGCTGCTTTGCCAATTTCAAACAGCATTTTGCCCGCGGTCAGGGTTTCGCCTATTCGCTGTCCGACATGGGACGCTATTATCGCGACTATGTCCGCTTCATGGAGCATGTGGATCGGGTGTTGCCGGGTTCGGTGTACCGGCTGGTCCACGAACGGCTGATCGACGATCCCGAACGCGAGATACGCGGCTTGCTGGCCCATATGGAATTGCCGTTCGAGGACGCCTGTCTCAATTTTCACGCGAACAAGCGCCCGGTGCGAACCCCGAGCGCCGAGCAGGTGCGCCGCCCGATCAACCGCGACGCGGTCGATCAATGGCGAAATTATGAAAGCTGGCTACAGCCGCTGAAGGACGCGCTGGGCGATCTGGCCGACGGCTGACGAACCGGGCCGGCAAACGATGCCAGCCCGGAAACACGCCAAATCAATAGCGATAATGGTCGGGCTTGAACGGCCCCGCCACCGGCACGCCGATATAATCGGCCTGCTTCTGCGACAACTGGCTCAGCTTCACGCCCAGCTTGTCGAGGTGCAGCGCCGCGACCTTTTCGTCGAGATGCTTGGGCAGGACATAGACGTCGTTCTTATACTGCTCGCTGCGCGTCCACAGTTCGATCTGCGCCAGCGTCTGGTTGGTAAAGCTCGCCGACATCACAAAGCTCGGGTGGCCCGTCGCGTTGCCGAGGTTCACCAGGCGGCCCTTCGACAGGATGATGATCTGCTTGCCATCCGGAAACTCGACCAGGTCGACCTGCGGCTTCACTTCGGTCCACTTGTAGTTGGCGAGCGCCGCGATCTGGATCTCGCTGTCGAAATGGCCGATGTTGCAGACGATCGCCATATTCTTCATCGCCGCCATATGTTCGGCGGTGATGACGTCGGCATTGCCCGTCGCGGTGACGAAGATGTCCGAACGCTGGACGGCTTCGTCCATCGTCACGACCTCGAAACCTTCCATCGCGGCCTGCAATGCACAGATCGGGTCGATTTCGGTGACGAGGACGCGCGCGCCGCCGTTGCGGAGCGACTGCGCCGAGCCCTTGCCGACGTCGCCGAAGCCGGCGACGGTGGCGACCTTGCCCGCCAGCATCACGTCGGTGCCGCGGCGGATCGCGTCGACCAGCGACTCTTTACAGCCATACAGGTTGTCGAACTTCGACTTGGTGACGCTGTCGTTGACGTTGATCGCCGGGAAGGGCAACTCGCCCTTCTTGGCGATGTGGTACAGGCGGTGGACGCCGGTCGTCGTTTCTTCCGACACGCCCTTGATCGCCTTGACCGTCTTGGTCAGATAACCGGGGTTGGCGGCGACAAACGCCTTCAGCGCGCGCTGCATCTCGATCTCTTCTTCATTCTCGGGGGCCGGCATGTCCTGCCCGGCTTCGAGCTTCGCGCCCCACAGCGCGAACATCGTGGCGTCGCCGCCATCGTCAAGGATCAGGTTGCACGTCGTGCCGTCCTCGACCCCCCAGTCGAAGATGCGGCCGACATAGTCCCAGTAATCCGCCAGGCTTTCGCCCTTCACCGCGAACACCGGCACGCCGGTCGCCGCGATCGCGGCGGCGGCATGGTCCTGGGTCGAAAAGATGTTGCACGTCGCCCAGCGGACGTCGGCGCCGAGCGCGGTCAGCGTCTCGATCAGCACCGCGGTCTGGATCGTCATGTGCAGCGAGCCAACGATGCGCGCGCCCTTCAGCGGCTGCGACGCGCCAAATTCCGAACGCAGCGCCATCAGGCCCGGCATTTCGGTTTCGGCGATGTTGATTTCCTTGCGACCAAAGTCGGCAAGACCGATGTCGGCAATCACATAGTCACGGGTGTCGGCGGCGAGAGTGGCCACGATGGAGTCTCCTGTAGGCGGGTTCGGCCGCAGGCGAGCGGCCACGGAAAGCTGGGTAATTATGTTGCGCGCCCTATCCGAAAGCGCCCTCAGGATCAAATATAAACTTTTCTTTATATCGCAATGGCGGGTCGGTCTGCCGAATAGCGCGAGCGCGCGAATCGCAGGCGCAAAATGCACCGCCGCGCAAATTTATTTTCAGCGGGCGCAAATGTGACAGTCGGGGCCGCAAAATTGTGACACCGAGTCGCGAACGCCAAGATTCTGAAAATCCTGACTTATAATGCGTCTTGCGGTCAGCATAATATGTGATTGTGACATGAGTGTTACAAAGCCCCGAAAACATTGACTTTTCGCACGATGAGGGAGAAAATCAGCCAAAGTTTACGAGGGGATAGAGAAATGAAAAAAATATTGCTGCCGCTGATCGCACTGGCTTTTGCGACCCCGGCCGCCGCGCAATCGATCATCGTCGTGACCGGCCCCCAGGCCGATTCGATGACGTTGCCCGTCGCCTATGCCGAGCTGCGCGCCGGTGAAAACCACGCCGCGGTCGCCAAGCTGACCGGCGACACCACCCTCGACGCCTGCGACCCGTCGCGGCTGATCAACCTTGGCACCGCTTATGCTCGTCTGGGTCGCACCAATGATGCCGCCGCCGCCTATGACGCTGCGCTCGCCAGCCCGATCCGTTACGATCTCGAACTCGCCGACGGTCGTTACGTCGATTCGCGCTGGGCCGCCCGCACCGCCCGCGCGAGCCTGACCGCTGGCCGCCCGCTGCTCGCACTGGCGCGGTAAAAAGGCAGAAGCAAAGTAACCGTAGCCCTGAGCTTGTCGAAGGGCGCCTATCGCTGAGAAGCGCCCTTCGACAAGCTCAGGGCTACGGTATTTCAGGCCTCGCCACCCTCGGTTGTCAGCAAGCGGGCGTCCACTCCCGCTTCGGCAAACGCCGCCTGCCAGCGCTTGGCGGGCGGCGTGTCGAACAACAGGGCGTCGCTGCCCGGGGTGACGTGCCAGCCGTGGCGCACCATCTCGCCCTCCAGCTGCCCCGCCGACCATCCGGCATAGCCCAGCGCCACCAGCCAGCGCGACGGCCCGCGCCCGTCGCCGATCGCCCGCAATATGTCGTGCGAGCTCGAAATCATCCAGCGATCGCTGACCTGCACCGCTTCCTGCCCGCCCCAGTCCATGCTGTGCAGCACGAACCCGCGCGACGGTTCGACCGGACCGCCCAGGAACACCGGCTGCTCCAGCGGATCGTCATGCGCGATCTCCAGCTGGTCGAGCACCTCGCCGACCGTCATCCCGGCAATCGGATCGGAAATGCCGATCCCCATCGCGCCTTCTTCGTCGTGGCTGATCATCGCGATCACCGCCTGTTCAAAGCGGGGGTCGCCAATCCCGGGCAGCGCGAGCAGCAGCTGGCCGGTGAACCAGAGAGGCAATGTCTCCATCCCCCCACCATGCCGCGCCGGGGCGGGGCGGTCCAGCATCTTCGGCAGGCGGGGGACGGCTTTGGGG
>CAZCUW010000094.1:0-10102 GCA_964502035.1 uncultured Sphingopyxis sp. | reverse complement strand
GCTTTGAATCACCAACCCAAACACAGCGCAATATGTTTAATGGGTCCTGAGCCTAAGCCAGCAAGCTGGCAAGTCTCGCTGCCCCTCCCCTGAAGGGGAGGGGTTTTCTACACCCGCATCGGCATCAGCACGTACAGCGCCGGGCTCTTTTCGCTTTCGCGGATCAGCGTCGGGGCGTTGGCGTCGGCGAGGTGCAGTTCGACGGTGTCGCCGTCGACCTGTCCCAATATGTCGCTGAGGTAGCGGGCGTTGAAGCCGATTTCCATCGCCTCGCTGTCATAGACGGCGGCGACTTCTTCAGCGGCGGTGCCGTTTTCGGGGCTGGTCACCGACAGGGTGATGCGGTCCTTGTCGAGGCTGACTTTCACCGCCCGGGTTTTTTCGCTGGCGATCGTCGAGACGCGGTCGACGCCCTGATACAGGCTTTTCGGATCGACCTTGAGCAGCTTGTCGTTCGCGGTCGGGATGACGCGGCTGTAATCGGGGAAAGTGCCGTCGATCAGCTTCGAGGTCAGGATCGCGTTGCCGAGCTGGAAGCGGATCTTGCTCGCCGACAGGCTGATTTCGACATTGCCCTCGGCCTCGTCGAGCAGCTTGCGGATTTCGGTGACGCATTTGCGCGGCACGATGACGTCGGGCATCGACGACGCGCCTTCGGGACGGGTGACGGTATAGCGCGCCAGGCGGTGACCGTCGGTCGCCGCGGCCTTCAGCACCGGACCCGACGCATCTTCGGCAACGTGCAGGAAGATGCCGTTCAGATAATAGCGCGTTTCTTCGGTCGAGATCGCAAAGCGCGTCTTGTCGATGATCTGGATCAGTTCGGCCACCGGCAGTTCAAAATTGGTCGGCAGATCACCCTCGGCGATCACCGGGAAATCGTCGCGCGGCAGCGTCGGCAGGTTGAAGTTCGAGCGGCCGGCCTTGACCTGCATCTTGCCCTCGGCGGCGGCCAGGCTGACCTCGGCGCCCTCGGGCAGTTTGCGCGCGATTTCAAACAGGGTGTGCGCCGACACGGTGGTCGTCCCGGCGGTTTCGACCTTGGCCGCGATCGTTTCGACGACCTGCAGGTCAAGGTCGGTCGCCATCAACTTGAGCTGGCCCGATGCGTCGGCTTCGATCAGGACGTTCGACAGGATGGGAATGGTATTGCGCCGCTCGACCACCGACTGGACATGGCCAAGGCTCTTCAACAACACTGCGCGTTCGATCGTCGCTTTCATTCTAAATCCGCCATCCCTGTGTTCCGCGGGAGAAGTCCCTGAAAGGGCCGCCATCGGAGGCGATTCGTTGCCCCGATTCCCGGCCCCTGAAAATGCTCACCTTCCTTAACGCACGCATCGGCACGTGCAAGCCATGCTTGCAAAGCATCCCCAATCGCGCGAACGAGGGCCGATGCGGCGCTGGACCTCCCTTTTCCTGATGTTGGCGGCGATGCCCGCCGCGGCGCTCGCCGCTGTTCCGACGGCATTGGGCATTTTCGACGGCTGGGGCGCGTTCCGCGATCCCGCCACGCCGCGCTGCTACGCCCTCGCCGCCCCCTCGGCAACGATCGGCACCCCGCAGGTCAAAGCCTATGCCAGCGTCGGATATTGGCCGAAATTGCGGATCCGCGGGCAATTCTATGTCCGCCTGTCAAAAGCGCGCGCGCCGGGGCGCGACCTGCGCCTGACCATCGGCAGCCGCCGCTTCATCCTGACCGGCAATGGCGCGCATGGCTGGGCCAGCGACCCGCGGATGGACGCGGCGATCGTCGCCGCGATGCGATCGGCCCCCAGCATGAGCATTGCGAGCAGCACCGCGTCGGGCGGCGCGATCGCCGATACATACCGGTTGCGCGGCGCCGCCACGGCGATCGACGCGGCGGCGCTGGGATGCGCGAAGCTGCGCTGATCCTTTATCCATCGCGCGCCGCCTTCGTCAGTTCACGCGCCAGGAAATCGAGCACCAACCGCACCCGCGGCACATGGCGCAGCCGTTCGTGGGTGAGCAGCCACAGCCCCGTCGTGTCCTCGCTTTTGGGCGGAATACAGCGGATCAGATCGGGTTCGCGGTCGGCAATGAAGGCGGGCAATATGGTCAGCCCCATGCCCGATCGCACCCCGGCGAGCAGGCCGGTGCCGGTGTCATATTTCATCACCACCGAATCCTCGAGCCCATATTGCCGCAGCCAGGCCTGATAGGGTTCCCACACCCCGCCGCCGCCGCCGATAAACGGATGCGCGGCCAGTTGTTCGCGGCTGTGCGGAATGCCGTGGCGATCGGCATAGTCGCGGCTGCAATAGACCGTCCATGGATTGTCGGCGATCCGCCGCCCGACCAGCCCGGCGCCGGTCGGCTGCTTGCTGCTGCGAATCGCGATGTCGGCGGCACCGCTCGCCAGATCGCGCTGCTCGTCCGACGTGTCGAGCTGGATGTGGATGCCGGGATGGTCGGCGCGCAGGTCGCGCAGGATCGGCGGCAGGATCGTCACCGCGAAAATTTCCATCGTCGTCAGACTGACCGTGCCGCCGGCATCGCGCGACCGCGCCCCCGCCGCCGCGCCGAAGCGATCGGCCGCGTCGCGCACCGCGACGGCGCTCGCCAGCATCGCGTCGCCCACCGGGGTCAGCGCATATCCCGCCTGCCGCCGCTCGAACAGATTGAGGCCGGTCGCCTCCTCGAGCGCCGCGATCCGCCGCGCGACTGTCGTCTGACTGACCCGCAGCGCCTGCGCTGCGGATAGGGTGCTGCCGGTCTCGGCCACCGCGAGAAAGGCTTTAAGGTCGTTCCAATCGTACATGGCGTCTTGTGCGTCATAAGCGGCTTTGCGGCATTCTGCAATTTTGCAGAATAGCCATGCAACATCGTTGCTCCTCGCGCGCCCGGCGAACGCCTATCTCGCTGCTACCGGCTTCCTCCCCTCCTCAAATAGCCGGCCGATGGAGACATAAGATGAAAAAACTTTTGATCCTCGCCGCGCTGGCCGCCACGTCGGTTGGCCAGCCCGTCCTCGCCCAATCGGCGGCCGCCAACCCCAGCGTCGCCGTCCAGCATCGCGACCTTGACCTGCGGACCGAGGCCGGTGCCAAAAGTCTGGATCGCCGCATCTGGCGTGCGGTCGTCGAGGTGTGCGGCACCGCGTCGGATTTCGACCTGAAAGGCAAGAACGACGTTCGGCAATGCCGCACCGACACGCGGGCGACGGCGACGGCGCAGGCCGAGGTGGCGATCGCCGACGCGGCGCGCCATCAGGTCATTCGCGTCAGCTCGATCCGGAAATGATCCGCGGGTGCGGCTTGACCCAATGACGTAGGGGCCGGGCAGCGCACGGCGCCCCGTGGCGGTATCGCCCGGGGCGCGATGGGCGCTCGCCTATTTCACCAATCCCCGTCCCGGCACCCAGCGCACATCACAGCCGCCGGTCTGCCCGAGTAGGACGCGGCTCCACACCGCCTTGTCGGCGTCGGTTCCGGTGATCCTGGGTTTGGCCAGCGGTCGCCGGTCGAGGTACAGGCCGCTGACATAGGCGGTGAGTTGCTTGCCCTCGATCAGCCGCGATGCCTTGGAATAGAGGACATAGATTTGCGGCAACTGGCCGCGGCGGACGATGGTCTGGGTTTTGTTCGAGGCCACCTGGACATCGCCCGCACCGGGGCGGGCCAGACCATTATAATCGGCGAAAATCCACTGCCCCGCAGGGCCTGAAATCAGCAATTCGACCCCGCTCGACCCGGCGCCGTTGACCTCGGCCTTTTCGCCCTGCTCCAGCAGGATGGTCGAATGGCGGGTGCAGATTTTCTGGCCCGGCGCCGCGGACGCCGCCTGGGGAAGCGCCATGGCGAACAGCACGGCGGCGAGGGAAAGGGAGCGATGCATGGCATAACCTCTTCTACGTCAATCGAATAGTCTAGGGAGCGTGACGACGGCTGGCACCCGCCATCATGTACCGGTTCAAGGCAGCGGGCGGGGTGCCGCGGGCGGCGTTTCGTGCAGGTCTTTGAAAGAGACGATCCACGCGCACGTCGCGTCTCGCGGGGCGGCAATACGGTGGTGCGTGACAGGTTGAGCAGCATGAGACTGCGGCCATCGTCCGTCGCCAACGCGCCGGGCCAGGACATCGGGCCAGCGGTACCGTGGACCGTCGTGGCGGGCACATAGCGCCAGCCCGCCGCGATCGCGCGATCGAGCACCGCCGCCTCGCTGAGGCAGCGCCCCCGCTTCTCTGCCTCCTTTTGCGGGGTCAGTCCGACACCGTGAAACTTGACCTCGAAATCATCCTTGCGGCCCCACGCGCCTTCGCGGCGGCGTTCATACGCCTCGACCACCATTTCCCAGCCATCCGGCCCGGCCAGCGCAACCTGATGGCCGGCGTTGATCGTGAAAAAGCCGTTGGGCGCGAATCCTTCGCGCTGAACGAAATGCGGGATGCCCAGCGTGCGTTTCACCCAGTCGACACTGGCGGCGCCGCCGGGCAATTCCAGCAATGCCGCGAGGCGATGATTCACTTCGACAAAGCCATAGTCGCAGATCGCATTGCTGTTGGCCGACCAGTTTGCATAAAAGCGGATCGGCCGTTCGCCGGTCTGGCAAGCGGCGATGGGCGCTGCCGTTTCGGCGGCGACCGCCGCGGTGGATAGCACGGCCCCTGCCGCGGCAAGGGTCAGGTTGAGCAGGCGCACGGCAATCTCCTACGGCGGCTGTCACGGCGATAGCGATTCGCCGCGCGGTACGATGTGATTGCGTTCATAAGATGCCGCGCTGGTCCGGCCCGCAATTGCACAATCCGCCCTTCCCCCCTATATGCGCGCCCATCATGCAGATTCCCGGCCATATCGACCCCGTCACCACGGGCACCGTTCCCTTGCGCGGCGGCAACCGCATCGACCTGGTCGGGCTGACCCGCGACGCGATCGGCGGCGTGCTGGTCGAGGCGGGTCTGGACGCCAAGGGCGCCAAGCTGCGCGCCAAGCAGATCTGGCACTGGATGTATCACCGCGGGGTCACCGATTTCGAGGCGATGACCGACATCGCCAAGACGATGCGGCCGTGGCTGACCGACCGTTTCATCATCGGCCGCCCGACGGTGCGCGAGGCGCAGGTGTCGAGCGACGGGACGCGCAAATGGCTGCTGGCCGCCGCCGACGGCCAGGAATATGAGATGGTGTTCATCCCCGACGCCGATCGGGGAACCTTGTGCGTGTCGAGTCAGGTCGGCTGTACGCTCAATTGCCGCTTCTGCCACACCGGCACGATGCGTCTCGTCCGCAACCTTGCCGCGGGCGAGATCGTCGGACAGGTGATGCTGGCGCGCGACGAACTGGGCGAATGGCCCAAGGGGACGATGGCGGGTTTCGGTCCCGATCCCGAGGACGGCGACGACGAAGAACACGGCGGCCATTATACCGCCGACGGCCGCATCCTGACCAACATCGTGATGATGGGCATGGGCGAACCGCTGTATAATTTCGACGAGGTCAAGGGCGCGCTCAAGATCGTCATGGACGGCGACGGGCTGGCGCTGTCGCGGCGCCGGATCACCCTGTCGACCAGCGGCGTGGTGCCGATGATGGCGCGCGCGGGCGAGGAAATCGGCGTCAACCTGGCGGTGTCGCTGCACGCGGTGTCGAAGGAAATCCGCGACGAGATCGTGCCGCTCAACCGCAAATATGGCATCGATGAATTGCTGAAGGCGTGCGCCGACTATCCGGGCGCGGGCAATTCGCGGCGGATCACCTTTGAATATGTGATGCTGAAGGACAAGAATGACAGCGACGACGACGCGCGCGAGCTGGTGCGGCTGATCCGCGAATATGGCCTGCATGCCAAGGTCAATCTGATCCCCTTCAACCCCTGGCCCGGTGCGATGTATGAATGTTCGTCGCCCGAGCGCGTGCGCGCGTTCAGCAACCTGATTTTCAAGGCCGGGATTTCGGCGCCGGTGCGCACCCCGCGCGGGCGCGACATCATGGCGGCGTGCGGCCAACTGAAGAGCGCCGCGACCAAGCCGAGCCGCGCCGAACTCGACCGCATTGCGGACGAAAAACAGGCAGCGCTGGGCTAAACGACGCCCGATCCGGCCCCGCAGGATCGCAATCGCCTCCCCTCACATCCGCAGTTAAGCGCCAGATTCGGCGTATCGCGGCTGCATAGCTATTCTATACCGTGTGGTAAAAATAACACAGGTAAGAAAATTGTCACATAAAGACACTTTCGTTCATTGAAGCGACAGCTGCGAACGCCATTTACGGCGTGGACCACGACCCAAAGGGCGTGGCCGCACAAATGTAGAAGGAACGATAAATGAAAAAATTCGCAGTTGCAGCCGCTCTCCTGACGGCCATCGTTGCAACCCCCGCCATGGCGGCCGATGGCGGCGAAGGCCGCGTCGAAGTGCGCGGCGGCCTGATCACCGGCAACGGCATCGACGAAGCAACGGCAGGCCTCGCCGCCGGTTATGACTTCGACCTGGGCAGCGCGGCATTTGTCGGCGCCGAAGTCGCGGGCGACAAGGTGCTCGTCGACGGTGCGGACGTCCAGTTCTCGGTCGGCGGCCGCGTCGGCGCCAAGGTTGGCGCGGCCGGCAAGGCCTATGTCACCGGCGGCTATACCTTCAGCGACGTCAAGGATCCGTATGTCGGTGCCGGTTACCAGCACAAGCTGGGCCAGAACCTGTATGCCAAGGCCGAATATCGTCACCAGTTCATCAATAACTTTGGCGACTTCGACACCTTCGTGGCAGGCGTCGGCTTCGCGTTCTGATTTTTCGGAAAGCAGCAAAATTGTGAGAGGGGCGGCCCGCGGGTCGCCCCTTTTCTTTTGGTCGCAACACGGCCACGGTCGCGGCATGACCGCCCTTGCCTATATCGCCGCCGCGCTCGCCGAAATCGCGGGCTGCTTCGCCTTTTGGACGTGGCTGCGGCTGGACAAGTCGGTGTGGTGGCTCGCCCCGGGCATGGCGTCGCTGGCGCTGTTCGCTTATTTGCTCACGCTGGTCGATGCCGATCATGCCGGGCGCACCTATGCCGCCTATGGCGGGGTCTATATCGCCGCGGCGTTGCTGTGGCTGTGGGCGGTCGAGGGCGCCAAGCCTGATCGTTGGGATCTGATCGGCGCCGCGGTGTGCCTGGGCGGCGCGGCGATCATCCTGTTTGGGCCGCGCGGGAGTTGAGACGCGCCGCAGCACGTCGTCATTGCGAGCGAAGCGAAGCAATCCAGAGCAGTTTACGCCACACTGGATTGCTTCGCTTCGCTCGCAATGACGAAGAAACGGATTACCCCGCGTTCGGCAGCGCCTGTTCGACCAGCGGCGCCAGCGCTTCGGCGACCACCGTCACCCCTTTCGCATTGGGGTGCATATTGTCGCCGAGCATCAGCGCCTTGTCAGTCACGACATTGTCGAGAATGAACGGGTAGAAACTGACGTCATATTTGGCGGCTAGCTCCGAATAGATCGGGTTGAATTTCTTCGCATAATCGCTGCCCATGTTCGGCGCCGCCATCATGCCGGTCAGCAACACCGGGATCTCGCGCTTTTTCAGTTCGGCCAGCATCGCGTCCAGATTGGCGCGGGTCTGGTCGGGGCCGATGCCGCGCAGCATGTCGTTGCCGCCCAGCCCGAGCAGCACCAGCGCGGGTTTGGCTTTTGCATTGTCCAGCACATAGGTCAGCCGCTGGCGCCCCGCCGCGGTCGTGTCGCCCGACACCCCGGCGTTCTGCACCCGCGCCACCACGCCATCGGCGGTCAGCGCCGCCTGCAATTGCGGCGACAGCCCCTCCTTTGGCCCCAGCTGATACCCGGCATAGAGGCTGTCGCCGAACGCGATGACGAGCGGTGCGTCGGCGGGAATCGCGGGGGCGGCTTGGGCGGCGACCTGGTCGTTGGTCGAAGCCGCCGGGGCTTCCGCCGATCCGCATGCGGCGAGCGGTTGGCAAAGCGCGATGGCGCAACCATATAAAGCGTAAGAGCGCCATCCGGCCGTTCGTTTTTCCAAAGGCTTCTCTCCTTGCCCGACACTCGACCCCAACCGGTCCTGGCGCCCGAGATGGCGATCGCCGCTCATAATGTGACGCTGACACTCGGCAGCGACAAGGCCCCCGTCGAAATTTTGCGCGGCGTCGATCTGGAGGTTCCCGCGGGCGCCTCGGTCGCGCTGCTGGGGCCGTCGGGGTCGGGCAAAAGCTCGCTGATGGCGGTGCTCGCCGGGCTGGAGCGCGCCAATGGCGGCAGCATCCGCGTTGCCGGGCTGGACTTTACCACGATGGACGAGGACGAACTGGCGCGGGCGCGGCGCGGGCGGATCGGCATCGTGCTGCAAGCCTTTCACCTGCTGCCGACGATGACGGCGCTGGAAAATGTCGCGGTGCCGCTGGAGCTGGCGGGGATCGCCGATCCGTTCGGGCGCGCCGCCGCCGAACTCGAAGCCGTCGGACTCGGCCACCGCCTGACCCATTATCCGGCGCAGCTGTCGGGCGGCGAGCAGCAGCGTGTTGCGATTGCGCGCGCGATGGCGAGCGAACCCGCGATCATCTTTGCCGACGAGCCGACCGGCAACCTCGACACCGCGACCGGCCATGCGATCATCGACCTGATCTTTGCGCGGCGCGCGGCGCTGGGCGCGACGTTGCTGATCATCACGCACGATCCTGAACTGGCCGAGCATTGCGACCGGGTGGTTGTGATGCACGACGGGAAAATCGAAGAGCGGGCCGCCTAGGTGCTCCCCCTAGCCTCCCTCTGGCGGATCGCGCGCCGTGATCTGGCGACGCGCATCCGCGGCCTGCGCCTGCTCGCGGTCTGCCTGTTCCTCGGCGTCGCGACCTTGGCCGCGATCGGCAGCCTGACCAGCGGCATCACGTCGGAGCTCGAGGTGCGCGGGCAGACGATCCTGGGCGGCGATATCGAATTCGGCATCCCGCAGCGCGAAGCCACGGCCGAAGAAATGGCCGGGTTCCGCCGCGTCGGCACGCCGTCGGCCACGGTGCGGATGCGCGCGATGGCCAATGCGCCGGGCGGCGATGCCTTGCTGTCCGAGTTGAAGGCGGTCGATGGCACCTATCCGCTCTACGGGACGATGCGGCTCGACAGCGGCGTGCGCCGCGGCCCGCCGCCTGCGGGCAGCATCTGGATCGGCCAGGATCTTGCCTCGCGGCTCGACCTGAAAGTCGGCGGCGGGGTCAAATTCGGCGAAACGACGTTCCGGATCGACGGTATCATCGTCGAAGAGCCCGATCGGCTGGGCGAAGGTTTCACCCTCGGTCCCGTAGCGATCATCGGGCTGTCCGACCTGCCCGCGACCCAGCTGATCCAGCCGGGCAGCCTGTACGAAAGCAAATATCGCGTCCGCCTGCCCGCCAGCGCCAATCCGGAAGCGGTCGGCAAGGCGCTGACCGCCGAATTCCCCGAAGCCGGCTGGGACATCACCGACAGCAGCAATGGCGCACCGGGGACGCGGCGCTTCATCGAACGCATGGGGCAATTTCTGTCGCTCGTCGGTCTTGCGGCGCTGGTCATTGCGGGGATCGGCGTCGGCAATGGCGTCGCAAGCTATCTGGCGGGCAAGCGCCCCGGCCTTGCGACGTTGAAAGTACTCGGCGCCGATAGCGCGACCGTTTTGCGCATCTACGGCCTGCAAATATTGGCGGTCGCTGCGGTTTCGATCCTCGCCGGGTTGATCGTCGGCGCGCTGGCGCCGGTGGCGATCGGCGCGATTGCCGGCGACGTGCTGCCCGTGCGGCCGGGCTTCGCGCTCTATCCGCTGCCGCTTGGCGTCAGCGCCGCTTATGGTCTGCTCATCGCCATTGCCTTTGCGCTGCCGCCGCTTGCGGCGACAAAACATATCCCGGCGGCGGGATTGTATCGCGCCACCGTCGACAAGGGGTCGCGGATCGACCGTCCCGCGTTGATCGCGGTCGCGGCGGCGCTCAGCGCGATCGTCGCGCTGGCGGTCGGCACCGCGCGCGAGCCACTGTTCGCGCTGGGCTTTATCGGGGCGGCGATCGGCCTGCTGCTGATCCTCGTCGGGCTCGGCTGGCTGGTGCGCCGCACCGCGAGCCGCCTCCCCCGCCCGCGCCGCCCGTTGTTCCGGCTGGCGCTCGCCAATCTGCACCGGCCGGGCGCCGC
>CAZCUW010000093.1:0-10149 GCA_964502035.1 uncultured Sphingopyxis sp. | reverse complement strand
CGCGGCGGCGGGCTTCTGGTTCGTGTCGGTGCAGGATGGCTTGATGCTGTCCTATGCCGCCGCGATGGTCGGCGCCTTCCTGACCGCGCTGATCCCGATGCTGCGCCATTATGGCGGGCCGCGCGGCTGGCAACCGCATCCCGCGCATCTGATCGCAGTTGCGCGGCGCAACGCGCCGCTCGCCGCCGCTGACGCGATCGAATGGGGCACGCGCCGCCTCGACCTGTTCATCCTCGGCCAGTTTACCTCGCCGACGATCTACGGCATTTATTACATGGCGCAGCAGGTCGCGTCGCTGCCGCAAAAGCTGAAAACCAGTTTTGAACCGATCCTCGGCCCGGTGATCACGCGCAACCTTGCCGAAAACCGGCTTGCCGCCGTGGCGGCACAGGTCAGCCAGGTCGGCTTCTGGATCATCGCCGCACAGGCGGGGGTCGCGCTCGCGCTCGGCATCCCGGGCGAGGCCGTGATGGGCCTCGTCGGCCCCGAATTCGTCAGTGGCACCGCGGCGCTCGCCTTCCTGCTCGCCGCCGAAGTCGTCGCGGCGACCGCGGTCGTCAGCGAAGCGGCGCTGGTCTATGTCGCGCGCCATCGTAATCTTTTGATCAGCATCGCGACGCTCGCGTTGCAGGCGGTGTTCAGCGTCGCGCTGATCCTGATCGCCAAATCGATGGGACTGCCGCCGATCACTTACGCCGCCGCCGTCGCGCTCGCACTGATGCTCGCGCTCGGCTTTGCCTCGCTGGTCAAGGCACGACTGCTCGCGCATGTGCTGAAGGCGCCGGTCAACAGCCTGCGCTGGGCGCTCGTGTGGGCGACCGCGGGCGCCGCAATACTCGGCTGGGGCGCGACACAGCTGCCCGAATGGGCCGAGCTGCTGATCGGTGTGCCGGTGATCCTCGGCATCTATTCATGGCTGATCTGGACGCGCGGTTTCGGCCCCGCCGACCGCGCCCTGTTCAAAAAACATCCCGAAACGGCGGCAGCGTCGGGTTAGTCAATTGACCGTAGCCCTGAGCCTGTCGAAGGGCGCTTATCCGGATAGGCGCCCTTCGTAAGGCTCAGGGCTACGGCGTTTTTCGACTATTTCACCGCGTCCTGCGCCGCGTCGCCAACATCCTGCGCGGCATCGCCGACCTTTTGCGCCGCTTCCGTAATCGCGCCGGTTTCGGCCTTTTCATTGCCCAGAAACTGGAACGCGAAAAAGCCCGCGACCGCCAGCACGACCAGCAGGATCAGGCCCATGCCCAATCCGCCGCCGCGCCGCGGTTCGCGGTCGATGATCGTCGTGGTGTGCGTCGTCCCGTCGGGCGCGCGCGTTTCGTGGATTTCGTCGGCCATGTCATCCTCCTGTGCCATTTGGCGCATAGGACGCTTCGGACCGCCGAAAGTTCCTAGCCGAGCCGCGCGGCGACCTTGGCATTGAGATCGGTCTGCGCCCGTGGGCCGACCTGCGCGATGATTTCGCGCGCACACACCGCGCCCATCGTCAGGCAGTCGGCGATCGGGCGTCCTTCGGCCAGCCCCGCCAGGAAACCGGCGGCAAACAGGTCGCCCGCCCCCGTCGTGTCGACGACCTCGTCGATCGGCTCGGCGGCGACTTCGGTGCGTTCGCCGCCCGTCACCGCAACCGCACCATGTTCGCCGCGCGTCGCAACGAGCAACGGCACCTCGGCCGCGACCTTCGCAAGCGCGGTTTCAAAATCGCCTTCCTGCGCCAGTTCGAGCAGCTCGGCCTCATTGGCGAACAGGATGTCGATCTCGCGCGCCGCGGTCATGCGGCGGAAATCCTCGCCATGCCCGGCGACCACAAAGGTGTCGGACAGGGTGAAGGCGACGCGGCGCCCCGCGGCGCGCGCCAGCCCGATCGCCTCGGCCATCGCCGCGCGCGAGGCATCAGCGTTCCACAAATAACCTTCGAGATAGAGAATGTCAGCGTCGGCGATCAGCGCCGCATCAATCGATTCATGCCCCAGATTCTGCGACGCCCCCAAAAAGGTGTTCATCGTCCGCTGGCCGTCGGGGGTCACCAGGATCAGGCAGCGCGCGGTCGGGGCGCCGCCCGCCAGCGGCGGGGTGTCAAAGGCGACGCCGAGCGAGGTCAGGTCGTGGGTGAACACCTGGCCCAGCTGATCCTGCGCCACCTGGCCGATAAAGCCGCAGCGGCGCCCGAGCGCCGCCATCCCCGCCAGGGTGTTCGCTGCGCTGCCGCCCGACATTTCGATCGCCGGCCCCATCGCCGCATAGAGTCGCTCGGCTTCGTCGGCGTCGATCAACCGCATCGATCCCTTGACCAGATTTTCGGTCTCGATCAGCGCGTCATCGGCACGGGCGAGGACGTCGACAATGGCGTTGCCGATGGCAACAACGTCGAAACGGGCGGTGGAGGCCATGAAATATCCTGTGATGGGTGGAAAAATGCTGCCGCGCTTTAGGGATGCGAGCGGATCAAGGCAAGCGCGACGCTTGACGCACACGCCGCCGCCCACCATCCCCGATCGATGACCCGCACCGTCCACGCCTTTCTGCTCGCGCTCAGGGATTTGCCCAGCCCGCGCGTGCTGCGCATCCTGCTGCAAAGCCTGGCGCTCACCCTGCTGCTGCTGATCGTCGCGGGCGCGGCGCTGTTCGTCGCCGCCCGCTGGGCGCTCGAACATTGGCAATGGCTGGGCGCGGCCGAACGCCACATGGCGGGGATCTTGGTCGTCGTCGCGATCATCGCGGGCAGCTGGTTGTTGTTTCGCGCCATCGCGATCGTCGTCGTCGGGCTGTTCGCCGACGCGATCGTCGCCGATGTCGAGGGGCGCCATTATCCCGCCGCCGCGGCGCGCGCCGTCGATGTCGGCTGGCGGCAGAATATCCGCCTCGCGCTCGCGTCGCTGGTCCGGCTGATCGGCGGCAATCTGCTGGCGCTGCCGGTCTATATCCTGCTGCTCGTCACCGGCATCGGCACCCCGATCCTGGCGCTGTTGGTCAACGGCTTGCTGCTTGGCCGCGATCTTGAGGCAATGGTGCTGGCGCGCCACCCCGACCGGCCGCGGCTCGATCGGCCCGCGCGCTGGTCGCTCGGCCTGCTGTCCGCCGCAACCTTCATGGTGCCCATCGCCAATCTGTTGGCGCCGATCGTCAGCGCCGCTATGGCCGTCCACATGCTCCATTTTGCGAGCGGGGACCAGAAAAGATGATCAACAACAGCCGCTTGGCGATATTTACCGGCCTCGCCCTGCTGCTCGGCGGTTGCGTCGGCAACGCGATTCCGCGTGCCACCCCGCCCAAGGCGGCGGCGGGTCCGATCACCGCGCCGCGCCCGACCCAGAACAACAGCCTGATCGGCCGCCCCGCCAACGCCGCGCTCGGGCTGTTCGGCAAGCCGCGCCTCGACGTCGCCGAAGGCACCGCGCGCAAATTGCAGTTCAGCGGCACCGCCTGCATCCTCGACATTTATTATTACGCGCCGCGCCAGGGCGCCGACGCGCTGGCCACCCATGTCGACGCGCGCACCCCCGACGGCCGCGATGCCAATGTCCCCAGCTGCATCGAGGCGCTGCGCCGCTAGGCTGACGTCATAGCGTCAATTCACCCAGCGCCCAGCGCGCCGCCTCCGCCACCATCGGCGTTTCATCCTTGGTCAGCCGTTCGAGCGTCGGCCGAAACCCGGCATCCCCGCTGTTGCCCGCCGCAATCGCGGCATTGCGCACCATCCGCCCGCGCCCGACGCGCTTGATCGGCGACCCCGCGAATATCTGCCGGAACCCCGCATCGTCGAGCGCCAGCAGGTCGGCGAGCGACGGCGCCACCAGCTCGGCGCGCGGCAGGAAGGCGCGGTGCGTATGCGCGGTGTCGGCGAACTTGTTCCATGGACACACCGCCAGGCAATCGTCGCAGCCATAGACGCGGTTGCCGATCCCGCGCCGCAGGTCGAGCGGGATCGGCCCGTCATGCTCGATCGTCAGATACGAGATACAGCGCCGCGCATCGAGCTGGTAGGGCGCTGGAAAGGCCTGAGTCGGACAGGCGGTCTGGCACGCCGAGCAGCTGCCACAGCGATCGCGCCCCGGCCCGCCCGGCGCCAGATCCAGCGTCGTGTAAATCGCGCCCAGGAACAGCCAGCTGCCATGGTCGCGGCTGACCAGATTGCTGTGCTTGCCCTGCCAGCCCAGCCCGGCCGCCGCCGCCAGCGGCTTTTCCATCACCGGCGCGGTGTCGACGAACACCTTGAGCTCGGCGCCGGGCGCCTCGGCGACCAGCCAGCGCGCCACCGCCTTCAGCGCCTTTTTGACGACGTCATGATAATCGCCGCCCTGGGCATAGACCGAAATCCGGCCGCGGTCGGGATGCTCGGCGAGCGCCAGCGGGTCGCGCGCGGGGGCGTAACTCATCCCCAGCGCGATCACCGATTTGACCTCGGGCCACAGTCCCTTGGGCGAGCCACGTTGCGCCGCGCGGCTCTCCATCCAGATCATGTCGCCGTGGCGCCCGTCGGCCAGCCATTGGTTCAATCGCGCCGCGCTTTGCGGCGCCGCGCCCGCGTCGGCGATCCCGAACGCGGCAAAGCCCTGCGCGCGCGCCACCGTTTCGAGCCGCTGTTCGAGCGACGATGTTTCAAGGGGCAAGGCTTCGGCAACCATTGCCGCTCTATACGCGAGCCGCCTTGCCGTGCCATAGCTGACGCGTCAGAAGATTGGGGACCGAAGTTTGAACGATTATAGCGTCGAGGCGACCGGCCTCACCAAATATTTCGGCGATTTCAAGGCGGTCGATCGGGTCAGCCTGGCGGTGCCAACTGGCAGTATTTATGGCGTGCTCGGCCCCAATGGCGCCGGCAAGACCACCAGCCTGCGGATGACGCTGGGCATCATCGACCCCGACGAGGGCAGCAGCCGCCTGTTCGGCGACCAGCGGCCGCAGGCGGTGCGCCACCGCATCGGCTATCTGCCCGAAGAACGCGGGCTGTATCCCGGCATGAAGGCGCGCGAAGCGATCGCTTTCATGGGCGCGCTGCGCGGGCTCGACTGGAGTGAAGGCCGCCGCCGCGCCGCCACTTTCATGACCGAACTCGGGCTGGAGCGCGTGATCGACGAAAAGGTTCGCAAAATGTCAAAGGGCATGGCGCAGATGATCCAGTTGATCGGATCGATCGTCCACGCACCCGACCTCATAGTCCTCGACGAACCTTTCTCCGGGCTCGACCCGGTCAATCAGGAACGGCTCGAAATGCTCGTCCGCCGCGAGCGCGATCGCGGCGCGACGATCCTGTTTTCGACCCATGTCATGGCGCATGCCGAACGCCTGTGCGACCGGCTGGCGATCATCGCGCGGTCACAGCGCCGCTTTGAAGGCACGGTCGACGACGCGCGCGGCCTGCTGCCGATGCAGGTGCGCTACACCCCGCGCGCCGATGCCGACCCCGCCGCCATTGCCGCGCTGCTCCCCGTCGGCGCCGACATGCGCGGCGACAGCTGGCATTTCCCGATCAACGACGCCGATGTCGAACCGATGCTGGCGCGGATCACGACCAGCGGGCTGGGGGTTGCCGGCCTGTCGATCACCCGCCCCGCGCTCCACGATGCGTTTGTCCATATCGTCCGTCAGGTCGACGCCAGTTTCGACGCCGATGCCGGGGCCGACGCGGTCGAGGAGGCGCTGGCATGACCCCCTTCCTTAAGAATATGCTGGTCATCGCGCGCCGCGATTTTCTGGCGATCGTCGCCACCCCGACCTTCCTGCTGTTCCTGCTCGCGCCGCTGTTCATGGTCGGCATGGGGCTGGCGGGCGGCATGGGCGCCTCGCAGCTCGCCGACAGCGCTCGCGGCACCGGCCGCATCGTGGCGGTCGTCGATGCCGCGGATGTCGAGGCGCTGCGCGCTGCCGACCGCCGCCTCCGCGACGCCTTTACGCGCGGCGACGCGCCGCCGCCGCTCGAATATCGCATCGCCGGGCAAGGCGCGCCCGATCCGCTGGCGATCACCCGCGAAAAGGGCACCGACACCTATGCGGTGATGACCGGGCCGCTCGCCAGCCCGCGCATCGTCGAGCGCAATGCCGACGGCGGTTCGGGGCGCTATCTCACCCTGCTGGTCAATCAGGTGCTGCGCGACCGCGCCGCTGGCGAAATCGCCCCTGCAAAACCGCGCTTTGAAAGCATCCAGCGCGGCGGCACCAGCATTGCCGTGCAACAGTCGCTCGGCTTTGGCGCGGTGTTCATCATCTTCCTGCTGACCTTGCTGCTCGCGGGCCAGACGGTGAGCTCGCTCGCCGAAGAAAAGGGCAACAAGGTCATCGAAATCCTCGCCGCTGCGGTCCCGCTCGAAAGCGTCTTCCTCGGCAAGCTGCTCGGTTTTCTGGGGGTCGCGGTGCTGTTCATCGCCTTCTGGATGGCGATGGCGCTCGTCGGCGGCCTGATCGCGGCGACGCAGATCGACGCGGCGACGCTGGCGACGGCGCAAAGCGCGAGCGAGGCGGCGGCCGCACTCGGCGCGGCGCCCGCGACCGGCTGGCCCTTTTTCCTTGGCATCGGTTTCGTCTATTTCATCCTGTCCTTCCTGCTCCTCGGCGCGGTGTTCCTCGGCGTCGGCGCGCAGGCGGCGACGGTGCGCGAAATCCAGATGCTCAGCCTGCCGATCACGATTTTCCAGGTCGGCATGTTCAGCCTGTCGACCGCCGCCGCCAGCGCCCCGGGCAGCACATTGTCGACCGTCGCGCAGATTTTCCCCTTCTCGTCGCCGCTCGCGATGGCAGCGCGCGCCGCGACCGACGACAGCAAGGCGGCGCACCTGCTCGCGCTCGGCTGGCAGGCGATCTGGGTGGCGCTCGTCATCTTCCTCTCGGTGCGCCTCTTTCGCGCCGGGGTGCTCAGCGGCGGCGGCGGCAGCTGGAAAATCTGGCGCCGCAAGCGGGCCTAGCCGACGCGGTCGCAAATCACCGCGGCGCCGTGTCATTGACAAAGCTGTAAATAGTGGCATTCTGCAACTGAATCGGCCGCGCGATGACGGCTGGACGGAGGATAGCCATGGCCACCCAAATTCGCACCGCCCCCGAAATCGCCAACCCGCTCGACGTCAGCCGCGCCGAACTGTGGAGCGAAGATCGCTGGCAGGAACCGATGCGCCAGCTGCGCGCCGAATCGCCAATCTATCATTGCGAGGATTCGAAATTCGGCCCCTATTGGTCGGTGACCACCTATAAACCGATCCAGCATATCGAGGCGCTGCCCAAGATTTTCTCCTCGTCGTGGGAATATGGCGGGATCACCGTCGCGGGTGACGGCGTCGAGCATCTGAAAGAGGGCGAAATCCCGCTGCCGATGTTCATCGCGATGGACCCGCCACAGCACACCGCGCAGCGCCGCACCGTCGCCCCGGCGTTCGGCCCGTCTGAAATCGAGCGGATGCGCGCCGATACGCAGCAGCGCACCAGCGACCTCATCGACACTTTGCCGATCGGACAGCCCTTCGACTGGGTCGAAAAACTGTCGATCGAACTCACCACCGACATGCTTGCGCTGCTGTTCGACTTTCCGTGGGACGAACGCCACCGGCTGACCGCCTGGTCCGACGCGCTGGGCGACATCGAATCCTTCGACACCACCGAACAGCGCCAGGCGCGCACCGCTAAAGCCTTTGAAATGGGCGCCGCGTTCAAGGAATTGTGGGACCGCAAGGCGCTCAACCCCGGTCCGCACGACCTCATCTCGATCATGCTGCAATCCGACGCGATGAAGCATATGAGCGAGCATGAATTCATGGGCAATCTCATCCTGCTCATCGTCGGCGGCAACGACACGACGCGCAATTCGATGTCGTCCTATGCCTATGGTCTGCATTGCTTCCCCGACGAGCGCGCCAAGCTCGAAACCAATCACGACCCCGAACTCGCGGTCAACGCGATGCACGAAATCATCCGCTGGCAGACCCCGCTCGCGCACATGCGCCGCACCGCGATGGAAGATACCGAGTTGTTCGGCCACCAGATCAAGAAACGCGACAAGATCGCGCTCTGGTACGCCTCGGCGAATCGCGACGAGAGCGTCTTTCCCGACGGCGACCGGATCATCGTCGACCGCGAAAACGCCCGCCGTCACCTCGCTTTCGGTTATGGCATCCACCGCTGCGTCGGCGCGCGTGTCGCCGAATTGCAGCTGACCACCTTGATCTCCGAAATGCAGAAGCGCCGCCTGCGCGTAAATGTCCTCGCCGAGCCCGAGCGCGTCCACGCCAGCTTCGTCCATGGCTATCGCCACATGCAGGTCGAGCTGGAGAAATATTGACACCGCTTGAAACCTGGCGCCACAAAACCACGTATCTGACGTGAAGGCCCGATGATCGGGTCAGGAGTCCGCCATGATCGACCGCCGTTTTCTGCTCGCTGGCCTCGCCCTTGGCGGCGGGGTGATCGCCGCCCCGATGCTGTTCGCCAAATCGACGCGGCCGCAGGCCGCCCCCGGTTGGCGGCTCAGCGAAGCGGAATGGAAAAAACGTCTGACCGCGCAGCAATATTATGTGCTGCGCGAGGCAGGAACCGAACGGCCGTTCAGTCATCCGCTCGACAAGGAAAAGCGCGCCGGCACCTTTGCCTGTGCGGGCTGCGCGCTGCCGCTCTATTCGAGCAAGACCAAATATGACAGCAAGACCGGCTGGCCCAGCTTCTGGGCACCGCTCAAGGGCGGGATCGCCACGTCGACCGACTATGACCTCGGCTATGCGCGGGTCGAAGTGCATTGCAAACGCTGCGGCGGCCATCTCGGCCATGTCTTTGACGACGGGCCGAAACCGACCGGCAAACGTTATTGCATGAACGGCGCCGCGCTGACCTTTCGCGCCGCCTGACGCCGCGGCGTCAGCGCGCCGCCGCCGGTTTTACCCGCCACACCGATAGCCCGGTCCGCTGCCCGATGGCGACGGGTTCGAGCCACGTCGGCGGCGTGCCCGCGTAAAGCTGTGCCGCGAGGGCATCTTTGCGGGCGCGGCGATATTGGACAAGGTCGTTCGCGGAGCGGCAAAAAATCACCAGCCGGGCGCCATTTTTGCGGACCAGCGCCTCGGCTTTGGCCGGGTCGCCGGTAAAGGCGCGCAGCGTGTCGGCCATCGCCTTCTTGTTGCGATGGTGTCCCGTCGCCACCAATCCATGGCGCGTCCAGAACATCAGCGGCGCACCCAGATCGATCGGGGTCATGATCGTCGTCGGCGGCAGTCGGTTCAGCGCCGCGATCGTCGCGGGGTCGAGACAGGTCTGTGCAAAGGGTTCATGCGCCGCGGCTTCCGCGTCATCGGGCTGCAAGGCGGGAAACAGCAATCCGAGCGCCGCCGCCGCCGCAATGCTGCCGAGCAACGGCAGGCTCAACGACGCCATCGCCGAGGCCAGCACGCGCGGGATCGTCGCCGGGATGGTCCGCGCCCAGCCCCAGACGCGCAGGCCAAGCCAGGCACAGCCGGGCAAGGCAAACAGATGGGCGGTGGACACACTGCGCAGCACGAACAGCGACAGCGCCGCCGCCCCGACCAGCGCCACGATCACCGTCGTCCACGCCTTGCGATCATCGGCCTCGGCACAGCCACGCCACGCCAGCAGCGACCCGATCAGGCCGGCGATCGACGGCACCAGCACAAAAATGGCGTCATAGCCGCGCGACGCCCACAGCGGCTGGCCCTCAAGGATATTCTTGTACCAATATTCGACGACGATCGGGTCGAGCGAGGCAAATGGACCGTTCGCGCATTGCGGTTCGGTTCCGACCAGCGCCCCCGCCGCGGCGAGACCCGCGCCGCCGAGCAGTGCGAGGCGCAGCCACACCGCCCGCGGATTGGCGCGCACGGCGGCAAAGGTCGCCGCCGCCGCCGCCACAAACGCCGCCATATAGGGCACCGACAGCGAATCGCACCAGGTGCCGGTCAGCCCGACGGGGCCGCGGGTCGCGAATTGGATCAGGATGGCGCCGCCCGCCAGCGCGCCCAGATAGCCGCACAAGCGATCACGGTCCGGCGCACGGCCATGCAGCGCCCAGCGGAGCGCCGCCAGCGCGGCGAACAGCGCGACAATCGGCAATCCTTCGATCGACACCGCCAGCAATGCGGCGGCGAACAGCCCGGCCCACGCCCCCGCCCGCCATGTCGCGGGGCGCAGCGCCTGCGCCATGATCAGCATCGCAAACAG
>CAZCUW010000092.1:0-10172 GCA_964502035.1 uncultured Sphingopyxis sp. | reverse complement strand
GCCGCCGCGCCAGTTCAAACGGCAGCGGATGGCCGAGCTGAAAGGTCGGTGCAAAATCGAGCGTCGCGGCGGCGTTCGCTATGGCTTCGGTGATTTCGCCGCGGCAATGACCCGCGTTGCTGCACCACAGCCCCGACGTGCCGTCGAGGATCGTCCGGCCATCGCTGCTTTGGTAAAACATGCCGCTTGCCGATACCAGCTGGCGCGGGGTCGCCTTGTACGCGCCGTTGGCGGTAAACGGCATCCAGAAGGCTGCCAGCGGATCATTCTCGCCCTTCATCGCGAATCTCTCCTGCACCTATTCCCACGCCGTCATTGCGAGGAGCGTAGCGACGAAGCAATCCAGAGCGACATCGGGCCGCCCCTAGATTGCTTCGCTTCGCTCGCAATGACGAAGGGTTATTAATTCCAATCTGGCGTAGTGCCCCCGCACTGGCAACGGCGAAAATGGCCGATAACGGCCCCTCTGGCGCTGGACGCGACTTCACGATAGGCTGTGCGGACACAGCAGGGCCAGCTCCTTGGCCCAATCGGGGGCTCATGTCAGTCAATCTGGATCAATGGATCAGCGACCATAAAATCGACGAAGTCGAATGTATTGTCCCCGACATCAACGGGGTCCAGCGCGGCAAGGTGCTGCCGGCCAAGAAGTTCCTCTCTTCGGTCAAGGACAAGTCGCTGCGCATTCCGGGCAGCGTGTTCATCTGCACGATCGACGGCCACTACCCCGAGGACATCGACGACATCTGGGACAAGGATCCCGACAAGATATTGATCGCCGACCCGAGCACGATCTGCGTTGCGCCGGGCTTTACCTCGCCGACCGCCTTCGTCATCGCCGACGCCTATAATGGCGACGGGACCGAGGTCGATATCGCACCGCGCACCATCCTCAAGAAAGTCCTGGCGCTCTATGCCGAAAAGGGCTGGAAGCCGATCATCGCGCCCGAGGTGGAATTTTATCTCGTCTCGCAGAACGCCGACCCTGATTTCCCGCTGACCCCGCCGGTCGGCCAGTCGGGGCGCAGCGAGAGCGCAAGCCAGCCCTATGGGCTGGAGGCGATGAACGAATATGAGGATATCATCGATCATATCTATGACGATTGCGAGCTGATGGGGCTCGATATCGATACGATGATTCACGAAATGGGCGCCGCGCAGCTCGAGGTCAATTTCGAGCATGGCGATCCGCTGCGGCTTGCCGACGAAGTGTTCCTGTTCAAGCGCGTCGTGCGTAACGTCGCGAAAAAGCACGATGTCTATGCGACCTTCATGGCGAACCCGATGGCGGGCCAGCCGGGCAGCGCGATGCATATCCACCAATCGGTGGTCGATGCGGTGACGGGCAAGAACCTGTTTTCGACCGCCAACGGCCGCGATAGCGCGATGTTTCGCAGCTATATTGCCGGGCTGGTGCGCTATATGCCGCAAATTTCGCCTTTATGGGCGCCCAATGTGAACAGTTTTCGCCGGATGCGCCCCGACAGCGCGGCGCCGATCAATGTCCAGTGGGGCGAGGATAATCGGTCGTGCGGGTTCCGGGTGCCGATTTCCGACAAGGCCAATCGCCGCGTCGAAAACCGCCTGCCTGGCGCCGACAGCAATCCCTATCTGGCGATCGCCGCGTCGCTGATCTGCGGCTATATCGGCGTGGTCGACCGCATGGTCCCGGCCAAGGCGATCACCGGCAGTGCTTACAACCGTGCCCGCACCTTGCCGCGGACGCTGGAGGCGGCGCTCGACCGGTTCAGCTCGTGCAAAAAGGTCCGCAACCTGCTCGGCGACGATTTCTTCGAAATCTTCTTTGCGGTGAAGGATTATGAGCTGTTCAATTATCAGTCGGTCGTGTCGAGCTGGGAACGCGAACATCTGTTGATGCGGGTCTAACCCGCGGCGCGGCCATGACCGATCCGCTGAACCACAGCTATTATGCCGCGACCGCGCATCCGTGGCGGCCCCGCGCGTTCGCGGGTGATCTGACGTGCGATGTCGCCGTTATCGGCGGCGGGTTTACGGGGCTCAGCGCCGCGCTCGCCTGCGCCGAACGCGGCTTTTCTGTGGTGTTGGTCGAGGCCGAGCATATCGGCTTCGGCGCGTCGGGGCGTAATGGCGGACAGTTGATCCCGGGCCTCCGCTGGACGGCATCCGAACTGGAGGCCGAATTCGGCTGTGAGCGCGCCGATGCGCTGTTCGACCTGTGCTGGCGCGACAACCGCGTGAGGGCGCGGATCGCAAAGCATGGCATCGATTGCGACCTAAAGACCGGGCATCTCGAGGCGGCATGGACGCCGAAGGATTTCGACGCGATGCAGCGCGAGGCGGCGTTTCTGGCGACGCGGTTCGATTATCATACGGATGTCGTGGCGAAACAGGACATGGCGGCGCATATTGCCAGCCCGCTTTACCATGGCGGTATCCACGATCCCCAGGGCGGTCATTTTCATCCCCTGAATTACGCGCTCGGGCTGGCGCAAGCAGCCGAAGCGGCGGGCGTGCGGATCGTCGAAGGGCGACGGATTTCGATCAACGACGTACCGGCCCGCTTCATCATCGACGCCACCGACAGCTGGATCGGCGAACTGGAACCTGATCTCGGTCGCTATACCGTGCCGATCATGAACTATAATATCGCGACGGCACCGCTCGCGAACGCCGACGCACTACTGCCGAGCGACGCGGCGGTAGCCGACAGCCGTTTCGTCCTCAATTATTTCCGTCTCTCCGCCGACAAGCGCCTGATTTTCGGGGGCGGCGAGCGTTATTCGCAGACGCCGCCGCGCAACATTGCCGCGTTCGTGCGGCCGTTCATGGCCGAGGTGTTTCCGCAGATCGCCGACGCACCGATCGACTATGGCTGGGGCGGCGCGGTGGCGGTGACGATGAACCGGCTGCCGCATATCGGGCGGCGCGGGAACGTGTTTTTCGCGCACGGCTTTTCGGGGCATGGCGCGCTGGTGACGACGCTGGCAGGCGAATTGATCGCCGAGGCGATGGCGGGGACCGCCGAGCGGTTTGATGTGCTGGCGGGCCTGCCCAGCCGCCCCTTCCCCGGCGGCAAATGGCTGCGCCAGCCGCTCGCGACGCTGGGGCTGTTCTATTATGCGCTGAAGGATCGGCTCGGATGATTTCGGTCGCCGCCATTGCGCGCGTGGCCAAACGCGAGGCCGAACGTTTCGGCGCCGCCAATCCACGCGCTTTTGCCCATCAGGCCGCCGCGAGCGGCTGGTTCCAGTCGGTGCCGTTCCATTGGATGCGCGACTGGCCGAGCCCGGTGCCTATCGTCGCCGCGTCGGCAAAGGACGCGACGCTGACCAGCATCGACGGCCAGACCTATGACGATTTCTGCCTGGGCGACACCGCCAGCCTGTTCGGCCATTCGCCGCCCGCGCTCGCCGCGGCGCTAGCGAGGCAGGCATGCGAAGGGCTTAGTTACATGCTCCCGACGGAGCGCGGCGCGGCGCTATCCCAGCGGCTCGCGGCAATGTTCGGCCTGCCGCAATGGCAGGTCACGACCACCGCGAGCGAAGCCAATCGCGCGGTCATCCGCTGGTGCCGCGGGATCAGCGGGCGGGCGAAAGTGCTGATCTTCAACGGCGCCTATCATGGCGCGGTCGACGACGCCTTCCTCGACCTGAAGAACGGCCAGCCCGTCATGCGCGCCAGCCTGATCGGCCAGCTTCACGACCTGCGCGACACCACGACGGTGATCGAGTTCAACGACGAAGCTGCGCTTGCCGACGCGCTGCGCGGCGGCGATATCGCCTGCGTCCTCGCCGAGCCGGTGATGACCAATGTCGGCATGGTGCGCGACGCGCCGGGCTTTCTCGGGGCGCTCCGCACCCTCTGCGACGAGACCGGCACGCTGCTGGTGTTCGACGAAACACACACGATTTCATCGGGCTATGGCGGCCATGGCGTCGCCCATGGCCCGAAGCCCGACCTGACGGTCATCGGCAAATCCATCGGCGGCGGCGTCCCATGCGCGGTCTATGGCTTCACCGCCGACGTCGCCGCGCGCATGGACGCACTCAACCAATCGCGCCCAGCGGGTCACAGCGGTATCGGCACGACATTGTCGGCCAACGCGCTCGCGATCACCGCGATGGACGCGATGCTGTCCGACGTCATCACCCCCGCCGCCTATGACCATATGCTGCGCGGTGCCGCGCGGCTGGTGGCCGGGCTGGAGCGGGAAATCGCCGCCGCCGGGCTCGACTGGCACGTCACCCAGGTCGGCGCGCGGGTCGAATTCCTCACCTGCCCCACCCCACCCCGCAACGGCGGCGAAGCAAAAGCGGCGATGCACCCCGAACTGGAAGCGGCGATCCACCTGTTCCTCGCCAACCGCGGGATTTTGCTGGCGCCGTTCCACAATATGATGTTGGTGAGCCCGGTTACCGGCGACGACCAGATCGACCGGTTGGCGAGCGGCTTTGCCGACTGCACCAAAGCATTGAAGGAGTAGAGGGGCGATGTCGAAATCATCGGGCGTGATCGCGCCGCGGTCGGAGGCCGAGGCCTTTTTCAAGGCCCATCCCGACGTCGATTCGATCGAGATGATCTATACCGACATGGGCGGCGTGCCGCGCGGCAAGCGGCTGCGCCAGCATGAGGTGATGGCGGTGTACGAAAGCGGGCGGATGTTCCCGGGATCGATCACCGTCGTCGACATCACCGGGCAGGACACCGTCGAAACCGGCCTGGTGTGGGAGGATGGCGACGCCGACCGGTCGATGAAGCCGATCCCCGGCACCCTTGTCCGCACCCCGTGGGGCGGCGACCATGCGGCGCAGTTCCTCGTCGATTTCTACGAGCTCGACGGCACCCCGCACGACCTTGATCCGCGCCATGTGCTGGGCGGCGTGATCGACCGCTTTGTCGCCGACGGGCTGACCCCGGTGCTCGCGGTCGAGCTGGAATTCTATCTCGTCGATCCCCGCCGCGCCCGCGACGGAACGGTGCGCCCCGCCCGCCCCGGCTACAGCCGCGACACGCCGCGCAATGTCGAGGTCTATGGCCTGCGCGAGCTCGACGATTTCCGGCCCTTTTTTGACGCGCTTTACGCCGCGACCGACGCGCAGGACATTCCGCTCGAAAGCGCGATTTCCGAATTTGCTCCCGGCCAGTTCGAGCTGACCCTGCGCCACAAACCCGACGCCCTGCGCGCCTGCGACGATGCAATCATGTACAAGCGATTGGTCAAGGCGGTGGCGCAGCAGCACGGCCTGGAAGCAACTTTCATGGCCAAACCCTTCGCCGAGCGGGCGGGCAGCGGCATGCACATCCATGTCTCGGTCAACGATAGCAGCGATACCAACATCTTTGCCAGCGACGATCCCGCAGGCACCCCGGCGCTGCGCCACGCGATCGGCGGCATGATCGGCACCGTCGGCGATGCCTTTGCGCTTTTTGCCCCGCACGCCAACAGCTATCGCCGCTTCAAGGCGAACAGCTACGCCCCGGTCGCGCCGACCTGGGGCGTCAACAACCGCACCGTATCGTTCCGCATCCCCGCCGGTCCGCCCCCAAGCCGCCATGTCGAGCATCGCGCCTGCGGTGCCGACGCCAATCCCTATCTCGCCGTGGCCGCGGTGCTCGCCGGGATGCATCATGGCATGGCAAACAAGACCGACCCCGGCGCTGCGGTGGTCGGCAACGGCTATGACCGCGACAATTCGGGCGATGACAAGCCGCCGTCGAACTGGTTCGCCGCGGTCGATCGTTTCCACGGCTCGGACCTGATGCGCGACTATCTGGGGACACGCTTCGTCGACATGTTCAGCATCGTCAAACGGGTCGAGCAGGACCGCTATTTCGGCGTTGTGCCGACGCTCGATTACGACTGGTACCTCCGCAACGCATGAATATTTCAAAGATTCGTGTTGCGGTGCAAAATAGCCTCTTTCCAAGCCGACTTTATTGAGTCAGCTTGACGTCACAAACAGGGAGGCCATCATGGATCTGAACGAACTGATCAAGCAAACCCGCGGGCGTCGCTCGCTCTTGCAGGCAATGGGGGTCGCGGCGATCGGGATCAGCTTTGGCGGTCTCGCCGCATGCAGCAAGGGCGAAGGCAAAAAGCTCGCCAATGGCGAAGAGGGCAAGCTCAACTTCTACAACTGGGACACCTATATCGGCGAGACGACGCTCGACGATTTCAAGGAAGCCAGTGGCGTCGAAGTGAAGATGGACCTGTTCGACAGCAACGATGTGCTGTTCGCCAAGTTCAAGGCCGGCAACCCTGGCTACGACGTGATCGTGCCCTCGAACGACTTTGTCGAACGCATGGCGCAGGCGGGCATGTTGCAAGCGCTCGATCATGCCCGGATCCCGAACATGAAGAATGTCGATCCGACCTTTATCGACGTCGATTATGACAAGGGCCGCAAATTTTCGATGCCCTACACCTGGCTCGCGCTCGGCATCGGTTATCGCAAGTCGAAGGTGAAGGCGAAGCCCGACAGCTGGAAGGTCCTGTTCGACAGCCCGGAATATGCCGGCCGCATTGCGCTGTTGTCGGAGGCGGGCGATATGTTCCGCCTTTACGGCAAATATCTCGGCAAGTCGGTCAACGCGCTGACCCCCGCCGACATCGCCACGATCGAGGCGATGATGATCAAGCAAAAGCCCAATGTGAAGAATTTCCACGTCGATGACGGCCAGGATCTGCTGCTCAAGGGCGACGTTGATCTGGTGCTCGAATATAATGGCGACATCGCGCAGGCGATGCTGGAGGACGACGACATCGATTTTGTCATCCCCAAAGAGGGCAGCCAGCTCAATTCGGACAATCTGTGCATCCCGAAGGGCGCGCCGCATCCCAAAAATGCGCACGCCTTCATCAACTATCTGCTCGACGGCGAAGTCGGCAAGAAGATCACCGAAACGATCCTTTATCCGACCCCCAATGCCGCGGCAAAGGCGCTGATGCCCGACAGTTACAAGAACAACCCGGTCATCTATCCGCCCGCCGACGTGCTGGCCAAATGCGAATATGCCAAGTTCAACCCGACCTTGCAGCCGCTGTACGAAGAAGCGTTTACGCGGGTGCGGGCGGCGTAATCGGGTGTCGTTTCCTCTCGTCGTTGCGAGCGCAGCGAAGCAATCCAGCGTGGCGTAAACCGCTCTGGATTGCTTCGCTGCGCTCGCAATGACGGGGCCTTTGCAAAAACAGACGTTATGGGGAGGCAATCGGGGAGTGGCCGAGCAGGATTGGAAGACGAGCAAGAGGACGTTCGCGGCGGTTTCGCTGCCGACCTTGTTCTGGGTGGTCGTCTTCTTCCTCGTGCCGATGGCCATTGTCTGGCTCTACAGTTTTGGCGAGAATCGCGGCCTGACCGAAATCGAATTTTCGGGCACGCTCGAAAACTACAAGCGCGCGACCGAGTGGCTATATCTGACCATTTTCGGCAAGAGCTTCGCGGTCGCTGCGCTCGTCACCCTGATCTGCCTGATCGTCGGTTTTCCGGTCGCGATGGCGATCACCTTTGCCAGCGAGAAATGGCGACCGTGGTTGCTGCTTGGCATCATGCTGCCCTTCTGGACCAATCTCCTCATCCGCACCTATGCGCTGATGATGCTGCTCGGCACGCAGGGCTTTGCGAACAAGGGAATGGGCGCGCTGTGGGAAGGGACGAGTTGGATCAAGACGCTCGTCGGGTTGCAACCGCTGCCGACGTGGGAGCCGGTGCAGCTGCTGTTCAACAATTTCGCGGTCGTCTTCGGGCTGGTCTATGTCCATCTGCCCTTCATGGTGCTGCCGCTTTACGCCGCGCTCGACCGCCTCGACCGCAGCCTGATCGAGGCGAGCCTCGATCTTGGCGCCGGGCATTTCCGCACCATCATGCGGATTGTCGTCCCGCTTGCGGCGCCCGGCATCATCGCCGGGGTGATGATCACCCTGATCCCCGCGCTCGGTGCCTACCTGACCCCCGATCTGATGGGCGGCACCGACAGCCAGATGATCGCCAACGTCATCGAACGCCAGTTCAAGAAGGCCAATGACTGGCCGTTCGGCGCCGCGCTGTCCTTCCTCCTCATCTATGCGATGTTCATCCTGATCGCCTTTCAATCGATGCGCAAAAAAGTGCCGGAGGTCCGCTGATGGCCCTGTTTGCGCGCACCCCCGTCGCCCCGCTCGAATATAGCCGCACCTTGTGGATGCGGCTGTGGGTCGGCGTCGTGATGGTCTTCCTCTATGCGCCGCTGATCGTGCTGATGATTTTCAGCTTCAACGACAGCAAGCGCAACGTCGTCTGGCGCGGCTTCACCACCAAATATTATGAAAAGGCGCTGGCCAACGACCAACTGGTCGAGGCGCTGATCAACTCGTTGACCATTGCGGCGCTGGCGACGCTGGCCAGCCTGGTGCTCGGCACGCTCGCCGCGGTGATGCTGTGGCGCTTTCGTTTCCCTTGGAAAGGCGCGATCGACGGCACCATCTCGCTGCCGATCATCGTGCCCGAAATCTGCCTTGGCGTCGCCTTCCTGATGTTTTTTGCCGCGGTGGGCTGGCCGACCGATCTGGTCTGGCCGTTCAACCTCGGCGCGATCACCATCGCGCATATCACCTTCTGCTTCCCCTTCGTCACCATGGTCGTCCGCTCACGCCTCGCGAGCTTCAACCGCGAGCAGGAGGAAGCCGCCAAGGATCTTGGCGCCAGCGAAGGTCAGGTGTTCCGCGACGTGCTGATCCCGCATATCAAACCCGCGCTCGTCGCGGGCGCGCTGCTGTCCTTCACGCTCAGCCTCGACGATTTCGTCATCACCTATTTCACCAGCGGCCCCGATACGGTCACCTTTCCGGTGAAGGTCTATTCGATGGTCCGCTTTTCGGTGACGCCCGAAGTCAATGCGGCGTCGACCCTGCTCATCATCCTGACCGTCGTCCTGACCTTCATCGCATTGAAGGCTCAAGGCGTGAAAGCCATTGCGGAGACGCATTGATGGACCACACTTTGTTTCCGTTCGTGTCGAGCGAAGTCGAGACACCCCGAAGGCGCGCACTGCCGATGGGCATCTCGACTTCGCTCGATGCGAACGGTGTTGTTAGGTTGAACCCTTGACCATGACCGAAGCGCCCAAACCGATCATCCAGATCCAGAATGTCTCGAAACGCTTTGGCAAGGTGACCGCGGTCGACAATGTCAGCCTCGACATCAACGCCGGCGAATTTTTCGTGCTGCTCGGCCCGTCGGGCTGCGGCAAGACCACGCTGCTGCGGATGATCGCCGGGTTCGAACTGCCGACCGAGGGCCGGATATTGATCGATGGGCAGGACATGGCGGGCATCCCGCCGAACAAACGCCCGGTGAACATGGTGTTCCAAAGCTATGCGGTGTTCCCGCACATGAGCGTCGCCGACAATGTCGCCTACGGCCTGAAGATCGCCGGGGTGAAGAGCGGCGAGATCAAGGACCGCGTCGCAGAGGCGCTCGATCTGGTCAAGCTCGGCGGCTTTGGCGAACGCATGCCCGATCAGATGTCGGGTGGACAAAGGCAACGCGTCGCGCTCGCGCGCAGTCTGGTGATGCGGCCGAAAGTGCTCCTCCTCGACGAGCCGCTCTCGGCGCTCGATGCAAAACTGCGCGCGCAGATGCAGTTCGAGCTGTCCGAATTGCAGGAAAAGGTCGGTATTACCTTCGTCACCGTCACCCACGATCAGGACGAGGCGCTGTCGATGGCGTGCCGCATCGGGGTGATCAACAAGGGCGAGGTGGCGCAGCTCGCAACCCCGTCGGACCTCTACGAATATCCCGCCAACCGCTTCGTCGCCGACTTCGTCGGGTCGGTGAATATCTTTGAAGGCAAATTGACCCTCGACGAGCCCGACAAGGCGGCGGTCGACTGCCCCGGCCTCGGCAAAGTCTATCTCAACCACGGCGTCACCGGCCCGCACGGCGCCGACGTGTGGATCGCGCTGCGCCCCGAGAAAATCTATCTCCACGTGCCGGGCGAGGGCAAGGCGGTCAAGGCCGCGGCACAGGATGCCCCCGATGGCTATAATTTCGCCCGCGGCAAGATCAAAGGCATGAGCTACCTCGGCGACATCACCCTGTTCGAGATCGAGCTGGAGTCCGGCGCCCGCATCCGCGTGTCGCGCCCCAATCTGTCGCGCCACGACCAGGAGGATTTCACTTGGGACGACAAGGTCAGCATGCACTGGCGCGCGG
>CAZCUW010000091.1:0-10279 GCA_964502035.1 uncultured Sphingopyxis sp. | reverse complement strand
GGCGGGCGGGACAATGGCGAACGACAGGCAGGCGGCGAGCAGCAGGCTTTTGCGATGCATAGGAAATTCCCCGGTTGAAGCGATGGCACCCTGCATAGCCGCGCCGCGCCTGATCGCAAATTCGGCTCGACGAACGACAGTCGCTTGCCATCGGACGACATGGCGGTCAGACAGTCGCGGATTGGGCGCGGATCGGGCGCATGAAGAGGACCAGAGATGCTGCGACGGATTTTGCTGGGATTGCTGCTGCTGCTCGTCGTCACCGCCGCGTCGCTGGCGCTGTGGGAGCCGCTGACCGCTGAGGCGCCCGAAGCGCCGCTGTTCAAGCCGCAGGATGTCCGCATCGCGCGCGACAAATTCGGGGTGCCGCATATCTTTGGCAAGACCGATGCCGATGTTGCTTATGGCGTCGCCTATGCCCATGCCGAGGATGATTTTTCGACCTTGCAGGAAGTGGTCGCGATGACGCGCGGCCGCGCCGGGGCGATGCTGGGGGCCGACGGCGCCAAGATCGACTATGCCGCGGCGCTGCTCGACGTGCGCGCGACCACCGCGCGCGACTGGCCGCGCTTGCCCGCCGACGTGAAAGCACTGTTCACCGCTTATGCCGCGGGGCTCAATCATTATGCCGACAAGCATCCGGACGAGGTCCGTCTGTCGGGGCTGTTCCCGGTGACCGGCGAGGATGTCGTCGCCGGCTTCGTGCTGCGTTCGCCCTTTTTCTTCGGGCTCGATTCGGTGCTCGGCCAGCTGGTCGAGGGCAAGGATATGCACCGCGAAGGCGGCCCGGCGCTCGACGCGACGGGCAAGATCGTGCCGCGCGCCGACACCCCGGTCGGCAGCGATCCCGCGGCCAATGGATCGAACGCCATGGCGGTCGCGCCCGCGCGTTCGACCGACGGTGCGACGCGGCTGGTATCGAACTCGCATCAGCCGTGGACGGGGGGCGTCGCCTGGTACGAACTGGTCGTCCATAGCGAAGAAGGGTGGGATTTCGCCGGCGCCAATTTTCCCGGATCGCCCTATCCCTTCCTGGGGCACAACAAACATCTTGGCTGGACCAACACGGTCAACCGCCCCGACCTGATCGACGTGTACAAGCTGGTGCTCGACGAGAGCGGCGAGCAATACCGGTTCGACGGCGCCTGGCGGCCGCTCGAGAAAAAGCGCGTCTGGCTGAAGGTGAAATTCGGCCCGTTCGTGCTGCCGGTGCCGCGCACCATCTATCGGTCGGTGCATGGCCCGGTGGTCAAGAATGACAAGGGGGCCTTTGCCATCCGTTACGCCGGGATCGACCAATCGGCGATGGTCACCCAATATTACCGGTTGAACAAGGCGAAGGATTTTGCCGAGTGGCGCGCCGCGATGGCGGCGCAGGGCGTGCCCGCAACCAATTTCATCTATGCCGATGCGAAGGGCAATATCGGCCTGTTCTACAACGCGATGTTCCCCGATCGGCCCGACGGGTTCAACTGGCGCGGGGTGCTGCCGGGCGACAAGTCGGCGGCGCTGTGGACAAAGACGCTGCCGTTCGATCGCGCTCCGGCGCTGGTCAATCCGCGCTCGGGCTATGTGATGAACGCCAACAACACCCCATGGGTCGCCGCGGGGCCGGGCGACGAGCTCGACGCCGCGGCTTTCTCGCCGTTGCTCGGGGTCGAGGATGACATGACCAACCGTGCAACGCGGCTGATCGAGCTGTTCGAGGCGTCGGGCCAGATCGACGAAGCGCGGCTGAAGGCGATCAAATATGACACCGCTTATGCGAAGTCGGGCTACGCCAAGGCGTGGATGGACCGGCTGCTCGCGCTGAACGTGAAGGATGATCCGGCGCTGGTCGACGCGCAGAACCTGCTCCGCCGCTGGGATTGGAATCTCGACGGCAAAGGGAAGGGCGATGCGCTGGCGCTGATGCTACTGCGTCCCGCGAACGGCAGCCATTACCAGCGGCGCGCCGGTCCCGATCCGCGGACCGTGCTGGCCGAGACGGTGGCGCATTTACAGGAGCATTTCGGCGGGCTCGACCCCAGGCTCGGCACGGTGCTGCGGCTGCGCCACGGCGAAGGCGCCTATCGGATCGACCTGCCGCTCGACGGCGGCAATGATACGATCCGCGCCTCGACCCTGTGGGATGCCGAACCCGACGGGCGGCTGAAGGTACGCCACGGCGACAGCTTTATCATGTTCATGACCTGGGACGCCGCAGGCCGGGTCCGCTCGGAATCGATCCAGCCGTTCGGGTCGGCGACGACGCGGCCAGGCAGCCCGCATTACAACGACCAGGCGCCGCTGTTCGTGCGCCACCAGCTGAAACCGGTGCTGTTCGATCCGGCGGCGCTGAAGGCCAGCGGGGCGCGCTTCTATCGGCCTTGAAAGCCGCGATTAGCTGTCCTAAACCGTTGATACAGTGCCGTCCGGCACGCGGTCGCGCGCAGGCGCTTCATGCCTGCGCCCGCTATCCAAGAGGATGCCCATGCCCCGTTTCCATCGCTTCGCCCTGGCCCTGGCCGTCACCACTTCGCTCGTCGCCGCCGGCCCTGCGCTGGCCAAGGCCAAGGCCGCCGATCCGGCGCCGATCGCCGACCTGGTGAAGGCGGTTGATATTCCCTACGAAGCCTTCACGCTCGACAATGGCCTGCGCGTCATCGTGCATGAGGATCGCAAGGCGCCCGTCGTCGCGGTGTCGGTGTGGTACCGCGTCGGGTCGAAGCATGAGCCGAAGGGCAAGACGGGGTTCGCGCATCTGTTCGAGCATCTGATGTTCAACGGGTCGGAAAACTCGCCCGGTGATTTTTTTGAGCCGCTGCAACAGGTCGGCGCGACCGACAGCAACGGCACGACCAATGTCGACCGCACCAATTATTTCGAGACCGTGCCGACCGGCGCGCTCGACCGTGCGCTGTTCCTCGAAAGCGACCGCATGGGGCATTTG
The DNA here is from genome assembly GCA_964502035.1 of uncultured Sphingopyxis sp. Lineage (GTDB taxonomy): Bacteria > Pseudomonadota > Alphaproteobacteria > Sphingomonadales > Sphingomonadaceae > Sphingopyxis. The sequence continues at coordinate 7,347 of CAZCUW010000091.1, read as the reverse complement.
CTCGGCGCGGTGACGCAGGAAAAGCTCGATAACCAGCGCGGCGTTGTCCAGAATGAAAAGCGCCAGGGCGACAACAATCCCTATGGCCTGCTGCGTTACGAGATTTTCGAGAATCTCTTTCCGACCGGCCATCCCTATCATCACAGCACCATCGGTTCGATGGCCGACCTGAATTCGGCGAGCCTGACCGATGTGAAGAAGTGGTTCAGCGACAATTACGGCCCGAACAATGCGGTGCTGGTGCTGGCGGGCGACGTCGATGTCGCGACCGCCAAGGTCAAGGTGCAGGAGTGGTTTGGCGACATCCCGCGCGGTCCCGCGGTGGCGATGCCGAAGGTGACGGTGCCGACGCTGCCCGCGCCGCTGGCGAAAGAGGTCAAGGACCTGATCCCGACCCCGCGCATCTATCGCATGTGGGCGATCCCCGGGCTCAACGATGCCGATGCCGTGCCGCTGCAGATGGCAACCGCGGTGCTCGGCGGGTTGTCGTCGTCGCGGCTCGACAATGCGATGGTCCGCAAGGATCCGGTCGCGGTCAGCGTGGCCGCCTTTGCCCAGCCCTTTGAAGATGCGGGTATCATGATCATCCAGGCCGATGTGAAGCCGGGCACCGATGTCGCCACGGTCGGCAAGAAGCTGGACGAGGAAATCGCCAAATTCCTCGCGACCGGCCCGACCGCCGACGAACTGCAGCGCGCCGCGGCCAGCTATCTGGGCGGCACCATCGCCGGGCTGGAATCGGTCGGCGGCTTTGGCGGCAAGGCGGTGACGCTGGCCGAAGGGGCGCTCTATTCGAACGATCCCGGCTATTACAAGGTCGAGCTCGACCGGATGGCCAAATCGACCCCCGAACAGGTTGCCGCAGTGGCGCGCAAATGGATGTCGCGCCCGGCCTTTTCGCTGACCTACACCCCCGGCGAACGCACCGAGGGCGGCGAGAATCGCGGCGGCGCGGTCACCGGCGGCAAGCTGACCGAAGCGGTCGCACCCGACCGGTACTGGAACCCGGCACTCGGCGACATCGGTCCCGACACCGGGATTGGCGCGGCCGCATCGATCGCCGATCGCTCGCAATTGCCCGCGGTCGCCGACCTGACCGCGCTCGATTTTCCGGTGATCGAACGCACCAAGCTCAAGAATGGCGTCGAGGTCGTGTTCGCGCGCCGCACGACGGTGCCGACGGTCAATGTCGCGGTCAGCTTTGACGCGGGCTATGCCGCCGATCCGCACAGCGCGCTCGGCACCCAGTCGCTGATGCTCAGCCTGATGGACGAAGGCACGACAAGTCTTGATTCGATTGCTTTCGCGGAGGCCAAAGAGCGGCTGGGCGCGCAGATCGATGCGACCGCCAACGCCGACGAAACGGTGTTCAGCCTGTTCGCGCTGAAACCCAATCTGGGTGCGTCGCTGTCGCTGCTCGCCGATTATATCCGCAACCCGGCGTTCGACGCCAAGGAGCTTGAGCGAGTGCGCGCGCAGCAGCTCAATCGGTTGAAGGCCGAACTCAACAATCCGAACGCGATCGCGTCGCGTCTGATGGCGCCGATGCTCTATGGCGCCGATCACCCCTATGGCATTCCGCCGTCGGGGCTGGGCGATGCCAAGGCGGTGGCGGCGGCGACGCGGGACCAGCTTGCGGCGTTCCACAGCGCGTGGATCCGTCCCGACAGCGCCCGCATCTTTGTCGTCGGTGACACGACGCTGGCCGAGGTGAAAAAGCAGCTCGACGCCAGCCTGGGGCAATGGAAAGCGCCGAAGACCGCGAAGCCGGTCAAGAATTTCGACATCGCGATTCCGACGCCGAAACCGCATATCCTGTTGTTCGATCGTCCCAAATCGCCGCAGTCGGTGATCCTGGCGGGCAAGGTGCTCGATGCCAAAGGCGGCGACAAGCTGGAGGTGCTGCGTTCGGCCAACGACATTTTCGGCGGCAATTTCCTGTCGCGCTTCAACACCAATTTGCGCGAGACCAAGGGCTGGTCCTATGGCGTCCGCAGCCGGATTTCGGGCGAAACCGACCGGTTGAGCTGGGTCGCGGTGGCGCCGGTGCAGGCCGACCGCACCGGCGATTCGATCAAGGAACTGCAGAGCGACCTCAAGGGCTTCCTCGCCGACAAGAGCGTGACGAAGGAGGAACTGGAGCGCACGATCAACGGCAGCGTGCGCGAATTGCCGGGCAGCTTTGAAACATCGGGCGATGTTCTCGCCGGGCTGCGCAACATCGTCAAATTTTCGCGCCCGGACAATTATTACGAGACACTGCCCGCCACCTATGAAGCGATGACTGTGGCGGAAATCGACGCGGCGGCGCGCAAGGCGCTCAGCACCGACGATCTGGTCTATGTGATTGTCGGCGACGCGGCGGTGGTGAAACCGCAGCTTGACGGATTGGGTTTGCCGGTCGAAATAGCGAAACCGATTAACTAACATTGATTTCAGTAAGGAGAGCTTCGATGTCTGTAGATGGCAATTATGATTGCATTACCAAATCGCCGATGGGCGACCAGAAATCGGTGTTCACCGTGACCAGCGACGGCGCCAGCTTCAGTGGCCAGAACGCCGGCGCGATGGGGGCGCTCGATGTCGAAAACGGCAAGGTCGATGGCAACAAGCTGAGCTGGACCATGAACATGAAGGTGCCGATGCCGATGACGCTCGAATGCGAAGCGACGATCGACGGCGACGCGCTGACCGGTACGATCAAGGCCGGTGCGTTCGGTTCGATGGCGATGACCGGCACCCGCCAGGGCTGAGCCCCGCGTCATACATGCATCAAGGGCCGTTCCGCGAGGAGCGGCCCTTTTGCGTTGCATAGCAATGCTCTTTGCCTTGGGGGGTGTTCAAAGCAACGGCATCGGCGCATAGGCTGCTGCGATGCACAAACCGGCCTCACCCCCCACGCGGACCCTACCGGGCGAACGCGAAATGGTGGTCATGATGGCGATGGTGATGGCGCTCAACGCGCTTGCTATCGATGCGATGCTGCCCGCGCTGCCCGCGATCGGCAAAGGGCTCGGCGTCCTTGTCGCCAATGATCGCCAATATGTCATATCGCTCTATCTGCTCGGGATCGGCTTTGGATCGTTGATCTATGGCCCGCTCGCCGACCGTTTCGGTCGCAAGGGCGTGCTGGTCCCGGCGCTGCTCGCCTATGTCGTGTTTTCGATTGGCTGCGGACTGGCGACGAGCTTTCCGATGCTGCTCGCGCTGCGCTTCGGCCATGGGCTGGTCAGCGCGGCGCTGGGCGTGATCGTTGTCGCCGTCATTCGCGACCTGTTCGCGGGCGATGCGATGGCGAAGCGGCTGTCGCTGATTTTCCTGGTGTTCATGATCGTGCCGATCATCGCGCCGACGATCGGCGCCGGGGTCGCGGCGGTCGCTGGCTGGCGCGCGATCTTCATCGTTCTGGCGGTGATGGGGCTGGTCATGATCGCCTGGCTGCGCCGCCTGCCCGAAACGCTCGATCCCGCCGATGTCCGTCCGCTCGACTGGCGGACGATGGTCAGCGGCTGGGCGACGGTGACGCGGCATCGCCGCGCCGCGGGGTATATGATCGCGTCGGGCATGATGCAGGGCGCGCTCTATGGCTATCTGAACAGCAGCGAACAGATCATCGATGAAGTGTTTAACGCCCAGAGCTGGTTCCCGCTGATCTTTGCCTGCGTTGCGGTGGGGATCGCGATCGCCAATTTCTCGAACGCCGCGATCGTCGAGCGTTTCGGCGCGCGCCGGGTGTCGCAGACCGCGGTTTTTGCCTTCATGGCGAGTTCGATCGCACAGATCGTCGCGGCGCTGAGCGGCGCCGAGACCTTGTGGATGTTCACCGCGTTGATGATGGTCAATATCGGGCTGATCGGCTTTATCGGCAGCAATTTCGGGTCGATCGCGATGGAGGATTTTGGCCATATGGCGGGGGTCGCGTCGTCGTATCAGAGTTTTGCCAAGACCCTGTTGGCGGCGGTCGTCGGCGCGTTGATCGGTCAGCAATATGACGGCACAACGCTGCCGCTGGCCTATGCCTTTCTGATCAGTGCCGCGGTCGGGCTGGCGCTGGTGTTCTGGGCCGAGCGCGGCAAGCTGTTCACCCGGCCGGGGACCGCTCCCAAAACCCCATACTGACAAACGAAAGGGCCGCCCCGGCAACCTGCCCGGGGCGGCCCTTTCGTTTGCGGCGCTGCGCGTCAGTTGATCGGCGCGTGCGGTTCCAGATCATCCTCATGCACTTCTACGATGCCGCGGCCCAGATGGCTGCGGCTGCGGCTGTACAGGAAGTAGAAGACCAGCCCGATGGCGCCCCACACCGGCAACACGATCATCGCCTCGAACGGCAGATTGAGGAACAGGAACACCGTGCCCGCGATGGTGAGCGGACCGATCAGCCACAAGGCCGGCGTCTTGAATGCGCGCGGCGTATTGGGCGCGGTCTTGCGCAGGATCATCACCGCAATGGCGACCATCATGAACGCATACAGCGTGCCGGCATTTGCGATGTCGGCGAGCTTGCCGACCGGCAGGAAGGCGGCGGCAAAGGCAACCGCGACGCCGGTGATCGCGGTGATCACATGCGGGGTCTTCCACTTGGGATGCACCTTGCTCCACGATTCAGGGAGCAGCCCGTCGCGGCTCATCACAAAGGCCACGCGCGTCTGACCGAACAACAGGATCAGGATGACCGAAGGCAAGGCAATGAAGGCGGCGATGCCGAGCATATTGCCGACCCCCGACCAGCCAATCTGGCGCAGCACATGCGCCAGCGCCTCGTTCGAGCAGACCAGCGGCAGCGTATCGGCGGCGTAAGTCGCGCACTGGCGCGCCAGTTCTTCCGAACCGGCGGGGAAGGGGATGCCGTTCGGACCCATGATCGGCTGACCGCCGACGGTACCAACCGCACCCGCGGCAACGAGAATGTAGAAAACGGTGCAGAACAGCAGCGATCCGATCAGGCCGATCGGCACGTTGCGCTGCGGGTTCTTGGTTTCCTCGGCCGCAGTCGAGACCGCGTCGAAACCGACATAAGCGAAGAAGATCGTCGCCGCGGCGCCGACTGCGCCGACCCCCGAACCGAAGCCGCCGAACACGCCCGCTGGCAGGAACGGGTTGAACTTGTCGGTCGAGAAATAGTCGCTGGGCAGCGTCAGCACGATGAAGGCGGTGAGTGCGGTGACCTTGATCGCGACCAGCACGGCGTTGACGCGCGCGCTTTCGGTGGTACCGATCATCAGCAGCCAGGTGACGAGCAGGGCGATGACGACGGCGGGCAGGTTGATGATCCCGCCCTCGACGCCGCCAAGCGCGAGGGGCGCTCCGGATAGCGCCGCGGGCAATTGTATCCCCAGGAACTCATTTAATATCGTCCCGGTAAAATAGCCGGACCACCCGACCGACACCGCCGACGCGGCGACGGCATATTCGAGGACAAGCGCCCAGCCGACCGTCCAGGCGAGAACTTCGCCCATCGTCGCATAGGTATAGGTGTAAGCAGAGCCGGCGACGGGGATCATCGCGGCGATTTCGGCGTAGCAGAGCGCCGCAACGATGCAGATCAGGCCGGCGATCGCAAAGGCGAGCATCAGGCCGGGACCGGCTTTCTGGGCGCCCGCGGCGGTCAGCACAAAAATGCCGGTGCCGATGACGCAACCGATGCCGAACAGCGTCAGCTGAAAGGCACCCAAGGTGCGATGAAGCGATTTTTTCTCGGCGGTCGCCAGAATGGCAGCTAACGGTTTTACCCGGTCAAGTAGCATGAATTATCCCCTTGTGGCGGCTGAACTGCCGTCCGTCTCCTGGCGCCGCAGACTAACCGCTCCGCGCGTCAGCGCAACATAATTTCAGGACTGTGACAGGCGCTTTATCGCACCGTGAAACGCACCCGGTCGATCATCCGCCCGCCGGGGTCGACGAGGGCGAGCATATGGCTGCCCGGGCGCGGCAGGATCTGTTGCCCGGCGTCGGCGTCGCCGAGCGGTTTTTTGTCGAGGATCAGGCGGTAGCCGGCGACCGCGCCGCTGACGGTCACCGCGAGGCGCTGGCGATCGATCGGGATGTCGGGGTCGAGCGCATAGACGCTGCCGCTGACCGGACTGGTGATGCGCGGGCGGCGCGCGGCTTGCGGTGCGGCCGCCATTTCGGTTTGCGCGGTGCCGGTCAGGAAATATTCGCGGCGCGGCGGTTCGCGGGTGCCGGGGAGCGCGATCTGGCGCGCCTCAACACCATCGGGCATTGTAGGCGGCTTGCCCGGAGCACCCGCGTGGAGCGCAAGCATCACGTCGCGCCATACGGGGGCGGCGCCCGAGGTGCCCGAAACGGCGCGCATCGAATCGCCCTCGAGATTGCCGACCCACACCGCAACGGTGAAGCGGTCGGACCAGCCGATGCACCAATTGTCGCGCATCCCTTTCGAGGTGCCGGTCTTGGCCGCGGCCCAGAAGGGGAGGCGCAGCGCGCTGTCGGCACCGAAGGCGTCGGTGCGCGCAGCGGCGTCGGCGAGGATGTCGCCGACGATGAAGGCGGCGGCGGGGTGGACGATCTGGCGCGTCTCGCCCGTTTTCGGCTCAGCGATGAAATGCACCGGCGACCAGCGCCCCAAATTGGCGAAGGTGCGGAAGGCGTTGGCCTGTTCGACGAGCGAAACTTCGGCCGATCCGAGCGCCAGAGAGAAGCCGTAATATTCGCCGTCCTCGACCAGGCCGTGATAGCCCAATGCCCAGAGGCGGTCGCGGAACTGCTGGACGTCGTCGATGACGAGGGCGCGGACCGCCGGGACGTTGAGCGACGAGGCGAGCGCGTGGCGGACGCTGACCGGCCCCTTGAAGCTGTGGTCGTAGTTTTTGGGGACGTAGAGGCCCGACGCCGTGTCGAGCTGGACCGGGCTGTCGTCGAGGATCGAGGCGGCGGTGAGCCAGCCATGTTCGATCACCTGCGCGTAGAGATGCGGCTTCAACGTCGATCCCGCCTGCCGCCGCGCATTGGCACCATCGACCGCGGCGGCGGTCGATTTGAGGCCGACGCCGCCGACATAAGCGAGCACCTCGCCGGTCGCATTGTCGAGGACAACAACGGCGCCGTCGCGGACGCGGTCGGCGCCGAGCCCGGCGAGCTGGCGGCGCAGCGCGACGATGGCGGCGGTCTGGATGCGGCGGTCGATCGTGGTGGTGACGCGCTTGCCGGGCTTGTCGAGCAGCCGCACCGCGAGGTGCGGCGCGAGAGCGGGGTCGAAGCGCGCGGCATGTTCGCCCGAGACGAGGGTCGCGGCGGCGGCGCGGATCGCGGTACAGTCTTTGGTTTGCGCCACCCGGCAAGCGCGCTTGCCGAGCGCTTCGGCGTTTGCGGTGGGGTTCGGGAGCAGCC
>CAZCUW010000090.1:0-10367 GCA_964502035.1 uncultured Sphingopyxis sp. | reverse complement strand
CGGTGCAATCGGGGGCACGGCGGCTCTATTGCGAACCGGCCCTGTTCGAACAGGGTGAGATCGCGATCGTCACCGATCGGCCGACCGCGGCGCTGATCGAGCAATCAAGCCTGCAACAGGTCGAATATGGCGGCATGGGGTTCGGGCGGTCAGCGATCATGATGCCGCTGATCCGGCTCGCCGGGCCGTTGCTGGTGAAATCGCCGACGACGGCGCGGACTCTCCCCTATATCACCGCGACGCTGTGGCTGACGGTGGCGGCGCTGGCGGCGAGCGGGCTGGCGGCGGCGGGGGCGCTGGGCGCGATCCTCGGCGGGTTTGGCCTGACCGCGATGCGTTTCCTGTCAGCCTTCCGCGCCGAAAGCGCGGCGCAGGACCGGGTGCGCGACGTCATCCGCACCTTTGCGTGGGTCTTGCTCGCGGTTTTCCCGTGGCTGGTGTCGCTGGCGGGGCCGGGGCATCGCATGCCCTTGTTTTCCGAGGCCGCCCTGGCGCCATGCCTGGCCGCGACGATTCTGCTGGCGCGGGCGCTGTACGAGGATTCGGGCGAGCGGCGGCGCTTCCACTGGCTGCTGCCCGATGCCGATCAGGCGTGGATCATGCTGGCACCGGCGCTGCTGTTCGGCTTTGCGTCGCTGATGTTCGCGATCCTGCCGCTGCTCGCGCTGCTCCAGATTCTGGTCTGGCTGCGGTTGGCGCGGCGCCCGGAAGCGCGCTAAAACAAAGCGCTTCAAGGTTTAGCGCGTATTAACGCCATCCTGCTATCCGCGATCGTGCATGACTGACTCCGTCTCCTCGTCCGGCATCGATCCGCTGTCCGCGCGTTTGCGCGAGCTTGCCGATTATCTGGCGGCACCCGCGGCGGGCCGACTGACCGAGGAACAGCGCGCTCTGTCGCTGGGCATCGCGCGGCGGCTGGTCGCCGATGTGGCGGAGCGGCTCGATCGCAGCATCGACACCGAGGGTTTGTGGCGCAAATGGCTGCGCGGCGGATTGCCGGGCGCCGACCGGCTGGCGCGTCTCTGTTTCGCGCGCGCCGAGGAGCATCGCTGGCGCGACCTGTCGGCGCAGCGCAGCAGCCCGCCGCCGATCCTGCCCGACGCTGATGAGGCGGGCGCCGATACGCCGTCGGTCGGTGCACCGCTATCCGATATCGACCGCGCCTATCTGGCGTTGCAGATCGCCGATCGCCGCCGCTTCGATGCGCTGGGCCATCCCGCGCTGGCCATTGCCGATCTCGACGGCGATGTGTTTCGGGCGCTGCTGCTCGACATCGCCGCGTGGCGGCTGGCCGAGGTCAGCCAGTATCAGGCGCGCGCCGCCGAACTGGGCGAAGCGGTGCGCGTCGCCACCGAACGCCAGACTGGGGGGGGCGGCATCGCCGACGCTGGCGCCGCTTATCACAAGATTTTGGGCGCGGAACTGTCCGAGGCCGCTGGACAGGCGATCGCGCGGCACGACTGGCCGACGCTGATCGCGCTCGCCGCCGCGGCGCTTCACCGCAGCTATGACGATATGGCACTGGCGTTGCTGACCGCGGAGACCGCCGCGCTGCCGTCGCTGCTCGCGCCGCTGCACCTCGATCGCACCGCGCTGGCGCCGCTGGAAGCGTCGCTGGCGATGTTGCCGTCGCGCGCGGTCACCGACGACGGCGCACGCGATTATGGCGAGATGCTGGCGCCGGGACGGATCACGCGATGAGCGAGCGGGTCGTCCGGGGCCGGATCGACCGGTCCGGCGCGCTGGTCAGCGCCGACGCGCCGCTGCTGCGGTTGCAACAGCGCGCGGGTGCGGGGCTGGGCAAGCCGCTGGCGCTGCCGCATCTGGCGCGGCTGGTCACGCTGGCGCAGCGGCTGCACCGCGACATCAGCCGGCCGCTGCACGCCGCCGACGATCATAGCGATATTCACGCGCTGGTGCGGATCATCCCCGACGCCGATGGCGCGAGCCTCGAGATCAGCGACTGGCGCACGCGCCCGGTGGCACAGCCGCAGATTCCGGCGATCGCCGACAATGTCGTGGTGCCGCACGGCTGGACGTGGGAGTGCGACCAGCAATTGCGGGTGGTCGCTTTGCGCGCCGCGCCCGACGCGCCGTCTGTTCCCGGCGATTGGGAGGGGCGCTCGCTGTCCGAATTGTTCGAGCTGCAACCCGACGGCGACGGCCGCTTTCCGGTGCTGCGTGCGCTGGCGCGGCAATCGCGTTTCGACGGCCAGCATGTGCAGGCCGACGCCCCCGCCGGGCGGCTGACGATGACGCTGTCGGGCGACGCGCTGTTCGATGCGGTAGGGCGCTTCACCGGGTTTCGCGGTGCTGCGGTGGTCGCTGACGGTGACGCGGCGGCCGACTCGGTGCCCGCCGCAGTGCTGGTCGATCCCGCGTTCGGCTCGCTGCCCCTGTCCGACCCGCAATTCGGTCGCCGCATCGACGGCGCGCTGCGCGGCCCGCTTAGCCGGATCATCGCGACCGCCGAGACGATCTCGGGCCAGTTCGATGGCCCGATCCGCGCCGATTATGCGCGTTATGCGGGCGACATTGCCCACGCCGGGCGGCATTTGCTGGGGCTGGTCGATGATCTGGCCGATTTGCAGAATATCGAGCGCCCGGGATTCAAGGCGGCCGCCGACGAAATCGATCTGGGCGATCTGGCGCGCCGCGCGGTCGGCCTGCTCGGCATGAAAGCCGAGGAAAAGGGCATCCGCATCGATGCCCCGCGCACCGACGACAAGGCGCCCGCGACGGGCGAGTTCCGCCGCGTGTTGCAGGTGCTGCTCAACCTGCTGGGCAATGCGATCCGCTATTCGCCCGACAATTCGCTGATCTGGATCCGCGTTGATCGCGACGGCGACCGTGCGACGGTGACCGTCGCCGATCAGGGGCAGGGGATCGACGCCGAACAACAGACGGTGGTGTTCGAAAAATTCGAGCGGCTGGGGCGCACCGACAGCGGCGGTTCGGGGCTGGGGCTGTATATCGCGCGGCGACTGGCGCGGGCGATGGACGGTGATCTGACCGTCGATAGCGCGCCGGGGCAGGGGGCGCGGTTTACGCTGAGCTTGCCGGCACGGGATGTGGGGTAGGTCACGGCGTCTGTTTTGGGGTGGAAAGCAGACGTAGCGACATCTGAAAACACCGCATCCCCGAGCGAAGTCGAGGGGCCACGCCGAGCGAAGTCGAGGCAGCGAGGGTTGCGCGATTCTCGCTCCGCTCGAACGAGCCCCTCGTCTTCGCTCGGGGATGCGGTTTTCCTTATATTTGCCTTCCAGCCTATGTCCACTTCCGGTCGAAACCGGCCAACAAAAAAGGGGCGGTTTAGCGCCCTTTTTTCGTTTTTAATGTTCGCCGATCAGCGCTGGCCCACCGGCACATAATCGCGCGGCGCCGGACCCGTATATAGCTGGCGCGGGCGGCCGATTTTCTGGGCGGGGTCCGAGATCATTTCGTTCCACTGCGCGACCCAGCCGACGGTGCGGGCGAGGGCGAAAAGGGCGGTGAACATCGTGGTCGGGAACCCGATCGCCGACAGGATGACGCCCGAATAGAAATCGACGTTGGGGAACAGCTTTTTCTCGACGAAATAGGGGTCGCTGAGCGCCATTTCCTCCAACTGCAATGCGACTTCGAACACCGGGTCGTTGACCTTCAGCGCGTCGAACACTTCGCGCACGGTTTTCTGCATCACGGTCGCGCGCGGGTCGTAGTTTTTGTACACGCGGTGGCCAAAGCCCATCAGGCGGAACGGATCGTCCTTGTCCTTGGCGCGCGCGATATATTCAGGGATGCGTTCGGGGCGGCCGATTTCGCGCAGCATGTTGAGCGCCGCTTCATTGGCGCCGCCATGCGCCGGACCCCACAGACAGGCGATGCCCGCGGCGATGCACGCGAAGGGATTGGCGCCCGACGAACCGGCGAGACGGACGGTCGAGGTCGATGCGTTCTGCTCGTGGTCGGCGTGGAGGATGAAAATGCGGTCGAGCGCGCGTTCGACGACCGGATTGACGACATATTCCTCGGCCGGCACGCCAAAGGTCATGCGCAGGAAATTGCCGGTGTAGCTCAAAGAGTTGTCGGGATAGACGAACGGCTGGCCGACCGAATATTTATACGCCATCGCCGCGATCGTCGGCATTTTGGCGATCAGCCGGTGGCTGGCGATCATCCGCTGGTGCGGGTCGTGGATCTCGGTCGAATCATGATAAAAAGCGCTGAGTGCGCCGACGACGCCGCACATGATCGCCATCGGGTGCGCGTCGCGGCGGAAGCCGCGGTAAAAGGTCGCGAGTTGTTCGTGCAGCATCGTGTGGCGGGTGATCGTGTTGTCGAAATCGGCCAGCTCGGTCGCGTTCGGCAGTTCGCCGTTGAGCAGCAGATAACAGGTTTCCATGAAGCTGGAATTTTCGGCGAGGTCGCCGATCGCATAGCCGCGGTGGAGCAGCACGCCCTCGTCGCCGTCGATATAGGTGATCTGCGATTCGCAGCTCGCGGTCGAGGTGAAGCCGGGGTCGTAGGTAAAGGCGCCCGTCTGGGCATAGAATTTGCGGATGTCGACGACGTCGGGACCGATAGTGCCCGACAAGACCGGGCTTTCGACTATCTTGTCGCCCAGGGTGATTTTTGCGGGTTGATCGATCATATATTTTTCCCTGTTCTGGCGGCGAGGAGAGAGCGTGGCTACGCCCCTGCCGGATGTTGTTGCGCTGCGTCAAGTCGGGCCAGACTGACATCACGCCCGAGCAACAACAGCACGTCGAAAATCCCTGGGGAAACGGTCCGGCCGGTTAGCGCCGCGCGTAGTGGCCCGGCCAATTTGCCGAGCCCCAGTTCGGCGGCTTCGGCCTCGGCCCGCACGGCGGCGTCCAGCTCTTCTATCGTCCATTGGTTCAGCCCGCGTAGCCGCTGCGTCACGGCAGCCAGCAAGCCTTCGGGTGCGGCCCTTAGCATCTCGGCAGCCTTTTCGTCCACCGGCAACGGATCGGCCTGAAACAGGAACATCGCGCCGTCGGCAATCTCGTCCAGCGTCTTGGCACGCGGTTTGAGCGATTCCATGGCGCGGGTCAGCGTGCCGCGTTCGGCATCGTTTAGCGCGCGGCCAGCCAGCGTTTCGACGCGCGGCGCGACCAGCCCGGCGAGCCGCGCATCATCGGCTTCGCGCAGATAGTGGCCGTTGAGATTTTCGAGCTTTTTGAAGTCGAAACGCGACGGCGAGCGCCCGACATGGGCAAGGTCGAACCACTCGGTCGCTTGATCGCGGCTGATGATTTCGTCGTCGCCATGGCCCCAGCCGAGGCGGAGCAGATAATTGTTCACCGCTTCGGGCAGATAGCCCATTTCGTCGCGATAGGCGTCGACGCCGAGCGCGCCGTGGCGTTTCGACAGCTTTGCGCCGTCGGCGCCGTGGATCAGCGGCACATGGGCATAAACGGGCTCGCGCCAGTTCATCGCGCGGATGAGCGCGAGCTGGCGGAAGGCGTTGTTGAGATGGTCGTCGCCGCGGATCACGTGGGTGACGCCCATGTCATTGTCGTCGACGACGACGCTGAGCATATAGGTCGGGGTGCCGTCGCTGCGCAGCAGCACAAAATCGTCGAGTTCGGCGTTCTGGACGGTGACGTCGCCCTGCACCTTGTCGGCGATGGTCGCTGCGCCATCCTGCGGCGCGCGCAGGCGCACGACGTGCGGTACCGACGGATCGCCGTCGTCGCGGTCGCGCCAGGGGCTGCGGACGCGGAAGGGCAGACGCTTTTCCTGCGCTTCGGCGCGCATTGCGGCGAGTTCGTCCTGGGTCAGGTAACACCGATAGGCTTCGCCCTTGGCCATCAGATCGGCCGCGACGGCGGCGTGGCGGTCGGCGCGGGCGAACTGGAACACAGTTTCGCCGTCCCAGTCGAGGCCCAGCCATTGCATCCCGTCGATGATCGCGTCGATCGCGGCGTCGGTCGACCGGGCGCGGTCGGTATCCTCGATCCGCAGCAGGAATTTGCCGCCATGGTGACGCGCGAACAGCCAGTTGAACAGTGCCGTGCGCGCGCCGCCGATGTGCAGGAAACCGGTGGGCGAGGGCGCGAAGCGCGTCACCACGTCGGTGCCGGTTGCTTCGGTCAAACTGGTTTGAATATCGGTTGCCACCCAGGCCTCTTTCACTCACTTTGCCGCGCAGCGCGGCGGCGATCGGGGAGCCCCTAGCATGGCGACAAGGCAGCTTCAAACGCCGATTATCGGGCGCTGGCCCCGCATCCGGCGCGCGCTGGCCGACACTATTGAGACGCGGCTTGAGGCTGAGCGTGAGCGGATCGGGCTGTGGTTGCCGGTCACGCTTGGCGCCGGGATTGCGGCGTGGTTCATCCTACCGACGGCGGCCTACTGGGTCGGGCTGCTGTTCCTGCTGGCGGGCGGACTGCTCGGCGGGCTGCTGATCGGCTGGCACAGCCGGTTCGGGCGGGTCGTCGCGATCGGGTGCGGGGTGATGGCCGCGGGCCTGCTCCTGATCTGGGGGCGGGCGCTGTGGGTGGCGGCGCCGGTACTCGCCGCGCCGGTCAGTACTAGCTTTGCGGCGGTAGTCGAGCGCGTGGAGCCGTTGCCGGCCAAGGCGCAGGTGCGGATTATCGCACAGCCGCAGCAGCGCGCCGATCTGCCGCCGCGCGTTCGCCTGACCCTGCGCGTGGAACAGGCGGCGGGGTTGGCAGGGGGCGAGACGATCGGGGTGCGGGCGCGGTTGATGCCGCCGCCGACCGCGAGTTTGCCGGGGGGCTATGATTTTGCGCAGCGCGCGTGGTTCGATCGCATCGGCGCGGTCGGCACGGTGCTGGGCGATGTGTCGCGCGCGCCGGGTTCGGGGGTGGCCGCGCCGCCGCTGCGCGCGCGGCTGAGCGCCCATATTCATGGGCAGATCGACGGGTCGGCGGGCGGCATCGCGGCGGCGCTGGTCACCGGCGACCGCGGCGCGATCAGCGCGGCCGACGAGGAGGCCATGCGGCGCAGCGGTCTGGCGCATCTGTTGTCGATCAGCGGGCTGCACGTCACCGCGGTGGTCGGCTTTGCGTTTTTGCTGACGTCGCGGCTGTTCGCGCTCAGCCGCCGGATTGCTTTGGCGGGTTATGTGTTGCCGCTGGCCGCCGCCGCCGGGGCGCTCGCGGGGGGCGCCTACACGTTGCTCGCCGGGGCGGAGGTGCCGACGCTGCGCTCATTCATCGCCGCGCTGCTGGTGCTGGTGGCGTTTCTGATGGGGCGCGAGGCGCTGACTTTGCGGCTGGTCGCGGCGGGGGCGTTGATCGTACTGCTGTGGCGGCCCGAATCGCTCGCCGGACCGAGTTTCCAGCTGAGCTTCGCGGCGATCACGGCGATCATCGCGCTGCACGAAAGCCGCCCGATGCGCGCCTTTCTGGCGCGGCGCGACGAGGCGTGGCTGTTCCGGTTCGGCCGCGCGATTGCGGGGCTGCTGGTGACGGGGCTGGTCGTGGAGGTCGCGCTGGCGCCGATCGCGTTGTTCCATTTCCACAAGGCGGGATTGTACGGGGCGCTCGCCAATGTCGTCGCGATTCCGCTGACCACCTTTGTGATCATGCCGATGGAGGCGCTGGCGTTGCTGTTCGATTCGGTCGGGTTGGGGGCGCCCTTTTGGTGGGTGGCCGAACAGGCGCTGAAGGCGTTGATCGCGCTGGCCCATGCGGTCGCCAATGCCCCGGGTGCGGTGGCGACGCTGCCGGTCTTTCCACCCCGGGGCTTTGCGCTGGCGATATTCGGCGGGCTGTGGCTGCTGCTGTGGCAGACGCGCTGGCGCCGCTGGGGGGCGGTGCCGCTGGTCGTCGGCATGGCCGCGCTGCTCGCCCAGCCGCGTCCCGACATATTGGTGACCGGTGATGGCCGCCATATCGCCGCGGCGATGCCCGATGGCAGCTATGCGTTGCTGCGCGACCGCGCGGGCGATTATGTCCGTGATACCCTGTCCGAAGCCGCGGGGGTCGATACGCCGCTGGCGGCGCTCGCCGATCTCGACCATGTCGAATGTAACCGCGATTTCTGCCGCTGGAGCCAGCGGCAGGGCGCCGATCGCCGCGCCATCCTGGCGTCGCGCGGCCGCGACAAGATCGAGGGCAACGATATGGCCGCCGCGTGCGCCGCCGCCGATGTTGTGATCAGCGACCGCTGGTTACCGCGCGAATGTGTCGGTCGCTGGATGACGATCGATCGCGACAGCCTGATCCAGACCGGCGGGCTGGCGCTGTATCTGGGCGAGCGGCCCGCGGCGGTCACCACGCTGCGCGTTGGCGACGCGCATCCGTGGCGGCAGCCGCAGCAGCTTAGTGGTAACGACGAAGCAGTCCCGACAAGCGCCCTTGCACGATGACGCGGTCGGCGGGGTAGCGCTGCGGCTCATAGGCGCTGTTCGCCGGGTCGAGCCGGATCATTGGGCCTTCGCGGCGGAAATATTTGAGCGTTGCGTCCTGCCCGTCGACGAGCGCGACGACGATGTCGCCCTCGCGCGCGGTGCTGGCTTTCTGGATCAGCGCATAATCGCCGTCGAAGATGCCTGCTTCGACCATCGAGTCGCCCGACACTTCGAGCGCATAATGTTCGCCCGAGCCGAGCAGCGCGGCGGGGACCGCGAGGTTGTTATGCTCCTCGAACGCCTCGATCGGCACGCCGGCCGCGATCTTGCCGTGCAGCGGCACCTCGACGATGTCGTTGGCGGCGATCGGTCGTATCGCGGGGGCGGGCTTGCGCAGCGGGACGATATTGTCGCGATCGTTGCGCACGGCGGGCTTGGCCGCCTCGGGCACCTTGAGCACCTCGAGCGCGCGGGCGCGGTTGGGCAGGCGACGGAGAAAACCCCTTTCTTCCAAGGCGCTTATCAGGCGATGTATACCCGATTTCGACTTCAGGCCCAGCGCCTCCTTCATCTCCTCGAACGACGGCGAAATACCGCTGGCGTCGAGCTTTTGCTGAATGAAGTGAAGCAGTTCATGCTGCTTTGCGGTCAACATCGATTATCCTCCGTCAGGACCAGAACCGGACATAATGAGAACGATAGTGGAACAGAGCGGAACTTGTCAAGCGATGACGATCAAGCGATGACGATATAGTCGGCCATCGCCCCCGCCGCGCGGGGTGGCGCGTCGATCTCGCGGATCAGCAACGCATTGGCGGCGGCGAGCGGCAGGGTCATGCTGCTTTCCTGCCCGATCAGCGGGGTCAGCTGCCCCGCACTGAACCGGGCGCGCAGATAATCGCGGCGCGTGCCCCCGGCGGCGAGCGGTGCGGCCAGCGGCGCCTGATGAACCGGCGGCAGCGGATCGCGCGCCCCGGCGAGGTGGCGGACGAGCGGCAACAGGAACAGGATCGCGGTGACATAGGCCGACGACGGATTGCCGGGCAGCCCGAGCAGGATGGTATCGCCGATCGTCCCGGCGATCAGCGGCTTGCCGGGACGCATCGCGATCTTCCAGAAATCGATCCGGCCACCGGCATCTGCGAGCGCGCCGCGGACATGATCATGATCGCCGACCGAGGCGCCGCCGACGGTGACGATGACGTCGTGACGTCGCGCCAACTCCTTCAAAACCTTGGCAAGTGTAACGCGGTCGTCGCGGACATGATGCGGCAGGCTGACCGCGGCAGGCTCGCCCGCGAGCATCGCCGTGAGCATCGGACTGTTGCTGTCGGGAATTTGCCCCGCCGTCAGCGGCCGCCCCGCCTGGACGAGTTCGTCGCCGGTGGTAAGGATCGCGACGCGCGGGCGGCGCCCGACCGCGAGCTGACCGGCGCCGCTCATCGCCGCCGCGGCGAGGGCGCCGGGCGTCAGGCGGGTGCCCGCGGGCAACAAGCGATCGCCGGCGGCGAAATCGGCGGCGCGGGCGCGGATATGGCGGCCTTGCGCGCCGGGGCCGTCGCCGGTCATCGTCAGCGCGGCGCCAGCGGCCGCGACATCCTCCTGACCGATCACGGTGTCGGCGCCGTCGGGAAGCATCGCGCCGGTAAAGATCCGCATCGCCTGGCCCGCGCCCACCGCGCGATCGGGCGCGGCGCCCGCCGCGCTTTCGCCGATCACGGTCCATGGCCCGGGCAGGTCGCCGAACCGAATTGCATAGCCGTCCATCGCCGACAAGGGCGCCGCGGGCTGGTCGCGCTGCGCGACAACATCGCCTGAAAGATAGCGACCAAAGCATTCGGAAAAGGCGATGTTTTCGGAAGGCAGCGCCCCGTACAGCGCCAGCAGCCGGGCCTGCGCGTCCTCGACCGGCAGCAGCGCCGCCATCAGGCGCGCCAATCGCCCGAGCGCCCGCCACTCTTTTCGAGCAGGCGGATGTCGCCGAGCACCATCGCACGGTCGAGCGCCTTGGCCATGTCGTAGAGGGTGAGCAGCGCCACCG
>CAZCUW010000089.1:0-10522 GCA_964502035.1 uncultured Sphingopyxis sp. | reverse complement strand
CGCCGCGCGCGCGCGGCGCGTTGGTGATGGTCGATTGTTCGGCGGTCTCGCCCGGGCTGATCGGATCGGGATTGTTCGGCCACGAACGCGGCGCCTTTGCCGGCGCCTTCGACCGCCAGGTCGGGCGGCTGGTGCAGGCCGATAGCGGTAGCGTGATCATCGACCATGTCGAATGTATCCCGCTGGAAACCCAGGCCAAGCTCGTCGAGTTCCTCAACACCGGGGAGGTGCAGATGATCGGCGGCACGATCCGCCAGAGCGTCGATGTCCGCATCATCGCGACCAGCACCAGCCCGCTCGAAAAGCTGATCGAGGCGGGGCATTTCCGCGAAGACCTGTTCTATGCGCTGTCGAGCGCGCAATTCACCCTGCCCTCGCTGTCCGAACGCCGCGGCGACGTCGGCCCGCTCGCGCGCCATCTGCTGGCGCGGATCGGCGGCCTGCCCGGCATGGGGCCGATCGGGGTCACCGACGACGCGCTACGCCTGCTCGCCGCCTATGCCTGGCCGGGCAATGTCCGCCAGTTGCAGGATGTGCTGTTCCGCGCCGCGGTGGGCAGCAAGACCGACGTGCTGACCAGCGCCGATTTCCGCGCGATCGAGGCGACGCTGGGCGGCGGCAGCATGACCGACGAAGGCGAAATCGCGATCAACGGCGAAGCGATCGGGGTCACCCTCTACCTGCCCGACGGCAATTTGCGCCCGCTCGAGGAAATCGAGGCCGACGTCATCCGCCTCGCGATCGGTCACTATCGCGGCCGCATGAGCGAAGTGGCGCGCCGCCTCGGCATCGGCCGCTCGACGCTGTATCGCAAACTCAGCGATCTCGGCATCGACACGGCCGCCTGATCAGGCCGTCAGCGCCGCGTCGCGCAGCCCGCGCCACACCCGCAGTGCCTGGCGGTTCTCGGCGATGTCGTGGACACGCAGCAATTGCACGCCCTGCGCCGCGGCCTGATAATGCAGCGCGACGGTGCCGCCGAGCCGCTGGTCGGGCGCCGCTTCATTGTCGAGCGCCCCGATCATCCGCTTGCGGCTGGCGCCGAACAGGATCGGACAGCCCAATGTGTGGAACAGCGCCAGCCCGTTGATGACCGCCAGATTGTCGGCGACCCCCTTGCCGAACCCCAGCCCCGGATCGACGATGATTTTCGCCGGATCGATCCCCGCCGCGATGCACGCCGCAACCCGCTCGGCCAGCATGTCGTAAACGTCGAACAGGACGTGAGTATAATCGCCGCCCTCATGCGGGTCGCTTTTGGCCGATGGCGCGTGCATCAGCACCACCGGACAGCCCGCGGCCACCACCACCTCCATCGCGCGATCGTCATAGCGCAGCGCCGACACATCGTTGACGATCCGCGCGCCGGCGGACAGCGCCGCCTCCATCACCGCGGCCTTGCGCGTGTCGATCGACACCGCGACGCCGCCCTTCGCCAGCGCCGCGACGACGCCCTCGACGCGCTTGATTTCGTCGCCGTCCCAGATCAGCGGGGCGCCGGGGCGCGTCGATTCACCGCCGACGTCGATCATCGCGGCGCCCGCGGTTGCCATCGCAAAGCCCGCATCCGCCGCCGCTTCGGCATCGACATGCTTGCCGCCGTCCGAAAAACTGTCGGGGGTGACGTTCAAAATGCCCATCAGCTGTGGCTCATTCAGTCGCACTATGCGTTCACCCAGATGCAGCGCGCCGCGCGGCCGCACCACCGCGGCGCGCTGCGCCGTCGCGGCCTCTGCCAAGCGGTCGGGCATCGCCGCGATCCAGTCGCCCCATTCGGCCACCATCACAATCGCCGCTTTGACGCTGGCGCCGTCGCGCAGGCTGATATGCCACGCGGCGAACCACACCATCGTGTCAGCAATCCGCAGGCAATTGTCGTCCAGCTCGTGCGGCCGATCGACGAAACAGGTCGGGCGGCAATAGATTTTCGCGGTCGCGGAGGCGCTGCCGAGTTCGGGTTTAGTTAGCGGTTGGAACATGGCTCTTCCTACTCCGTCGCCCCCGCGAAGGCGGGGGCCGCTGGCAGCGTCGCGCAAGGCCGACGACGGCCCCCGCCTTCGCGGGGGCGACGTGAAATTACGCCTCGTTGGCCAGCAACCAATCCTGCCGCACCGCATCGATCACGCGCAATTCCTTGCCATTGTCGACGTGCCAAAAGGTCCAGCCGTTACAGCTTGGCGCGCCCTGCACCCCGGCGCCGACCTTGTGGATCGACCCCGCGGGCTGGCCGTCGCAATCGAGCGACCCGTCGACGCGCACCTTCGCCTTCCAGCGCCGCTTGGCGTCGGTCAGCAGCGTTCCGGGTGCAATCAGCCCGCCCTCGACCAGCGTGCCGAACGCGACGCGCGTCGCCGCTTGCGGCGCCATCATCGTCTTCACCGCGCTCTCGTCGAGCGGCAGCGCCATCTCGATCCGCTCCAGCGCCGCGGCGATATAATCATCCTCGCGCTCGATGCCGATGAAATGGCGGCCGAGACGTTTCGCGACCGCGCCGGTGGTGCCGGTGCCGAAAAACGGATCGAGGATCACGTCCCCCGGGTTCGAGCAGGCAAGCAGGATGCGATAGAGCAAGGCTTCGGGCTTCTGCGTCGGGTGAACCTTGGTCCCACCCTTTTTCAGCCGCTCCTGACCGCCGCAGATCGGGATCAGCCAGTCCGAACGCATCTGCAATTCGTCGTTCAGCGTTTTCATCGCGCGATAGTTGAAGGTGTAGCGGGCCTTTTCGCCCATCGACGCCCAGATCAGCGTTTCATGCGCGTTGGTAAAGCGGGTGCCCTTGAAATTGGGCATCGGGTTCGCCTTGCGCCACACGATGTCGTTGAGGATCCAATAGCCTTGATCCTGCAACGCAGCTCCGACCCGGAAGATATTGTGATAACTACCGATTACCCAGATGTTGCCGCCGGGTTTCAGGATGCGTTTCGCTTCCTTCAGCCACGCATGGGTAAAGCGATCATAGGTGGCGAGGCTGTCGAACTTGTCCCATTCGTCGGTGACCGCGTCTACCTGGCTGCCGTCGGGGCGATGCAGGTCGCCGCCGAGCTGGAGGTTGTACGGTGGATCGGCAAAGATCATGTCGATCGACGCCGCGGGCAGCGAACGCATCATCTCGATGCAATCGCCCTGCAGGATGCTGTCGAGCGGCAGGTCCGCAGGCGCAATCTTCGCCGCCCGCTGCTTCACCGCCGGGGTCTTGACCCGTTCCATCACACCCATGTTTTGCCCCTGTGCCGTTCCGAAAGAAGCCCCTGATGAGTCCGGCGACACCCGCCGTCAAGCGCAGAAGTCTAGGGATTCCGCGTCACTAACTGGTTAACGGGATGAGAACGAAACGAGTCTGACACAGCATATGGAGTCGGCGGCGACTCGCGGACTCAACCGGTGGTGGTGTGGCGGGGAGGACTCAGTGGCGAAAAAAAGTTCGAAAGAGTCCGCTTCCCTGAGCGAAGACGAGGGGCTCTTTCGAGCGGAGCGAGAAATGCACTGCAGCTGTCTCGACTTCGCTCGACTTAGCCCCTCGTCTTCGCTCGGGGAGGCGGTGGTGAATGAACGAAACAGTTACCGCTAAATCCCCGGATCGACCCCCGTCAGCGCCACCGATCGTTCCCACAGCTCGCGCGCCAGCTTGGGATCGCGCGCCGTGCGCGTCGCGCGCGCCGGCCCCGATCGCCCCGACACCTCGCCCAGTCCCTGCGGCCCCAGATAATCGCCGCCTTGCACATGCGCGCCGGTCGCCCCCTGCAACGTCGGCCACGCGCCCTGCGCCGCACTGTTGAAAAACGGCGCGGCGAGCGGCGTCAGCGTGCGCAGCGGCATCGGCAGATGGCGGGTCAGTTCGGTGATCGCGACCCCGGGATGGCATCCGATCGCCTGTGTCGAACGTCCGGCGGCGCTCAGCCGCCGGTCGAGTTCGAACATATGCAGCAAATTCGCCAGCTTGCTCGCCTGATAGCGCGACAATTTATGATAGCTGCGTGCCGCCGACAGGTCGCTGAAATCGATCTGGCCGCCCTTGTGCGCCAGACTGGCGGTGATGACGATGCGGTCCTCGACATGACCATGCACCAAACCGGTGAACGCAAAAGTGCCGAGGTGATTGACCCCGAATTGCAGCTCGAAACCCTGCTTGGTCAGCGTTTTCGGCGGAATCATCACCCCGGCGTTGTTGACCAGCACGTCGATCCGCGGCCCCGCCAGCACGGCCTTCGCCGCATCGCGCACCTGATCGAGATCGGCGAGGTCGAGCGGCTGAAACGACAGCTCGGCATGGGGCACATCGGCGCGGATCCGGTTCATCGCGGCGGTCGCGCGACCCGGATCGCGGCACGCCAGGATCACCTGCGCGCCGCGCGCCGCCAATATCTTCGCGGTCTCAAAGCCGATCCCGGCATTGGCACCGGTGACCAGGAACGTGCGGCCGGTCTGGGCCGACACATCGTCGGCCGTAAATCCCTTGCTCATCGCGCTCTCCCGCCTTTCAGACCAGCTGCATCTGTGCGACCGGGGCAAAACTGGTCCGGTGAAGCGGCGTCGGGCCATATTGGCGCAGCGCCGCGAGGTGCTGGGCGGTACCATAGCCCATGTTGCGTTCCCAGCCAAAGCCCGGAAACTCGCGCGCCATCGCGGTCATAAAGCGGTCGCGATGCTCCTTGGCCAGGATGCTCGCCGCCGAAATGCAAGGGTGGAGCGCGTCGCCGCCGACAACCGCGCGCGCCGCATAGCGCCATTTGGGAAGCCGGTTGCCGTCGACCAGCACTTCCGCGGGTTCGATCCCCAATGCCTCGACCGCGCGCGTCATCGCGAGCAACGTCGCTTGCAAGATATTGATGCTGTCGATTTCCGCAACGCTCGCCTCGCCGATCGCCCAGCGGCAGCGCGCCTTGATCTGGGTTTCCAGCTCGGCGCGGCGTTTGGCCGAGAGTTTCTTGCTGTCGTCGAGCCCGGCGATGCCGTCGGGGCACAGAATCACTGCCGCAGCGACAACGGGACCAGCCAGCGGCCCGCGCCCGGCTTCATCGACCCCGACGATCATCTTCCCCCCTTCCCTTCAGGAGAGGGGCCGGGGGTGGGGTGGTCGGGCGTGGCGCTCCGTCGCGGAACCCCACCCCAACCCCTCCCCTGAAGGGGAGGGGCTATTTGATCCGCCACGGCGGATACCTCCGATACTCAGCCGCCTGGTACAGGCACAGCCGGTTCCCCGCCGGATCGCTGAGCCGCGCCTCGCGCCAGCCCCATGACTCATCGGTCGGCATCTGCTCGAACCGCACCCCGCGCCGCGCCAGATAGGCGACCCAGGCATCGAGCGCGCCGCTTTCCAGATAGGTCGTCGCGCCATCTTCTCCCCTCCCGCTTGCGGGAGGGGTCGGGGGAGGGGCTGTTTGATCGGAGGCGATGGATGACATGCCCTCCCCTAACCCCTCCCGCAAGCGGGAGGGGGACACGTGGATCGACAGTGTCACGCCATTGGCCGCCTCGAACCGCGCGTAACCATTGTCCGGGCTATCGACGATCAACGTCAGCCCCATCTGTTTGTAGAAGGCCACCGACGCCGCATAATCGCGCGCGGGCAAGGTGAATTGATTGAGCGCCGGACCGGTGAACAGTCCGTCGTTGCGCACAAACTGCTGCCCCATCGGGCCATGCCCCGCGCCCAGCCCCGGCGCGCCCATCAGCGCCAGGCGGACAAAATCGCGCGCCCGGGCAATCGCGGGTTCCAGCGGCATGCCCTGCGCCAAACCGCACGCGATCGCGCTCGCCAGCGTGCAGCCGGTGCCGTGGCTGTGCGGCGTGTCGATGCGCGGCGCTTCCCAGCGCGCCACCTCGCCCTCGCCCGTTTCGAGCAAGCGGTCGATCACGGTTTCGCCTTCGCCATGACCGCCCTTGACCAGCAACGAACAGCCGTGCGCCAGCACCGCCTCTTCGCCGCCCAGCGCGCCCAGTTCAGGCAAATTGGGCGTCGCAACCATCGCGCGACCCAGCAAGGCGCGGAACGCATCGATCGTCGCCGCGTCGGCCAGCACCGATCCGCTGGTCGCGACCATCACCGGGTCGAACACCACCGCCGCTGGCGCCAGATCGGGCCGCGACAGCCGTTCGGCCACCGCCGCCGCGGTTTCGGCGCTGCCGATCATGCCGATCTTGACCGCGTCGACGCCGATGTCGGCGACGACGCTGTCGATCTGCGCCAGCACCATGTCGGTCGGCACCGCATGGACGCCCTGCACCCCCAGCGTGTTCTGCGCCGTGATCGCGGTGATCGCGGTCATCGCGTGACCGCCCAGCATCGTCACCGTCTTGATGTCGGCCTGAATCCCCGCGCCGCCGCCGCTATCCGACCCGGCGATGATCAGGACGCGCGCGGTCACCGAACCACCTCACATTCATCGTCACCCCGGACTTGATCCGGGGTCCATGACGCCGGTGCAGCTATGGATGCCGGATCAAGTCCGGCATGACGAAAGCGGGGCATGCTCACCCCTTATGCTTTCGCTCCGTCGAGGCCGGAAATTTCGCCAGAATAGCGCCCTCGCGCAGCGGCCGGTCGAGCAGGTCGCCGCCGCAATTGGGGCAAATTTCGTCGAGCTTGTCGGCGCAATTAGCGCAAAAGGTGCACTCCATCGAGCAGATGAAGGCGCCGTGGATGGCCGCGGGCAGATCGCGGCCGCATTTTTCGCAATCGGGTCGCATTTCAAGCATGGTAAGTTTCTTTCAGTTCTAAAAAAATTAAATGGTCATGTCGCCGCGACGCGCACCGCGTCGCAAATCATGTCGACGACGCGCTCGACCTGTCCGGCATCGTCGCCTTCGGCCATCACGCGGATCAGTGGTTCGGTGCCCGACGGTCGGATCACCAGCCGTCCGCGCCCGGCCAGCATGGCCTCGCCCTCGGCGATCGCCGCCTGAACCTTGCCATCGT
This sequence comes from uncultured Sphingopyxis sp., assembly GCA_964502035.1. Lineage (GTDB taxonomy): Bacteria > Pseudomonadota > Alphaproteobacteria > Sphingomonadales > Sphingomonadaceae > Sphingopyxis. The sequence goes on along the minus strand of CAZCUW010000089.1, from coordinate 3,606 downwards.
CGAGCGGCTTGCCGCCGGCAAAGCGGACGTTCTTCAAAAGCTGCGGCACCGGATCGAACTGGTGCAGCAATTCGCTCGCCGGCTTGTCCGCCGCCACCAATTCCGCCAGCACCTGCAAGCCCGCGAGCGTGCCGTCGCCGGTCGTCGCATAGTCCGACAGGATCATATGCCCCGACTGTTCACCGCCGACATTAAAGCCGCCCTCTTTCATGCGTTCGAGCACATAGCGGTCGCCGACCTTGGTCCGCTCGAGCCGCAGCCCTTCGCCTTCCAGAAAGCGTTCGAGGCCCAGGTTCGACATCACCGTCGCGACGACCCCGCCACCCTTCAGCCGCCCCTGCCGCGCCCAGCTGGCGCCGATCAGCCCCATAATCTGATCGCCATCGACGATCTTGCCCTTTTCATCGACGACGATCAGCCGGTCGGCGTCGCCGTCGAGGGCGATGCCGATATCGGCGCCGCTGGCAACCACGGTTTCCTGTAACAATGCGGGCGCGGTCGATCCGCATTTGTCGTTGATGTTGATGCCATTGGGGGTGGTCCCGATCGCCACCACATCGGCGCCCAATTCCCAGAATACGGTCGGCGCGCTGTTATACGCCGCGCCATTGGCGCAATCGAGTACGATGCGCAGCCCGTCGAGCCGCACCGATTCGGGCAGGCTCTGTTTCACCGCATGGATGTACCGCCCGCGCGCGTCCTCGATCCGTTTGGCGCGGCCGATATGCGCCGGATCGGCCAGCTTGGGCTGCTGCGCGAGCAGCAATTCGATCTGCACCTCATCCTCGTCGGACAGTTTATAGCCGTCGGGACCGAACAGCTTGATGCCATTATCATAAAAAGGATTGTGGCTCGCCGACAGCATCACGCCCAGGTCGGCGCGCATCGACCGGGTCAGCATCGCGATCGCCGGGGTCGGCATCGGCCCGACCTGGACCACGTCCATGCCGACGCTGGTGAACCCGGCGACCAGCGCATTTTCCAGCATATAGCCCGACAGGCGGGTGTCCTTGCCGATCACCACGCGATGCTTGTGATCGCCGCGCAGGAAATGCGCGCCCGCCGCCATGCCGACGCGCATCGCGACCTCGACCGTCATCGGGATCTGGTTCGTCAGCCCGCGAATCCCGTCGGTTCCGAAAAACTTGCGCATGCCACCTCTGCTACTTAAGCCGAGGGAGACCAATGCCTGCCCGGCTTCTTCCGGATGGCCCTAAGTCACCCTCTTTTGCTTGGCAAGCTGGCCAGAAACATCGCCGGGAGAATATGGCTTGAAATCGGCATGGATCATCCTCTCGGCATTGGTTGCCGGGATGCTGCTGGGGATCGGCATCGAACTGGTCGCGCCCGACGCGGGCACCGCATCGCTCCCCTTTGTCGAACCCATCGGCCTGCTCTGGCTCAACGCGCTGAAGATGACGATCGTCCCGCTCGTCGTTGCGCTGCTCATCACCGGCATCACCGCGACCGCCGACGCGGCACGCGCGGGGAAGCTGGCGGCGCGGTCGGTGATGATCTTCCTCGGCGCCATCTTTCTGTCGGGGACGATGTCGCTGCTGATGACGCCGCTGTTGCTGCGGCTGTTTCCGCTGTCGACCGGTGCTGCCGAAGCGCTACGCAATGGCCTTGGCGGCACCACCGAAGCGGCGCCGTCGCCGACCTTTGCCGACTTCCTGCTGTCGCTGATCCCGACCAACCCGATCGCTGCCGCCGCCGACACAGCGATCCTGCCGCTGATCGTCTTCACCACCATCTTTGCCTTTGCGATCACCAAGCTAGACCCGGTCCAGCGCGCGACGCTATCGGGCCTGTTCAAGGCGCTTGGCGACGCGATGCTGATCGTCATCGGGTGGGTGCTCGCGCTGGCACCGATCGGGGTTTTCGCATTGGGCTATGCGCTCGCGGTCAAGGCGGGACTCGCGGCGTTTGGCGGCCTCATCCATTATGTGCTGATCCTGATGGGGATCGGCGTCAGCTGCCTGATCCTTGGCCTGCTGCTCGCCTGGCTCGTCGTCGGCATCCCGCTGCCGCGCTTCATCCGCGCGATGGTGCCGACGCTGGCGGTCGCGATCAGCACCCAAAGCTCGCTCGCCAGCCTGCCCGCGATGCTCAAATCGTCCGAAGAACTCGGCGTCGATCCCAAGAAAGCCGACGTCGTGCTGCCGCTCGCGGTCGCGCTATTCCGCTTTACCAGCCCGGCGATGAACCTCGCGGTCGTCGTCTATGTCGCGTGGCTGTTCGGGGTCGAGCTGACCCCGTGGGAAATGGCGGTCGGGCTCGCGGTGGCGATGGCCGCGGCGCTCAGCTCGGTCAGCCTGCCCGGTTCGATCAGCTTCGTCACCTCGATCGCGCCGATTGCGGTGTCGATGGGTGTCCCCGTCGCGCCGCTGGGGCTGCTCGTCGCGGTCGAAACCTTCCCCGATATTTTCCGCACCCTCGGCAATGTCGTCGGCGACGTTGCCGCGACCAAATTTGCCGCCGATGGTGTAGAAGACGATGATCCCCCGGCAGGAGTCGCTCCATGAAATATCGCAAACTCGGTCACGGCCTCGAAGTTTCGGCCATCGGCATCGGCTGCATGCCGATGATCAAGGGCGGCAACATCCTCTATGGCGAGGCCGCCGACCTCGACGAATCGACCGCGACGATCCACCGCGCCATCGACCTCGGCGTCACCTTTTTCGACACCGCGCAAATCTATGGCCCGTTCAGCAACGAAGAATTGCTGGGCGCCGCGATCAAGGGCAAGCGCGACGGGCTGGTCATCGCAACCAAATTCGGTTTCAAATTCGACGGCAAGGCGATCGTCGGGGTCGACGGTTCGCCCGCCAATGCCCGCGCGTCGTGCGAAGGCTCGCTCCAGCGGCTCGGCATCGACACCATCGACCTGTTTTACCAGCACCGCGTCGATCCTTCGATCCCGATCGAGGAGGTCGTCGGCGGGATGATGGAGCTGGTCCATGAAGGCAAGGTGCGCCACATCGCGCTGTCCGAAGCTGGCCCGGACACGCTGCGCCGCGCCGCGAAAGCGGCGCCGATCACCGCGCTGCAAAGCGAATATTCGATCTGGGAACGCGACATCGAGGACGAAATTCTCGGCGTCTGCCGCGACAACGGCATCGGCTTTGTCCCATATTCGCCGCTCGGCCGCGGCTTCCTGGCGGGCGCGGTGCGTAGCCGCGACGAATTGCCCGACAATGACTGGCGCCGCAACGACCCGCGCTATTCGGACGAAAACCTGCCCGCCAACCTGGCGATCGTCGATGCGATCGGCGCGGTGGCGGACAAGCATGGCGTCTCGAAAGCGCAGGTCGCACTCGCCTGGCTGCTCGCGCAGGGCGACGACATCGTCCCCATCCCCGGCACCAAACGCCGCGCGACGATGGAAGACAGCGTCGGCGCGGCCGACGTCACGCTAACCGCCGATGACCTCGCCGCGATCGAGGCTGCGGCACCCAAAGGCGGCACCAGCGGGCCGCGCTATGGCGAAACGGGCATGCGGATGGTGCGGTTGTAGCGGAACAAGCGAGGCCACCGGAACCGGCAGCTTTCGGTCGATGCTGTTGAAAAAGTCCCTCTTGCAGTGAAGCGCCGATCCTGATTCAG